>URHG01000015.1 GCA_900547555.1 uncultured Porphyromonadaceae bacterium | reverse complement strand
CAGCGTAAGTAAACAGTGTGCCCGAACCTTTGTTGATGAGGAACGAGCCGATACCTCCCGCCATACCGCCGATACCGGTGATGGTTGCGATGGCGCTTTTGGGGAACATGTCGCCGATAGTCGAGAAGAGGTTGGCACTCCATGCTTGGTGTCCGGCTCCGGCCAGACCGATAATGATAGCAGGCCACCATACCGAGATGGCTCCGGCACTTTGTGCAAACAAGGCGGGGAGGGGAAGGAATGCAAAGATAAGCATAGCCAACATACGTCCGGCATAGGGGTTCATACCTTTTTTATCGACAAAGAGGCGGGGCAGATAACCCCCAAAGATAGAGAGCACGGTAACGATGGCATAGAGGGTGAAAATGAGTGCGATACCCATACTCGAACTCGATGCGTAACCGTATTGGTCGGAGAAGTAGGCGGGAGCCCAGAAGAGGTAGAACCACCACACACCGTCGGTGAAGAATTTACCTACGATAAACGACCATGTTTGGCGGTAACAGAAACATTTCCAGAAAGGAATGGTTTTTTCTTCACCTTTCGACTCTTCTACGGTTTTTTCGCCTTTTTCGTCTTGGAGAATATATTCGAGCTCGGCTTTGTTTACAAATTTCGATTTCTCTGGTTTTTCATACATGAATACCCAAAATCCCATCCATAAGAATCCGAGAGCACCGATGATAATGAATGCCATTTCCCAACCACCGCCGATGCCGAGGTCTTTGAAGTATTGAGCCAGCAAAGGTATGGTTGCAGGAGCTGCCAATGCACCAACCGAAGCACCTGAATTGAAGATAGAGGTAGCAAATGCGCGGTCTTTTTTGGGAAAATATTCGGCGGTTACTTTGATGGCGGCGGGGAAGTTTCCTGCCTCACCGAGGGCGAGAATACAGCGAGCAGCAATAAAAAGCCATACACTGGTGGTAGCAATAGCGAGGGCCGCTGTTGTCCCGGCTTGTACCGATGTCATGGCAGCTACGGTCTGATAGTCTTCGATGTGCATGGTGAGCCAACCGCAGAGTGCGTGAGCACATGCTCCGAAACTCCATACGCCGATAGCCCAAAGATATCCTTTTTTGGTGCCCATCCAGTCTACGAATTTACCGGCAAAGAGCATGCAGATGGCGTAAATGATAGAGAATGTGGCGGTAATTGTACCGTAGTCGTTATCGGTCCAGTGGAATTCGGGCGCGATAAAATCTTTCCAAGTGAGAGACAACACTTGGCGGTCCATGTAATTGACGGTAGTTGCGACAAAAAGCAATACGCACATCCACCATCGCCAGTTTGTTGCCAGTTTAGTTGTTGTTGAAGTTTGAGCCATAAAACGTGTTTTTATGATAAATAAAAGTTACAGAGAAAAAGTAGAGAAGACCGATTGTGAGAACCGGCCTTCTCTACCGAATTTATTAGCGGATTTCTTTGATGATGTCGAGTGCACCTTTGCAGAGGTCGGTGATTTTGCTCCACTCTTTGGCGGCTATAACCTCTTTGGGGAAGAGGTTGCTGCCCATACCTACGCAGGTAACGCCGGCTTTGAACCAACCTTCGAGGTTTTCGCGGGTAGGTTTCACACCGCCGGTTACCATCAGGTTACTCCAAGGCATGGGGGCTTTCAATCCTTTTACGAAAGCGTTTCCGAGAACGTCGCCGGGGAATACTTTGCAGAGGTCGCAACCCGATTCTTGTGCAAATCCGATTTCCGATACCGATCCGCAACCCGGGGTGTAAGGAACGAGGCGGCGGTTACATACTTTGGATATTTCGGGGTTGAACAGCGGGCCAACCACGAAGTTTGCTCCCAACTGGATATACAAGGCGGCAGTTGCGGGGTCTACGATCGAACCTACACCCATTGCCATTTCGGGACATTCTTTGGCGGCGAATTTTACCACTTCGGCAAATACTTCGTGGGCGAAATCACCTCGGTTGGTAAATTCGAATGCGCGAACACCACCCTCATAGCAAGCTTTTACTACTTGTTTGGCAACTTCGGGATCTTTGTGATAGAATACCGGAACCATACCGGTGGAGGCTATTTTTTGGAGAACCTCTGTTTTTGAAAATTTAGCCATAATTGTTAGTTTTATTTAGATAATAATTTGTTCTTGAAAAGATATATTCACTTATCTGGACACCCGTCCGGAAGCATCGCCGCTCATAAGTTTTTCGACCTCCTCGACAGTTGCCAGGTTGTAGTCGCCATATATGGTGTGTTTCAGGCACGAAGCCGCCACAGCGAAGTCGAGCGCCTTTTGGTCATCACCGGTATAAGTGAGCAACCCGTAGATAAGCCCGCCCATGAAAGAGTCCCCACCACCGACACGGTCCACGATGTGGGTGATGTCGTACCGGCGCGACTGGAACAATTTGCCGTCGGCAAAAAGCACCCCGCCCCACGTATTGTGGTTGGCATTGATAGAACCGCGCAAAGTGATGATCACTTTCTTAGCCCTCGGGAATTTCTTCATCAGTTGAGTACAAACCGATTCGAACTCGGCCGCATTCACCTCGCCGTTGGTCTGAGCCACATCGAAACCCTCGGGTTTGATACCGAACACCTTCTCGGCGTCTTCCTCGTTACCGAGAATCACGTCGCAGCCCTCCACGAGAGCCGGCATGATTTCGGCCGCCGATTTACCATACTTCCAAAGGTTCTTTCTGTAATTGAGGTCGCACGAGACGGTAACACCGAGTTTGTTGGCCACTTTGATCGCTTCGAGACACGCATCGGCCGCCCCCTGCGAGAGTGCCGGCGTAATACCCGTCCAGTGGAACCAGTCGGCCCCTTTGAGTACCTTTTCCCAGTCGATCATACCCGGTTTGATCTCAGCGATGGCCGAATAAGCTCTGTCGTAAACGACCTTGCTGGCACGAGCCACAGCCCCGGTTTCGAGGAAGTATATACCGAGCCGGTCTCCCCCGTAAATGAAATTATCGGTTTTGACACCATATTTGTGCAGATCCATTTCGCAAGCCTTTGCGATGTCGTTTTTAGGCATACGGGTAACGAATTCGGCATTGAGTCCGTAGTTGGCCAAAGAGACGGCCACGTTTGCCTCCCCACCGCCGAAGGTAGCGGAAAATTCCTTAGCCTGTGAAAAACGCAGATAACCGGGTGTTGCCAGTCGCAACATGATTTCCCCGAAAGTAACAACTTTTTTGCTCATAGCAGTTTGTGTTGATTGATATTAAAATTGAAAGAAATTTTTAGAGTTGTAATAGCTGATGTCTTCGATCATTTGACGTACCCGGTCTATTTCGGCGTAAGGAATTTCTCCGTTTTCGACGTCGTTGCCTACGAGGTTGCAGAGGGTACGGCGGAAGTATTCATGACGCGGATAAGAAAGGAAGCTGCGAGAGTCGGTGAGCATACCTACGAAGCGGCTTAACAGACCGAGAAGAGAAAGAGCATTCATCTGTTTTTCCATACCGTCTTTTTGGTCGAGGAACCACCAACCCGAACCGAATTGTATTTTCCCGGGAATCGTTCCGTCCTGGAAGTTTCCGAGCATGGTCGCGATTACTTCGTTGGCGCAAGGATTGAGGTTGTACAAGATGGTTTTGGTGAGTTTGCCGTTGCTATTGAGACGATCGAGGTATTTGGCCATCGCTTTGGCTGTGGTGAATTCTCCGATCGAGTCAAATCCGGTATCGGGCCCTAAGAGTTTGAACATTTTAGAGTTGTTGTTGCGAATAGCGCCGTAGTGGAATTGTTGTGTCCAGCCGGTTTCCCAATCCATTTCTCCGAATACGATAAGCATGGCCGATTTGAATTTGAGAATTTCTTCGTGCGAAAGAGCCGTACCACCATATACTTTATTGAATATCGCTTTGATTTCGGCGTCGGTATAATCTTCGGCATAGAATTCTTCGATACCGTGGTCGGAGAGTTTACAGCCTTGCTCTGCAAAGAAATCGTGGCGTTTTTTCAGGGCGGCTACCATATCATCGAAAGTCGAGATGGTTATACCGCTCACTTCCCCGAGTTTTTCGATGTATGCGCGGAATTCCGAAGGTACTTCTACGGCCATGGCTTTATCGGGACGCCAAGTGGGAAGCATTTTTATTTCGAATCCGCTTTCACGGGTTTTGATGTGATATTCGAGAGAGTCGATAGGATCGTCGGTCGTACATACCACTTCGACATGGTAGCGGCGCATCATGCCCCGGGCGGAATATTCGGGAAGAGCCAATTTGGCGTTGCACTCATCGTAAATTTCCCGTGCGGTTTTAGGGTTGAGAACTTTATCGATCCCGAAAGCCGTTTTCAGTTCGAGGTGAGTCCAGTGGTACAACGGGTTGCGCATGGTATAAGGAACGGTTTCCGCCCATTTTTCGAATTTTTCCCAGTCGGAGGTGTCTTTTCCCGTGCAGTAACGTTCGTCTACACCGTTGGTACGCATGGCACGCCATTTGTAATGGTCTCCGCCGAGCCATATTTCGGTCAGCGATTTGAACTTGTGGTCGTCGGCCACCATTTGGGGTATCAAATGGCAGTGATAGTCGATAATCGGCATTTTGGCCGCGTGGTTGTGGTATAATTCTTGTGCGGTTTTGGTTTGCAGCAAGAAATTTTCATCCATAAAATTTTTCATAACGATGAAGTTTTTAAAGGTATATTCATTGATATTTTTATCGTTGTCGATAGTGCGGTTTTTCCCGATAACGTTTTTTGAAGATGATACATAAGAATTTACGCAAAGGTATCACATTCTCGTTATTATCCGTTTCCCTCAGAACTGGAAATACGCCTTTCGGTTTGTACCGTGTTCGGGCACGAAATTACGATTTTTTTTTGATGTACAAAATAAAAACCATATATTTGCGAGAACAAAAAGACCGTTTTTGACAATAAAAAACAAGCAACACCGTGGAGAAAAACTCGGATAAAATCCGTATAAAAGACATTGCCCGTATGGCCGGGGTGTCGGCTGGTACCGTCGATCGGGTTTTACACAACCGGGGGGAGGTATCGGTACGGACTCGTGAGAAAATAGAAGCGGTACTGAAAGAATTGGACTATCGTCCTAATCTTTATGCTTCGGCTTTGGCATCGAAGCGCCATTATAAGGTGGCAGCATTGTTGCCTAAGGCCGGGGGATACGATTATTGGATAGAGGTGTTGCGAGGAGTCGAGCTGGCAGCAAAAGAATATGCAACCCTGAATATCGATGTCGAGCAAATTCTTTTTGACCAGTACGACAGTCGTGATTTCGAAGCCTCGGCCGACAGATTGCTGGCGTCGAATGCCGATGCCGTACTGCTGGCTCCGATTTTTAAGGATTCGTCGATATATTTGGCTTCACGGCTCGATAGCCGACAGATACCTTATGTCTTTATCGACTCGGATATAGAGGAGGCGAATGCCCTTTCTTATTTCGGAATGGATTCGTTGCAGAGCGGATATTTGGCAGCGAAACTCCTTTTGTCCGACATCGAGCCTCAAAAAGATATAGCGGTTTTTAAAATCAACCGTTACGGAAATGTCGGCTCCAACCAGTCGGATCTCCGTTATCAGGGATTTCTCAAATATGTACAGGAAAAATTCCCCGCACATCGTTTACGGTTGGTAATGTTACACCCGTCGGACGATCGGTTGAATTTGCAGACGATTCGGGACTTTTTTATACAATACCCTCATGTAAGAGAAGGTATAACATTCAATTCGAGAGTCTTCCGTATCGTTTATTATCTCGAAGATCTGCAATTGTCTCATTTCCGTCTGTTGGGGTATGAGCCGTTGTTACCCAATATTAAGGCTTTGAAAGAAGGTAAAATTCGATATTTACTCTCTCAACGTCCCGAATTGCAAGGGTATCGGGCCATGAAAGCCCTTTGCGAATATAAAGTTTTCAAAAAAGCCGTCCCGCGACGCAATTTTATGCCTATCGATATTCTTACGGCCGAGAACATCGATTATTATACCGATTTTCAACTTTTCTAAAATAACTCACATTTAAAAAGTAAAAACCTATGAAACCGCTTAACAGAACTACTGCTCGGGCCAATAAATATCCCGAACGCATCATTCAATTCGGAGAAGGAAACTTTCTACGTGCATTTGTAGATTGGATTATTTATAATATGGACGAGAAAGCTGATTTCAATAGTAGTGTAGTTGTTGTACAACCGATCGAAAAAGGTATGGTCGATATGCTCAATGAGCAGGATTGCCTTTACCACGTAAATCTGCAAGGCCTTGACAAAGGTCAGGTGGTAAACAGCCTTACGATGATCGATGTCATCAGCCGTGCACTCAATCCCTATACACAGAACGACGAGTTTATGAAACTCGCCGAGCAACCCGAGATGCGTTTTGTCATATCCAATACGACCGAGGCAGGTATCGCTTTCGATCCCACTTGTAAATTGGACGATGCTCCCGCTTCTTCTTATCCCGGTAAACTGACCCAGTTGCTTTATCATCGTTATAAAACGTTCAACGGCGATAAGACCAAAGGACTTATCATCTTCCCCTGCGAACTTATTTTCCTCAACGGTCATAAACTGAAAGAGACCATCTATCAATATATCGAATTGTGGAATCTCGGTGAAGATTTCAAAAAATGGTTCGAAGAGGCTTGCGGAGTATATGCCACGCTCGTAGACCGTATCGTACCGGGATTCCCCCGCAAAGATATTGCTGCTATCAAAGAAAAATTGCAATATGACGACAACTTGGTGGTACAAGCCGAAATTTTCCACTTGTGGGTCATCGAAGCTCCCGAGAGCGTAGCCAAAGAATTCCCCGCCGACAAAGCCGGCCTCAATGTGCTCTTCGTTCCTTCCGAAGCTCCTTATCACGAGAGAAAAGTTACCTTGCTCAACGGCCCGCACACCGTATTGTCGCCCGTGGCTTACCTCTCGGGTATCAATATCGTACGCGAAGCCTGCCAGCACGAAGTGGTGGGTAAATACATTCATAAAGTGATGTTCGACGAATTGATGGAAACATTGAATCTGCCGAAAGACGAACTCAAAAAATTTGCCGAGGATGTGCTCGAACGTTTCAACAATCCGTTCGTTGACCATCAGGTAACTTCGATTATGCTCAATTCGTTCCCGAAATACGAGACTCGCGACCTTCCCGGTCTGAAAGTATATCTCGAACGTAAAGGCGAGTTGCCCAAAGGTCTCGTGTTGGGTTTGGCTGCCATCATTACCTATTATAAAGGTGGTGTTCGTGCCGACGGTGCCGAAATCGTACCCAATGATGCCCCCGAAATCATGCAACTGCTCAAAGATTTGTGGGCAACGGGCTGCACCCAAAAAGTGGCCGAAGGCGTATTGGCTGCCGAATCGATTTGGGGAGAAAACCTCAACAATATACCCGGTCTCACCGATGCAGTGAAAGGTTATCTCGATTCGATTCAGGAAAAAGGAATGCTCGAAACGGTAAAAACAATTCTCTAATCCCTTTTTATGAGTACACGTTTTATTAAAATCAATCCTGCCGATAACGTTGTCGTAGCCGTCGATCCCTTGAAAAAGGGCGATCGGCTTACGGTCGACGGTATCGAAATCGTCGTAGCCGAAGATATTCCTGCCGGACATAAAGTGGCCTTGCAGGATTTCTCGGCCGATGAGCATATTATCAAGTATGGATATCCCATCGGTCATGCCCGTGCCGCTATTGCCAAAGGAGCGTGGGTGAACGAGAAGAATATCAAAACCAATCTCGAAGGATTGCTCGATTATACCTATACCCCCAAATTGGTCGACGTTTCGCAAGCTGATAAAGGACTTACTTTCAAAGGGTATCGTCGTAAAAACGGCGAGGTGGGTGTACGTAACGAGATATGGATTATCCCGACAGTCGGTTGCGTAAACGGTGTTGTCAACCAGTTGGCCGAAAATCTTCGTAAAGAAACAAACGGTGAAGGTGTCGACGCTATCGTTTCGTTCCCGCATAATTATGGTTGTTCGCAACTCGGCAATGACCACGAAAATACCCGTAAGGTATTGCGTGATATGGTAAAGCACCCCAATGCCGGTGCTGTACTGGTTGTCGGCCTCGGTTGCGAGAATAACCAAATGGAGGCCTTCAAAGAACTTCTGGGTGAAATCGATGAGGAACGCGTGAAATTCATGGTGTGCCAGAAAGTCGACGATGAGTTCGAGACGGGTATGTCGCTTTTGAGAGAGCTATATGCCAAGGCATCTAAGGATGTGCGGGTAGATGTGCCCCTGAGCGAATTGCGTGTCGGCCTCAAATGCGGCGGTTCCGATGGTTTTTCGGGTATTACGGCCAATCCGTTGTTGGGCGTATTTTCCGATTTCCTCGTTTCGCAAGGCGGAACGACGGTACTGACGGAAGTTCCCGAGATGTTCGGTGCGGAGACGATTCTTATGAACCGTTGCGGTACACCCGAACTTTTCGATAAGACCGTGCACCTCATCAACGATTTCAAGGCCTATTTTATGGCTAATAACCAGCCGGTATATGAGAACCCTTCTCCGGGAAATAAAGCCGGCGGCATTTCCACGCTCGAAGAAAAATCGTTGGGTTGTACCCAGAAGTGTGGAAAATCGATCGTGAGAGATGTCCTGATGTATGGCGAACGTCTCAAAACAAAAGGTCTCAACTTGCTCAGTGCTCCCGGTAACGATCTTGTCGCTGCTACGGCTTTGGCTTCGAGCGGTTGTCAGATGGTGCTGTTTACGACCGGACGCGGAACACCGTTCGGAACTTATGTTCCCACGATGAAAATATCGACCAACAGTAATTTGGCGGCCCATAAACCCGGTTGGATCGATTTCAATGCCGGTACGTTGGTAGACGGAGAGCCGATGGACGCTGTTGCCGAACGTTTTATCAAGTACATAATTGCTGTGGCAAGCGGCGAGCATGTGAATAACGAGCGCAAAGGTTATCGCGAAATCGCTATTTTCAAGACTGGCGTTACGTTGTAGAAATTTTTCTTTTTCTGTTGCAGTGTGCAATGGAATTTGAAAGATAAAATCTCAAAGCGGATTATCGATTGCAGGTCGGTAATCCGTTTTGTATTTTTGAACGGTTTTATGAAGAGTATTTTATTGAGGAATGTTACGATGAGTACAATGTTTCTCATTATTGGAGCGTGATGCTTGCTACTTCGGTCGGAAAGGGGCTGTTCCGAAATCTTTTTGATGAGTAGGACAGGCTTATCGATTTGTTTTTGCTTGTTATGGTTGAGAAACTTCTTTTATCCAATGAGATTTGGTTTGGGTTTTAGTGTTTGTTTAGGAATGGATACTTGTCATTTTGAGACGTATAGCGTCGAAGAATCTCCTGCAAAGGTATGATGTTATTCTGAAAGGCTTTGCCTTGAAGAATCGTTGTCTATGAGAAGCGATAATAGATTCCCTCACACTCGTCTTCGACTTCGGTTCGGAATGACAAAGCCGGCAAGAGTATTATGGGATTCCTCACATACGTTCGGAATGACATTCACTGTCATGCTGAGCGTCAGCGAAGCATCTCTACCCAAGCAAATGAAAAGACGAGGCTCCTCGTCAAGCAGTCGCCCCTTGCTTGCAACGACAGCATATCATTCTGACGGCCCACAGGGGGAAAGATCCCCGAAAAAGCTAGCTGTCATTCTGAATGTAGCGTAAGCGGAATGAAGAATCTCAAACAAATGATGCGAATGCCTCGTCGGGATGTTGTCCTTACTCGGAATGACAAAGGGCTGCGCCCTTGAAGCCGCATGTCATTCTTGACGACCGTAAGGGAGGAAGAATCCCTTGCAAATGGCACGAGATTCCTCTCATGTGCTCGGAATGACATATATCATCCTGAAACGGGGCATAAGTACTATGAAGAACGACCTAATGGAAGAAAGAAGATTTTATTCATTCGATATAACACCAAGACCCTTCATGCACTGAAAAGATATACAAAGATAAGGCGACCCAAAAGGTCGCCTTATCTTTGTATGTAAATCAATTACAACAACGATTACATACGGGGATTTCCATATCTGTTTGCCGAGCGGCCTTCGGGACGGCCGTTTTTCCCGTCAAGCTCGCGTTTCCACATTTTATAACGGGATAGTACGATACTTCCGTCGCGGTTGTACCAACTATAACCTGTGCGGCGTTCATGTCCTATTTGTGAAATGTCGTATTTTTTGATACCGTCCCGGTCTGAGAAAAACGGACGGTTGGTGTCGAGATCATAGAACCGGGCCCACATGGGCGGACAGTTTTCGCACGGTACGATACGGTAATCGCGTTGCCCTTCGGCATTACGGTAGTATTCGAGACGAATGCCCTCTATTTTCGATTTTTCAAACCATGCGATGGCATTTTCTACGGCGGTGATAATTTCGGGAGAGGGGTTGGGAATATCCATGAGCAATAGGACGATATTGTCCGATTCTTGTCCGCTGAGTGAGGGTAATTCATAGGCACGGGCTTTTACCGGAGCGAGGGATTCGAAGTCGTGCTGTGCACACCATACCGTAGGTTTTCCGTCTTGTATTACTTGTGTGGCAAGAATACATTCGACCCCTTTATCAAATGCGATTTTGGCTTTTTTCCGCAGTTCTTGGGGTACATACCAGTAAAGCGGTTCGCATTCGTAAATATCACGCAACAATTTCATGACATTTATCATGGCGTTATCGTTATAGGTGATATGGCGGGCGTAGCCTTTGGCATTCGGATAAAATTGTGGCCAGCCCCCGTTTTCGTATTGCGCTTTGAGAATGTATTTGATCCCTTTCAATGCGGCTTGTTTGTATTTTTTCTCGCGGGTAACGTTATAGACCTTCGACAAGTAGATGATTTCGGTAGTTGTCGAGCCGTTATCGATGGTTCCGCTCCCGAGACGCTTTTTATTGTTTGCGATTTCCTTGCGCTGTTCGTCGGTTATTTCTCCGGGAAAATAGATATTTTTGGGCCATGCTCCCGAATCGAGCTGATAAAGCACCAAGTTATCGGCGATACGTTTGGCTTCGTCGGTATGAAGAGTAAAGAAACGATTGTCGATGCGTGAAGCCGTACGGGTCCAACTCATTACTTTTTGTCGGTAGTCCGAACGAATTTGTGCCGATAGACCACCTATCGGTAGAGTCGTTAAAACGATAATTGCAAGAAGTGTGATTTTTTTCATGGCAGATTGGGTTTATATTTTATAGAGCTTAGACTAAAAGGGGAAAAAAAGGTTTTTTGCAAATGTGTTAAATATATAAAATGCGTATGGCGTTAGCCTTATATAAGGCTAACGCCATACGCATTGGAGAAAAGTCCGGCAGTCGTTATTTGCAGTATTTTTCGATGAGAGAGATCATTACTTCTATCGTTGCATCGGCAGCGATGATTGTTCCGTTTCCGTCTACCAAGAATGTGTATCCGGCAGCGTTATCTATGCCGTAACTTTTGAATATCTGATTTTCATTGTATTCGTCGATAAGGTTTATCCATGGGTAGCCGTCATGGTGTATTCCCCGTATCATTTGTTGCATACCGTCGCGACTGATGCCTATGACACGGAATCCTTTGTCCTTGTATTTTTCATATACGGGAATCATGGCTTTCGAAGTCCTTCGGCATGGGCCGCAGTGTATCGACCAGAAGTCGATGAGGGCTATTTTACACCCTTGCAGCAATTCCGACAGACGGTGTGTTGTTCCTGTCGTGTCGGGAAGGACAAAGTCGATATATTTTCCCCCGACGAAACTTTGTTGCGCTTTGATGTATTGCTCGATGTCCCGGGTAAAAGGGTGGTCGGGATATGCCGGTTTGTAGAGGACCCGATAAATTTCCATAATGGAATCGGGTATGGTCTGTCTCGAATAGACAACCGCTTTTTTTATTTTTTCAAAAAGTCGGTAGTAGGTTGCGAGCGAGGGGTGATTTGCTATTTTATTGAGTTCCCATTTTTCGATTTCTGTATGGGTCTGTTCTGCTTTTTTTTGTAAAGCATTACCTTCCCGGCTGTATGCTTTTCCCTCTACACGCAGGTTTTGGAATTTTTCACTCAATAGACGTCGTTGAGTCGGGTCATTGCAACTATCCATTTCTTTGAAAAGGGCATATACCTCGGGTGTGTAAAGTTTCTCTATGTTGTAGAGGGAGTCTCGTTTATCGTAAATCGGTTGCATACGATCCTGTCCGTATCTCCGAATATTTTGATATTCGTTGGTGAGTTTCCCTCCTTCTATACGCATGGAATCTTCACCGTCGATAGTCAGATAGATACGCCCCGGTTCGGCAAAAAATTCTTTGTTGCGCATGCTTCCGTTTCTCCATTCGTCATTGAAACAAAGTCCGTATGCTGTACAGGTATCGGTTCGCAACAGGTACGAAAATTTTCCGTTGCGTATGGGGATAACGATATTTCCCTTGGTATGTCGGTCGAAAACATCTTCCGATGTATTCAACAGAATGGCCGAACTTTGGGGACGGTTTATAACCGACCCTTCTATGAGGCACTCTATCTGTACTGTTTTTTTCTTGTTGTTCAGGTCGATACCGAAGAGTTGCCAATCTTCGCTTTCGATAAAATCGATTTTCTTTTCATCGGCAGGAAGCGGTTCGAATAATAATGAAATGTCGGCCAGACCGGTGGAGTCGGTTTTTATTTTCTTACCCAGTTCGATGCCTTCTGCACCTGTCAGTGCATATTTCAGTCCGCTTTCCCGACTTTGCAGATAGGCCTCTTTTTCTATCGAAAATCCTTTTCCGGGAATACAGCATACGGTCAAGTCGAGTCGGGTTGCTTCGGGGGTACATACGATACGTTCGAGCGAAAGATAGTTTGACGAGCTATTGAGTGCTATTTCGGGTTGTTCTGTGATTTTCATGCGGTTGCATGCTGCAGTGAGCAGAAGAAGAAACAATAATAAAACTGTTTTTTTCATGGCTTTCTTTTTTATCGGTTAGACGCATCATACGACAAAAGGTTACACTTTGGGCAGATTAATTTATCGGACTTGCTATATTGAGGGTTCGATTTTTAACGACAGCGTGCCGGAGTCCAATCTTCGAGATCGGATTTTCGTTGTTGTGTGTCGTATTCGTTTGTAATTTGTATTCTGATTTTCTTCATTTTATTTTGTATGTTACTGACTTTTTGACAAAATTGGTCGTCGGACAAATGCGTGTATTTTTCAGGATTCAATTTCATGTCTCTCAACTGGTCTTCCCATCCGTTGTAAGCTTTGTTTGCATTCCGGTATGCCGCGAGGAATTTTTTATTTTGCATCTCCTTTTCTTTATTTTTTCTTGCAGAACGATTTTTAGTTTGTTTTGTGGACCTATCCTCTGTTTCTGTCTGGGATAGATTACTTTCCGGTGTATTCCCAGCAATGCTTATCAGAGTTTGTCCTAAATCCGTTAATACGTCTACCGCATTGTCGGGTTTTCCTTTGTCTGTTTTCAGTCTCAGAGGTTTTAAGGAGGTATTTTCAGGAGTCGGTTTACCACCGTTTTGAGCCCATGTATAAAGTTTCAGTGCTTCGTCTGTATCTTTTTCTACCCCCAAGCCGTTTTCATAAAGAGTGGCGAGAAGGGTTTGGGCATATGTTACGCCTTGTAGTGCAGATTTATAGAACCACTTAGCCGCCTCGTTATAACTTTTTTTTACTCCATTTCCGTTGAAGTAACAGCTCCCCAAGAAAAATTGGGAAATGGGATTCCCGTTTTGTGCCGATGGTCGGAGGTATTCGATTGCCTCATCATACCGATTGGCGTTATAGGCTTCAACTCCTTTGTTTAGTAAAGTATCGTTTTCTTGTCCCTGTGTAGGTATTGTTGTACCGGTTGATATAAAGAAAACGAGAAGAAAAAATCGGAGGTAAAGAATTGTGTTTCTTTTGTTTTTCATATCGGTAGATTTTTTTATCAATTCGGTAAGTATAGATTTAAAGGTATTTTAAAAGTATGGTCTATTTCTCGAGTGGGTCTTTGAGTGGCTATTGTATGATTACTACAAAAATAACAATTTATTCCGAGTTTCGGAAAACCGGAGAGGATAGTTCTAAAAACAAAAATACGCCCCGACGTGAATATTTTCACCCGGGGCGCGTTTTGGGGGTAGATGAGAACCTTAATCTATTTTTTCGGCTTTGAAGCCGGCTGCGGTAACAAGGCGAACGACTTCTTCGTCGGACAAATCACTGGTGATTGTTAGTATCCGGTCGGGTGTAGAAAGGTCGATGTTCCATTGGTCGCGGGCTACCGCCGTATTGAGAGATGTTTCTATTTTGGCGACGCATCCGCCGCATTTGGCGTTTGTTTTGAATGAGCTTGTTTTCATAGTTTTATTTTTTTAGATGAGTTATTTCCATTTCAATCGCAGACTGTTGAGAACGACCGATACCGAGCTGAAAGCCATAGCGGCGCTCGCCCACATGGGATTGAGCAGCCAGCCGTTTATCGGGAACAATACCCCGGCGGCGACGGGAATACATACGACATTGTAGATGAATGCCCAAAAGAGGTTTTCCCGGATAATACGCGTCGTACTGCGAGAAAGCCGCACGGCGCGAGTGAGCAGCAGGAGGTCGGAATTCATGAGTGTTACCATCGCTACCTGCATCGCGATATCGGTTCCTTGCCCCATGGCTATGCTCACGTCGGCGCGGGCCAATGCCTGCGAATCGTTGATTCCGTCTCCTACCATGGCGACGGTTTTTCCTACCTTTTGTAAGCCGGATACAAAGTCTTCTTTATCTTGCGGCAGTACTTCTGCCTTGAAACGAGTGATTCCGACCGATCGGGCGACGGAACGGGCGGTCGCGTCATTGTCTCCGGTGAGCATGTACACTTCGATGCCGAGTTGTTGTAATCGGGTTACGGCTTCGGCCGACGATTTTTTTATCCTGTCGGCTATGGCGATGATGGCGATGATTCCTTCATGGCCGCCGTAATAGACGACGCTTTTCCCTTCGGATAACCACGATGAAATTTTTTCTTCGGTTTCGGGCGAAAGTGCCGGTTCCGTAAGCATGAAGGAACGATTACCTATGCGGAATGTTTCTCCCCGGGATTTTATTTCGATACCTTTTCCCGAGATGTTTTCAAAGTGTTCGATACGAGGTTCTCCCGGAGTGCGGTCGTTCCAATGCGAAACGATTGCTTTGGCCAGTGGGTGTTGCGATTGGGTTTCGGCGGCAATGAGCAGGTCGATGTATCGGTCGTCGGCTGGTTTCAGCCACACGATGTCGATGACTTCGGGACGGCCTTGCGTGAGCGTACCGGTCTTGTCGAGGACGACACTGTCGACTTGTCCCATTTTTTCGAGGGCGACGGCATCTTTTATAAGGATATGTTCTCGGGCGGCTTTGCCTATTCCTACCATCAACGCCGTAGGTGTAGCCAGTCCCAATGCGCATGGGCAGGCGATGACCAGTACCGATATGGCGGCCAGCAGGCTGTATGCCAGTACGCCCGGCCCATCGTAAAAATATTCCCAAATGATAAATGTGAGAATCGCGAGAATGATGATGGTCGGGACGAATTTGCTGCTGATACGGTCGGCCAACCGTTGTGCCGGAGCTTTGCTACCTTGTGCCTCTTGTACGCGTCGCACGATTTGGGAAAGGAGTGTTTGCGCACCTACGGCACATGCTTCTATCGTAAGAGCTCCGTCGTGATTGATGGTTCCGGCCAGTACTTTGTCTCCCGCTTTTTTATCGGCAGGAATCGGTTCTCCATTGATCATGCTTTCGTCTACGAAAGATTCCCCTTCGATGACGAACCCGTCGACAGCAACCTTTTCACCCGGACGTACGAGAATGCGGTCGCCAATTTTCAGAGTGGCTATATTCACTTCGGTTTTCCCCGATTCGGTAATTTTCAGAGCGGTCTGCGGTTGCAATCCCATGAGGCTTTTCAAGGCAGAAGAGGTACTCCGTTTGGCACGTTCTTCCATGAATTTACCGATAAGGACAAATGCGATGATCATACCCGAAGCTTCGTAATAGACATGGGTTTCGATGCCGTAATCGCCCCAATATCCGGGGAAGAGTGTCATAAGCAGGCTCAACAGAAACGCCGTGAGGGTACTCAGTGCCACGAGCGTATCCATGTTTGATGTGCGTTGTTTTAGTTGTTTCCATGCGTGAACATAGAAAGATTGTCCCGAATAAAGCAAAATGGGAAGGGTGAGGCCGAGTAAAACCCATTCGATATGCGGTGTGTGCATGAAACTCATCGAAACGACCATGAGCGGGATAGCAAACACCCAAGCTACAAGCATACGGTTACGCAGGGACTTGTAGTGCCGTAAAGAGGCGGCTTCACGTTGTTTTTCTTTTTCTTCTTCCGATATGATGAGGTCGTATCCGGCTGCTTGTACAGCCTCTTGTATTTTTTCGAGCGATAGCATGGTCGGGTCGTATTCGACCAAAAGATTCTCTGCCGCAAAATTTACGACAGCCGACCGTACGCCCGGAAGTTTTTTCACAGCGATTTCTACGTTGTTGGCACATACGGCACAACTCATTTCGAGAACGGGTAATATACTTTTTATCATATTGTCGAGAGATAAGGTTGTACAAAGATATGGCAAAGGAACGGCCGGACAAAAATTATCGAATCCTTCCGTAACAGTCTACCTGTTTTGGATTATACAAAGATAAAACGAAAAAAACGGAATTGTTCATCTTTCTTCTACCTATATTTCGGTATTGTGCACCGAGAAACGGTGATTGATATATGCGTATAAAAAATACCATCATCTGTCTCAGACAATGGTACTTTTTTCTTTTTACAGGGGATTATTCCTGCAAAAGATGCTCTAATAGAATGAAAAAGTCTATCCTCACGGACAGATAACTCTCTGCGAACAAACTTCATAGAGAGATTTGTTTTTTAGGATTCAAACAAATTTTCTGTTAAGAATGGAATTCTGTTTGGCAAAGATAGTGAATAAAAAATAAAAAACAATATGTTTTTATTTTTTGTTAAGTCGGATCAGGTATATTTTATATATTACTTATATCATGCTTATTTATATCCTATTATTTTGTTTTCAAGTTTCGATGTGGTAATTTTTTCCTTCCCTAAAATTTGACCGTTTGTGATAAATATGCAAATCATCGGTTTACTCGATTTTTTCAATAAACAAGTCGGGGAGTTGTTGAATGTATTGGTATATCTCAAACTCCTCTTTGGGAGAATTGTAGCGTAGAATAATGGAGACAAAATAACGTTTTTGGTCGCCTATCGAACGTTCTTCGGCGTCGTATGAGGTAATGCGCCCCTCTTGTAGGCGTATTGTTTCCATAATTTTCTGAATGTTCTCGTATTGTCCGGTCGAGAATTTTATGCAGCAACTGTGTATACCTGTCTTTTTAAATAAGATCGTCAGCAGTTCCAGCCCCAGCAGGGTAAAGGCCGTAGCGGCGATTCCCAGCCCGTATAGTCCGCCGCCGATAGCCAGTCCGATGCCCGAAGTGGCCCATAGTCCGGCAGCAGTGGTCAGCCCGCGCACGAATTGTCGGTGAATGATGATCGTCCCGGCTCCGATAAAGCCGATACCGCTTACCACTTGCGCCGCCACGCGTCCCGGGTCGAAACGAGTAACCCCCTCTTGTATGACATCGGAGAATCCGTATTGCGATACGAGCATGAACAAGGCGCTGCCCAGACATACGAGGAAGTGGGTCCGGAATCCGGCTTCTTTGGCCCGGTAAGCCCGGTCGAGGCCGATGACGGCTCCCAGCAGTCCGGCAATCAAGGGGCGGCATATCAATTCGAGAGACAGTTCCATAGTTTTCTGATTTTGGAATTATTTCAAAGATAGGGAATTTTTGAATATGTCGGGGAGGCTCCGCGATTATTTTTACGGAGGGATCGTTTCTCCGTTTATCAAGTGTTTGTAAGAGGAGGGGAGGAACAGAGTATCTCCGGGTCGTACGAGGGAGAAACTGTGATAGAGATTTTTCATAAATTCGATATTAAAATGAGTCGGGAACAAAATTTTATCACAAAAGGTTTGGAATTTGCGAGAGTTTGAATATCTTTGCCAAACGAAACATCAGAAACGTTATGTACAATATGATTCACCACCATCATGCTCATCATGGCTCTTAGTTTTAAGAGGTGGGTAGTTGTGTGTGGATTTTAAGATAATGTACCGATAAAACGCTTGCCTCTTCAAAGGGCTGGCGTTTTTTATTTCGCCGATTCTAAAAACAAGATAAAATGTTACGTATTGCAATTCAATCAAAAGGTCGCCTGAATGAAGATTCTATGGCATTGCTTTCCGAAACCGGTATCAAATTGTCGTCGGGAAAACGCACACTTCTGGTGCAATCTCCCAATTTTCCTGTCGAAGTACTTTTTTTGAGAGACGATGATATACCCGATTCGGTAGCTTCGGGTGTGGCCGATGTAGGAATCGTAGGGCTGAATGAGTTCTTGGAGAAAGAACAGAAAGCCGATGTGGTAAAGGAATTGGGTTTCAGTAAATGCCGACTTTCTCTTGCCATACACAAAGATGTGGATTATCCGGGGCTCTCATGGTTCAACGGTCGTAAAATCGCAACGTCTTATCCGGTGATTTTACGTCGTTTTTTACAGGAAAATAATATCTCGGCCGATATTCACGTCATTACCGGATCGGTAGAGGTTGCTCCCGGTATCGGTCTGGCCGATGCGATATTCGACATCGTCAGTTCGGGCAGCACGTTGGTGAGCAACAATCTCCGGGAGGTGGAAGTTGTCGTGAAGTCCGAAGCCGTACTTATTGCGACACCCGGGTTGTCCGAAGAGAAAAAAGAGATTCTCGATGAATTTCTTTTCCGTATGGAAGCCGTACAGAAGGCCGAAGATAAGAAATATGTATTGATGAATGCGCCGGCCTCGGCTGTCGACGATATTTTGGCCGTGCTTCCCGGTATCAAGAGTCCTACGGTCATGCCGTTGGCACAGGAAGGATGGTGTTCGATACATACGGTTCTCGACGAGAAATGTTTTTGGCAGATTATCAACAAGCTCAAATCGGTAGGAGCCGAGGGCATATTGGCGTTGAATATCGAGAAAATGGTTCTTTAATGAATAGGAGAAAGTATGGAAATCATTAAATATCCTGCCCGTGATACATGGGCGCATATCGTAGAACGACCGCACCTCGATGCCCGCATGTTGGGAGAGACGGTATCGGATATGTTGGCCGATATACGAAACAGGGGCGATGAGGCCGTAAGGGAATATGTCCGTCGTTTTCAAGGAGCGGAAATAGAAACACTCGAAGTTTCGCCCGAAGAGATGGCCGAAGCCGAAGCCGCAGTTTCTTCCGAGTTGAAAGACGCGATCGCCGTTGCCGGTGAAAATATATCCCGTTTCCATGCCTCGCAGGCAATGGAAACGCGCAAGGTAGAGACGACGCCCGGTGTCGTTTGCTGGCAGAAAGCCGTACCCATAGAACGTGTGGGATTATATATTCCCGGCGGTACAGCTCCGCTTTTTTCGACGGTTCTTATGCTGGCCGTTCCTGCACGGGTGGCCGGTTGTCGGGAAATCGTGTTGTGTACTCCTTGTGCGGCCGACGGCAAGGTGCATCCTGCCGTGCTTTATGCCGCACAGGTGGCCGGTGTCCATCGCATTTATAAATTGGGTGGTGTGCAGGCTATCGGGGCGATGGCTTACGGGACGGAGTCGGTTCCGCGTGTATATAAGATTTTCGGTCCCGGAAATCAATACGTAACCGAGGCCAAGCAACAGGTAACCCGGCACGGGGTAGCCATAGACATGCCGGCCGGTCCGTCGGAGGTAGCGGTTATAGCCGATGCTTCGTCCGATATGGCATTCGTCGCTTCCGACTTTTTGTCTCAGGCCGAGCACGGGGCCGACAGCCAGTCGATACTGTTTACCACCGACGAGTCGGTTATCGAGCCCTTGCTTGCCGAGATAGACCGTCAGTTGTCGGTATTGTCCCGGCGGGAGCTTACCGAGAAGTCGCTCTCACACAGCCGTGTCGTGTTGTTGCGAGATAAGCAGGAGTTGGTCGATTTGGCCAATCTCTATGCACCCGAACATTTGATTATACAGTGTGCCGATTACCTCGATATAGCCGATCGGGTCGTCAATGTCGGGTCGGTATTTCTCGGCCCGTACACGCCCGAAAGTGCCGGCGATTATGCCTCGGGAACCAATCATACGTTGCCTACCAGCGGCTATGCCCGGGCGTATAGCGGAGTGAATCTCGACAGTTTTATCCGGAAAATCACTTTTCAGGAAATCAACCGGGACGGTTTGTTGCGTCTTGGTCCGGTGATAGAGGTAATGGCTGCCAATGAAGGGCTCGACGCCCATAAAAATGCCGTTTCGGTGCGTCTCGGCAAAGAGATTAAATAATAAAAGAAAGTGGATTATGTTAGATCTTGAAAAGTGGGTACGTCCCAATATTTTGAATCTGAAACCTTATTCTTCGGCACGAGATGAGTTTAAGGGAGAGGCATCGGTGTTTCTCGATGCCAACGAGAATCCTTACAACGCCCCGTATAATCGTTATCCCGACCCTTTGCAATGGGAGTTGAAAAGGAAAATCGCGGAGATAAAAGGGGTTGCACCCGAACAGATTTTTCTCGGGGTGGGAAGTGATGAGTGTATCGATGTCTTGTTCAGAGCTTTTTGTGTCCCCGGACGAGATAATGTCGTGGCTATCGACCCGACTTACGGTATGTATAAGGTTTGTGCCGACATCAACGATGTAGAGTATCGGCCGGTGCGAATGAATGAAGATTTCGATTTCGATGCGGATACGTTGTTGGAGAATGTCGATGACTGCACGAAACTGATTTTTTTCTGTTCGCCCAATAATCCGTCGGGCAATAACCTGCCGACAGAGAAGATCGTACAAGTCTTGCAGCGTTTCGCCGGAATTGTGGTTGTCGATGAGGCGTATATCGATTTTTCATCGCAGCCCGGTTTTCTGCCGGAACTTCCCCTGTATGACAATTTGGTGGTGATGCATACTTTTTCCAAAGCATGGGGAGCGGCTGCCGTGCGATTGGGTATGGCTTTCGCTTCGCCCGGAATCATTCGCATTTTCAATAAGATAAAATATCCTTATAACATCAACCTGCTTACCCAGCAATATGCCTCCGAGATGCTCGACAAGTACGATCGGGTACAAGCATGGGTACGGGAATTGGTCGTTTCGAGAGATGCTTTGAAGAATAGTTTGTCGGCATTGCCTATCGTTCGGAAAATTTATCCCAGCGATGCCAATTTTCTGTTGGTTCGTTTCGACGATGCGCAAGCGGTTTACGATTATTTGGTCGCGCGTGGTATCATCGTTCGCAGCCGGAATAAGATCACGCTTTGCGAGAATTGTCTGCGCATTACCGTCGGGACGCCCGAAGAAGACCGTGTATTGATAGAAACACTGCAATCTTACCCGTTATGAATACGAAGAAGAAAAGAGCCTTGTTTATCGACCGGGACGGTACGCTGGTCGTAGAACCCCCGATCGATTGTCAGCTCGACAGCCTTGAAAAGTTGCAATTCATGCCCAAAGTCTTTCGCAATATGGCGTATATTCGCGAAAAGCTCGATTTCGAACTGGTGATGGTTACCAATCAGGACGGATTGGGAACACCGTCGTTTCCCGAGGATACTTTTTGGCCGGCGCATAATAAGATGTTGCAGGCGTTCGAGGGAGAGGGCGTTACTTTCGATGCCGTTTATATCGATCGTTCTTTTCCCGAGGAAAATCTGCCTACCCGCAAACCCGGGACGGCGATGCTTACCTCTTATTTCGATGGGAGTTATGATATGTCGGCATCTTTTGTCATAGGCGATCGTCTTACCGATATGCAGCTGGCCCGTAATCTCGGTTGCAGGGGTATCCTGTACGGCAGTGAGTCGATGCGGGAAATGCTCGATGCGTCGGGTCTTGGAGAGACATGTGCCCTGATAACCGAAGATTGGGATCGGATAGCGGAATTCCTTTTCGCGGGAGAACGGCGAGCCGAAGTGCGTCGTACAACGGCAGAGACCGATATATATGTCTCGTTGAATCTCGACGGAAACGGACGGGGGGATGTTTCGACGGGGATCGGTTTTTTCGATCACATGCTCGACCAGATAGCTCGTCATTCGGGTATGGATCTCACGGTACATTGCAAGGGCGACCTCTATGTCGACGAACATCATACCATCGAAGATACAGGTATCGCGTTGGGGGAAGCTATTGCCCGGGCGTTGGGCGATAAAAGGGGGATCGAGCGGTATGGATTTTGCCTGCCGATGGACGATTGCCTTTGTACGGTCGCTCTCGATTTCGGCGGCAGGCCTTGGTTGGTATGGAATGCTGTTTTCTATCGGGAAAAAGTAGGAGATATGCCGACCGAGATGTTTTTGCATTTCTTCAAGTCGCTCAGTGATGCGGCCCGCATGAATCTCACGGTGAAAGCCGAGGGCGAAAACGAGCATCATAAGATCGAAGGGATATTTAAGGCCTTTGCCCGTTCGTTGAAGATGGCTTTACGTCGGGATATATTCCATTATGAGTTGCCGTCAACGAAAGGTGTTTTGTAGAATACCTGAAATCTTAAAGAACCCGCCCGCTTCCTACGAAGTAGGCGGTTTTTTTTTGTTGTATTATACCTGTCGGTACGATCTGTCTTGCCGATTTGTTTTCGTTCGGCTGGTTTACCGGATAAAAAAACGTCCCGATATTCCCATATCAGGACGTCGTAATAATAAAAAGTTCGTACCCGTTTTTCGGGCTTGACGTTTGAACCCTGTTCCTCGGAGTATGTTACATAATCATACTCCCAGACTTTTTCATTCCTAAGTTTTTCTTGAAATGGACGGCTATTTTATAAACAGGTTCTTTTATGGCAAAGATATATAAATATTTCATTCCGACAAGGTTTATTCTTAAAATTTTAAGAAATACCATGTGGAAGTTCTCGACGTGCAATTTATTGTATAGAATAAACAAGAAAGAATGTACATTTGTTTTTGGCATGGTAGAAAACAAGAAAAGGGGCTTCATAAGCCCCTTTTCTTTGCTGTTAGAAAAATTCTTATCCTATTTTGATACCGGCGAATCCCATGAAAGCAAGAGCCAAAAGACCGGCAACTACCAGTGCGATGGGAGTCCCTTGCATGGCTTTGGGTAGTCGTGTCGTTGCCAACTGCTCGCGAACACCGGCAAAAAGTACCATAGCAAGCATGAATCCCAAAGCTGTAGAGATGGCGAAAACAACCGATTCGAGTAGATTATATTCTTTTTGTATGACAAGAATGGCCACACCCAAAATCGTACAGTTGGTTGTAATCAGCGGCAGGAATACGCCGAGGGCCTGATACAGAGGAGGAGATACCTTTTTGAGGATAATTTCCACCATCTGCACGAGAGCGGCGATAACGAGAATGAAGACGATCGTCTGCATAAAACCGATACCGAATGCGTCGAGCAGATATTTTTGCAGCAGATAGGTGCATATCGTGGCAATAGTCATTACAAAAGCAACGGCAGCACCCATACCCGTAGCCGTGCTCACTTTCTTTGATACGCCCAAGAAAGGACAGATACCCAAGAATTGCGCCAATACGATGTTATTGACAAAGATGGCGGTTATGAATATAGATATATAGGTAATCATATCGCTTATTTGGTTTTAAGTTTATTGACAATGGCGATCAGGTAACCCAGGGCGATGAATGCGCCGGGAGCCAGTACGAAGATGAGAGAACCGTAGTGTTCGGGGTAAATGACCATATCGAATACTTTACCCGTACCGAGAAGTTCTCGTACGCTACCCAGCAGTGTGAGGGCGATGGTAAATCCCAGACCGATACCCAGGCCGTCGAGCATAGAATCGAAAGCATTGTTTTTGGCGGCAAAGGCTTCGGCACGTCCCAGAACGATACAGTTTACGACGATAAGAGGAATGAATAGCCCCAGACTCTCGTACAGTGCCGGTACATAGGCTTCCATACACATTTGCAATATGGTTACGAATGCGGCGATAACGACGATAAATGACGGAATACGCACTTTGTCGGGAATGAAATTTTTAATCAGTGCGATTACGATATTCGAACAGATGAGTACGAACATCGTTGCCAAACCCATACCCAAACCATTGATTGCCGACGAGGTCGTTCCCAAAGTCGGGCACATACCCAACAACAAGACGAAAGTCGGATTTTCTGTAATGATACCGTTAAGAATGATTTTGAACTTATTCATGACTGGCCTCCTTTCCCATTTGTGCAGTGGCGCCGTTGGCGGCGTCGGTATTAGTATATGCGGCATAGGCGTTGGCTATGGCATCGAGGAATGCCCGTGAGCTGATGGTGGCAGCCGTGATGGCATCGACAGAGCCTCCGTCTTTTTTTACGGTAAGATGGTCGGTCGAGGGATTTTTTCCCAATACACTTTGGTCTCCTTTGTCCGCGCGGAACCATTCTTCCATTTTCGAGCCTAAGCCCGGGGTTTCGGCATGGCTCAAAACCCGGTAGTTGCGGATCGTCCCATCGGCATTGAAACCTACCATGACCGATATTTCCCCACTGAATCCTTTTTTGGTCTTGCTTTCGACGGCAGCACCCACGTTTTTACCCTCTTTCTTGGCGGGAAAAACTTTCAGTTCGAGATCATTTACCGTTACGGTATATTGTTCGTCGATGGGAGAATTGTCAAATTCGGGAGCAACGTCTTTTACGGCAGTTTCCTGTTTTTGCATTTTCGATTGTGCAATAGGATCTTTGGTAATATTGTAGACATATCCCAGTAAAGCGCCCGTAATAACGGTAATGACCGTGAGGACAACGAGCATGTTTCCGAAAGATGATTGTTTTGCCATTATTTCTTAACCTCCCCGAATCGTTTAGGTTTCACATATTTATTGATAAGCGGCGTTACGGCGTTCATAATCAGAATGGCAAATGACATACCTTCGGGATATGCACCCCAGCGGCGAATGATAATCGTGAGTAATCCGATGCAGATACCGTAGATAATCATGCCTTTATGGGTCATAGGAGAAGTAACGTAGTCGGTTGCCATGAAAATGGCGCCGAGTAGCATACCGCCCAAAAGCAATTGTTGCAGGGCGTAATTCACGTCGAAACTGATGAGCCAAGAGAAAAGAAATGCTGTTGCCAAAATCGATATGGGAATGTGCCATGTAATGACTTTTTTGATGAGCATATAGGCAAGACCTATCAACAGGGCGATAGCACCGATCTCACCCAAACTGCCTCCGATGTTACCCAATAGCATGTCGGTTGTCGTAGCTTCAATGGGAAGACCTTGTTTGAGCAATCCCAGCGGCGTAGCTGCCGTCTCGGCATCGAGGTAATGTGTGGTAAGCGTGTCGGGTTTGGGCCATGTCGTCATTTGCACGGGAAATGAGATGAGCAGGAAGACACGGCCGACAAGAGCCGGGTTGAAAATATTGTTTCCTAATCCTCCGAACGACATTTTCCCGATACCGATGGCAACGAGGGCTCCGATGAGGATAATCCATATCGGGAGATTCGACGGAACATTGAAAGCCAACAATACTCCGGTAAGTATGGCCGAACCGTCCGATACGGTAGGTTCTACTTTCAAAAGGAATTTTTGAATGAGGTACTCGAAAAGTACGCACGCCGCAACCGACGTAAGGGTCACTACCAGGGCGCCTACGCCGAAAAAGTATAGCGACACCAGAAATGCCGGTATCAAGGCTATCAACACGTTGTACATGCAGTTGGGTATGGAGTTACCGCTGTGTACGTGTGGTGAAGGTGATACGATAAAGTTCTGATTCATAATAGATGTTTTTCTTGAATTACTTATTTGGCGTTACGGCTGCGAATGATGGCGCCGACTTTTGCTTTTCCCATGCGTATATAATCGAGCAACGGACGATGGGCAGGGCAAGTGAAACTGCACGAGCCGCATTCGATGCAGTCCATGACGTGCTCTTCCTCGACACGTTCCCAGTTTTGGAAACTCGATGCACTCATCAGTACGTTCGGTGCGAGTCCCATAGGACAAGCCGATACGCATTTGGCGCAACGGATACAAGGTTGCATTTCTTTGCGTCGCGATTCGAGATCCCGTATTATGAGAACGCCCGAACAACCTTTGGTCGTTGCCATGTCGGTCGATACGACGGCTTTTCCCATCATGGGACCTCCCGAAATAACCTTTTCGGTATCTTGCGGCAGTCCTCCGCACATATCGATAAGCTGGCTTATGGGAGTTCCGATGCGTACACGCAGGTTCGACGGTTTGGCAAGAGATTTGCCGGTGATCGTTACGATGCGTTCTACGAGTGGTTTGTGTTTCTGCACAGCCTCATATACGGCAAATGCCGTACCGACGTTTTGCACGACTGCCCCTGTGGCGATAGGCAGAGCGCCGCTGGGAACTTGTCGGCGGATAACGGCATCGATCAGTTGTTTCTCACCCCCTTGTGGATATTTTACCTTTAAGGGACAGATTTCGATAGCCGGATAGTCGGCCGCTAATTGAGTCATGTGTTTGATGGCGTCGGGCTTGTTGTTTTCGATACCGATGACGGCACGTTCCACATTTATGGCCTTACGCAGAATTTCCACGCCTACCAGTATTTCCTCACCTTTTTCCATCATCAACTGGTGGTCTGAGGTGAGATACGGTTCGCACTCGACGGCATTGATGATGAGAATCGTCGCTGTCATTCCCGGAGGAGGGGAGAGTTTCACATGTGTGGGAAATGTTGCACCGCCCAAACCTACGATACCGCATTCTTTGATACGGTCGATAATGGTTTTTGCGTCGAGAGTACATTCTTTAACTAGGGTTTCGCTCCGGTCGATGCTTTCTTCCCATTCATCTCCTTCTACATCGATGATGATAGCTGGTCGTTGGAAACCTGCGGCATCGATGGCCGTATCTATTTTGGAAACAGTTCCTGATACGGGAGAGTGAATGTTGGCCGAAACGAATCCGCCGGCTTGCGCCAAAAGTGTGCCCACTTTCACTTTATCGCCTTTGGCAACGACAGCTTGCGCCGGGGCGCCGATGTGTTGCGAGAGCATCACAACGGCTTGTTTGGGCAGATCGGCAGTGATGATAGCTTGTCCGGCAGATAGTTTATTCTCGGGGGGGTGTACCCCGCCTATCCGAAATGTTTTTAACATATCTGTTTATTTTATGCTGTGAATGATTAATGTAGAGTGTTTTTTATGCTTGGCTTTCGGGAGTTGCCGGTTTTTCTGTCGGAGCAGTTTCGATTTTCGGTTCGACAGGTTTGGGGGCATCGGTTTTTGCCTCTACGGGTTTACGAGGAGGAAAGTTGACCGAGTGTATGGCTCCTGTGGGACATACGGCTTCGCATTTACGGCACAGACGACATTTTTGGAAATCGATGTATGCCAGATTGTTTGTGATGGTAATGGCGTCGAAAGGACACTCTTTGGCGCATTTCCCGCATCCGATACAAGCGGCCGAACAAGCTTTGCGTGCAACGGCACCTTTGTCTTTGTTGACACAACTCACAAACATACGGCGCGATTTCGGGCCTTTGTTCCGTAACTCGATGATCCCTTTGGGACAGGCTTTTACACAAGCACCACATGCCGTGCACAATTCCTCGTCGACTTCGGGCAAACGGGTTTCGGGATTGATGCGAATAGCTCCGAACGAACAGGCGTTCTCACAATCTCCGTTTCCCAGGCAACCGTATGAGCAACCTGTTTCACCGCTGTACAAGGCCGCTTCGATCGCGCAGCTCGATGCCCCGTCGTAGTGATTGGTCTTTTTCCGGTTGGCACAGTTCCCGTTACAGCGCACGACAGCCACTTTGGGGGTTACTTCACCCGCTTCCATACCCAATATGGCAGCGATTTTTGCCATGACGGGAGCGCCTCCTACGGGGCATAACATGCCGTCGAGAGAATCGGCTTTTACGCAAGCGGCAGCAAATCCCCCGCAACCGGGGTATCCGCAACCGCCGCAATTGGCTCCGGGAAGTACGGCTTCTACTTGTCCGTTGCGAGGGTCTTCATAGACTTTGAATTTCTGAGCGACAAAGTACAATATGACTGCACTTATTGCACCAATACCCCCCAGTGAGAGGGTCGCAATCCATACTAAACTCATTTCTTCTTAATTTATAATAGGTTTATAGGTTTTCGTTTTTTCTTAGGGGTTCAACTGTAAAAACAAGCGATTTTCTTATTTTTTTTCTGAATAAATATAATGTCAGATAATAAGGTAGTAAAGACAGAAGGGCGGCGATACCCGAAACGGCTTCATCGCCGGTGAGTAAATAAATACCGGCCAATACGCAGCAGATGACTAAAAACGGATACAGAAATGCCAGCCGCAGAGCTTCGTTGCTCATGGCTTCATTCCCTACGACCCATACGGGTTGTCCTACATATAGATCGGGTATGTAACAAGTGGTTTCGATGATTTTTTCGCTGCGGTCTGCTGCTGTACATGCCGACTGCACATGACAACCAGCACATGCCGAATGTTGTATGATTCGTACATAAACGGTTGTACCATCGATTTGGGTAATGGTACCTTCGTGTTTTACATGAGTATCTTTTTTGCCCATTTTTGCTATCTCGACATGGCAATATTTGATGAGACAAAAGTAGATATTATTTCTCTTTCGACCAATAAAAAATGCGAAAAAAAGGAGCTGCTTTTAATTTATGTTTCAGAACAAGGGCTATTCATTGATAATAAAGTCCCAAAGTCAGTATCCCGGAGACGGAATTGTCGGGGTGAAACTCTAAAATATGTTATTCTTGAAAATAATTGGGAATATCGTAGGTATTGTCGATTATTTATCCGTACCTTTGTCTCACAAAATAACAGGATTTATTCTGAATCGCCTTTGCGTCTGTTTTATCCGTATTCGTTGCGGATTCTTCATTTCTCAAAATCGACATCATTATCAAGTTCTTTTATTCCGAAACGCAACTTGTATTTCTATTGTAAATTTTATGGCGCTATTTTTATGATATGTGAATCCTTCTGGTGTAAGGAATGTTTTGACTGGTATCTTTGTTTTATTCGGAAAATCTCTCTCATTCATTTTTAACCATTAATAATCGGCAACAGAATTGTTGCCTTCAACTTATGACATTTCAACAATTGAATATTTCTCAGCCTGTATTGAAGGCATTGGAAGAAAAACAGTTTAGTACCCCAACATCGATTCAGCAACAAGCGATACCCGTAGCTATGGGCGGTCGGGATATTCTGGGACTTGCCCAGACGGGAACCGGAAAGACAGCTGCTTTTGCAATACCCGTGATAGAGTATCTGTATAAAAAATCGCAAATCGAAAAAAATCGGAGAATCAGAGCTTTGGTTTTGACTCCCACGCGGGAACTTGCGATCCAAATAGAAGAGGCGTTTACGGCCTATGGAAAATATACTGGACTTAAATGTGTGGTAATTTATGGCGGTGTGAAACAGACCCGTCAGGTAGAGCAGCTTCGTCGAGGAGCGGATATATTGATTGCGACTCCCGGGCGGTTATTGGATTTGATAAATCAGAAAATCGTGGATTTGAGTGATGTAACGCATTTTGTCCTTGATGAAGCCGACCGTATGCTCGATATGGGCTTTGTACACGATATCAAACGCCTTTTGCCGTTATTGCCGCGAAAAAGACAGAATCTGTTGTTTTCGGCTACGATGCCCAAAGAGATTGACGCTATTTCAAAAACGATCCTTCATCAACCGGTAAAGGTAGAAGCCGCCCCAGTTTCATCGGTGGTCGAGACGATCGAACAACGTCTCTATTGGGTGGAAAAACCCGAAAAAATAACACTTTTGGTTGATGTGTTGAATGCGCATATCGATAAGACGATACTGGTTTTTTCCCGCACCAAGCACGGCGCCGATAAGATCGCTCGGATTCTTAATAAAAGAGATATAGAGTGTATGGCTATTCACGGGAATAAATCTCAAAATGCCAGACAGTTGGCTTTAAGTAGTTTTAAGTCTGGAAAAATACGAGTTATCGTTGCGACGGATATTGCAGCCCGGGGAATCGACGTGCAGAATCTCGGAGTTGTTGTAAATTACGACATGCCCGATGTAGCAGAAACGTATGTGCATCGCATCGGTCGTACGGGACGTGCCGGTAGCCGGGGGATCGCTCTCTCTTTTTGCTCGCAGGACGAGCGGGAAATGGTACGGAATATCCGGAAATTGACAGCCGGCAGACTCGATGTCGTATCGGTGTAAATATAGATAAACGGTACACATTCGGATTCCTATCCAATGTGTTTCTAATATAAATAAAAACAAAAAGTAAAATGAACATTTATGTTGCAAATTTGAGCTGGAATACGAATAGAGACAGCTTGTGTGAATTATTTTCTCAGTATGGAGACGTTGCTTCGGCAAATATTATCTTGGATAAGATGACGGGGCGTTCCCGGGGATTCGGTTTTGTTGAAATGCCCGACGAAGCCGATGCCAAAAGAGCGATAGAGGAACTTAACGGGGCGGAATTCGAGGGTAAAACCATTACGGTGAATGTTGCCCGCCCGAGGGAAGAAAGACCTTATAACAACGATCGTAGAAGGTATTGATTCCTTGATATATATGTAAAAGTGCATCGACAGAAATGTCGATGCACTTTTTTATTGGACACGCCGACCTTATTCATCGGCAGAAATTCGACAGGCTTTGAGAAAAGATTGATACTGCAAAAAATGGCGGATTGCTAAAAAATATGTATCTTGCGCCCTAAATTTATGATTTAACTATGAAGACATATTTGGTAACCGGTGCAGCCGGTTTTATCGGTGCGAATTTCGTAAAATACATGTTGAAGAAATACGATGATATAGCCATCGTTATTCTCGATAAACTGACATATGCAGGAAATCTCGGAACCATAAAAGAAGAATTGAAAGATTCGCGAGTGGAGTTTGTGCGGGGCGATATTGCCAATGCCGAACTGGTCTCCAATATTTTTGCCCGCAGGGAAATCGATTATGTCGTGAATTTTGCCGCCGAATCGCATGTCGATCGCAGTATAACCAATCCGCAACTTTTTTTGCAAACCAATATTTTAGGTACGCAAAATATGCTCGAATGTGCAAAAAAGGCATGGACGACCGGTAAAGACGATAAAGGATATCCCACTTATTTGCCCGGGAAAAAATTTCTGCAAGTATCTACCGACGAGGTCTACGGTTCGTTGACAAAAGATTTTGATGTGCCGCAGCCCTTGCATATCGAAGACGAAAATGTGCGTCGGGTCGTGAAAGGTCGTACCAAAATACAGACTTACGGCAGAACATTTTTTACCGAAGAGACGCCGCTCGATCCCCGTTCGCCTTATTCTTCGTCTAAAACAGGAGCCGATCTTATAGTCCGGGCCTATCACGAGACTTACAAAATGCCGGTGAATATCACCCGTTGTTCCAATAACTACGGGCCGTATCATTTCCCCGAAAAATTGATCCCGCTCATCATCAAAAATATCCTCGAAGGGCGCAAGTTGCCTGTTTACGGAAAAGGTGATAATGTGCGCGATTGGCTTTATGTCGAAGATCATGCCAAAGCCATCGACATGGTATTGGCCGGCGGTCGTGTTGGGGAAATATACAATATAGGAGGGTTCAACGAAGAACAGAACATCAACATCGTAAAACTTACGATCGATACGATTGCCCGACTTATGCAGGAAGAACCCCGTTATCGGTCGGTTCTGAAAACTCCAGTCGAGAATATCAATTACGACCTCATTACTTATGTGGGCGACCGGTTGGGGCATGATATGCGTTATGCCATCGATCCGTCGAAAACAGCCCGGGAACTGGGCTGGTATCCCGAAACACCGTTTGAGGTGGGTATCGAAAAAACGATCCGTTGGTATCTCGAACATCAGGAGTGGGTCGAAGAAGTCGTCAGCGGAGATTATCAAAAGTATTACGAACAGATGTATTCCAACCGATAATTCAGAATATTATGAAAGGAATCGTTTTGGCCGGAGGCTCCGGTACGCGTCTTTACCCGATAACGATGGGGGTCAGCAAACAGATGTTGCCCGTTTACGATAAACCTATGATTTATTATCCTATTTCGGTCCTTATGTTGGCCGGAATACGGGAGATACTCGTTATATCCACCCCTTACGATTTGCCCGGATTCCGCCGTTTGTTGGGAGACGGTTCTCAGTTTGGCGTACATATCGAATATGCTGAGCAACCGTCGCCCGATGGTTTGGCGCAGGCTTTCATTATCGGAGAGGAGTTTATCGGCGATGATACGGCGTGTCTGGTATTGGGCGACAATATTTTTTACGGGCAGAGTTTTTCTTCTATGCTTTCGGTCGCTGTGCAGAATGCCGATAAGGGGTTGGCTACCGTGTTCGGTTATCGGGTAAGCGATCCCGAACGGTATGGCGTAGCGGCCTTCGATGCCGAGGGTAATGTTACTTCCATTGAGGAAAAACCTGCACAGCCCAAAAGCAATTACGCCGTCGTAGGACTCTATTTCTACCCCAATAAGGTGGTGGATATTGCAAAAACCATCAAACCATCTCCTCGCGGAGAGTTGGAGATAACAACGGTCAATCAGGAGTTTTTGGCTACGGGAGAATTGAAAGTCCAACTTATGGGTCGAGGGTTTGCATGGCTCGATACCGGTACGCATGATTCGCTTTTCGAGGCGTCGGCGTTCATCGAGACCATAGAACATCGTCAGGGTTGGAAAGTAGCTTGTCTCGAAGAGATTGCTTATAATCAGGGCTGGATTACGACCGAGCAATTATTGCAGCAGGCCGAACCCATGAAGAAAAATCAGTACGGCCAGTATCTTATCAATTTGGCCAAAGAGGCTGCCGGTAAATCGGCGGAATAAATCGGTCGCAGAATGTCCCGAGGAGTGAGGAAAATAGATTTGCCGAAATTTGAAGATCGGCGGGGTAATCTTTCTTTTATAGAAGGAGGCCGTCATATTCCTTTCGATATAAGGCGGGCTTATTGGATTTACGATGTTCCCGGCGGACAGTATCGGGGCGGGCATGCTTACCGAACGCAACAGGAGTTTATTGTCGCTTTGTCGGGAAGTTTTGAGTTGGTCGTGCGTGATGCGGGAGGAAAAACAGAACGCTATTTTCTGAATCGCTCGTATTACGGTATCTATATTCCCTCACTTACATGGAGACAACTGACCGATTTCTCGACCAATTCGTTGGCTTTGGTATTATCTTCGGGTGCGTTTGATGAGGCCGATTATATTTATGACTTCGATGAGTATAAGAGATTGAGCCTATGATGAGACCTTCGGTACACGATTGTAAACTTATGGAGTTGCCCCGTATCTATGATCCGGGGGGAAATATTACGCCGTTGCACGGGGGAGAAGATTTGCCGTTTGAGATACGTCGCATTTTTTATCTCTATGATATTCCCGGAGGAGAATCCCGGGGAGCACATGCCCATAAAGAGTGTCATCAACTTATCGTTGCGGCAGCCGGGGCGTTCGACGTTTTTCTCGATGACGGTCGTGAGCAGAGGGTCGTTACATTGAATCGCCCTTATTACGGATTGCACGTCCTTCCCGGCATTTGGGCCTCCCAGCGGGAATTTTCTTCCAGTTCCATCTGTTTGGTTTTGGCATCGGAGTCGTATGACGAAGGTGATTATATTCGCGATTACGACGATTTTCTCCGGTTTACACAACGACTATGAAATTTCAGGATTTACAGAAAATCAACGCCCGTTATGCCGAAGAGTTGAAACGGGTGGCTGCCGAGGTCATCGATTCGGGCTGGTATCTGTCCGGTGAACGGTTGGCGGTATTCGAACGGGATTTATCGGCTTACCTCGGAGTCCCCCATGTCGTAGCTTGCGGTAACGGCCTCGATGCGTTGCGTCTTATTTTGCGCGCTTATATCGAGATGGGAAAAGTCAGGGAAGGCGATGAGGTCATTGTACCGGCCAATACCTATGTGGCAACTGTTTTGGCCGTAACCGACAATCGTCTTGTTCCGGTTTTTGTAGAACCGTCGCCGGAGACTTACAATCTCGATTCGCGACGAGTGGAAGCCGCTGTTACGGCTCGTACCAAAATCATTTTACCGGTGCATCTTTATGGGAATTGCTGCTGGGACGAATGTTTGGTCGGGTTGGCACGGAAATATGATTTATGGGTGGTCGAAGATGCCGCTCAGTCCATAGGAGCAGAAGCCGGTCTCGACGGGTTGTTCGGGGGGAGGAAATCCGGAGCTTTGGGACATGCCGCGGGAATCAGTTTTTATCCGTCGAAAAATTTGGGCGCATTGGGCGATGGGGGGGCTGTCGCTACTTATGACGCAGAGTTGGCAGAAGTTGTCAGGGCGTTAGCCAATTACGGATCGGAGCGGAGATATTACAATAAATATCGAGGCTATAACAGCCGTTTAGATGAGTTGCAGGCGGCATTTCTTTCGGTCAAGTTGGCCTGTCTCGATGACGACAATCGTCGTCGGCAGGAGTTGGCTGCGATTTACGACAAGGCTATTACGGCAGCCGAAGTCATCAAGCCGCAATTAAAAGAAGCAGGGCGACACATCTATCATCAGTATGTCGTTCGGGTTCCTCGTCGGGAGGAGTTGATAGAAGAGTTGAGGAGACAGCAGATACCCACGCTTATACACTATCCTGTACCGCCGCATAAGCAGGCTTGTTATGAGGCCTATCGGGACTTGTCATTGCCGCTTACCGAACGTTTGGCGCAAGAGGTTCTCTCTTTACCGATTTCTCCTGTGATGACCGAAGATGAAGTTTTGACCGTTTCCCGGGCGATAAATGATTTTTATAATAAATAGGAGTGAGGTCCGTTTAAAATGCCTCATTGATGTTGAACATGAATCCGGTTTTGAAATCTTTCCCGAATCCTAAATCCAAACGAACATTGACCCGGCTTTTGAACTCCCAACGGTAGCCGATACCGAAGTTGGGTAAAGTTTCCGAGAAATCGAATTTACGAAAGTTCTCGAAAATATTTCCGGCCCCGACCCAAAGCACCATTCCGTTACGTTTCCAAAGATGCTGACGTAGTTCGAGTTGTGCTTCGATAAGATTATTATCTCGGTATTGTCCTTCATAATATCCTCTCATACGAAATTGTCCACCCATTCGGCTTTTCATTGTCCAGGGAACATTCCCGTAGTTGAATTTTCCGTGAAGGTCAAATGCTAAAATACCGCCTTTCCATACCCGATTGTAAGTATCGAAGATAACATCGGTCATCATGAAATCATATTTGTTGCCCAGGAATTTAGGATAGAATCCTTGCTCGATTTTTAAATAAATCCCTTTATGGCAATCTGTTATCACGTCTCTACTGTCATATACGACCGATGCTCCTATACCGGTTGTACTGATATGGGATTTTTCCCCGGCAATGATTTGTTCGACGGTCCGGGGATCATTAGGATTTTTCTTTTTGAAGTTATTCCCTTTGACAAAATCGAAACTTGCCATTGGCCCAAAGAACAAATTATGGGAAAGTTTGAAAAGGAAGTCGGTTTTCATCTGAGCCTGCAACCTTAGATAGCTCCAATAAAAAGAGTCATTACTGCCGGCATCGTAACCGATTCCCCAGTAATCGCTGGGCATGGAGTAGAAATATACGGTATAAAGCAGTCGGTATTTGTCTTTGGGTAAAATATGGGAACCTCGTATACCCAGCATATAAAAACCCGATGTGGAAACATTCCCGAAAAACGATACATTGGAAGGCTGAATGCTCAGGTCGGTACGGTCGCTGCGATATAGTCCGGCGGCCATGATACCTATGCCGAACTGGGTCGCACTCGAATATTGAGGCCCTCCGATAAAACTGATGTCGAATTTTTTCTCGGGTTTGGGTTTGTTGGCATTTCTGAAATAATCGCCTATTTTTTTGAAAAAAGAGTTTTTCCCTTTGGGCACGGTATCCGTTTGGATATTTTCACTTGTGCTTTTCGATGCTAAATCTTTGTTGGTTTGCCGTGTTTGCGCCGTACCGTTTTGGGATATTATGGAAATACCGAAAAACAAAATCCCGATAAGAATCTTTTTTGATGAAAAAAAAGTCGGGCATTGAGGGTAGGAAAACGTCGGGAGATATAACATGATGGAACTATGGAAAATTACGGATATTGTTGTAACCACTCAGACGCATCTTTGTTCCCGAATCGGACGGCACATTGCATATCGGCATGGGCTTTTTGGCTCTCGCCGATGGCAAAGTAGCAAAGGCCGCGATAATAATAAATAATATCTTGAAGGCCGGTATAGTGGGTAATCTCCGAGAATATTTTTATGGCGTTTTCATATCGTTTTACATGATAATTCAGTACACCGTTGAGTATATCGTTATAGCCGTCGTCGGGAGTGTCTTTGAGGGCAAGTTCTATATTTTTCAGAGCCTCTTCATAGTCTTGTTTAAACATTTGGCTTACGGCTTTATTGCGATAGATCGAGCCTATGGGATAAATGTTTTCTTTTTTGGAATCGAAATATTGCAGGGCTTGATTGTAATCGATGATGGCATTGTCGTGCAATGCAAGGGAGGCCCAACTGCAACCGCGAAGATAATAGGCGTCGCTGTTTTGCGGATCATTCATCAAAATATCGGTAAGGGCTGTGATGGTTTCCCTGTATTTTTTTGCACGGTATAATTTTTCTGCATTGGACATGGGTGTGGCCTCTTTCTCTACTTCGTCGAGGATGTAGTACGGTTTTTGTTCACCGAAAGGGTTGTAATTGACGAATATAAGAACGACAAAACCTTTGTTTGTAGCCACTATTTCAGGTAGTTGACGCCCCGGGGGTGCCGGTGTCATCGAGAGGTTTTCAAGCTCGTCGCACCGGTCGATAAGTCGCATCAGATAACTTGTTTTTACAGCGAGGTTTGGGAAGTAATCGTTATACTTGGCCACATTGACGGCTAAGACATTTCCATCGCTGTCGAACAAAGGGCTGCCGCTACTGCCGCTTTCGATGGCGACCGACATTTGACAATAAGAGGGAAATCTGCTGTCGGTTGTGGCACTGATGATACCGGCTGTCGTTTTGGGGTTGACACCTAATACATTAGCGGCGGGATAACCTATGGCGAAACAGTATTCTCCCTCGATGGGATCAGTGTTGCGAATGTTGTAAGGAATTTCGCCGAATGTTGCAAAAGCGGAATCTTCGATTTTTATAATGGCCAGATCATTTTGGGGGTCGGTAACGACGATCCGGGCATTATAGCCTTGCTCGAAAGAGCCGTTGACGCCGCTTACAACTATGTTCTGTGCGTTGGCGATTACGTGGTGATTGGTTACGATATATCCGTTGGGGGTGATGGCGAATCCCGATCCAAGAGAGATAGTACCGGAATTTTCCTGATAGTTTATTTGGGGATATTTGCGGGTGAATGTAATGGTCTGTATTTGTTGTTTAAAAGAAAATGAATCTTGCGCGAATGTCATGTAACATTCCCTGCCTACCGGTTCGTTTGTCAGTGAAAAAGGATTATTGCCCCATATTCGATAATATTCATCGTAGTTGGTCATTTCCAGAAAATAGTCGACCATACCGGGATTGGAGTCTTCCCCTTCGAGTTGAATGACCCGGTAACGTATATTTTCGGGAAATCTCTCATCTTCAAATCGTTCTATGGCGTATATTTTTCCATTACTCGATTCCCATATACCCTCTACTATTTCCAAAATTCCCTTTTTGACGCGGGAATCGATGATCTCTTTTGCTTTATCTTTATTATAATCGGCTACTTTGAATTTACTCTGCGCGGGTGTGGAGAGTAAAGTCAAAAACAGTAATAGGATGATATGTATGTGTTTGTGTTTCATGCGCGGGAAAAAGCAGGCTTTTAAATTCTGAAAAAGAGACCGAAGCTCAGCATTTCTTTTATTTGAATAAACGATCCTTTTTCGTTGGGATCGGCACTGTCGTCGTATCGCATTTTAAACTCTATTCGGGTCGAAAAATAGCGGTTTAAAACAAAATTGAATGTATTTTCAAAGTCGATTTGTACATGCTTGTAAGAGGTAAAGTAGTAGAGTCGGGACGACAAATACATGTTTCGCATGAATTGCCATTTGATGTTCGTATCAAAAGACGATCCGAATTTATGGAGTATTTTTTCCCCTTTTTCTATACCGAATTTTGTCGGATCCATTTCTTCGTCTATGCAGGTTTTCAAGTTATATGAAAAGGGAGATACCGACACCGATGAAGTAAAAGACTTGTTTTTGCTGGTATAGTTATGGCTCATACCGAGGTTATAGCTTAGTTCTCCCGGAGACAGGAATGACGCTGTGCGTGTTTCGGTATTTTTTTTGTAGTTGTTAAAGAATTGGGTTTTGAAATACAGACTGGTTGAATAATAGAAATTTTTAAAAGCTTTATAATCGAATTTACTGTCGATACGGAACAGATCTTCACTGATGCTGTAATTGCGCAATGTATCGTCGGGAGCACTGCTTATATTCAGATTCCATTGTATTTTATTTTCAAATAGTATTTTGTCGTTATAATCGTTGTATTTGATCGAATATGCCTGTGTACTGATAAGATTGATGTTGCTTGTACCTCCCTGATACCAGTTGTCCGAGATGTATATTTGGGAGATTTGCAGGGCGCTTTGTAGAGATGAAATCCAGTGTTTTAGTTTCACGGGACGTCCTTTGATATCAAATTTTCTGGGTGTAGACGGTCCTTTTACTGTTAGTATCTCACGGCGTTTTTTCATACGTTCGAGATGAATAGCTTTCGGAAGTCTTTCGGGCGTGTACCGCACTTTTTCGGGGTGGGCGATAATCGCTGTTGCTTGGGCATACGCTCCTAATTCTGCCAAACTTTTTGCTTTATCTATGCTGTTTTTTCGTCGGTAAATGGTATAAGGAACATATTTTTTTTCAGGAATGTTTTCATATAATGCCGGAGTATCTCGGGGACGTTGCCCGTTGAAGATAATGGGCATGAAAATCGGGTTGACCGGTATTTCGTGTGTCGGGATAATTGTAAATTTATTTTTTGCCTCTTGCAAGATGGCTTGTGCTTGTGCGCACATTTTCAGCGGTTGCGGTTTCGGCGGAATTTTTCGCAAGGTATCTTTGGCATACGGTTTGGCCAGTACACTGTCGGTTTTTTGAATCGGAATATCGGCCACGACTTTTTTCCCGACAATACTATCGAGTTGTTGCAATAATTCCTGAGCCATTATGCTGTCTTCGACAAATTCGGTCGTAATGAAAATCGTATCTTTGACAAGTCGTGTCGTATCTACATGTATGTCGATGCGGGTACTGTCTTTTATTTCCAGACTGTCTATCAACGAAAATATGTTCTGTATAAGGCGGGTTATACTATCGGGCATCGACGAAGTGTCGACCGGAGGGGCCTCAGGTGTTGTTTTAGGAGACGATTGTGCAGGCATGATGATCGTCAACGACAAAAAAACGAAACAGCACAACGATGCTATGTGTTTAAAGGACCGGATATATGTGAAGTTTATTCCCATATGTGCGTTGCGTGAATCGTCAAATAGTTGGCAAATATAGCTAAAAAAACGTTCTTTCGGAAAAATATATTCTTTAATATCCAGAAAACAAATCGCTTTGATAATTAATTGGTTTTTTCATGGCTGAATCCCAACTTTTTTCTAATTTTGCACATTGAAAAATTCGCACAAAAAATTCCATCTTAAAGTGAATACAAAGTATATTTTCGTTACAGGCGGTGTTGTATCGTCGTTGGGTAAAGGTATTATATCGGCATCTTTGGCAAAACTTTTGCAAGCAAGAGGATATAAAGTTACAATTCAAAAGTTCGACCCGTATATCAATATCGACCCGGGTACACTGAATCCCTATGAACATGGGGAATGCTATGTAACCGTCGACGGCCATGAGGCCGATCTCGATTTGGGACATTACGAGCGTTTTACCAATATCCAAACGACACGGGCCAATAATATTACGACCGGTCGTATCTATCAGAATGTTATCGAAAAAGAACGCCGGGGCGATTATTTGGGAAAGACGGTTCAGATTATTCCGCATATCACCGATGAAATAAAACGCAACGTGAAATTGCTCGGGTCGAAAAATAATTTCGATTTTGTCATCACCGAAATCGGGGGAACCGTAGGTGATATCGAGTCTCTGCCCTTTATCGAGAGTGTGCGTCAGTTGCGTTGGGAAATGGGAAAAGATTGTTTGTGCATACATCTTACTTATGTTCCTTTTATTGCCGCAGCCAAGGAGTTGAAGACCAAGCCTACCCAGCACTCGGTAAAGCAGTTGCAGGAAGTCGGTATTCAACCCGATATTCTCGTGTTGCGTACCGAGCATCAGTTGAGTGTCGACTTGCGTCGTAAAGTGGCGCTGTTCTGTAATGTCGAGCCCGATGCCGTCATTCAATCCATCGACGTGCCTTCGATTTACGAAGTGCCGTTGAAAATGCAGGAGCAGAAACTCGATGAAATCGTGCTAAGAAAAACCGGTATGGAAATAGGGCCTAGACCCGAGTTGAAACCTTGGCGGGAATTCTTGGCACACATGCAGAATGCCAAAGATACGGTGCGCATAGGTCTCGTAGGAAAATATGTCGAGTTGCAGGATGCATATAAATCGATCAATGAGGCTCTTTTCCAAGCAGCTACCTACAACAACCGCAAGCTCGACCTGCAATATATCCATTCCGAAAAGTTAACCGAAAGCAATGTCGACGAGAAACTCTCTTCGATGGACGGCCTTGTTATCGCTCCCGGTTTCGGGCAGCGTGGTATCGAAGGAAAATTCGTAGCACTGAAATATGCCCGGGAGCACGATGTGCCTACATTCGGTATCTGTTTGGGTATGCAGTGTATGGTGATCGAATATGCTCGCGATGTTTTGGGATATAAAGATGCCAATTCGACCGAGATGGACGTCAATACACCCCATAATGTTATCGACCTGATGGAAAGTCAGAAGTGTATTTCCAATATGGGCGGAACGATGCGGTTGGGAGAATATGATTGTATTTTGCAAGAAGGTTCGAAAGCCGAGCAAGCGTACGGAAAAACTCATATCAAGGAGCGTCATCGTCATCGCTTCGAGTTTAATGGCGATTATCGTTCGGAGTTTGAAGCAGCCGGAATGAAATGTGTGGGAGAAAATCCCGATACACGCTTGGTCGAGGTAGTCGAAGTTCCGTCGCTCACGTGGTATATCGGCGTGCAATATCACCCCGAATATAACAGTACGGTTTTGAATCCCAATCCCTTATTCCTTAGCTTTATAAAAGCGATTATCGATCACAAGAAATAATAATTGCCTATATCATAAGACAAAACCAAAACAATGGATAGAAATACAATTATCGGTTTTTTACTTATGGCGGTCGTTCTTTTCGGCTATACGTGGTATATGCAGCCGTCGCCCGAACAGAAAGCAGCCATGCAACGCTATCAGGATTCTTTGTTGCAGGTCGAGAATACCCGCCTTGCTGAAATGAATAATGTAGAAACTGCCGTAACCGAACCTGTCGGAGAAACGACGGTCGATGAGCATTCTGCCCGGCTGCGTAATGAGTATGTCGATTTTGCTCCTTTTGCCGAGGGAGAGGAGAAGACGGTAACGCTTTCCAACCCGCAGGTAACTCTTACGTTTTCGACACATGGAGGCCGTCTTACACAAGCTGTTCTCAATGAGTACAACACCTATGATTCATTGCCGGTGATGTTGTTTAACAGCGAAAACAACGCATACGGGTTTATATTCAAGGCACAGGGACGTACTATCAATACGGCCGATCTCTATTTTGTTTCTGAGTTGTCGGCCGATAATCGTACCCTCTCGATGAAACTTCCTTTTGAAAATGGCAGTTCTTTCGAGGTGCGTTATACTCTTCCCGAGGAAGGATATATGCTCGATATGAAAATTTATCAGAACGGCATGGAAAACATCTTGCCTCGCAATACGGTAGATCTCGATATGTATTGGTCTCAAATGTTGCGTCGTCAGGAGCGCGGACGTATGTTCGAGGAGCGTAACAGCGCCTTGTATTACAAGTTTGTCGGTTCCGATGTGGAACGCCTCAGCGAGACGAAAGACGAGCATGAAAGTATCTCTACCGGTTTGAAGTGGATAGGCTTTAAAAATCAGTTCTTTTCTTCGGTGCTGATTGCCGACCGTAAGCTGAATGGTGCACGATTGGAGTCGACGGTTTTGCCCGAAGACGATACTTATCTCAAAAGTTATAAGGCCGAGACAACCGTCGATTATGATCCCATGTCGCCCGAAGGTCCTGCATTCCGCTTTTTCCTAGGTCCTAATCTCTATCCGTTGTTGAAGAGCTATGATAAAGGCCTCGACTCGGACGATAAGTTGCAGTTGCCAAAACTTATCCCTCTCGGATACAAATTTTTCCGCTGGATCAATACCGGTATTATTATTCCCATCTTTACGTTCTTGGGCAAATATTTTACCAATTACGGTGTTATCATTCTTCTTATGACGCTCATCATCAAGGCCGTGCTTATGCCCTTGACATTCAAATCATATATGTCGAGTGCGCGTATGAGGGTGCTGAAACCGCAAATGGAGGAAATCAATGCCAAGTATCCCGGACAGGATAAAGCGATGGAGCGTCAACGGGCTACGATGGAGTTGTATAGCAATGCCGGGGTAAATCCCATGAGCGGCTGTCTGCCTTTACTTTTGCAGATGCCTATCTTATTGGCTATGTTTGCGTTTTTCCCATCTTCGATAGAGCTACGCCAGCAACCGTTCTTGTGGGCCGACGACCTTTCTTCGTATGATGCGATTTTCACATGGGACGCTTATATTCCTCTTATCACGCCTTATTTTGGTAATCACATCAGTCTCTTCTGTCTTTTGATGACCATCACCAATATCCTGTACACAAAAATCAATATGGATAGTACGGGAGGTGGACAGCAGATGCCGGGTATGAAACTGATGATGTATCTCATGCCGCTGATGTTCCTTTTCATCTTCAATAATTATGCATCGGGATTGAGCTACTACTATTTTGTGTCGCTGCTTATCACGATTATACAGACCTACATTTTCCGTAAATGTATCAACGAAGAAAAGGTACTTGCCAAGCTGAAAGAGAACCAGAAAAAACCTCGTAAAAAATCGGGATTCATGGCTCGTCTCGAAGAAGCGCAACGTCAGCAACAAGCTGCTCTTAAACGTCAACAGCAGCAACGTCGCCGCTAAAAAGTATTTGATAAAAAGACGAAGGCTCTACAACTTGTAGGGCCTTCGTCTTTTTTGTTGATAGTTTTTATTTTCGGCAGATACAGTCTGTCAAATGGTCGTTGATAAACCCCGATGCCTGTAAATAGGCGTAGCAAATTGTCGTACCGAAAAACTTGAATCCCCGTTTTTTCATATCCTTGCTTATTGCATCGGATAGAGGAGATGCAGAAGGAATTTCACTCAAATGTTGAAACGTGTTGACAATAGGTTTCCTATCGGGAAAGAAAGATAAGATATAGTTGTAGAAACTGCCGAACTCTTTTTGGATAGAAAGGAATAGCCTTGCATTGTTGATTGTCGATTTGATTTTCAGACGGTTTTTCACGATGCCGTCGAATTGCATCAATCGTTCGATGTCTTTATCGTCCATTTGTGATACCCATTCGGCATCGAAGTCGTAAAACGCTTTACGATACCCTTCGCGCTTTCTGAGGATAGTTATCCAGTTTAGGCCGGCTTGGGCGCTTTCCAATACAAGAAATTCAAACAGCGTCTTATCGTCGGTTACTGTTTTTCCCCACTCTTCGTCGTGATATTTCGTATAAAGGTCGTCGGTTCCGCACCAGCCGCAGCGTCCGTTTATCAAGTCTTTCATAATCGTTATACGTTTTTGTATAGATGTAGTTGTGTGTTTATAGAAGAAGCAAAAGGACCACACTTTTCGATGCAGCCCCTTTATCTATCGTTGTATAAATGTTACGGTTTGATAATCATCTCATCGAGTAAATAATCGGCTTCGGCATATTTATCAATGATAAAAAGTATATATCGTATATCGGTAATTATCGAGCGTTGGTAATTGCCTTGATATTGAATATCGCCGGTGATACCTTCCCAATTCCGGTCAAAATTGATACCGACCAATTCTCCACGCGCATTGAGAACGGGGCTTCCCGAGTTTCCTCCGGTCGTATGAGTATTGGCAATGAAGTTGACGGGCATTTTTCCGTTTTCGTTGATATAAAAACCGAAATCCTTCCTTTGGTACAAATCTTTTAATTTTTTATCGACGACAAATTCCCAATTCATCGGATTTTCTTTTTCCATGACACCATCGAGGGTCGTTTCGAAATTGTAAGTTACGGCGTTCGACGGAGAATAGGATTTTACCTGCCCGTAAGTAAGCCGTATGGTAAAATTGGCATCAGGATAGTTGGGCTTATCGTCATGCAACATCAATTGACCTGCGATGTAATGTTTCTGGGCGTTGGTTATTTCATCTTCGATAGATGACAATGCTTGGTTGATGCGTTGGGCTTCTTCTTTGATGGCACGGGCATATTGTACCATACCGTCTTTTTCCAGAGCTTTGATGTTCGGGCGTTTTTTCCATTTCTCATATTTCTCCGGATCGACGAATAATGAACTTTCGAATAAATGGTCTACATATTTACCGATATTTCCCTTGTGTCTTTTATCGATGGTTTTGAAAAACGCCGGATAATGTTCGGGAGCGATGCTGTCGGCATACATTTTCAGCATCGCTTTGGCTACGCGGCGATCGACTTCCGGTGCATAATCTTTGTTATGAAATTTGTAGTAGAGCTTATCGAAATCTTCCAATGCCGCTTTGCGGATCGAATCATTTCCGTTGAGACCTTTTTTCAAAGCATCGAAGTTGGTTGGTACACGGCTGAATTCCGTTCCTATCCATAAGGCTTCGAGCAGGTATTGCATTCGGATTTTCAATGCGGCTCGCTTTTTTACTTCATGGGCGATAATATCTACGGCTTCCCGATATTCTTGTATATCGTTATCCCAGCCCCAGTTGAGCAGTTCGTTCATTTGCCGTTCTTTCAGATATTCGGTCGATTGTCGTTCGATCATGGTGTTCATACCTTTGCTGCTTTTGTAGCTATTGGTCGACGAGGCATATTTGCCCGCATATTGTATCCTGACTTTCGGATCGGCCAGCATGGCGTTTAATAAAAGCCGTTGACGAAGATCCCGGACATTTATACGTATCTGATTTTCGATATTTTTTCGTTCTTGTACCTCGACGGGTGTGTAGAAGTGGTTGGTACGGCCGGGAAATCCCATGAGCATGACGAAATCATTTTCTCTGACACCCCGGATACTGAGGTCGAAATATTTTTTCGGACGGAGAGGAACATTACTGGTGTCGTATGGCACCGGATTGCCGAGGCTGTCGGCATAAACGCGAAATATAGAGAAGTCGCCCGTGTGTCGGGGCCATTTCCAGTTGTCGGTATCGGCTCCGAACTTACCGATGGAAGAGGGCGGAGCCCCTACCATACGCACATCGGGATATACCTTTTGCGTGAACATATAGTAACGATTACCTCCGTAGAACGGTTTTATGATAACGGTCGTTCCCGGATTATTTTTTAGAAATTCTTCTCCCACGCGTTTTTCTGCCAAAGAGTTGAGAAATTTCGCATTGAGATACTTCATTTCTATCTTACTGGTATCTTTTTTCAATTCCTCTTCCACGTAATCGGTAACCTCCTCGATTTTGTCTATGAATGTTACCGTAAGCCCCGGATTGGGTAGCTCTTCTTGCCGGCTTTTGGCCCAAAAGCCGTTTGTGAGCAAATCATTGTCGACACTGCTGTGAGCTTGTATATAGTCGTATCCGCAGTGATGGTTGGTCAAAATCAAGCCTTGCGGAGAAATGACCTCTCCGGTGCAGCCGCCGCCGAAAATAACGACGGCATCTTTCAACGAAACAGAATCGGGGTGGTAAATATCCTCGGCGCAGATTTCGAGTCCGAGGCCTTTCATCTGTTCGATATTTTGTTGTTTCAGCAGGGGGAGCAACCACATACCTTCATCGGCATGAGCCACGGGAAATGATATTGCGGTCGAAGCCAACGCACAGATTAGGAAACGTATTTTTTTCATTGGTATCAAATTTGCGGTAAAATCTTACAGCGAATATGTGAAAAAAAATCTGTTCACGCAAGAGTTTATGGTATTTTACCAGATTAAATGTCGAGTATGAAACTTTCGAGGGTGAGCAGGTCGATGGTAAATAGCTTGTTGTAGAGGGGTGTTCCGCACTCGGTAATGAGTTTGATGACCTCGGCTGCTTCGATATTGCCGATGACACCCGGAGTCGGCCCGATGACACCGGCCGATGCTTTGGGCCGTGCTGTGAGTGTCGAGCGGTCGGGAAAGAGGTCGGCATATCGTTTACCTTTTTTACCGTTGAATATCGATACTTGTCCCTTGAATCCTTCGATACTGCCGTATACATACGGTTTTTGCAATTGGCAGCACCAGTCGTCGATAAGGTAACGTGTGGCGTAATTGTCGCAGCCATCGACGATAATGTCGTATGGTTCGATAATTTCCCGGGCGTTTTCTTCGGTTAAATAATGAGGGTAGATGTCGATGCGGCAACTTTCGTTTCGTGATGATAAAGTCTGTTTGGCACATTCGACTTTGTTTTGTCCTGTTTCGTTTTCGGTGTAAAGGATTTGGCGTTGCAGGTTACTTTCCGATACCGTGTCGCCGTCGATGAGACCTATTCGCCCTATACCGGCCGTACAGAGGTATAGAGAAATAGGCGAGCCCAGCCCTCCGGCACCGACAATCAATACCGAGGCTTGGGCCAAAGCCAGCTGGCCCGGGAATCCGATCTCGGGCAGCATGATTTGGCGGGCGTAGCGTTCAATATATTGCATAAGTTTTGTGTTTTTTTAGTCAAATATACGGTCCCAGTCTTTCCATACTACTTCGTAACCAGCTTTTTTGACGGCGGTTTCGACTTCGGCCGGAGTGCGGTCATCGCTTACGACAAATTGTTCCAGTGCTTGTGGGTGAGTGAAATATCCGCCCGGTTCGGTTTTCGATCCGGCACTTAATGATGTTGCACCCAATGTTGTGATGTGGTCACGGAAATTCGGATTTTCACGGGTAGATACCGAGATGTCGACATCGTGGTCGAAGAGCCGGAAGGCAAAAATCGTCTGCGCAAGCTGCCTGTCGCTCATGACGACATTCGGTTGGAAGTGTCCCTCCGAAGGACGTAAGCGGGGAAAATTCACACTGTAACGGGTTTTCCAGTATTTTTTACGGAGGTATTGCAAGTGTATTGCCATGAAAGTAATGTCGGTACGCCACTCTTCAAGGCCGATGAGCACACCCATACCTATTTTATGTACTCCGGCTTGTCCCATGCGGTCGAAGCCGTTGACACGCCATTCGAAGTTCGATTTCATGCCTTTGGGGTGATATACCTTGTAGCGTTCCCGGTGATAGGTTTCCTGAAAACAGACTACGCCGTTCAATCCCGATTGGGTAAGCCGGTAGTAATCTTCGCTTTTGAGGGGCATGACTTCTATGGTGAGGTTCGAGAAGTAGGGGCGGGCCAGCCGTAAAGCGTTTTCAATGTAATCGACTCCGGCGGCGTGGGGATTTTCCCCCGTTACGATAAGCAGGTTTTCAAACGGCCCCAATCGGCGTATGGCCTTGCATTCCTCTATGATTTCTTCGTCGGTAAGGATAATACGGTTTATGGGATTATTGTGATTGAATCCGCAATAAACGCAGAAGTTCGTACAGGAATTGGTGATGTACAGAGGAATGTACATGCTGATGGTTTTGCCGAAACGTTGTTGTGTAAACATTCGGCTCCGGAGAGCCATTTCTTCGAGGTAACAGTCGGCAGCCGGCGAGATCAAGGCCATGAAATCGTCGATTTGCAGGTGTTCTTGGGTAAGTGCCCGGGCAACGTCGGCTTCGGTTTTTGTATATATCCGACGGGTAATTTCGTCCCAGGAATATTTTTCTAATTCTTCTGAAAACATCATTTTCTTTAATACCTTATTTTTTTATACAATGAATAGATGTGCCGCAGCACGTTCTTCCGGGCCGAGATGAAAGCGGGGGAGTAAAACTGCGTTTGAGCGTTTTCTAAATAAAATTTCAGCTCCGACAGCAACTCGGGTTCTCGTTTCCCGAGACGGAAAGCCGTCTTTATGCAGAGGGCTTGTACGGCGGCTTTTTCTGCGGGAGATACCATGTGTTCGATACAATAGTTATAAAGCTCTACCGGAAAGCTTTCTTCGGGAGGCAGATGGTAAAGAATGGAGAGCAATAACCGTTTTGTCCCGTCGTGTCGACAACGAAAAAGTCTTTCTGCAAAGTCTTTCCGATAAGGAAGAAGTCGGTCGGGCGACAATGCAGTCAGTTTCTCGCAAGCCCAAGCTGCTCGCCAAGCTACGCGGTTATCGGTATCATCGAGAAGCCGTATCAGTTGCGGAATATCTTGATGATATTCCGCAACCGATGCGGCAACGTGTTCTACGACATCACGCGATAACGATTGGCAGAGAGGCGTGCGTAGGTCGGAGATGCGATCCATTGCGACGTTATTTTACGCAATCTTTGAGACTTTGGGTGATACGCATGGCACAGAAGTTCGGGCCGCACATCGTACAATACTCGCCGTCGTTTTTGGACCCCTCCTTGTAGTAGGCCAGTGCCGTTTCGGGATCGAGCGAAAGATTGAATTGGTCTTTCCACCGGAATTCAAACCGTGCTTTGCTCAATGCATCGTCCCGGACTGTCGCACCGGGGTGTCCTTTGGCGATGTCGGCTGCATGGGCGGCTATTTTATATGCGATAACCCCGTTGCGTACATCTTCACGATTGGGAAGTCCCAAGTGTTCTTTGGGGGTAACATAGCATATCATGGCCGTGCCCAACCAGGCAATTTGGGCGGCACCGATGGCCGATGTGATGTGGTCGTACCCCGGGGCGATGTCGGTTGTCAGCGGGCCGAGAGTATAGAACGGGGCTTCGTGGCATGACGAGAGTTGGCGTTCCATGTTTTCCCGTATTTTCTGCATGGGTACATGTCCCGGGCCTTCGATGATGACTTGCACGTTGTGTGCCCATGCTTTTTGGGTGAGCTCGCCCAGAACATCGAGTTCGAGAAATTGCGACCGGTCGTTGGCATCGTGTATAGAGCCGGGACGCATACCGTCGCCCAGCGAGAGCGCCACGTCGTATTGTTTGACGATTTCGCATATTTCATCGAAATGTGTGTAAAGGAAATTTTCTTCGTTATGGCTTACGCACCATTTCGTCATGATAGAGCCGCCTCGGGAAACGATTCCCGTAAGACGTTCGCCGACCAGTTCGGCGTGGGCTTTCAGTACACCGGCATGTATGGTAAAGTAGTCTACACCCTGTTCGCATTGTTCGATAAGCGTGTCGCGGTAGATTTCCCACGTGAGGTCTTCGGCTATTCCGTTTACTTTTTCGAGAGCTTGGTAAATGGGTACTGTACCCATAGGAACGGGACAGTTGCGGATAATCCATTCACGAGTCTCGTGTATGTGGTCTCCCGTCGATAGATCCATGAGGGTATCACCGCCCCAGTAACAACTCCACATGGCTTTTTCGACTTCCTCTTCGATACCCGACGAGAGGGCCGAGTTACCGATGTTTGTATTGAGCTTTACGAGGAAGTTGCGACCTATGATCATCGGCTCTGCTTCGGGGTGATTGATATTGGCGGGAATGATGGCGCGGCCACAGGCAACTTCGTCGCGAACGAACTCCGGGGTTATGTGCGTATCGATGCCCAACATTTCGTTTTGGAGATTCTCCCGTATGGCTACATATTCCATTTCGGGGGTGATGATGCCTTGTTTGGCATAGTACATCTGCGTAATTTCTTTTCCCGATTTGGCACGATAGGGCAAGTGCAGATGTTTGAACCGTATCTCATCGAGGCTTTTGTCTGCTTGGCGCATGCGGCCGTACTCCGATGTGATGCCTTGAAGTTTTTCTACATCGCCCCGGTCGGTAACCCAAGATTCCCGCAAGCGGGGGAGACCTTTTTCGAGATCGATTTCTACCGAAGGGTCGGTATATACACCGCTGGTGTCGTAGATATATACGGGGTCGTTATGACGTACGACGCGCTCTCCGTCTACGATGTTGACTGTATCGGTGAGATTGACTTTGCGCATGGCAACCCGTATATCGTGTAATTTACCGGGAATATATATTTTTTCGGACCCCGGATAGTTGTGTCGTGTTATCTCTTTTTTCATAGGTATGGATTTTAATCGAGGAATGAGGTGAGGGGACTGCTGGCAATAGCGTGAGTGCATTGCGCGCCGAGACCGGCCTCATAGGCACGCCGGCCGGCAATGACGGCTTCTTTGAATGCGATCGCCATTTCGACCGGATTTCCGGCGACGGCAATAGCCGTGTTTACGAGTACGGCATCGGCACCCATTTCCATTGCCTCGCAAGCCTGCGACGGTCTGCCTATACCGGCGTCAACAATGATGGGGAGTTCAATTTCATCAATAAGTATCTGAATAAACTCACGTGTAGCCAGTCCCTTATTTGAGCCTATGGGCGATGCCAGCGGCATAACAGCGGCGGCTCCTGCGTTTACAAGATCACGTGCGACGTTCAAATCAGGATACATATACGGCATGACGACAAAACCCTCTTTTGCAAGTACTTCAGTTGCTTTTACCGTTTCCTGATTGTCGGGCAGAAGATATTTTGAATCACGCATTATTTCTACTTTAACAAAATCACCGCATCCAAGCTCACGTGCAAGCCGGGCAATGCGCACGGCCTCCTCTGCGTTTCTGGCACCGCTTGTGTTGGGAAGAAGCGTTACTCCTTTAGGAATATAATCGAGAATATTCTCCTGCTCCTTTGTGTTGGCACGGCGAACAGCAAGAGTGATGATTTCCGCACCGGCGTCTTTTACCGCCGCTTCTATTAAGTTCAGGGAATACTTGCCTGAGCCGAGAATAAAGCGTGAATTAAACTCATGTCCGCCTATAATAAGCTTGTCATTGTCCATTGTTTTATATCCTTTCGCTAAACATCAAATTTATTTGCCAAAATCCGCAAAACGGTGTGCGCCTGATGAGCGGCACAGAGCATAACCCGAGAGGATACAAGCCTTATGTTATCGTTCACGTCGCTGATGCCGTCTCCGCACAGATAAAAACGGTCGGTTATTCTTCTTGTTTTTATGCTGTTTGCACTGCCAAACCCTGCCATACCGGAAGCCGCTACAAGATACTTTTCGGGCATTGCTTCAAGCACGGTGTTGGTAAGCATCGCCTTGCACTCAGGATTGTCAAACGCTTCGCATATGATATCCGCGTCCTTGAGCAGACTTTCGGCGTTGCTTTCACTTATGCGGACAGTGTGGGTTATTAGCTCTGTATACGGTGCAATTTCTTTGAGATTTTCGGACAACGCGTCGGTTTTAAACCTGCCGATTTGCGACACCTTATATTGCTGTCGGTGCAGATTGGTTATATCAACTTTGTCAAAATCAATAAGAATGAGCTTGCCGATTCCTGCACGTGCAAGCGATATCGAAATATTTGAGCCAAGCCCTCCAAGACCGCATACAGCGACCGTAGCGGCTGAAAATTTATCCTGCAGCTTGTCCCCGTGCCGCTGCTTTAAAGCCGCTGTCTTTTCTTGTCTCGTCGGTATCAAATCAACCGCCTCCCACAAAGCTGACAACCTCTAAGCTGTCGCCGTCCTGTAAAACAGTTTCATCATATTTCGCCTTGGGGACTATTTCGCCGTTTTTTTCCACGGCAATCCTTTTGGCATCATAGTCCGTGGTGCTTAGATATTCCGATATTGTTTTGCCTGCGGCATCAATGCTTTTGCCGTTTATAATAACCATTTATTTCGCCTCCTGAGAATAAAAAAACGGAAAGCCGCCGATTTGGTATCTTTCCGTTCAAATATGCGTGTGGTTGCATCCCTACGTTGGCATTATCCAAATCAGGTTATCGGTCGGAGGTTCCACCTCCCTCTCAGCCTGTAACACAAGCTCCCGTTGGTTTTGTTGTTAATAATATTATACTCTTAAAATGCACGAATTTCAAGTGGTTTGAGAAATAATTTCATTCGTCTACCGTAGATACATTACTTCCCCTTGTATTTATCCATTTCTATAAGAATTTTTAAAAGCTGTTCCTGCTCGTCGTGGCTTTTGGTCAGCAAAAAGTCATAACATTCAAGCGGAATGTTACGTTCGACAATTTCTGTCCCGCCCAAATTTTCAAAAAGCTTTGACAATGATATATTTAACGCAGTGGCTACCCTGTTTATGCTTTCTAAAGTTGCATTTTTCTCGCCGCGTTCCAACTGTCCGATATAAGTTGGGTGGTAATTCGATAACTCCGCTAATTTTTCCTGACTTAAACCAAGCTGTGTTCTGTAACTGCGAATACGTTGACCGACGATTTTTGCCAAATCACTCATTCAATCACCTCTGAATTATAGTCTATTGATATTGTTTTGAATGTTCCATAGACTATTGATAATCAAAAACGCTTTATATATACTATAAATATCGAATGTAGTAATTTTATGTTTATAGTATCTTTAAGAGGTGGTATTATGCTTGATATTTTTACTGTGAGCCTTTTCGGTCACAGAGAGGTTGACAACTTATTACGTATAGAGGAACAGCTTGAAAAATTGATTACGGAACTGCTCAGCACAAAGGAGTACGTTGAATTTTTAGTCGGCAGAAACGGCGAGTTCGACCGGCTTGTTTCGTCTGCAATTAAAAAAGTTAAAAAGACTTTTCGTGACGATAATTGCTCCCTTTGTTTAGTCTTGCCGTATGATACTACGGAATACCGAGACAACTACGATTCTTTTAATGAATACTATGACAACGTGGAAATCTGCAAAAAATCATACTTCAAGTCTGCGTTTCAAAAAAGAAACCGTGAAATGGTTGACCGCAGT
>URHG01000014.1 GCA_900547555.1 uncultured Porphyromonadaceae bacterium | reverse complement strand
TTCTTCTTTCGGTTCGAGACGCCAGCGGTGTATGAAAGTGTAGTCGTCGACTTTATCTTTTTTTGTCGTATAGAGCGACCGGTCGCTGTAAAAATATCCCACGCGGCTGTCTTGCAGGCGCATACGCATGGGTTCGTCGGGAAGGACGATAAACGACCGGTGTACTTGTACGGTGTAGGGTTCGTCCATAGGTGTGGTGTTGAACGACAGGTTGCTTTTTATTTCAATGTTCCGGGGGAATGTTTTTACTTCGGTGATGGATGATGCGTTCGACACGAAAGAGCCTTTTATGGCATTGCCTCCACCCATCAGTTTCGAGAGAGGATTCGTCGGTTTTATGGGGCTGATGCATTTCTCGTTCCCTCCGAAGAAAGAGGTTACATCGATGACGACATTCCCTTTGTTGCGGGCTTCGATTTTGAAGGCTTTCAATACGGGATTCAAGAAGTTCTTGTCGAAGGCTGCTGCAATCGACTCTTTTTCGTCGACGCTGTTTTGCGTCTGCACCTTATGCAGATATACGTTGATGCTGTCGCGGCTCAGTTGCAGCAAGATAGGTTGCGTTGCCATTTGTCCGGCGACGAAGTCCTGCGTGTTGCTGGTGGCGGCGATGCGGTTCGACAACATATAGGTGTGCTCGAAAGCCGAGTCGGGAATTTCCCAGTAGAGCTTTTTCTGTGGGGTAAAATGTGTTGTCAGAAGACCATCTTTGGTGATGGCGTCTTTTATGAGTTTCCGGTACTCGACGCTGTCTTTGTTCTCTTTCGGCTTGGGTATGACGAGTGTTGTATCGTTTTTCTTTTTTGAAGATTTTTTTCTTTTTGCGGACGCGTCTGTTGAAAATCCGGTCAAAAAACCGAAAATCAAAGCGAAACAGATAAGGCTTACGTTAAGAGGTTTCATGTGATATGGTTTCTGTGTGTTTGATCTTTTGTCGCTTGTCTTAGGGAGGAACACTTTCTCTTTGCTCCGTTTTTTTGTGATGGACTTAGCAAAAAAACAGGAAAATGTTTTTCGCTGGTGCAATAATTTATATCTTTGCGCAAAGATATACAATAATATAAAAAAACTTGATTGCGATGAGAAAAATTACCTTTTTTTTAATGTTTATGTTGTTTGCTTTCGTTTTGAAAGCAAATGATGGTGTGATGCTCACGCTGAAAGCTGAACCGGGTAAGAGTCTCGATTTTGACGTTTATTTGGTCGATACATTGCAAAATATCAGTATCGACTGGGGGGATGGTAAAAAAGTGGTGTATGAAAATGTTGCTTCCAATCCGGATATTGATTGGCCTACCTCTATTTCGGGGACGGTAGCCGGAGAAGGAACGGTAACTTTGTATGGCGATCCTGCCCAGTTGTCGAAATTTGAGGCTTTGGGCGCCCTTGAAGGATCCAAAGTTTCATCGATAGATGTTTCAAGGGCCGAAAATCTTACGACTCTTACGGTTTCGAGCCATGCTCTCACCTCCATAGATTTGAGTCATAATCTGTCTATTTCATCTTTGGCTTTGAATAATAACCAGTTGGCCGAAGTCGATTTGAGCAAGCACACTCATTTGTATAGCGTGGATTTGAGTAAGAACAGCTTGACGAAACTCGATGTCTCTCAATCTCCCTCTTTGTGGAAATTGGTTGTTTCCGATAACCAAATAACAGAACTGTCCTTGCCGACAGAAGCTCCCGGTTTTACAACATTTACGGCTTTGAACAATCGGTTTGAAGGATCATTGGATTTGTCGGTATATCCGAAATTATCCGCGGTGAATGTATCCGGAAGCAAATTGGTATCAATCGATGCTTCGGGATTGAACTTGGCAACGCTTTTCTGCCAAAACAACCAGTTGACGGAGTTGAAGGTAGACAGCGTGAAGACGACGTTGAATTGTATGGGAAACAAATTGACCCCGGCCACTTTACCGCAGCTCAATGTGAAGAATTATACCTATGCTCCGCAAGCGGTTTATACATTGACCGATACTCCTGTTATGACCGGTGAAGATATAGACTTGTCGATGCTTGTGTCCTCCAACGATGAGGTAACTTATGTATGGAGATATGACGAGACTACCGTAGCAGACGCTTCGCTTTATACCGTAGAAAATGGTGTAACGGTATTCAATGCGGTTCCGCTCGACATGGTATATTGCGAAATCGTTTCGACGCTCTACCCGAAATTTACGGGTGCGAATGCATTTGTAACGACGGCAATAAAAGTCGAGAAAGGAGCTTCGTCTATCGATGAGACTTCGGCGGAAACATCAGTTCGCATTTATGCCGTTGCCGGTCGTGTTGTCGCGGAAAATCTTTTGCCGGATACTTCGGTAGCCGTCTATTCGCTTTCGAGTGTGAAATGCGGCGAGAAGGAGTGCGTTGACGGTAAGGTCGAATTTGATTTGCCGCAAGGCGTTTATCTTGTTGTTGCCGGAAAAGAGGCTTATAAGGTCATTGTTCCGTAAAGAACAATCGATCGTGTAATTGCAGAAAATCCCGTCCGATACATCGGACGGGATTTTCTGTCTGTGGAGGGCAACGGGAGTGATATTTCGGATAGCTTATGTCGGAAAAAGAGAGAGACGGAAGTGTACAGGAAAGGAGTTATGTATAAAAAAAGCTCTGCTATTGCAGAGCTTTTTTTATTCCTTTGTTGCGGATTATTCGCCCGGGTGGATAGCACCGGTGGGGCAAGCGTCGGCGCAAGTGCCACAATCAACGCATTTGTCAGCATCGATTTTGTAGATATCGCCTTCCGAGATAGCGTCGGAGGGACATTCGCTCATGCAAGTACCGCAAGCAATGCAATCATCGCTAATAACGTAAGCCATAGTTTTGAGTTTAAAAATTAATACTAATTGTAAGTGTGTCCGGCAAAAGTACGGCTTTTCTTTTTTCTGGCAAATTAAAATGGATTTTTTTTGAGAGGAGAGTATTTTTAAACAAATCTTTTTATTTCCTTGCGGGCAATATTTCTGTGGTTTTTGCGTTTTACTCATACTTCTGAAAAACGATTGAGAAAGATATTATTCATATGGGTATGTTTTGTTGCCGCCGTTTCGGTATCGGCGCAGCAACAAAAGTTGCAGCGCTTGCCGTTCGTCGACCAGCGGCGTATTCATTTCGGTTTTTCTGTCGGTACGCATGTGCAGGATTTGGCTATCCGGCATACCGGAGCGGTAACCGGAGGCGGAGAGACATGGTTTGCCGAAGTACCCTCTTTCTCTCCCGGTTTCAATGTCGGCTTGGTTGGCGACCTTTATATTTGTCCGTATCTCAATCTTCGTTTTACCCCGACCCTGCTGTTCGGTAATAAAACGGTGGAGTTACGAGAAGAACATAGTGATACACGGCGCACGGTCGATCTGAAATCGACTTATATCATGATGCCCGTGAGTATCAAATACAGTGCCAAGAGGTTGAATAATTATTGTCCTTATTTGTCGTTGGGGGTGGCTCCGACGATCGACATTTCGAAAAAACGGAACGATTTGTTGCGTCTCAATACTTATGACACGTATCTCGAAGTAGGTGTAGGGTGCGATATTTATCTGCCGTTTTTCAAATTGATACCCGAGTTGAAGTTTTGTTTCGGGCTGAGCGACATTGTGAAACATAAACGAAACGACCTTGTCGATCCGCTCGATATTAAATATACCCAAGCTGTAAGTAAGGCTTTTTCACGACTTGTTGTGTTGAGTATCTATTTTGAATAAGCAGATTATTACGTTGTTATATGCTTGATTTTGCTCTAAGAAGAGTCGCATATAAATATTTAACAATTTATTTTTTGGAAGTTCCATATAAAGATTCTATCTTTGCACCACGAAAATATCGCGGGGTGGAGCAGTTGGTAGCTCGTTGGGCTCATAACCCAAAGGTCGCTGGTTCGAGTCCGGCTCCCGCAACTTAGAAAGAGAGTCATCGTAAAAACGATGACTCTCTTTTTTGTATAACCAAATGACAATGGTGAGGTATTATAGTCATATCATTCCGAGCGAATGCGAGGAATCTCACATAGCTGTCATTTCAAACCGGTGCCAATAGTCTAGACAATACCGAGAATCGAAGACGGAAAATACAGTTAACGCATATAAGAGATCTTATATAAAATATACAAAACATGCCTTTTGGCCGTGTCATTCCGAGTGAGGCCGGTAGGCCGACGAGGAATCCGCTTTTCTCTATCGGTTGAGATTCTTCACTCCACTTCATTCCATTCAGAATGACATTACTCTGTCATTCCAAGTGAATGCGAGGAATCCCATAATTGCTCATTTCGTAGGGGATTTTTCAAGGCGAAGTTTTTCAGAATGAAATCTACCGTAAGGATTGTAACATTTTGCAGGAGATTCTTCGGTGTTTCACACCTCAGAATGACATGTGTTTGAGTGAAGGGTTCTTCTTCTTCCGTGCGGTCGTCAGAATGACAAATGTATCTTGAACGTAAACCATACGGACGAAAAGAGATTTCTCCTTCATGACCCGTTGGGTATGGCGAAAACGGTAAAGACGAATGGTTGTGCCATCTCATGTGCGTTCGAGATGACGATAAGAAAATATTTCCTCTTTTTTTGAAAGCGAGACCTTTGTGTATGAATATTGGAAATCGTCAAGTCTCTACGGGAATCACTTTTCCGGTCGGTACATACCAAATGTATCCTCGGGTCTTATAACCCATTTCCTGCAACAGACTCATATAGCCGGCTACTTGTTTGCGATGGGCCGACCGTTCAGCCCCGAATTTGTAGTCGATGACCGTTGCTCCTGCGTTATCGATGACGATACGGTCGGGACGGTAAGTGCCCTGTTTCGGGTGTAGGATTTCCTGTTCGTTCAGAATGCGATTACCGGCCTTGAACCAACATTGTTTTTCCGGCTCGGATAATTGGGCGCGTAGCGTTGCTTCTATTTCTCGGCCTTCATCGATCGAGATTTCTCCTATGCGTATATGTTCCTGTATGGCGGCGGATATGTCGTCGACCGTCTCAATGGTACTGAGTACGCGGTGACATACCGAGCCATGATGACGGCGGTCTTCGGGGTCGAAGAAGCTCTGTCCCATAAGGCGCAGATGCAATCGTTTCCCCGGGAGTATCGAGCGATAGGGTGTCGGCTGGAGAGGTTCGTGATGTTCGATCCCGTTGTGGAAAAGAGGTGTGCCTAGTGTGTACCGCCCTGTTTCGCGGTCATAGCCGGCGCTCAGGTCGGCATACGGTTTCCCGTCTATCGATGAGGAAACGCCGTTTTCTTCGAGGCAGTTTTGTAATAAGGTACCAATATTCAGTCCCGAGACTTTCGGGACGAAGATGTACAACTCTTCCCGGGATCGGGTAAAGGCCACGTAAGCCAGATTGAGATTGTCGATGTATGTATGTATTTGTTCCGTGAAATAGGTGCGGGCGTAGATTGTCAAGGCCAGGTCGCCGTGATAGGCGATGGGAACGACCGGGAGATTGTCGAAGGGTTCGGCAGTTCCGGCCCATAGTATCGGCGCTTGTGTCGGACGATGGTCGATAGGCCAGTTGCAGAATGGAATGATGACGATTTTGAATTCCAGACCTTTCGATTTGTGTATGGTCATGATGCGTACGGCATCTTGTTCCTGCGGCGTGGAGAGCGAGCGGGTACACCCTTTGTCGCGCCACCAGGAAAGGAACGAATTGAGGTCGGACGACCGTTTGTCGGTATATTGCAGTACGAGGTCGAGAAAGGCTTGTATGAAAACATTTTCGTTTCCGTTGGTATCGACAGGAAAGAGATCGATTATTTTTTCGCATATTTCATATAGCGGTTCTCCCCGTAAGTTTTCTACACGATGCAGTATTTCCTCTTTTGCTTCGCTGTTCAGTGTGCGGCATATTTCGGGAATGGCCTCGTCGGGAGATTTTTTTCGATAGGCGGTCTCTATCAAGTATAATGCCGTGAACCGGGTCAGCGGCTCTTGCGGTGTGTTCAGATAATCGAGCAGGGCGATGATAAGTTGTACCGTCGATGAGTTGCCGATGTACAGGGCTTCGTCGGAGATGACGTCGTACCGATAGTGCGATTCGGCTGCCGATGATGCTTGTTCTTGGAGCAGATATTGTACGATGCGGTTTCCCTCCTCTTTGGTGCGTACCAGTATGGCGATGTCGCGCAATGCGACGCCTCGGTCTTGCAAGTCGCGCAGTATCTCTGCCGTACGATTCATGGCTTTGTCTCGGGCCCGGCTTTCATCTACGTTTTCTTGGGTGTTCTCGAAGAGGTCGATTTCGACATATCCGCCCTCTTTCGTTTTCCCTTTGCCTATTTTTTGTGCGGCGTTTCGGTAGGCCAGTTCTATTTTGCGGCATAAGCTGTCGTCGTCTTGCAGGGGGGCGGGCAGGTTTTCATTGAGAATCTGCTGCAAGCGGGCCGAGGCCCGGTCGAAAAATGTGTTGTTGAAGCGGACGACCTCTTTTTCGCTTCGCCAGTTGGTATCGAGTGTCTCGTCGTGTAATTCTTTTTCCGAAAAATAATCGGGAAGCTTTTCGTTGAGCAATTCCCAATCGGAGTTTCTCCATCGATAGATACTCTGTTTTACATCCCCTACGAGCAGGTTGGTCAGTCCCCGGTCATTGCTTTCTTTGATGAGGGGATAAAAATTTTTCCACTGGGTGGCCGAGGTATCTTGGAATTCGTCGATGAAGAAATGGTCGACGTATGTTCCTATTTTTTCATAGACGAACGGCGTGTCGTCGTGCCGGATTATTTTTCGCAACAAATCGTTGGTATCGGAAAGCAGTAGAGTCCCGTGTTCGCTTTGATATTCTTGTATGTGGTTTACGATGTCGTTGATGATACCCAGCGTGTAGAGGTATTTTTTTGTGTGGCGTGCCGACAGATACTCTTTGTAAGGTGTGCCGTATAGGGAGATGATTTCCCGGAAGAGTCCGCGTAACGTCGTTTCTATGCGGGTCATGGCATCGCTTATATCGGCGGGTGTTTTACTTTTGGTGTACCATTTGGTTACTTCGTCATCGGCGATTTGCAAAAATCTGTCGCTCGGTTGTTGGGTGTAGTTCCCGTTTATCCATTTGCGTAATGTCATGGCACCCGATTTGTTTCCGTATTTGAAATCTTCGGGTGAGAGGCCGTTGGCCGAGAGAAGGGTAAGTGCTGCTTCAGCCCGTTCGCGTACCTGCTTTTCAAATGCTCGTTTCTCTTTGTCGAGAGCACCGATAAACCTCGATAGGAACTGCTTGTCTTGCAATTTTTTTTCGAGAGTCTCGCTTTGACTTTTGAATTCTTCTTTGAAGATTTCGCCGGCCAGCTCGTCTATCTTTTTTCTGAAATTTTTATACGAGTCTTCCTCTACTTGCTGCCGGGCGTAGTCGACCAGCCATTTCAAAAGTTCTTTGTTTTCTTTTTTTTCGAGGTCGAAGAAAAGATTATCTACGGCTTCGGTAAGGACGTGTGCACTGTCGAGCTCTATATTGTATCCGCCCGAGTAGCCGATTTCGTGCATGAATGCCCGGGTGATTTGTTGGAAAAATCGGTCGATCGTACTGATGTTGAAGCCCGAAAAGTCGTGCAACAATGTGTACAGTTGTTCGGCCGCTTGTTTTTTCAAGGTGTCGATGTCGTGCGTGATACCGTCCCGACCGAGCAGTTTGTCGAGATAGCCCGATTCTTGCGGGGTATGGGCCAGAATATCGAGTTGCTTGATGATGCGTTGTTTCATCTCGTCGGTTGCCTTGTTGGTAAACGTTACCGCCAAGATGCGCCGAAAAAGTCTTTGACGTTCGCCGGGCAACAGGCCTTCTTCCCGCTCGGGAGGGGCGAGGAGCAGCTTGATATATTCGAGGGTGAGCTGGTAGGTTTTTCCGGAACCGGCCGAGGCTCGATAGACATTCAACATAAGTTCCTATATGATGCGGGTACGCGTGTACCCCTCTTTGGTGAGAATCTCTTTTACTTTTTGTCGTAGATCTCCTTGTATCAGAATTTCCCCGTCGCGAGCCGAACCACCTACTCCGCATTTGGTTTTCAACAGTTTGGCCAACTCTTTCAAGTCGTCGTCCGAGCCGATGAATCCCGTGATGAGCGTGGCTGTTTTACCGTTGCGGTGGCGCTTGTCGAGTTCGATGCGCAACGATTGTTTTTCGGCGGGCAGAGTTTCGGCCTCTTCCGTATCATCGGTTTGGTAGGCAAAGTCAGGGTTGGTGGAGTAGACGATATTCAGGCGTTCTTTCCAGTCATTGTTTTTGCTCATGTTCAGATTGTTATTTGCCGCGAAATATATTGGAAAAAAGTAAATAATTCCCTCAAATTTAGTGCGGAATATGCACTTTGCCAAAAAAAATATTACTTTTGTGGTTCGGAAAAATAAATGAGAGAAATGGCAACCGGAAATTCGAGGACATCAATAAGTCTGCCCGAACCCTCGTTGCGGCGTTTGCCGTGGTACTTGGCCTATGTTAAGTTGCTGCGCGACAAGGGTGTGGAATATGTTTCGTCGACACAGATATCGAAAGAAATAAATGTCGACGCCTCTCAGATTGCAAAAGATTTGTCGTTTATAAATATTTCGGGGAAAACCCGGGTCGGTTACGAGGTTGGTTCTCTCGTCGATGCTTTGGAAAAGTTTTTGGGTTTCGGCGAAAAACACAAGGCCGTCATTTTCGGTGTCGGCAGTTTGGGGGCAGCCTTGTTGCAGGATTCGGGGTTGGCGCAATACGGTATGAATGTGATTGCCGGTTTCGATGTCGATAAGGCGATCGTCAATACGCGTATCAACGGTATTCCTGTCTATGATGTGGCCGACTTTCCCCGGGTGCAGCAAGAGCTCGACGCTTGTATCGGGATTCTCACCGTCCCGGTCGACCGTGCCCAAGAAGCCTGTAACGATATGATTGCCGGCGGTGTGCGGGCTATCTGGAATTTTACGCCTTATCGTATAAAAACCCCCGATGATATCGTTGTGCAGAACACGTCGATTTATGCGCATCTGGCGGTGATGTTCAATCGTCTGAATCATACGCTGGGAAAATAAATATTGTCGTCTGTGCCGGAGATTTTTTTCGGTATGGGATATTCCAAAAATCCGCTATATGAAAATTTTTGCCGTGGGGTGGAATTACCTCAATCACAATAAAGAAATGAATCGTGCGTTATTACCTAAGGAGCCGGTTCTTTTCATGAAGCCCGATACGGCGCTGTTGAAAGACGGAAAACCGTTTTTCTTGCCGCCTTTTTCGGAACGGATCGAATACGAAACCGAGCTGGTTGTGCGTATCTCACGATTGGGAAAAAATATCGCTCCGCGTTTTGCACATCGTTATTACGATGCGGTAACTGTGGGAATCGATTTTACCGCCCGCGATTTGCAAGCCCGGTTGCGGGCCGATGGTTCTCCGTGGGAAATCTCGAAAGGCTTTGACGGGTCGGCGGTAGTCGGTGATTTTGTTCCGGTCGATGAGGCTGCCGGTCATTTGCAGGATTTGCATTTCTCTTTGAGAATCGACGGAAAGGAGGTTCAAAAAGGACATACGGCCGATATGATTTTTCCTGTCGATGAGATGATAGCGTATATCAGCCGATTTTATACCTTGCGTATGGGCGATTTGCTTTTTACCGGGACGCCCGAAGGGGTTGGTCCCGTTGCTATCGGAAACCATTTGCAAGGATATTTGGGCGAACGCCAACTGCTCGATTTTCATGTTCGGTGATAGTTTCCGCTCCGGTAACGACCGAGGAATGAAAGTATGAGAAAATATATCGTTTTTTTTATCGCTCTTGTTTTATCGTGCGCGGGGCATGTCTCTGTCGCGGCGCAGCCGTCCGACCGATATGCCGCCTCTTCGGTTCTCTCTTCGGGCAAGTGGGTGAAGATACAGATCGATGAGACGGGATTGTACCAGCTTACTTACGATGAGTTGAGGGAGTGTGGGTTTTCCGATCCTTCCCGTGTCGCTGTGTTCGGTTACGGAGGAGCGATGCTTTCCGAAGATTTCTCGACCGAGTATGTCGATGACTTGCCACAGATTCCGGTGTTGCATACGGGTAATAAGTTGATTTTTTATGGGCAGGGAGTATTGTCGTGGTCGGTGCAGAATGGTCTTTTTGTCCGTTCCCGTAACCCATATTCGATGTACGGATATTATTTCCTGACTCAGCTCGATACGGCTCCGCTTTCGCCCGAATCGGTCGCTTCGAGTACGCTCTCTCCCTCTCTTATCGTTACGACTTTCCATGACAGGGCTTTGCACGAAATGGAGGCTGTAAGTCCCGGGCGTATGGGACGGAATTTTTACGGGGAAAATTTTTTGTATACGACGGTACAGAATTTTTCTTTCGACATACCCGGCATTACGACGACTCCTGTTACGGCACAAATGCGTTTTTTGGCTAAGTCTACGTCTGCTTCGTCGTCGGTGAGTATGCAAATTAACGGAGGAGAAACCCAGTCCGCCACGATTGCTCCTATCCTCGACTCCGACGGGCAGACGTATAAATGCGGTGTCGAGGCTTCGATACAGACGACATTCGTGCGTAATCCCGAAGATGCCGATGTGGTGAAGATTTCATTTTCGGGAAACGGGGCAACGGCAGCCTATCTCGATTATATCCTTTTGAATATGGAGCGGGAGTTGCGGTTTTATGACGGGCAAGTGGCATTCCGGCATCGTTCGGCAGCTACGCGGCGTTTGCGGTATGATATCGATGCGTTGGGAACTGTTTCTCCGCAAGTTTGGGACGTAACCGTTCCTTATGCCCCGCAGTCTATCGACGCGGAATTGTCGGGTGGAAAATTGTCGTTCGTTTCCCCGCAGGTTGCATTGCGCGAATATGTTGCTTTCGATGCGGCTGCCACGTTCCTTTCGCCGGTAATTGTCGGAGCGGTGTCCAATCAGAATTTACATGCGCTGTCCCGTGCCGATCTTGTAATTGTATCTCCCCCGCTTTTCATGGACGAAGCCAAACGGTTGGGTGAGTTTCATGTCGAGCATGACTCTCTTTCTTATTTGGTCGTACAGCCGACGCAGATATACAACGAGTTTTCTTCCGGCACACCCGATGCTACTGCTATACGTCGTTTTATGAAAATGTTCTATGACAGGGCCGGTGGCGACGAATCGCTGCGACCGCGTTATTTGTTACTTTTCGGCGACGGCAGTTACGACAACCGTCGGGTAACCGAGGAGTGGGCGTCGTATGACTATCCGTTCCTGATTACTTTTCAAGGCGATGAGAGTGTCAACGAAAAAGATAATTTCGTAACCGACGACTATTTCGGATTCCTGCACGACGATGAGGGGGCCGACCTTTACCGGGCCACGTTGGATATAGGTATAGGGCGTTTTCCCGTGCGGACGAAGACCGAAGCTGCGGCAATGGTCGATAAATTGATCGCTTATGCGACGAACACCGATTACGGTTATTGGAAAAACGATATATGCTTGGTGGCCGATGACGGCAACTCGGGCGAACATATGGCGCAAAGCGAAACGCTGGCGGACATTCTGGAAACGAAAAATCCCGAATTTTTCGTTCACAAACTTTATATCGATGCTTATAACCGGGTAAGTGCGGCTACCGGCGCGACATATCCCGATGCCAAGAGTCAGATGCTCAATCTTTTGAAGCGAGATGGGCTGATGGTGATAAATTATGTGGGGCACGGCAGTACGAAAGGTTGGACGGCCGAGAAGATTCTCGAATGGAGCGATATATCGAATATGTATGTATCGCGGTTGCCGTTGTGGATTACGGCGACTTGCGATTTCAGCCGTTTCGACGATCGGCCCAATTCCGGTGGGGAAGAGTTGTTTTTGAATACGCAAGGCGGCGGTATTGCTCTTATTTCGACTACCCGTGTGGTATATATCCATGCAAATGGCTATATCAATAAAGCGATTGTCTCACATCTGTTCGATCGCGATGACGACGGACAAGTCGTGAGGCTGGGCGATGTTTTGCGTTTGGGGAAGAACAGTGTGGCCAGTAATGCCAACGATGTGTTGATGAACAAACTCAACTATATTTTGCTCGGCGACCCCGCTTTGCGGCTCAACTGTTCCTCTTATAAAATGGCCGTTACCGAAATAAACGATACGCTGCTTTCCGAAGTGGAGGCCGACAGCCTTTTGTTGAAAGCTCGTTCGTGGGTAACCGTCAAAGGAGAGATTCGGTCGGACGACGATGCGAAACTCTCCGACTTCAACGGATTGGTTTATCCCCGTCTGTACGACTCCGAGAGGGAGGTCGTTACGGGAGGAAACGGGAATGACAACGGAGCAATTATTCCTTATACGTTCTATACGCGGGATAATTTGTTATATACAGGCCGGGATTCGGTGCGTAACGGAGAATTCGAGTTTACGTTCAAAATGCCCCGCGAATTGAATTACTCCAATGAAACGGGTCTTTTCAACCTGTATGCTTGCGATGATCGGGGGCGGGAGGCACAGGGAATGAACGACCACTTTATCGTAGGGGGTATGGACAATGAAGTGGAGGAAGACATCGACGGGCCTCAAATACATTATATGTATCTCAATTCGTCCGATTTCGAAGACGGAGACAAGGTAAATGAGACGCCGCTTTTCGTTGCCCGTGTAGAAGATCCTTCGGGAATCAATATCTCGGGTATAGGGTTGGGGCACGATATGACGGTATGTATCGATGACGATCCGAAGCAGGAATATGTCGTCAATTCATATTTTACCCCGGCTGCCGGAGAGTTCGGTTCGGGTGATGTATATTATGAACTCCCGACACTTTCCGATGGGAAACATTCTTTGTTGTTTACCGTGTGGGATACCGAGGGAAATTCTTCGTCCCGGTCGATGCGGTTTACGGTAAAGAGTGGTCTTAAACCGCAGATTTACAGTTTATATCCCGAGAAGAGCCCGGTGAGCGATGTTGCCCGGTTCTATCTGCAACACGACCGTCCCGATATGCTGATGACGATAAAGTTCTCGATTTTCGACTGGTCGGGACGTGAGATATGGAGTATAGAACAGACGGCCATGTCCGATATGTGGCTCTCGTCGCCTATCGAGTGGAATCTTACCGATAAGGCGGGCCGCCGGGTACAAAACGGTATTTATCTTTACCGGGCGATTATTTCGGTCAATGGTAGCAGCGAAGCAACGAAAACGCAAAAAATTATGGTTACTCCACAATAAATGAGAAGAAAATAGAGTTTATATAAACGTGTAATAATCTCAACGAAACATGAAATATTCGATAAAATACTTTCTTTTTTCGGGTTTGTTCGCTCTTTTTGTTTTTCCGGTTCATGCCGATGAGGACGGAAAGAATATGTTCAACCCGTTAACGACCGGTGTAACCACGCTGGGTATCGCTCCCGATGCGAGAGGCGGTTCTATGGGAGACTTGGGTGTCGCTACCGATCCCGATGTCAATTCGCAGTACTGGAACCCGTCGAAATATGCGTTTGCATACAGCAGTGCGGGAGTGTCGGTTTCCTATACTCCGTGGTTACGAAAACTGGTCAATGACATCAATTTGGCTTATGTGGCCGGATATTGGAAATTCGGAGGAAATGATTTGCAGGCATTGAGTGCCTCGTTGCGTTATTTCTCTTTGGGTTCTGTTCCCACTTATGACAACAACGGTACTCTGCAAAATAAGGTCAATCCTTATGAGATGGCGATCGACTTGGGTTACTCCCGCAAGTTGTCTTCTTCGTTTTCGATGGGAGTCGTTTTCCGGTTTATTTATTCCGATATGGGTTTCGGCGGTTTGTCGTCGGCCGAAGATATGTCGGGTGCAGCAGCTTTTGCTGCCGATATTTCGGGTTACCAGACCGTCTATCCCATTATAGGACGTAGCGAATGTCAATTCTCTTGGGGATTCAATATCTCGAATATCGGTTCGAAAGTCTCTTATGACGGGGGAACGAACAGTTCTTTCCTGCCGACCAATTTGCGTCTCGGATTTTCGTTCCTGTTTCCTATTTATGATTACAATACGCTGTCGATCAACTTCGACGCCAATAAGTTGTTGGTTCCGGCCGCTCCTCGTCAAAGCGATTACACGTATGAAGACGAATACGGAAATACGCAATATGACACGGAAGCATATAATCGAGCGAAAGACAAGTTCAATAATACCGGTTCTATTTCGGGTATTTTCAAATCTTTTTCCGATGCTCCCGGTGGTTTCAAGGAGGAGTTGAGAGAAATCTATTTCTCTACCGGTCTCGAATATTCCTACAATCGCCGTTTCTTCGTACGCGCAGGATATTATTATGAGAATAAATACAAGGGAAATCGTCAGTATGCGACTTTCGGTGCTGGTTTTTCTCTGAATGTATTTTCGCTCGACGCTGCTTATGTATTGGCTACCGCGCAAAGCAGTCCGCTCGACCAGACGATGCGTTTTACGCTCTCTTTCGATATGGACGGAATAAAAGATTTGATCGGGCGCAAACGTCGTCGTTAAAACCTGTTTTGTTATGAAGATACGTGTGGGAATGGGTTTTGATGTACATCGGCTGGTCGAAGGCCGGGAGTTATGGTTGGGCGGCATACGTATCGACCATACGCTCGGATTGCTGGGACATTCCGATGCCGATGTTGTGATCCATGCTTTGTGCGATGCCCTGCTCGGAGCGGCAGCCCTGCGCGATATAGGGTTCCATTTTCCCGATACGGCAGCCGAATATAAAAATATCGATAGTAAAATATTACTCCGCGATACGGTAACACTCATTCGGGATAAGGGATATGAAATAGGCAATGCCGATATAACGATCTGTGCGGAACGTCCGAAATTGAATCCGCATATTCCCGCTATGCAGGAATGTCTTTCCCGGATTATGGGTGTAGAGGTAGAAGATGTTTCTATCAAAGCGACTACGACCGAGAAGTTAGGCTTTACCGGGCGGGAAGAAGGCATATCGGCCTATGCGGTCGTTCTGCTCGAAAAACGATAAACTCTCTCCCCCATGCGCCGCCTTGTTTTTCTCTTTCTGATGATTTTTTCGACTATGTCGGGGTTTGCCGGGGTAAAAGACTCCGGCACGTCTCATGGAAAGAGAGGCGACGCAAAGACTCCGGTTGTCGAATATGTGGGTGTCGTCTGCCCCGATACGGCCAAGATGTTTTTGTTGGAAGATTTCCCGGCAGTTCTATCCTGTTCTAAATCGGTATTTACTTCGTTGTCGCGAAATGTGCGTATTTCTCCCGACTCGTTACCGCTGATCCATACCGAGTGCCGTTATCTCTCTTATATCAAAATCAATGCGCAGTCTTATTGTTACGGCTCTGCCGAGAAAGGCTTGAATGTCGCGAGAAAGTTGGCTCCTCTTGTGTGGCCTATTCCCGTAGGAGCAATGGTACGGGGCGGATATGTCAGTCCGGGATTGGAATTGTCAGTCGATTATACGCTCTGTCTTTATGATATATCGACGCAGACGACTTTGGTGATGCACCCTTTTCTTTTTGAAACGGAGCAGTCGAAGAAAGACCGCAGAAAAATACAACTCATGCAGCCCGAAGGTGTTCCGGTCGACTATCCTTTAATCGACGAATTGCATGAAGCTTTGGTTGCGGAATACGATATTCTGCTCAAAAAACTGGGCATAAAATAATCGGGAATAAATATCATAGTCAGCTCTTTGCGATAGAACTTTTTCAGAAATTGAAAAAGTAGTTCATGAAGAAATTCCAAAACGTAACGATTCCGATAGCCAGCAGTTTCGAGAAATAGAAATTGAATTTCAGCTTATCGTTGAAAAGGTATATGGCGGCGTTGTTGATGAGCAGTCCTATGACCGATATGCCGATAAACCGTGCGTATTGCATAGCGATTTCGGGGTCATGGCTCTCGAATGTCCAAATACGGTTCAGCAAATAGTTGCTGGTTGCCGCACATACGAAACCCATAGAGTTGGCGACGTATTTGTTGATGCGACATCTTTCCTTGAAAAACCAAGTAATACCGAAATCGACAAATACCCCCGAACCTCCTACTAAACAGAATTTTATGAATTGAACGAACATTTTATTTTTCAGTTCTTATCTCCAAACTGTGTCTCGGAGAGTTATACCAGAAACTCAGTGGTGCCCGACTTACTGCAAAGCCCATATCATAGGTCTTTTCGGGCAGGTCGTCAGGTATAGCGACTTTTATCCGTGTCATGGTGGTAACTGTTTCTTTGGAGTTACTTGGTGGCAAGGCGAGTTGCAGGTCGACGGGAACGACTCGTCTCAATTTTTTTGCGGAGAGAAGCAAGAATAATTGCGTATGGTCTTGCTCTATGGTTATGGTATCGGGATAGGGGTTCGTCAAGCCGAGAATACAAGAAAGGGTATCTCCTCCTGCCATTTTTTCGGGAACCAGCTCATCGTTGTAATATATATCGACAAGACGCACCGGTTTGAAATCGGAGATTTCCGTATAGATGAATTTCTGTCCGTTTGCCAGCGATACGGCATTCATGCCGTCGGGGGTAGGCAGCTTTTCTTTTATAAGTATTCCCCAAAGAACATCTTTTCCTGCGGCTTTTGTATCGTCGTCTCTGAATTGCCATTGACTGGTGCGATAGAAAAAGTCAGGCTGGCAATAGGCAGTCTTTCCCGTGTAGAAATTGTATTTCGAGGCAATGGCGTAGCTTCCGCCGAAAATGACCGGACGTTCTCCCGCTACATCAGCTATCGTCTCGAATGAAGGACGATTGTCGAATACTTCAAAACGGATTCCCAACGGATTCCATATCAGCTCTATTCTAGCCAATACAGTCAGAGAAATGGTGATCCAACCTACCGCAATGATATAGCGGCGTAACTTGCGGGTCGCATATTCGCGCGTATAGTAAAAGAGAATATATATCAGTCCGAACGATGTGACGATAAGCCATTGTGGTTGTACACGGCCTTTCAGTGTCGAGAAGGTAAAGAAGATAAAAAACAATATGGGTAAACAATACAGTGCGCGTTCGGTGGCGTTACGAGCCCTCACCCGTTTCCAAGCCATGAAATATACCGGGAAGAAAAACGGGTTGAATACGGCGATGGTATTGAGCAGATGTTCGGCGATGTTGGAGAAAGCGAATGCTCCGTTACGGTCGTGCAGGTGATAGTTTAGCGAAACCCAGTCGTGTGAGTGTTGCCACCATAAGTGCGGGACGATGAGCATGAGCGCGAAAACCCCGCTCAAATAAATGCGTGAACGGGTAAAGATGCGCGGATTGGTGAGCAGTGTAAAGAGGACGACCAGTGCGCCGTGATATTTGCTGTATGCCATAAGCGCCATCGTAAAACCGAGCAGCAGCATGTTCAAGACAGATTCCTCCTCGGTGAAGCGTTTGTAACAGAGGAGGAAAAGAGCTGCTGTCATCATCAGCGGAACATCGGGAACGGCAATGAAACCGTAGAGTTGGAGAATGGGCAGTGCGGCAGAGGCTATCAAGAATATTGTTGCATCACTGCGATGCGGATCGCGAGGACGTATGATGCACCAGAGAATCCACAGATAGAGAGGTTGTAAAATCGTGAAAAAGAACCGTACACCAAGTTCTCCGCCCATGAAAGAACCCAACCAAATGAGTAGCGCGGTCATCGGAGGGTGGTCGAAATAGCCCCAGTCGAGGTGTTGGGAGAACATGAAGTAATAGGCCTCGTCGTGTGCCAATTCGGTGAAAGCGGCTTGCAGCAGGTTGATGAGCCACCAAATAAAAAGACCGGTGGCTACGCGTTTATCGACCAGCGCTTGTATATAGGAGCGGTTTTTCATAATCTTTATGATTAGGCCGTTGTAAGTATCTGTTCCAGTTCTTTGGTAGAAAGACGAAGTTTGAATTTCCCGTTCATCGCTACCGATATGTTTCCGGTTTCTTCCGAAACGACAACGGCAATTGCATCGGTTTCTTGCGAGATACCCAGTGCTGCCCGATGCCGCAATCCCAATGATTTCGGAATGTCGAGATTGTGCGATACGGGAAGGATACAGCCTGCCGCGCGTATGCGGTTGTCGGAGATAATCATGGCACCGTCGTGTAACGGACTGTTTTTGAAAAATATATTCTCTATGAGCCGGGGATTGACATCGGCGTTGATGATATCGCCCGTTTGTTCGTAAATGGCGAGAGGCATGTCCCGTTTGATGACGATGAGTGCGCCGACCTTTCCTTTGGAAAGACTGATGCAGGCATATACGATGGGTGCGATGTAGTCGCGCGTTTCATTTTTGTTTTTGTTCGGGCGGAAAAAGTGGAACAGGAACCTCCATCGTTTATGAGAGCCGAGTTCTACGAGGAATTGCCTTATTTCGTCATGGAAAAGAATGACCAGAATGATGACACCTACGCTGATGAGTTTGTCCATTATGGCACCCATGAGTTTCATGTCGAGAATACGGGTTACGACCACCCATATCCCGATAAAGATGAGGACACCGGTAAAGATGTTTATCGATCCCGACTCTTTCATGAGGCGATACAAGCTGTATAACAGCGTTGCGACGATAAGAATATCGAGTATGTCTTTGATACCGAAGTGTGCGAACATGACCTATGCCGATAAAGTTTTGGTTACGATTTTTACGGTTTTGACGGCTTCTCGCACGTCATGTACCCGTAAAATGTGAGTACCGCCCATCAGGGCGATGGTATTGAGAACGGTTGTCCCCGTCAGGCTTTCTTCGGGAGACGAACCGAGCAGCTTGTAAATCATCGATTTCCGGGAAATCCCGGTGAGGAGCGGTAATCCCAATGGTTGCAACTCGCGCAGCCGATGCATGAGCCGATAATTGTCGTCGAGCGTTTTGCTGAATCCGAAACCGGGATCGAGAATGATGTCGCTTACCCCGAGTTGATGCAGCCGGTCGACACGTCGGGCGAAATATTCCGTGATTTCGGCCATGAGATTGTCGTAATGGGTTTGTTGCTGCATGGTCTGCGGTGTCCCTCGCATGTGCATGAGAATGTAGGGGACGTGCAACGAAGCGACGGTCTCGAACATGGTTTTGTCGAGTTCTCCTCCGGAAATGTCGTTGATAATCTGTACACCGTGTCGTTCGACACTGCGCCGTGCTATTTCGGCTCGGAAGGTGTCGACCGATAGTATAGCATCGGGATAGAGTCCGCGAATGACAGACAGGGCTCTGTCGAGTCGTTGCCATTCTTCTTCGAGCGGTATATCGGCGGCGTCGGGTCGAGAGGAATAAGCCCCGACATCGATCATGTCGCCTCCCTCTTCGATGATGGCCCGTGCCCGGTTTGCGATGATGGTTTCATCGTTTCCGCAGCGGCTTCCGGCATAGAAAGAGTCGGGGGTCGCATTGAGTATACCCATAACCCGGGGGCGGTCGAGAGATAGGAGACGGCCTCCGATATTTAGTGTGAGCGGTGTTGATATAGCGGACTGAATCATCATTTTCTGACGGTTACGGATATTTTCCGACGAAGATACTTCTTTTTCATCGAAAATCCGTATTCGAAAAAGGAGAATTTTACAGGATTGTTCTGCCGTTTGTTATTCCGCTGTGCCTTCTTGTTCGATAGGTTGTAGTTTTTGTTGTCTGGGCGTGTATGTTTTACTTTTTCCTCGTGCCTTCTGCGGACGGGAGAGTTGTTCCTCGAATGCCGGTATTTCTTCTTCGAGCCATATCGTGTCGCAGACTTCGATATCGGGGTTCTTCTGTATGTAACGGCGGGCAAGGAGCGTTACGGCGATAGCGATGAGCAGTACGATGACGGCAATGCGTTCGCCCCGGGAAAAGAACCACAATCGTTGTCTTTCGTCTATACTCATAGGCTGTTTATAGGAGATGGAGGCCGGAGAGGAATATCAGAAAAATCGATACCGGAGCAATGAATCTCAAACAGAACAGCAGCGGGGCGAAATACCATTTCGTTGTCTCGTTCCCGTTGTATAACTCTCTGCGGACAAATTGTTTGTCGATTTTCCAGCCGACGAATATCGAAATGAAAAGGCCGCCTGCCGGAAGAAGTATGTTCGATGAGAGAAAATCGCAGAAATCGAAAATCGTGAGTCCGAAAATGCGTATGCCGTTCAATGCGCCGAATGACAAGGAACAAAGACTTGCCAGTACAATGTATATTCCGGTCATGATGGCCGTTGCCTTATGGCGGGAATAATGTCGGGCGTCTTGTAGAAATGCGATGGAAACTTCGCTTAGCGATATGGTCGAGGTAAGAGCCGCCAGCGATACGAGTACGAAAAACAACGACGACCATAGCCACCCCAACTGCATCTGTGCGAAAAGATTGGGCAAGGTGATAAAGATAAGTTCGGGCCCCTGAGAAGGACTGATGCCGAATGTGAATACCGTAGGGAAAATGATGATCCCGGCGAGTATGGCCACGAGAGTGTCGAACGTCGCGACGGTTGCGGCAACCCGCGCAAGATGCGTTTCTTTTGAATAGTATGAGGCGTATGTGATGAGTATACCCATGCCGACACTCATCGAGAAAAATGCCTGTCCCATTGCCCTCAGTACGACGTTGGGGGTAATTTTGGAGAAATCGGGTTTGAAAAGGAAATTCATTCCTTCGGAGAATCCGGGGAGGAAGATGGAGCGTATGCAGAAAATAATGAGAATGAGGAAAAGAACGGGCATCAGGATATTGGCTGCCTTTTCGATGCCGCTGTTTACCCCGCGCATGAGAATGATGTGGTTGATCAAGATGAAGAGGATAACCCATATAAGCGGTTTGAGCGGAGAGGCAATGAATCGATTGAATTCTATGGAATAGGCTTCGGCCGATTGTTGAATCATGCTTCCCGGAGTAAGGGATTGTATGACATATTCGAGTGTCCAGCCCGAGATGACGAAATAGAAACCGACGATAATGACTGGAGCAGAGATGCAGATGTATCCGATGATTTTCCACCAAGAGTCGGGAGCCAATTTATTGAATGCGTGAGAGGCATTCGTGCGGGAACCTCGTCCTATGATAAATTCGGCCATCATGACGGGCATAGCCAGCACCAATACGCAGATGATGTAAATGAGAATGAATGCCGCACCGCCGTTTTGTCCGGTTTCGTAAGGAAATCTCCATATATTTCCCAAGCCTATCGACGAACCTGCTGTGGCGGCGATGACGCCGAGTTTAGTGCTGAATGATGCCCTTTGCCCCATGTAAATTTCTGTTTTATGTAATGTGATTATATAGAAGCGTACAAATGTAATATTTTTTCGTGAAAATTATAGGATTTGTTATTTCTCTTCTTTGCGGGCTTGTTTCCCCCGAAAAAGATTTATCTTTGCTCGTATCTATTTAAGTATTGGAACAATGAACTTGAAGGTATTGTTGAAAAAATTCTTTCCTACGATATTTATTGTTGTCGCTATTTTATACCTGTCATTGATGCGGGTTTCTCCCCGCTCCGATATGCCGGAGGTTCCCTTCGGCGATAAAATCGTACATGTCGTTATGTATATGGGACTTATGTCGGTCTTTTACTTTGATGTGTATCGTCAGAATCTGCCGAAGAACTCGTTTCGTCGAAGCCTCCTTTACGGAGCGTTTTCATTTGGAATATTCGGGGGTATCGTAGAGTTGTTGCAGTTGTATTGCACGACCTATCGGTCGGGCGACTGGTGGGACTGGGCAGCCGATGTTTTCGGCGTCATCTTGGGATTGTGGCTTGGCAAGTATGTTATGCGGATTGTTGTCAAATGTCTTCCGCAAAGGTTTTTTCGCAGATAACGGGACGGAAATAAGATTCTCCCCTCTTTCAGTTGTTTTTTCTTTCGGGAGCTTGTAAATCGGATTTATTCGAATAAATCGTTTCCTCGGTTTTGTGTATCTGTTTTTTCTCTTTCTGATTCTGTCGTATCGGAAGTCTTCGGGATTGGGGTACCGGTCGCATTTTCGGTACCGGAGTTTTTTCGCATTTGGGAGTCCAATTCCCTGCATATCGACACTATTTCGGAGCGAATGGACCGCAAGCGTGAAAGAATTTCGTAATTAGTTTCTGTCTTCCCCGGTTTTTTTTTCAGCTTTTCTTTGGCCCCGCTGAGTGTAAGACCTTGCTCTTTGAGTAAATGGTAAATCAATCCGATATTTTGGACGTCTTGGGCCGTATATGAACGTATTTTGCGTTTATTGTCAGAACGTTTGGGAGCTATGAGGTCGAATTCTTTTTCCCAAAACCGGAGGGTCGATTCATTGACGTTGTAGTATTGCGCCACCTCGGTGATGGAGTAGAACATTTTTTCGGGAAGTTCTTTTTTTGCCATTGTGCAGAGACGATTAGTCCATCACCAGACCGTTGTTTTCGGCCAGTTGTATCATCATGTCGTAGTCTTCCGGAGACAAGTCGAAGAAATAGTAATTGATGGGATTCTGGTGTTTCCCTTTGTAGATAACTTCATAGTGAAGGTGAGGCCCTGTCGATTTTCCCGTGCTTCCTACCTCGGCGATGACTTCTCCGCGGACGACTTTTTTACCTCTTTTCGTGTCGATTTTGCTCAAATGTCCGTACAAAGTTCTGTAATTGTATCCGTGATCGATGACGACAGTGTTGCCATAGCCTTGTTTCCAGCCGGTGAAAATCACGGTACCGTTGGCCGTCGAGTAGACAGGAGTACCGGTGTTGGCGGCAAAATCCATTCCGGCGTGGAATTTACGGGTGTGATAGATGGGGTCGATACGCCAGCCGTACCCCGATGCGGTACGTTTCAGGTCCTTGTTCGATATGGGTTGTATGGCCGGCATGCAACTGATACGGTCTTCGTTTTGCTTCACCATTTCCATGACTTCATTGAATGAGGTGCTTTGTACATAAAGCTGCCGGCGCAAAAGGTCGAGCTTTTTTGTGGAAGAAACGATGAGATCGGCATTTGCCAGATTTTGCAATTCCTTGTAGTGCGAGTCATTGTCGATACCGGCATTGCGGGTTTTGCTGTCGATGGGATTGGCCTGCATGATGATGCGGTAAAGATTATTGTCGCGTTGTTGTACATCGCCCATTACCTCCAATGCTTCATCGAGCCGGTGGGACAGGATTCGGTATTGGGTTGCCATTTGTTCGTTGTCTTCCCGAAGTTTCTTTTCTCGGGGAGATTCGAAAAATTGGTAAAAGACAAGGAAAAAACCGATACCGATGAGGATACTCAACAATAGGTATTTACATACCGAAAATATGCGAGCGCCTACCGATGGATAGATGCGTTCGTATGAAAGGGTGTTAGGGTTATATTTATAGAAAACTTTCCGCGCCATAAATAGATTGCAGGCCTTTCTTCGGTCTCGGTGTACCTCTGGTGTCGCAAAAACGGATAAAACCGTGATTTTTTGTCTGCAATGACCGCAAAAATAATATTTTTGGGCTATTTTTGCAAACGCAAAAGGTAAAAACCTTTTTTCTTTTGAATATTTAAATCAAACCATATGCTTACAGCTAAAGAAATTCGAGAGTCTTTCAAGGACTTTTTTGCATCGAAACACCATCAGATCGTGCCTTCGGCTCCGATGGTCATTAAGGACGATCCTACATTGATGTTTACCAATGCGGGAATGAACCAGTTCAAAGACATTATATTGGGAAATGTTCCTGCAAAATATAAACGGGTAGCCGATTCGCAGAAATGTTTGCGGGTAAGCGGCAAGCACAATGACCTCGAAGAGGTGGGATTGGATACGTATCATCATACGATGTTCGAGATGTTGGGAAACTGGTCGTTCGGTGATTATTTCAAGAAAGAGGCTATCGATTGGGCGTGGGAATATCTGGTCGATGTTTTGAAAATCGATCCGAAACGTCTTTATGCAACGGTTTTCGAAGGGTATGCGCCCGAAGGTCTCGAACGCGATAATGAAGCTGCTTCTTATTGGGAAAAGCATTTGCCGGCAGACCATATTATCAATGGAAACCGGCATGATAATTTCTGGGAAATGGGCGATACGGGACCTTGCGGCCCTTGTTCGGAAGTACACATCGACTTGCGTAGCGATGCCGAACGTGCGGCTGTCGACGGTCTTACATTGGTGAACCAGAGCCACCCGCAGGTTATAGAGATTTGGAATCTCGTCTTTATGCAATATAACCGTAAGGCCGACGGTACACTCGAATCTTTGCCTGCAAAGGTCATCGATACGGGTATGGGTTTCGAACGTCTTTGTATGGCGTTACAGGGTAAAACGTCGAATTATGATACCGATGTTTTCCAACCTTTGATTCAGGCCATCGGACGTCTTGCAGAGAAACGATACGGCGACGATGTCCGCTGCGATATTGCCATGCGGGTGATTGCCGACCATGTGCGTACGATTGCGTTTTCGATCACCGACGGCCAGTTGCCTTCGAATGCCAAGGCCGGTTATGTGATACGTCGTATTTTGCGTCGTGCCGTACGTTACGGTTATACGTTCCTCGGATTGCAGCAGTCTTTTATCTACAAATTGTTGCCTACACTTATCGAAACGATGGGCGATGCATATCCCGAACTTGCCGCTCAAAAAGTCCTTATCGAGAAAGTGATCAAGGAAGAAGAAGAGTCGTTCCTTCGTACCCTCTCTACCGGTATTCGTTTGCTTGATAAGGTGATGGCTGATACCCGTGCCGCCGGGAAGGATTGTATCAGTGGCGACGAAGCTTTTGTATTGTATGACACATACGGTTTCCCGCTCGACTTGACCGAACTTATTTTGAAAGAAAATAATTTGCATGCCGACATCGAAGGATTCAATGTCCGTATGCAGGAGCAAAAAGAGCGAGCCCGTAATGCCGCGGCTGTGGAAACAGGCGATTGGGTTGTTTTGCATGATGCTGAGCCTACGTTTGTAGGTTACGACATCCTCTCTTGCGACACCGAAGTATTGCGCTATCGTAGAATCCGTCAGAAAAATAAAGATTATTATCAATTAGTCCTTTCCGTAACGCCTTTTTATGCCGAGATGGGCGGTCAGGTAGGTGATACGGGAACTCTTACCTCCGAAAATGGAGAAGTGGTGAATATTATTACAACCAAGCGTGAAAATAACTTGGCTGTACATATTGCCGAGAAGTTGCCTGTCGATATATCCGGAACTTTTCGGGCGGAAGTGAATGTCGCCGATCGGTTGGCAACAGCTTGTAACCATACGGCGACACACTTGTTGCATGAGGCGTTGAGAGAGGTTTTAGGAACACATGTCGAACAAAAAGGTTCTTATGTCTCCCCTCAGTCCTTACGTTTCGATTTTTCGCATTTTCAGAAAGTAACCAATGAGGAGTTGCGGGAGGTGGAACGTCGTGCCAACGAGAAGGTGCGTGCTTGCATTGCTCTTGACGAACGTCGTTCTGTGCCTATTGCCGAAGCGAAAGCGATGGGTGCTATGGCTCTCTTCGGCGAAAAGTATGGAGAAGAAGTGCGTGTGATACGCTACGGCTCTTCGGTCGAACTTTGCGGCGGTACCCATGTTGCCAATACGGGACAAATAGGTATGATACGGATTCTTTCCGAAAGTTCGACGGCTGCCGGTATACGCCGTATCGAAGCGATTACGGCTGCCCATACCGAGATGTATATGAATACGTTGCTCGATACGCTCGATATGATACGTACCTCGTTCAATAATACACCCGATGTGGTGGCTGCCATACGACGTACGATCGAGGAAAATGCCGAGTTGAAGAAGCAAGCCGAGTCGTTTGCTAAGGCGCAACTTCAAGAGTTGAAAAAACGTCTGCTCGAAAATGTACGTCTTGTTAACGGTGTAAGTATTGTCGCTCTTAAAATTACATTGGCTCCGGACGTCGTGAAAAATCTGGCCTTCCAGTTGCGTGGAGAAAAACAAGATCATTTCTTGTTCGTTGCAGGGACGACGGATATGGCGGGGAAACCTTTATTGACAGTTGCTTTGAGCGATGACTTGGTCGCTACTGGATTGAGTGCCTCGACGCTTGTGCGCAATGCTGCCAAACATATACAAGGCGGAGGCGGCGGCCAACTTCATTTTGCACAGGCAGGCGGTAAAAATGCCGATGGTCTTTCTGTTGCGGTCGATGAGATTGTGATGGAAGTAACCAAGTAATATTCCATACGTGGTTGGATAAATAACTCCGCTTCTCGATAAAAGGAGCGGAGTTATTTTTTTGAGGATAGAGTATAAACAAGAAAAGCCGTAATCACGGCTTTTCTTGTTTAATGGGAGAATATACAATTTAAAATCCGGTATAGTTGTGCGGCGTAATGGCGCGTAATTCTTTTTTGACCTCTTCGTTGACATGGAGCGTGTCGATAAACGCGTGTATGGCGGCCTCGTCGACAACGTTATTGGTGCGGGTCAATGCTTTCAGCGCTTCATAAGGTTTGGGATAACCTTCGCGTCGTAAAATCGTCTGTATACCTTCTGCGCAGACATTCCACATTTTATCGAGGTCTTCGTATATCGCTTTTTCATTGAGGAGCAATTTGCCGAGACCTTTCATTGTACTTTGCAGGGCGATGAGGATATGCCCCATAGGCACGCCGATGTTACGCAGTACGGTAGAGTCGGTCAAGTCGCGTTGCAAGCGGGATATGGGGAGTTTTGCGGCCAAATGTTCGAGAATCGCATTGGCGATACCGAGATTGCCTTCGCTGTTTTCAAAATCGATGGGGTTGACTTTGTGTGGCATGGCGCTCGACCCGACTTCTCCGGCTTTGATTTTTTGTTTGAAATATTCCATCGAGATATATTGCCAGAAATCTCGGTCGAGGTCTATCAATATGGTATTGATGCGGCGCAATCCGTCAAAGAGCGCTGCCAGATTATCGTAGTTCGATATTTGGGTCGTCCATGTTTCTCTCTCTATACCCAGTTTCTCGTTGAGGAATCGTTTGGCAAAAGTAGGCCAATCATAACCCGGGTAGGCGAAACGGTGGGCGTTGAAGTTTCCTGTCGCACCGCCGAATTTTCCACTGATGGGTGTCGATTTCAAAAGTGCGACTTGCTGTTCGAGCCGGTAAACGAATACCATCATCTCTTTTCCCAAGCGGGTAGGCGATGCCGGCTGCCCATGCGTCTTTGCCAACATGGGAATCTCTTTCCATGCTTCGGCATAGTTGCTGCATTGGGCGATGAGCTCTTCGAGCATGGGGTAATATACTGTATCGAGTGCCTCTTTGATAGAAAGGGGAACCGAAGTATTGTTAATGTCCTGAGAGGTAAGTCCGAAATGGATAAATTCTTTATATGCGTCAAGACCGCCCAGAGCATCGAATTTCTCTTTTATGAAATATTCTACGGCTTTTACGTCGTGGTTGGTTATCGACTCGATTTCTTTTATACGGGCGGCGTCGGCGGGAGAAAATTCTCTGTATATGGCTCGTAGCGCATCGAACCGGCCGGCTTCGAAATTTTTGAGTTGCGGAAGCGGCAATTCGCATAATGCGATGAAGTATTCGATTTCTACTCGTACTCGGTATCGGATTAAGGCAAACTCGGAAAAATAATCCGAGAGAACCGAAGTTTTGCTGTGATAACGGCCGTCGACAGGCGATACGGCGGTAAGCGGAGATAATTCCATATTTATCGTATTAAGTCTTAGTTTTTTAAAAAAACAAAGTTAGTATATCGGATCGGTTCTCCCAAGAAAAAGATGATTTTTGCAGAAAAAAAGCGATTTTATTTTGAATGTTGAAAAAATCTTGTACCTTTGCCTCGCTTTTTCGATAAAAGCACATCGGGCGTTTAGCTCAGCTGGTTCAGAGCATCTGCCTTACAAGCAGAGGGTCGGCGGTTCGAATCCGTCAACGCCCACTCCATCTTCACCTCTTGTTTTATAAAAAGCAACTTTCGGGCGTTTAGCTCAGCTGGTTCAGAGCATCTGCCTTACAAGCAGAGGGTCGGGGGTTCGAATCCCTCAACGCCCACCGAGAGCGACTTGTCATGCGACAAGTCGCTTTTTTATTTGATACTTTTACCGATTTCCCTATATTTGCATATCCGTCAATCTTTTTACATTATGAGAAAAAGTTCGCTGTTGTGGTCATTTCTTTTACTCCTTGTCGTGGGAGTCGGTTATTATTTTTTTAAGAAAGGTATGCGTGTTCCTGAGCCTGTCATGCAAGAGGTTTTGGAGAATGTCCATGTCCCGGAGACATCGGATACTTGGTTTCGTCATGCACAGATCGATACGCTTTATAGTCGGAATCCCTATACTTATTTTTGTTTTGTCTCGTCGGCCTATGTGGGAGATGTCGACGATATTGTAGCTGCCGGAGACTCGGTATTGATTCTTACTTCCGAATCATCGCTTTCCCGTTATCCGGCATCGGCCGATGTATTGCCTTTGTCCGAAAGTGCTATTTCTTATATTTTACCATACGGGGCTCCGATTGCTTTTTTTCGGGTCGATTCCGTGGTGAAAACCGGATCTTCTTTTCGTTATAAATTGAGCAGGAGTCGGTAAAATACGGCCTGCATTTCGAGGCTTTACCCCCGAATGTTTGCGTTCGGTACAGGGGAATTCCGTTCTTTATTGTAAACGGAGAATTTTCTTTTCCGATTTTAACACATTTTTCTCTCCTTTTTTCTTTTTCCCGTAGGAAATATCGGTTTTTTATTTGTTTCTTAGAAGAAATTTTGAATTATAAATTACAGGTATGAATCGAGTATGTGAGCTTTTCGGTATCCGATATCCTATTGTTCAAGGGGGTATGGTGTGGTGTAGTGGTTGGCGGTTGGCTTCGGCGGTGAGCAATGCCGGTGGTTTGGGGTTGCTCGGAGCCGGTTCGATGCACCCAGATACGTTGCGGGAGCATATTGCGAAATGCCGTGAGGCGACAAGTAATCCCTTCGGTGTGAATGTTCCCTTAATGTACCCCGAAATCGATAAGTTGATGCAGATACTTATCGAGGAAAAGGTGCGAATTGTTTTTACTTCCGCAGGAAATCCGGCACTCTATACCGATTTTCTCCATCATCATGGTATTACGGTCGCACATGTCGTGTCTTCTTCGCGTTTTGCCCGTAAGTGCGAGCAGGCCGGCGTCGATGCGGTTGTTGCCGAAGGTTTCGAGGCCGGTGGTCATAATGGGAGGGAAGAGACGTCGACTTTGTGTCTCATTCCGGCCGTACGCCGGGCGACGTCCCTGCCTCTATTGGCAGCCGGAGGGATTGCATCGGGAGAGGCGATGGCTGCCGTGATGTTATTAGGGGCCGAGGGTGTGCAAGTGGGTAGTCGTTTTGCTCTTTCAAAAGAAAGCTCGGCTCATGAAAATTTCAAACAGCATTGCTTGAACCTGCAAGAAGGCGATACTTTTTTGACACTGAAAAAGTTATCGCCCGTAAGATTGGTTAAAAACGAGTTTTACGAGAGCGTGGAAAATGCGCAGCAAAGAGGGGCGTCGATCGATGAATTGCGGGAGTTGTTGGGGAAAGGACGAGCCAAAAAAGGTATTTTCGAAGGAGATTTACAGAATGGGGAATTGGAAATCGGCCAAGTTTCGGCGACGATTTCGAACGAACAACGTGCTGCCGAAATTATCGATGATATGATTTCGGTATATCGAGATACGCTGAAAATGAGATCCGAAAGGTTTTCGTTTTAAAGAAAAACAACTATTCGTTTCGTTTGAGAATGAGAGTTTTGTCTATGCATCGGGGTAGCTCTTCGGGATAGTGCGTAACATAGATGATGGTCTTGTTGGGGCGGCTGGCGAATGTTTCGATGATGGCCCGGGCCAGTTCTTTGTTGAGAATGTCGAGACCGTGTAGGGGTTCGTCGAGAATAAGCAGGGCGGGGTCTTTTACCAGTGCGCGGGCGAGGAGTAGCAGGCGTTGTTCCCCCGAAGATAATTTCACGAAAGAGCGATCGCGAAGAGCCGAGATGCCGAATGCATCGAGCCAGCCCGAACAGGACTCTATTTGCTGAGGCGTAAGCCTGCGAAAGAGCCCTATTGTATCGTAATATCCCGAGGCGACGATTTCGGCCGCGGGAATGTCTTTGAGATAGGCACGATGTATCTCGGGTGAGACGTAACCGATGTGTTTTTTGATGTCCCAAATGCTTTCTCCGCTACCCCGTTTGTGATCGAAAAGAGTAATGTTTTGCGAATAGGCCTGCGGATTGTCGGCGCATATCAGACTGAGAAGTGTCGATTTTCCGGCTCCGTTCGGTCCTGATAATGACCATTTTTCTCCGTTTTTAACAGTCCAGTTCAAGCGGTCGATGATTGTACGGTTTCCATAGCGGATAGATACATTTTCGAGCCGGACGATTTCTTCGGCCGCACATACTTCTCCGTTTTCCTCAGGAAGGACGGGGAGTGCGATGTGTCGGTCGTTTATTGCAGCCCGTCGGGCAGTGATGGTTTCTTGTGCGCGGTATTCTTGCAAAGACAATTTCCGGTTACAACGCATGTTATCTACTTCGTAGACATGGGTAACAAACGCCGGAATGTCCTGTGGGGCAGAAACGACAAGTATGATTTGCACCGTAGCTTCGTCGATGAGGTGTTGCAACAAATCGATGAGTAACCGGCGCGATGGGGCATCGAGACCGATGAACGGACTTTCGAGAATCAGTACTTTCGGAGCGGAGAGCAATAGCTTAGCGATATGCATTTTGCGCAACTCTCCCGAAGAAAGCATGATAATGGGTTTTTCGAGCAAAGAATTTATACCCAGCAAATCATAAAGCTGTGCTTTCCACGAAGAATTGTCGCATTTTTCGCGTTCGAGTATCTCTTTTGCACGAGGAGCTTGGTCGCTGTCTTGCGAATTCCAGCGTTGTTGATAATAGTAATCGGCCGTTGCTGTGCCGTAGGCATCGTTGAATGTAACATATCGTATGTTTTCGGACGTGTAGCGATGGGAGTCAGATCCGAAGTCGAAAGACAATTTGCCTGTTTTCAGAAAAAGTTGGCCGGTAACCGTTTGTATGAGTGTACTTTTCCCGCTTCCGTTCACTCCTATGATGGCGAGGTGTTCACCTTCTCTCAATTCAAAATTTATCGGAGTATCGAAACGTCGGTTCAAGTCGCCGGCAATACCGTCTTGTAGAGATATAATCGTTCGCATGGTGGCTGTTATTCAATGAGAAATGATGTCCTAAATGAGACCTTACTGAAATTTTTGCAAAAGTAGATATAATAATCGAGCGCATGAAATAAAAGGAAAGGTAAAATCTTTGGGTGTATTTGTTTCTGTTACAGGTAACTGCCATTGGAAAATTGTTTGCCGGTTACAGAGTTTATTCTCTCTGGTCGAGGATATGCATGACAATGTCGAGGTGGTCGAAGATGTCGCTGTTGGCTTCCCGTATGTACTCTTTGGAGCATTTGTGTCCCAGTCTTACGAAAATGGCATCGCGACTTGGTATTGCCATGATGTATTGTCCTAACATGCCGCGAAAATAGGGATTTATTTGATCACGGTAATGCAATAGCCATATTTGGAAGCCGTAATAGTCGAGCGCGCCGTTACCCCATTGGTTCAAGAGATAGGACGCCGGAGTCAGTGCTTCCCGCATATAATCTTCCGGTACGACCGGACGTCCGTGCCAATATCCGTTGTTGAGCATGAGGTGTCCGAATCGTGCCGCGTCACGTGCTGTGGTATGGAAGCAGCAGAATGCTTTTTCATCGCCGTTTTTCCTGTCGAGCAACCAGTAGGCGTCGTGCTCGGCTTGCAAGGGACGCCATAATTTTTTTCGGCATAGTCGCTTATTGTCTTCCCGGTTGCGGCTTCCAACGTAAATGCCAGCACTTGGGTCTCCCCGCTTCGATAGGAGAATTGTTTTCCCGGTTTGTCGATCACATCGAGACCCAATGCCAGTTCCCGAAGATTATTGCCGTAGTATCCTTGCGTGGTGAGAGAGAAAAGCGAGGCGTAGGACTCGTCCCAACTCAATCCTGCACTCATGGTGAGCAGGTTGCGAATCGTTACATCGGACTTCTCTCCTTCTTTGAATTCAGGCAGGTAATTGCTTACGGGGTCGTCGATATTCTTGATATACCCTTCTTCAAGGGCAATACCCACGAGAAGACCGACAATGCTTTTTGTTCCCGAAAAAAGATTGGAGGTCGATGTGTCGTTCCAGCCGTTCCGATAATTTTCATAGACGATGCTGTCGTGTTGGATAACCAAGAACGCGACAGTTCCCATTTCATCGAGAAAGGCATCTCCTTCGGGACTCATTCTGTATCGGTTGTAGTCGGCGGCTTTGGCCCATGTGCGACTTGAATCCGGAGCGTGTACGACATGTTTGTCGAAAAGGTCGAGGTCATCGATATCGGGGTAGAGGTGTATGACGGCTTGCCGGACGTAGTAGGGCAGGCAAAGATAGATAACGGTGATCACTATTCCTGTGATGAGTACGATTTTCGATCCCTTTTTCATGGCGAGGAAGATTATAATAGCGGTAAAGATATTAAAATCGGGTGTAAAAGGGTACGGTAATATGTGTTTTTCTTTTTGGGGTTGTGAAACATTTGGGCAATTGTCCGAAAAATGAAAAAGGCCCCCGATCGCCATCGGGAAGCCTTTTTCGCGAAAGTATACATGAAAAGAAAATTATTTCAGTTTTACGGTGAGCTCCTGCAAGTCTTCGTTGGCGGAACTGCCCCCGACAAAGATTTGATACTCTCCCGGTTGGGTCAATATATAACCGCTGGCACGATCGTAGAATGCGAATGCTTCGGGTGTGAGGTCGAACGTTACTTTTTGTGTTTCTCCGGCTTTGAGGTTTACTCGTTTGAATGCCCGGAGGGTTTTGATCGGCGCACCGTCGGTATCACCCGTTTTATGTATATAGACTTGGACGATTTCCACTCCGTCGCGTTTTCCCGTATTGGTGACGGGCACGGTAAGGCGTATATCCTTGCCGGTTTTCACTGCGGCTTTTTTCACTTGCGGTTTACCGTAGGAGTAAGAGGTATAGCTGAGTCCGTATCCGAACGGATAGAGTGGTTTTTCCGTCATGAAACGGTAGGTACGTCCTTGCATCGAATAGTCTTGATAGTCGTGGAGTTGTTCGGTATTCCGATAGAAAGTTACAGGAAGTTTTCCATTCGGATTGTAATCACCGAAGATAATATCGGCCACCGCTGTTCCGCCTTCTTGTCCCGGATACCACGCTTGTATGATGGCCTCGCAAGTCTCGGTTTCAGGAACCAGTCCCATTGCGCTGCCCGAATAGTTGACAAATATGACTTTTTTGCCCATTTCGTGCAGACGTTTCAGAATGTTGCGTTGTATTTCGGGCAGCTCTATATGAGTGCGGTCTCCGCCTTTGAAACCCGGATAGTTGACACTCATCGATTCTCCTTCGAGTTGAGCCGAGATACCGCCGGCGAAGATTACGACATCGGCGTCGGTAATGGTTTTGAGGTCATCCTCTATCGATTTTTGCCGGATAATTCCGAGATCTATTTTCAAAAAGGCCTTGCCTGCCAGTTGCAGATAGTCGATTTCTATATCGTACTCTTTCCCTTTCTCGACAAGGAAACGGTATTCTCTTTTGGCATTGGAATTCTTTTTCCATGTTTCCGCCACTTTTTTTCCGTCGACGATGATGCGGAATCCGTCGTCGGCATTGACGGTAAGCAGCATTTCTCCCGATTCTTCGGGGCGGAGCACGCTTTCAAAACGGGCGCTGAAATCGGTGAGGTTTACTCCCGGCTCGAATACCGTGTTACCTCCGGCATCGCGGTTTACCGGCGATGTATATACTTGGGTGGCGGCTATTTCTCCGCTCAGGTCGGTATTGTTGTAATAGGTGGCGGCCATGCCCCGTTTGTTGTCGGGGGTGTAGAGCCCAGTTGAATTTCGATTCGTAGGAGGTGTTAGAGAGCCAGTCGCATGTTTTTGCATAAGTAACGTCGCCGACTTTCTCTTTTATGCCGCCGAGCAGGGTAATGGTGCGCCGGGGTGTCCCATTATAGTTTGCCCATTGCATGACAGAGTCGTTTGCATTGGGACCCATGACGGCGATTTTGGTATTTTTGGAGAGAGGTAATACGTTGTTGCGGTTTTGAAGCAGAACGATCGATTCTTTTGCCATTTCGAGGGCAAGAGCCCGATGTTCGGGGCAGTCTACGACGGAGTAGGGTATTTTCGACCATTCGACCAGTTTCTCATCGTCCATTTCTCCCAATGCAAAGCGGGCAGAAAGCAGGCGGCGTACACTGACGTCGATGTCGCTCTCTTTGATATATCCTTTTTTTACGGCATTGACGAGAGATTTAAAGCTGGTTCCACACTCTACATCGGTTCCTGCCAGTACGGCGTCGGCCGATGCACTGGCCGAGTCGGGGTGGGTATGATGCTTCGACGGGTTGTAGAAGTCGTTTATGGCACCGCAGTCAGTTACGACGAGATATTTGTATTTCCATTCGTCTCGAAGTATTTGCATCAACAGACGGTCGCTGCCGCAGCAGGGTTTCCCTTCGAAACGGTTATATGCGCACATCACTTCTTTTACATCGCCGTCGATGACAGCCGTCTTGAATGCCGGAAGGTAAGTCTCATACAGGTCGCGTAGGTCGATGTTCTCGGCGTTGAAAGAGTGGCGATTCCATTCCGGGCCGCTATGTACGGCGAAGTGTTTGGCACAAGCGTGCAACTTGTCGTACTTCGAGTCGGTAGGCCCTTGCAGTCCTCGAATGACTTGCAATCCCAGTACCGAGGTGAGATAAGGATCTTCTCCGTAGGTCTCTTGCCCGCGTCCCCAACGGGGGTCTCTGAAAATGTTGACGTTCGGAGTCCAGAAAGTCAGACATTGATATTTCCCGTATCGGCCTTTGCGCTGGAAGTCGTGGAATTTTGCACGGGCCTCGTCGCTGACGGCATCGAATACCTTATATAATAGGTCGGGATCGAAAGAGGCGGCCATGCCTATGGTTTGCGGGAATACCGTTGCTTCTCCGGCACGGGCTACGCCGTGCAGGGCCTCGTTCCACCAGTTGTAGGGTTTGATACCCAAGCGTTCTACGGCCGGAGATGTGTTCTGCATGAGAGCGACTTTTTCTTCGAGAGTGAGGCGGGACGTCAAGTCGGCCGCTCTCTCTTCGGGAGAAAGTTGCGGATTCTTGTACGGTTCGTTTTGCGCCGTTAGCGACAATGTTCCGCACAAAAGGAGCGATAGAAAAATAATCTTTTTCATAACATTACAAATAAAGAGAGAAAAAATAAATTATTAGTGTATTATTTTGCTGAATAGGTGTATTATTCGATATGTTTGTAATTTATTTCGATCGAAAAAATCCGTTGGTAGAATTTCCGGTCGGATAAGTGCTTTTTTTGATTTCTTCCGGAGTATGCGTGGGTAAAAATCACCCTGTTGTTTCGTGTGGGAAATACAGGGCAGACTCGATGAAGTTTTGTCGGGATAAGCGATAGGAATATTTTTCTTCATGGCATTCTGTTTACGTTTGCAAATAAAGTCGAGAGAAGCCGGATTCGTGTGGATTATTTCTTATTAAAGTGTGCATTATTCGGAAAAAAGGAGAATAGTGATGGTGTATGGGAGATTTTTCGGTCAAATAGGTGTCTTTTTTTATGTTTTTTGATATGGCGGGTATCAGTTGTCGTATTATTGCTATATTTGTATAGATTTAATTCCACGATGAAACACATTTTTGCTTTTTTTATCGCACTGTTTTTAAGTTTTTCGGTGTCGGCACAGTCTCCGTATGAGTGTCGTTTGTCGATATATACCGAGCATGACGGGCTTTCTCAGGGACGTGTAACCTCTCTCGTCCAAGACCGGGACGGAGTATTGTGGATTGCCACATGGGACGGATTGAATCGTTTCGATGGATATAAGTTTTCCTGCTATAAAGCGACGCCGGGAAATCATGAGCCGTTGGTACAGAATCGTTTCGATAAAATCGTAATCAATAGCGAAAACGATATATGGTGTATCAGCCGGGATCGTTTTTTCCTATTTCGCACCGGTACCCAACATTTTGTAGATATACATTCTCTTTTGGAGAAAAAATACAACCGCACGATATTGGCCTATAAAATAGTTGCTCTTGAAAACGGGATTACTTGGCTGGTCGATGAAGACGGGACATTGTTCCGTATCGAAGACAAAAATATCGACAATACCGAGATTTTTACGACAACCCAGCCCGGACGCCGTAAAATTTACGATATACGGGTCGATTCCCGGGGAAATGAATGGTTGCTTACCGACAGTGGAGTCATCATCGTAGGGGACGTCCCGTTCAAAAGTAACTTGGTGTATAAGAGTTGGATTGAGCGATCGGGGACGATTTGGTTGGGAACACCCAAAGGCGTGGTCTCGGTTTATCGGTTGGATACCGGCGAATTGTCGTTTGTCGAAGATATGCCCTATGAGGTTTCCCACCTCAATCGCATGCAACCGGTCAACGATTCTACCATTTTGATGCAAACCAATGCCGGTGTGGTCTTTATCGATGTGCCTACCCGTAAGCCCGAGTTGGTGAAATTGCCGACTTCGGGACAACAAGACGTAACCTACTGTTTTAATAACAATGATTCGCGGTGTTGTCTCGTGTCGAGGGATAAAAAGTTATACAGCCTCGATATGAAAACACGTAAAGTCTCGCTCATAAAACTTCCTGATGAGCCGTTGAAATGGGTTAGCTCCGATATTACGAGACCTCTGTTTTTCAAGAATATGCGGGGCGAATTGTTCTTCTTTTTGCGGGAAGGCGGCTTGCACCGCATCGATATGGATACACTGACGTTGCAACCGTATAATGCCGGACGGTTCTTGTCTCCTTCGATACGGACGGTTTTTCAGGATAATCAAAAAAACATCTGGGTGAGTTGCAATGTGGGGTTGCATAAGCTGCAATTCGGCAACGGGGAGGTGTATCCGCACCCCGGGTATATGAAAGATGAGATACGGTGTCTCTATTCCGACTCCCGCAACCGCATGTGGGTAACATCACGGCTCGGCGATGTAGAGATATGGGAGGGCGATAAGCGCATCGGTTATTTGTCTCCCGACGGGCGTGTCGTGGAGCAGCGTGTACCGTTCGGTTCCGGAGTGTACACCATATACGAGGATCGTTCCCGCAACCTGTGGCTCGGGACGAGAGACGATGGGTTGTATCGTCTGAGTTACCGGTCGCCCCGGCAGTATGCAATAACCGGCCATTACAAGAAAGACGCCCATGATATGTATAGTATAAGCGGTGATGCCGTATATTCTATTTTGCAGGATTTCAAAGGACGGTTATGGGTAGGTTGTTACGATTCGGGATTGAATCTGGTGGCAGATCCCGATGCGGAGAAACCCTATTTCCTGCACGAAAATAACCGATTGGGGTTCCACTCCAAGAATAAGCCGCAACAGGTGCGGTGTTTGGCCGAGACCCGCGACAGTGTCCTATTGGTAGGTACGACGAAAGGGTTCTATACGTTCGACGAAAATTTCTCGACACCCGAGAGTATCGTTTTTTATTCCAGTATGCGGAAGAAAGACGACCAGAACAGTTTGGGCAGCAACGATATTATGGGGATAGAAGTAACGCGGAGTGGCGACATCTATCTGGCGGTGTTCGGTGGAGGATTGAATAAGGTACTGACTCAAAATCTACTTTCCGAAGAGATCAGTTTCCGTCCTTATATGAAACGAGACGGGGCCTATTCCGATGTGGCGATCAATCTGATCGAGGACGAGTCGGGTTACCTATGGGTACAGACCGAGCGTATGCTGATGCGTTTCGATCCTCAAAAGGAAAATTTCGAAAATATCGGTTACGATATGCTGCCCCGATATGCAACGTTGTCCGAGAATAAACCGCTTATCGATAAGGATGGCCGTTTGTTGGTGTCGACGAGTCTGGGTGTGTATGTCGTTTCACCCGATAGGCTCGACAATAGTCGCTATGTCCCGGCAATCGTTTTCGGCGACGGTATCGATTCTATGGTTTTGAAGCCCGAAGAAAATACCCTGGCGGTACCTTTTGCTGCGGTAGACTTTTCGTCGAATCTTCCCGTACGATATGCTTATAAGCTGCAAGGTGTCGATAAAGATTGGATATTTACCCAAGAGAATCTGACGGCCAATTATGTAAATCTGCCTGCCGGGACATTTTATCTGCGGGTAAAATCGACCAACCGCAACGGCTTGTGGGTCGATAACGAGCGGGTTTTGCCGGTAACGAGGGAGCCTTTGTTTGCCGAGACTCCGTGGGCGAAGGGGCTGTATGTTTTATTGGCGGTTGCTCTGGTGGCGGTTATAGTATTTATTTATCTGCATATCTATAAGCTGCGCTATAAATTGAGTCTCGAACACCGTCTCACCGAGGCGAAACTCCGCTTCTTCACCGATATTTCGCATGAGTTGCGCACGCCGCTTACGCTGATAGAAGGTCCTCTTTCCGAGGTATTGGCCGACGAGAAGTTGCCCGATGCCGACCGGGAGTATCTTACGGTGGTGCAGACCAATGCCCATCGTATGTTGAACCTTATCAATCAGATTCTCGATTTCCGCAAGATACAGAACGAGAAGATGCGGCTTCTTGTCGAGAAACTCAATGTGCGGGAATCGTTGGAAGCGATTATGGAGAATTTCGAGAATATAGCCCGCCTGCACAGAATCGATTTCCGGCTCGAAATGGGGGCCGAAGATATTTACGTGTGGGCCGATAGGGATAAATTCGAGAAAATATTTGTCAACATCATATCCAATGCTTTCAAGTACACGCCACCCGGAAAAACGATTACTGTGCGGGTAAAGAGCGACGACAAGAACGTGGTTATTGCCGTGCAGGATCAGGGCGTGGGCATACAGCCGTCGAAAATTGCTACGCTTTTCCAGCGGTTCGATACGATTTTGCAGGATAATATCTATCAGCAGTCGACCGGAATAGGCTTGTCTCTGGTAAAACAGCTTGTCGAATTGCATCATGCCTGCATCGCTGTGCAGAGCGAGGAGGGTGAAGGCAGTACGTTCGAGGTCTCTTTCCCGAGAGGAAAAGCACATCTCGAAGACGACGAGCGGGTCGAGTTCCTGATGAACGACGATATAGGAACCGACGGTTCTCCGGCCGGTGCGGATAGCGATGCGGAAGAGGCCGATGCCGACGATCGTTTCTCTGTTCTTGTCGTGGAAGACAATAACGACTTGCGTTCTTTCTTGCAAAGTTGCCTTACCCGCAGTTATAAAGTATATACGGCGGTCAATGGAGAGGACGGCTGGCAGCAGACACTTGAATATATGCCCGACTTGGTGATTACCGACCTGATGATGCCTGTCCTCGACGGCTTCGAACTGGCCGAGCGGATAAAGGCCGACCCCACGACCTGCCATATCCCCATTGTCGTGCTTACGGCCAAGAATACGCTCGATGATCGCATACGCGGGGCAAACAGCGGAATCGCCGAGTATATGGTGAAGCCTTTCAGCACGCAGTTGTTGAAGGCTCGCGTGGCGATGATTCTGCAACAGCAGCAGATATTGCGGGAGAAATATATGGAGCGTATCGAGCAGAAATCGGCCGGCGATGGCGATTATCAACTTTCGGAACTCTCTATCATGCCGGCCGACGAGCAATTTATGCAGCAGTTGATGGCCTATATCGAAGCCAATATCGAAAATCCCGATTTGAGTGTCGATGATTTGGCTCACGAGATGGCGTTGAGCCGGAGCGTCTTTTTCAGAAAAATAAAAGCTCTTGTCGGATATTCGCCGATCAATTTTCTGCAAGTGATACGTATCAAGCGTGCCATGCAGTTGATGCAGACGAAAAATTTCTCCGTGGCCGAGGTCGCTTATAAAGTAGGATATACCGATCCGAAATATTTCAGTCGCAGTTTCAAGAAAATAACGGGGAAATCTCCTTCGGTGTATTTGCGTGAAGTATAATCTTTTATCGGCCTTAAAAGTTCGGATTTTTTCGATGTGAGTTCCTTCGATGATCTAAAATTTTTATCGAAAACAGTTCATATCGGGCAGGTTGTCGCTTGCCCGATCATCATATCTGGAAGCTGTCCCGATGATATGATTTTCCGCACGTTTGCAAGGAGGTAATCTTTGTATGGATTTATATGGGAAATCCAAATCAAAAAATACATATATTATACCAATATCAAAACTTTTTATCTATATTTGTATTATCGAAAGGGCTTGTTTATGTCTATGCCGTTCGACGCTGTCGTACGAGAAAGAGCCCATTTTTTGTGCAAGATGGGGTTGAATAGGAGAAAAGTACACCTATTTGGATAAAAAATCCTCTCGATTTTGATAGAGTATTATGAAATTTGCCACGATAAAAAGAATGCCATGAAAAAAATTCTACTATTTGTTTTCTGTTTTTGTGCGACGATAGTTTCTATGTATGCCGAAGACCTGCCGGCTTTCCCCGGCGCCGAAGGTTTCGGTCGGTATGTAACGGGAGGTCGTGGCGGTGCCGTGTATCATGTTACCAATCTCAATGACAGCGGTGAGGGTTCGTTGCGTTGGGCTATCGAGCAGAAAGGGCCGCGTACCATTGTGTTCGATGTTTCCGGCACCATATTTTTGAAATCTTCTCTGGGTATTTCCAACGGCAATGTAACCATTGCGGGACAGACGGCTCCCGGCGACGGTATCTGTGTGGCCGGCTATCCTTTTACCATCAATGCCAATAATGTCATAATCCGTTTTATCCGTTTCCGGTTGGGGAATGAGAATGTCGCTCATCACGAAGGCGACGGCCTCGGAGGTATGGATCGTGCCAATATCATGGTCGATCACTGCTCCATCAGTTGGAGTATCGACGAGTGCTGTTCGGTGTACGGTAATGAAAATACGACGGTACAGTGGTGTATCATATCTCAGAGCCTTCGCAATTCGGGCCATAGCAAAGGTAAACATGGTTATGGTGGAAACTGGGGGGGCAAAGGTACTTCCTACCATCACAACCTGCTTTGCCACCACGAGAGCCGTACTCCGCGTCTCGGCCCGCGTCAAAGTACACAGGAAGAGGAACTTCTCGATATGCGCAATAATGTGATTTACAACTGGGCCGGTAACGGTTGCTACGGTGGGGAAGGTATGGATGTGAATATCTATAACAACTATTACAAGCCCGGCCCTGCAAAAAAGAGTGGAGCAGTAGCTTACCGTATTGCAGCTATCGGTATCCGCACGCTCGAATATTGTACCGATGACAACGGAGAGCCCAACGGCTGGTATCCGATGCTCCATCACTGGGGTAAATTTTATGTCGACGGGAATGTCATCGATGGAAATGATGAGGTAACCAAAGATAACTGGACAAAAGGTATCTATGCCCAGATCGATGAAAAGGGGAACGACGGTACTTTTACCTCCGTGACCAAAGATACGATGCGTCTCGATGCTCCGCTCGAATTCTATGCCACCACGACCCATACGGCGCAAGTCGCTTACGAGAAAGTGTTGCAATATGCCGGTGCGTCCCTCTCCCGTGATGCTATCGACTCTATCATGGTGTATGATACCCGTAATAATAAGGCTACGTTTACGAGCGGATCCAATCCTTCGGGTTTGATCGATTCGCAAGACGATTGCGTATATAGTGATGGAACATCGGGGTGGCCCGTATTGAAATCAGAAACCGCTCCTCTCGATACCGACCGGGACGGCATACCCGATGAGTGGGAACGGAAAAACGATCTCGACCCGAATGACCCTGAAGACCGGAATAAGACGAACGACGAGGGCTATACTATGCTCGAAGTGTATATGAACAGCCTCGTTGCCGATATTATGGACAGTTGTACCTCCGATGGCGAATTGCTGGGAAAAATCAAAGATTCGGCCAATGATCCTACTCCCGTCGATTATGAGTTTTCTACGGTAACTTATATGGACGGAGATTCGAAAACATGGAACTTTTCAGGCGGCTATACGATACAAAATGCCAAAGGTAAAGGTTATGCTAGTGGGAAAAACAATACGGTCAAATATTCGGCAGGCGTTCCTTTCACAGTAACCCTTCCCGAAGGGAAACGTGTAACGGCGGTGAAGATCGAAGGTTATTCAAATGATGATACGGGTTCGTCGTATTTGTCGCAGTTGGGAGATAAAAAATACACTCAGTCCGACGGATATACATTCCTGCCCCGTGTGCCGTCTATCGTGATGACGACCTATGATATTCCGTTGGAAAAGCCTTTGACCGGTTCTTTTACTTTTGCATTCGGCGGTAGCCAGCAATGTGCTATCATTACGCTTACGATCGAGAATATCAATACGGGGGGAACGACCGATGTTATCCTCGCTCCCCAAGACCCCAACCGTCTTGTCGATGTCTATAATGCGGCGGGTGTTGCTGTTTTGAAACAGGTTCGTTATACTGATGCGTTTACCCGTCTGCCGCAAGGATTCTATATCATTGACGGTAAAAAGGTTATCATAAATTAGTTGAAATTTTCTATTCCGGCTTAAAGACGGGCCGGAATAGAAAATTTTTCTCCGGGATGTAAACCTTTTGAAAAAATCGGAAAACATTATTTCTTTGAGATATTTTTAAATATAACTATAAAAAACACATTAAAAGTAACCGAGAATCTATGAAAAACGCGATTAAAAAGTGCATTTTTGTTTGTGGTGTGCTTTGTTCAGCAGTTTTCTGGTCTTCCTGTCAGGATAATCTCGAGTATTACGATACTCCGGATAATCTGAAAGGAAGTATCTATGAAACATTAGAGGATAGGGGGAATTATTCGATATTCCTCAAAGGTGTCGATTTGGGTGGCTATGCGCCGATACTGAAAGGTAAAGGCGTGTGGACAGTCATGGCACCCGACGACGAGGCGTTTGCCTCATACCTCAAGTCGGAATACAAAGTAAATTCGATCGAAGAATTGAGCGTTGACGAAATCAAAAAGCTTATCGGATTTCACATCATGTATTATTCTTTCGACAAGAATAAGTTGATCAATTTCCGGCCCGATGAAGGAGACGGGGCTACCGATGAGGAGTTGATGGTCAATGCCGGCTTGTACTACAAGTTCCGTACGAAAAGTCAGGACGCCTTGACACTGGAAGTCGTCAATGATACGACGGGGCAGGAGGGCTATGTCTATCATTTGGAACGCTTCCTTCCCGTTTTCTCCTATCGTATGTTCCAAACGAAACTTATCGATGCCAAGTATAATTACGAGTATTTCTATCCCTCTTCGCAGTGGACGGGAGCTTCGGGCTTCAACGTATCGAATGCTTCGGTCAATGAGTATGCTGTCGTTACATCGTCGGGATACCTCTATCTCGTAAATCAGGTGTTGCGTCCTTTGAATACGATATACGATGAAATGAAGAATGCGGGAAATTTCAAAACTTTCTTGTCTCTTTATGATGAGTATAACGACTATCAGTTGGATGCCAATCTTACTCTCGAATATGGAAACGGTACCGACCTTTACCAACATTATCATAAGACACCTATGGCCAGTATCGCCAGCGAATGGCCTGTGTCGGATTATACGCAGATGTCTACGCTCTCGTCGGTATCGTACAGTATATTCGCTCCGAACGATAAGGCGTGGGACGATTTCTATATGGACTTTTGGGGTCTTGAAGGAACTGGCTATCCTTCCGACTCGGTATGCCTCGATTCGGTCTCGGTAGAATCTGTGCAGAAGATATTGCTTAATAGCGTCTATGCTTCGTCTATCGTTTTCCCCGAAGAGATCAAACGCGGCGATATCAAGAACTCCAACGGCAATATCATCGATTTCGATGTAGATGCAGTCCCCGAAGAAAACCGTAAGATATGTGTCAACGGTGCGTTCTACGGCTGCGATGTGCTTACGCCTCCCGCAGAATTCGGCTCGGTAACGGGTCCGGCTTACCAGTATAAACGGTATAGCAATTTTGCGAAAATGCTTGAAAAATCCGATTTGGTATCGACGCTTTATTCTCCCGAGGTCGATTACATCATGTTGTACCCCTCAAATGCACAGATGGCATATAATGGTATAACATGGGACGAATCGAAAGGTTCGTTGGTTATGGGAACAGGAAACCTGTCGAGTTCGGCCCAACAGAAATATGTGTATGCTCATGTAGCATCGATCGACGGGTCGACGACGACACTCACCGAGTTGCCCATGACGGGTAAACATGTGTTCCGCACACTTTCTCCCGACTATCGTCTGTATTGGTATATGAAAGATGGGAAAATCACGAATAGTTTCTTGCACAATCAGTTGATATCTTATACCGGCAATCCGACAACCGAAGCCGACATCTATTGCGACGTCGAGGAGTTGAAGTTCCGGGGAGAAAACTGGTCGAACGGTCATTGCTATGCCTACGACGTTTCTCGCTCTCAGAAACTTTTTGAAGGAAGTCTCAGTAATGCGCTCTATGCGAAATTTGTACCGATGATGTACGGTTTGCGTAACGACGAAACAACGATATTCAATGCGTATATCCAGTTGTTGATAAAGGCCGGTATGATCGATGAGGACTCTCAGGATATTCCTTATATGGCAGAAAGCTGCTTGATGCTTGTGCCTACAAACGAGGCTGTGAAGCAGGCTATCGCAGGTGGAAAAATACCGGGAATAACGACAACGGCTTCGGCCGATGCTCCGACAGCCGATTTCTTTGCTGCCGCTACTGTTACCGATGAATTCACATTGCAGCGTTATTTGAAGTCTTATTTCGTGCCGTTGAGCACGGCGGTTTTCTCTAACTACCCGTTCTTGGGTTGGGGTGAAGATACGCAATCGGCCGGAGGTCTTATCACACTCAATTCGATGTATTTGACCGTTGGCGATGCACCCGAAGTAGAGGTGGTCATGCATCTTAATATCTTCGACGATGGCACGAAACTCAGTGCCCAAATGGTGGAAGACGGTTTTGAGTCTTATTCGCATTCGGGATATGTGAAATTCAACGGTAAAGTTGACTTTGTAGGTGATTATGATTATTTCCCCTTCGTCTTTGACGATGGTTGTGTACAATTTATAAATGGGGTATTATGAAAAACAAAATGGTTAGTATGAGTCCGATTAAATATAGCCTTTTGCTGCTGTGTTTGATAATAGGTTGTACGCTGTCGGCACAGACGAGTTCGGACTTCATATCGGGTAAAGTATATGAAATATATCAGGGGAAACATGAGCCGTCGATAGGCGTGAATGTTTCCATAGAAAATAATCAACGTCGTGTGTTGACCGGCGTTACGACCGATGCCAACGGTTCATTCTCGTTACGTGTACCTGCCGATGCCGCTACGATCGTGTTCTCTTTTATCGGTATGGAGACGCAACGTATTGCTTATACCGGTCAAAAGACGATGACTGTGGTCATGGAGGCTTCTTCTCAGGAGTTGAGTGAAGTAAACGTTTCTGCCGAACGGGTCGAGACAACCGATATGGGTATCTCGGTGCGCGAACAGACGGCAGCAACACAGAAAATCGATATGTCGAGCGTGGTGGAGACATTGCCGGTTTCTTCGGTCGAAGAGGCTTTGCAAGGACGTCTCGCCGGTGTGGATATTTTGTCGGGTGGCGACCCCGGTTCGAAAGGTTCTATCCGTATACGCGGTACGGCAACCCTTAACTCCAATGCCGATCCTCTTATCGTTATCAACGGTGTTCCTTACTCGACCGATATTGATGACACTTTCGATTTCAATACGGCAAACAATGAAGATTTTGCCGATATGTTGAATCTCAACCCGTATGATATAGAAAGTATCGAGGTTTTGAAAGACGCCGCTTCCACGGCTATTTACGGAACAAAAGCGGCCAATGGCGTTTTGTTGATTACGACCAAGAAAGGAGCCAAAGGTAAAACCAACTTTACTTTCTCTTCGAAGTTTACGGTAAAAGTAGAACCGGAATCGATACCTATGCTCAGCGGAGATGAATATGTCGCTTTTATGCAAGATGCTATTTGGAATACGGCCAATGCACAAGGTTTGCAGAATTCTGCTACTTATCTCGAATTGCTTTTCGATACTCCCGAGATAGGTTATATGCCCAGTTGGCGCTATTTCGATGAGTATAACGCCAATACCGACTGGCTTTCGCAGATCACCAAAGATGCGTGGATTTTCGATAACAGCTTCTCGATGTCGGGTGGTGGTGAAAAAGCAACCTATCGTTTCTCTCTTTCTTATATGAATGAAGGCGGTACAAGCGTCGGTACAGGGCTGGACCGTATCACGGCCAACTATAATTTGACGTATCGTTTTTCCGATAAATTCAATATGTATGCCGAGTTCTCTTATACCGATACGCAGAAAGACGAACCCTACTTTGATAATGTCCGTTCGGAGGCTTTGCGCAAAATGCCGAATAAGAGCCCTTATTGGATCGATGATGCTACCGGTATGCCGACCGATAACTATTTTATCCGCCAAAACAGTGAAGAGTTTCAAGGTGCATACGACAAGGAGAAAAACTATCACCCGTTGATCGTTGCAAATGACAGTTACAATAAGACGACCCAGCGAGAAGAGAGAATTCTCTATCGGGCCAATTATCAGATTCTTCCGGGATTCAGTTGGACGGGTTGGGTAGCCATGAAATTCAAAACCATCAAGACCCGTAAATTCTTGCCGCAGACCGCCGGTGATTTTTCGATCGATGATACTAATGCCAATTACAGTTTCGACGGATATTCCAATAACTTGTCATTGCAGACCGAGAATAAATTCATCTTCCGGCGTCAGTTCGGTGTGCATGGACTTACAGTTACGGGTTTGTGGCGTACCGACCAATCTCGTAGTTCAGAGTCGTCCGAGGCTGTTTATGGCGTGGCTGCTGCTGGAATGTCCGATCCTATTGCGGGTGGTGCTATTACCGAACTTGGTTCGGGTACGTCCGAGGCACGTTCTATGGCGGCTGTCGGTATGGTCAATTATACATTGTTCAACCGTTATGTTGTGAATTTTACGGCCAACTACGAAGGCCGGTCATCTCTGAGTAAAGCTAACCGTTGGGGATTTTTCCCGGCTGTGGGTGTGGCTTGGCATATACAAGACGAGTTTTTTATGCAAGATCTCGACTGGTGGACACAATTTAAGTTGCGTGCCAGCTGGGGACAAAGTGGTAATGCACCTAAGGGTACTGCTCCTTATGTGGGGACCTATTCTTCGATAGGTGATTACAATACCGGTGCAGCTATCGCTCCGAACTCGATGCAACTCAACAAACTGAAATGGGAAACATCGACCGAGTACGATATCGGTGCCGACCTCGGTTTCCTCGATAATAAATTGACGATGACTTTCGATTATTATCATAAGGTAACGGAAGACTTGTTGCAGTCCAAAGTGAAGATACCTTCGACAGTAGGTTATGAAAGCAATCAATTAGCTTGGTTCAATTCCGGTAAATTGAGCAATATCGGTTGGGAATACCGTATCGATTACGAAATATTCCGAAATAAAGATTGGACCGTATCGGCCAACTTCAACATCAACCGTAACGTGAATAAAATCATCGAGTTGCCGACGAATATCGCCGAAGAGAATTTCTCGTTGAAGAACGGTACGTATGCTCAGAGACTCGAACCCGGTGTTGCGGTAGGTTCATTCTACGGTTTCCGTTATCAGGGTGTATACCAAAATACAACCGATACCTATGCTCGCGATGCCGAAGGTAATGTGATGTATGATTTGCAGGGAAAACCCATTGTCATGAAAAACGGATCCTATGTATGTTATCCCGGCGATGCCAAGTACGAAGACATCAACCATGACGGAAAAATAGATGCGAATGATGTCGTTTATATCGGTAACAGCAACCCCATGCTGACCGGTGGCGGCGGATTCAACGTCAAGTACAAAGGTTTGGGACTGACGGTGTTCTTCCATTATCGTTTGGGACAAAAAGTCATCAATCAGGCCCGTATGGATTCGGAGGCTATGTACGGTCGCGACAACCAAAGTAAAGCTGTGTTGAAACGTTGGCGTACAGAAGGCGATGATACCGATATACCGCGCGCTCTTTATGATTACGGATTGAACTATTTGGGTTCGGACCGATTTGTAGAAGATTGTTCGTTTGTCCGTCTCAAAACCATCTCGCTTTCTTACAGCATACCTAAGCGAATCTGCAAGAAAATGAAGATAAATGGTTTGAACCTTTTTGTTACGGGATATGACCTCTTTACTTTTTCCAATTATAAAGGACAAGACCCTGAGGTCAGCCTGCCTTCCAAAGTAACAGATCTCTCCAAAGATAATGCGCAAACGCCTCGCAGCCGTCGTTTTTCTTTTGGATTTAACCTTAATTTCTAATCGGTTGAGTTATGAAAATAAAAAATTTAAAATATACGATATTGGCTTTGGGCTGTGGAGTCATTTTTTCCATGACTTCGTGTAAAGACTGGCTCGAAATTTATCCTGAAAATTCGCAGCCGAGCGGAACTTATTGGCAGACCAAAGAAGAAGTGGAAGCCGTTGTAAATGCCGGGTATTACTATTTGCGTACAATGGTAGAGCCTTATCTTATTCCGTGGGGGGAATTACGTGCCGGTTGCATTTACAACCAAAAAGGCAGTAACTTGCAGAACTTCCAGGTGAAGCCCACCGATAAGGATTTGTGTAACTGGGGGACGCTTTACCAAATTATCAATGTTGCCAATACAGTGATAAAGAGAGCCCCCGATGCTCAAAAAGTCGACGCTACATACGCGTTGCCGGCTATGAAGTCGCATCAGACCGAGGCTTATTTTCTACGGGCATTGTGTTATTTCTATTTGGTGCGTAACTGGCGGGAAGCCCCGTTGATTACCGAGCCTTATGAAGATGACTCGTACACGACGAAAGTGGCTAAGTCGACCGAAGCCGAGCTGATCGAACAGATACGTTCCGATATCAAGACGGCGTTGGCGACGGGTGCGGCCAAAGAATCTTTCGATACGACATGGGAAACCAAGGGCCGTGCTACCAAATGGGCGCTTTACGCATTGGGTGCCGATGTGTGTCTTTGGGCCGAAGATTATGAGGCTGCCGTAACTTATTGCGATGCCATTCTCAATGCTCAGGGAGTGGGTGCTCCTGCTTTCTTGGCGACGGCGACACATTCGAGCTGGTTCTCGATGTTCAATCCCGGAAACAGCAATGAATCGATATTCGAAATCCAGTACAATTACGAAGAAAACCAGACCAATAACCTTCCCAAATTGTTCGATAATGAGCATGCCGACGGGATCTATCGTATATCGAGAGTGCTTACACAGACCTTCAATAGCGAGTATTCGGCTACATTGTATGAGATGAAAGAAGCCGTGCGTTCGATGTACGGGGGGTATTTCGTGGGGCCCGACGCCACGATTTTCGAGTCGGCCACCGTATCGTATGTGTGGAAGTATCTCGGTTCGCAGACTCTTTCCGACAAACGTACTGCTTCGTATTACGATCCCAATTTCATTATTTATCGGGTGGCCGATGTCATGTTGATGAAAGCCGAGGCTCTTATTCTGCGGGCTCACGGAGAGAATATCGATGATAAGGTAGAGGCCATGAAACTTATCAATGAGATAAGAACCCGTTCCAACCTCGAAATAGAGGTGGAGGCTACGGCCGAGGCGGTAGAGCCGCTCGATGAAGAGGCCATGTTGCAAAAAGTTCTTTATGAACGCACCGTAGAACTGGTCGGCGAGGGTAAAGCGTGGTATGATTTCCTGCGTTTCGGTCGTCGTAACAACAACCAGTACAAATCGGCTTTCTTGGTAGATAAGGTGCTGGAATATAACGAACAGGCCGGCGAGTCGTGGTTGCGTACCGTGTTGAATAACGATAATGCGTTGTTCCTGCCGATCAGCCAGACCGAAATAGATGCAAATTCTTTGTTAATACAGAATCCCTATTATAATTGATGATACCTATGAAAAAGTTTTCTTTATTTATACTGGCGTTAATCACGTTGATTACCTCTTGTGAAGACCCATATGAGGGAACTACATACATAAGGTCATCAAATGATGCCCTGGAAATGACGTGTGCAGCTTATCTGACATTGAACAGTGATGAGTTTTCTTTGTGGGTCGAGCTGTTGAAATACAGTGATTATTACAATGCTTTGAACGATGCCGATGCTACGGCTACCGTTTTCTGCCCGAACAACGATGCCATGAGAGAATTTTTGGAATGGAGAGGTGTTTCGAGCGTGAGAGAACTTGATAGGGATTATGCCCGTGCCGTTGCACAAGTACATATCTTGAATTATGATCTTTCCGACGCATCACTTATCTCCTATGCCGAGAATGGCGAATCGATTCCTTCTCAGACGCTGTTCCAGTCTTATTTGACGACAGGATTCGGATACACGATTACCGATGTCGACGATGCGGAGTTGGATAATACACTGCACAATCCCGACTCGATATATATCAACAATCAGGCCCGATTGGCGAAATTCGTCGCAGTGAAAACTTCAAACGGCGAGATATTTACGATGGGCGATGTGATACACCCTTTGGCCGAGACCATTCTCGATAAATTACGCCCTTACGACGAATATAATATTTTTGTGGGTGCAGCCGAGTTGTGCGGTTATGACAAGATTGTTTCCCGCATTGCCGATACGACTTACAATATCAACGGAAGTATGTCTATCAACTCGGTAAACTTTACCTGCCTTGCCGTACCCGATGAGGTATATGCCCAGTCGGGCATAAGTTCGGTTTCCGATCTCTGTTCTTATCTGAATGCGGGAACCAATTACACCGACAGTACGAATGCCTTGTACCAATATGTCGCTTACCATTTCTTTGATCGGGAGATGAAAGTTTCAGACTTTTTCAATTTCAGCGAAGAGGGACAAATCAATATCTACGATACCGAATGTACTTATCAGGTGGTAACTTGTCAAGATGTTGGAGGCGAACATATTTTCAACGAGGTGGCAAGAATCATTCGCAGCGACATGGCTGCCCGTAACGGTCTGATACAGAAAATCGATCATATCCTGCCTGTGTGGGAACCCGATCCCGTTACCGTGATTTGGGATTTCTGTAATACGGCCGAGATCATATCGTTTGTAAACGCTTACGGTGCCGATCGTAATTTGGGCGCATTATTTACTTCGGCTTTGGCTGCGAAGGAATATCCGATCGATCTTTCCGAAGATAAGCGCGACGGCGATTACGGTAATGTATCGGCATTCGTCGAGAATGAGACCTATTTAGGTAATTCTTCGAGAGCCAGCTACTCCAATTATCGTAAAATCGGTTTTGTAAAATGCAAATACAAGAGTGCCCGTGAAAAAGATGTCAATAATTACGGAGCTTATATGAACAATTTGCTTGTATTGAATTTGGGATATGCCGGTTGGGTGCAACTCGAGTCTCCGACCATCATCAAAGGTCGTTATAAAGTGGAGTTGTGTTATGCCGCAAATCCGGTGCTTTACGAGTTCTATGCCTCCGGTAGTTTGACCCGCTTTACGCTCGACGATGAAAATGCATCGAGTGTGTATGTCTACAAAGGATTGACGTCGCAAGGATTCGGTAAAGCGACCTACGGTACTGCCTTTACTACCTTGTGGGGAGAAATAGAGTTTGAAAATTCCGGCAAACATGTACTGAAAGCCACGATGATGGATATCAACGCCAAGACGAGCTCGAAGTACCACCAGTTGTGGGATTATGTGAAATTTACGCCTATTGATTAAATACCATGAAAACAAATAGATTTACAGGATTGATGCTTGCGGCCTTGTGCAGTGTCGTTGTATCGTGCTCCGATAAATGGGACGATCATTACGATGCACGGAATATAGTCTCGGCCAATATCGAAATTTATTCGGGAGATGTCGCCGCATATATGAAAAGTCAGCCTTCGCTGTCGAAAATTACCGAGTTGTTCCAATCGACCGGAATCCTTCCGACGATAACTCCCGACGGGGAATATACGCTCGTCCTCTGTGAGAACGATGCTCTCGACATGTCGGTTATCGACAACGATACGGCATTTGTCAAAAACAGTATTTCCGATATTGCCGTTTCCCCCGATAAGTTGACGCAGAATTTCGGTATTCTTACTCGTTATGAGACGCTATACGATAAGAAAAACCTCCGTGTCTACCTTCGTGGAGAGGATACCTATATCGAAGATTTCAAGTTGACCAAGCAGGTGAAAGCCGACAACGGCTATATCTATTATGTCGACGGTACGATACGTGCCCGTGAATCGGTTTACGAATATTTGAAAGCGCTCGGCGATGATTATTCGATATTCAAAGACTATGTTGCTCAGTACGAAGAGGTCTATTTCGACCCCGAGAGCAGCATTGCCGACGGTGTTGACGATATGGGTAATACCTATTATTCCGACTCGGTGTTCTCGGTACGCAATTCGCTGATGGACCGTTATACCGAGAACGGACTTGCTTATTGGAATATGCGTTCCGAAAATTACACGACGACGATGTTCATTCCCAGCAATGCATTGATCGAAAAAGCTCTCAATGAGGCTTATACCAATCTTCCCGTGTGGCTCAACCGGGCGGTTACGGCCTCCGACAGTCTCAAATTCAAGGAATGGATCATTCAGTCATGCTTTGTCGATCGTCGTTTGTCTGCCGAAGAAGTTGCGGTCGGTGCTCCCGATTTCTACTGTGTGGGTGGATATACCCGTACGGTAGATGTGGCTTCCGATGTTGAGAAATTCAATGTATCCGATTCGGCTTATTGGCGTCCTTCCACACAGCTTGTCGATCCCACGAAAACCGATACGTTGAGCAACGGTGTCGTGTATTATCTCTCCGATTTCAAGATACCCAATCACATCGTCATCTACCGGGTTAAGACGAAATTCTATCAGATATGGTCGGCGATGACAGCCGAGCAGCAGTCGCAGTATTTCCGTTGGTCCAACTGGGTGGAGCCGTTGATCTGTAACGATGCACAAGGCGAGTTTACGCTCTCCGAGACGCTACCTACCATGTATTATCACGTACTGACGGCCATTCCGTCGAACGAGGCGGTTTTGGCGGCATCGGCAACTGATTCGTTGACCAAGAGTCAGAATCTTTTGGCGAATGCTACGGTAACGCTCGATTCGTTGAAACTCATTGCTCAGCCCGACTCGGCGACGGCGTTCCATATCGATTCGCTCACCCGCAGTATCGACTCGTTGAAGATCGTCATTCCTCAGCAGGAATCTTTTGCGGCCAGTGTACGTCCCGAAGATTATCTTTGCAGTGTCGAGTACGACGGGTTGCTGTATAATACCGATGATCCCAGTTATGGATTGGTAGAGTGCAATCTCCCGGCCGGAGAGTACTATTTGCGCATGGGATTCAAGCACTCGCTTACCTATTCGTTGAGTATTTATTTCAATGACCAGTTGTTGGTTAAGGATATGAGTATGTCTGCGCAAGGTTCCAATTATCACTTCGACCGGGGCGGTGCTTCCGAAATGGAATTTTTCGGTTCCTCTTCGATTGGTTACCCCGAGGGTTTCGACGCTCAGGCATGGTTTGAACTCGATCCCAAGTCGGTGGCTTATGATACCGACGGTTATCAGGTGGCTGTCGTCAATCTGCCTACCGACGGTAATTTCCGTATAAAGATCGAGTCGAGCGATGAGGCGATGTTCTATACGACGACCAACGGTCGTACCAAAAACAATGTTTCGCAGCTGATGATGTATCACTGGTGCTTACGGCCGACGAAAAACAACTATTAATTTCGAAAATTCAGTGTTATGAGAAGAATATATAGTTTCCTGATTATTTTACTTATGATGTCGGCCATACCGGCTTTTGCACAGAAGGGCGGCGTCATCAAGTCGAGGATTGTGAGCACCGATAATACGCCTCTGCAAGGGGCCATCGTTTCGGTTGTCGGTACTTCGAGTTCGGCTATTTCCGATGAAAACGGTAATTTCGAGCTTACCACCGACCAGCGCAAAGGAACGTTACGCATCGTTGCCAACGGTTATTATACACGCGAGTACCCTCTCAAAAAGAGAGTCATTCCTAGCGAAATCGTTTTGGTTCCCGATAACTTTTCTTATTATGCCGGGACGACCCAGTATCCGTTTTACTCCGAGCGACGCGATACGCGTAGTGCGATAAATGCGTCGCTCGACCGTAGGGATATGAAGAATTCCATATCGGCCGATTTGGCTTGGCAAGACGGTATTTCGGGCTTGCAGGTTGTAAAGAAAAGCGGAATGCCCGGAGAGGGAGCATTCTTCAATCTGCGTGGTATCCACTCTTTGGTGGCCGATAATGCCCCCTTGTTGGTTATCAACGGCATACCTTACTTCTATAATTCCGATGTTTCCAATGTTATCAACGGTTATTCCCGCGATGCGCTTTTCGGGTACAATACCAATGACATAAAAAGTATCACCGCCTTGAAAGGTGCCGAAGCGGCCATGTACGGTTCATTGGGTTCCAACGGTGTCATACTCATCGAGACCCAACAGGCTACCTCAGACAACCTCAATACCCGTATCTCCTTTACCGGAAATTACGGCGTGAGTTTGGCGCAGAATGCCATACCTTCTCTCGATGCCACGCAGTACCGCAGCTATTTGCAGGATATAGGTATGACACGTTACAGCAGTGCCGCCGATTTGAGAAACGACTATCCCTTCCTCAATCCCGGAAGAAATGCCTATTCTTATCTTTTCGACAACAATATCGACTGGAACAAGGAGATCACCCGTTCGGCTTTTGTTACCGACAACGTGTTCCGTATCGAGGGAGGTGATGAAATCGCCAAGTATAATATTTCGTTGGGTTACACCAATGAAGGCGGTATCGTCGACAATACCTCTTCGCAGCGTTTCCATACGTTGATCAACTCCAATGTGATGGTGAGCCGTTGGGTCGACATTTTCACCAACGTCAATCTCGCTTACATTACCAGCGACTTGCAGGAGCAGG
>URHG01000013.1 GCA_900547555.1 uncultured Porphyromonadaceae bacterium | reverse complement strand
AAGCCTGAATGATATTGTTTACTTCATCGCTTTCGAATGCTTTGTGCCACATGGCTTTTTCTACATTGAGGATTTTTCCCCGTAATGGCAATATGGCTTGTGTGGCGCGGCTGCGTCCTTGCTTGGCCGACCCACCGGCCGAGTCTCCTTCGACAAGGAATATTTCGCATTCCTCGGGGTTTCGGGACGAACAGTCCGCCAGTTTCCCGGGTAGTCCGCCTCCGCTCATGGGACTTTTGCGTTGTACCGACTCCCTTGCTTTGCGGGCGGCGATACGTGCGGTGGCGGCGAGAATGACTTTATCTACGATGAGTTTGGCCTCTTTGGGGTGCTCTTCGAGGTAGTTGGTGAGGGCTTCGCCCACAGCTTGGTTCACGGCGCCGCTTACTTCATTGTTTCCCAATTTGGTCTTGGTCTGGCCTTCGAACTGGGGCTCGGCAACTTTTACCGAAATGACAGCAATGAGACCTTCCCTGAAATCTTCTCCCGATATTTCCACTTTTGCCTTTTCGAGGGCTTTGGCACTTGTGTCTTCGGCATATTTTTTCAGTACACGGGTGAGAGCCGTACGGAAGCCCGCCTCGTGCGTACCTCCTTCGACCGTGTTGATATTGTTCACATAAGAGTGCAGATTTTCGCGATACCCCGTGTTGTACATGATGGCACATTCGATGGGAATGCCTTGCTTCTCGGTATTGAGGTAGATGACATCGTTGATGAGAGGTTCGTTGTTCCGGTTGAGAAATCGAACGAACTCTTTGACCCCTTCTTCCGAGTGGAATACTTCTTGTTTGGAATTACCTTCCTCGTCTTTTTCCCGACGATCGGTAAACGTAATGGTAATACCTTTGTTGAGGTAGGCCAGTTCCCGCAGGCGGTTTTGGAGTATTTCGTATTGATAGACTGTCTCGGTGAATATGCTGCCGTCGGGTTTGAAAGTAATGGTGGTTCCCGTTTCGTGGGCATCTCCTATGACCTCGACACCGTGCAGGGGTTTGCCGCAAGAGTATTCCTGCATATAGATTTTCCCGTTGCGGTGTACCTCGGCTCGCAAATAAGTCGATAGGGCGTTGACGCAGGATACGCCGACACCGTGCAGACCGCCCGATACTTTGTAAGAACCTTTGTCGAATTTACCGCCGGCATGCAAAACCGTAAGTACCACTTCGAGTGCCGATTTATGTTCTTTCTCGTGCATGTCGACAGGGATACCCCGCCCGTTGTCGGTCACGGTTATGGAGTTGTCTTCGTTGATGAAAACGTCGATGCGGGTACAGTAGCCGGCCAATGCTTCGTCGATGGAGTTGTCGACCACTTCATATACCAAATGATGCAGACCTTTGACGCTGATGTCGCCGATATACATGGCAGGGCGTTTCCTTACGGCTTCGAGGCCTTCGAGTACCTGTATGCTGTCGGCAGAGTAGCTGGCATTCTGTTTGTTGTTTTCTTCTGACATATCTTTGTTGTGTTAATTCTGCTCGGGCGCTTGGTTGTCGCTCGATTTTTTCAGAATGAAGAATTTTTATACTTTGAGTATGGTTTTTATTGCGCAAAACCTCTCGACAAAGATAATAAAAAATCTCTGTATCGGGAAATTTTTAGTAATCTTTTCGATGCGTTGTACGAAGTGTTTTTGTGTGGTGTCTACTGCTTTATGAGGAGGTTGCAGCAGAGATTCGGTGTATGCCGCGTTGTGGATAGTCGGGTAAGGGGCAGATACACAAAAAGCGTCGAGGAAAACCTCAACGCTTGTAGCCCATAGGGGAATCGAACCCCTCTTTCAAGAATGAAAATCTTGCGTCCTAACCGATAGACGAATGGGCCGTTTCCGTAATTCCCTATCAATGAAAGAGAGAGGGTCTCCGAAAATGCGAGTGCAAATATAGAGCTGTTTTTTGAATTGGCAAAATATTTAGATAAAAAATTGTCTTTCTCCGTTATTTATCGGATTTTTGTATTCTTGAATTACTTGTTTTTCGCTATATATGTTGGAAAAAACACGAGGTGTCGTATTGCACACGATCGCATACAGCGATAAGATGTCAATCGTACAAGTTTATACCGAACGTTTCGGTCGGGCAGCCTATTTGTTGCCGCAGTCACAGGGAAAACGTTCCCGTATGTTGCGCCCGCTTTTTTCTCCGTTCGCTTTTCTCGAAATCGATTCGGAAATGCAGGCGGGGCAGGATATTTTCCGTATTCGCGATGTGCGTCAGGTCGAGGTATGGAGCCATATCTACGGCGATCCGGTGAAGACATCGGTCGCTTTGTTCCTTTCCGAAATGTTGTCCCGGCTGTTCAGGGAGTCGGAGTCCAATCCCGCATTTTTCGATTTCCTCGTGCAATCGATACGTCTTTTCGATATGATGGAAGAGGGAAAGGCCAATTTCCATTTGTGGTTTTTGTTGCGCTTGTCGGGTTTCCTCGGATTTCTGCCCAATACCGAACAGTATGGCGAAGGTTGTTTTTTCGATATGCTCGAGGGGGTGTTCGTGCCGGCGACACCGGCACATCGTCATGTGTTGCTGCCCGCAGAGGCCGATGTGTTTGCCCGCCTCATGCGTATGAATACGCATAACCTGAGCCGTTTCCGTTTTACCAGAGACGAACGCCGGACGATTCTCGAACAAATGATTACTTATTACCGCCTGCATCAACCGGAGTTGCCCGAAATACGCTCTCTCGAAATCATGCACGAACTCTTTGATTGATTCTTGTCGTATATAGGGAATCTTTGATGCTTGATGGCTTTTTGCCTAGATCATGTTTGGGCAGAAAGTCTTTTTCTCGACAGGCTATTGGGTGTCGTGGGAAAGAAACGGTCGAAAAAAGAGATGGTGATCATATCTTTGCAGGAATTTGCAGATGTGTCGCGAAAATTGTAATTTTGCCCCTCGGAAATCAATTGCTCTTGTAGTTCAATGGATAGAACGAAAGTTTCCTAAACTTTAAATCCGGGTTCGATTCCCGGCGGGAGTACGCAGAAAGGACTGTAATCTAATGAGAGATTACAGTCCTTTCTTTTATGGTCTTTTTTGATGAGATTTTACCGGCAGTTACTTTGTTCCTGATGCGGGAAAACGGTGATTTCTTTTACATTATCGTTCCCTGCTTGCCGGAGTTATAGAGGAAAGTTCCCGGAGGTTATAACAATATTTTAGCGGGAGATTTTCTTATATATATGATATATAGACCTTTCCCTTCGATTACCGGAATATCTTGCGGATTACCCGTATAAATGATTTGGCCGAGCGGGTTGTAGATTTTAATCTCTTCATTTTCATCTATATCGGTAATGTGTATTTTCCCATCTTTGGCATATATGCGCATCTCCGGGTCGGGAATATTCTTCAAACCCGACGCTCCCGATTTTTCTACTTGTAATATGCAGCTGGCCGAAATTTCGCTGCCGTCGGTCGTATTGGCAGAGATAATTGCCCAGCCCGGCGAAAGAGCAACGACCAGACCTTCGTTGGTTACGATAGCGACATCTCGATCGGAACTTTCCCATACCAGTTTCTTCGAGGAAACATTTTCAGGCGAGAGCGTGGCGGTGAGTTGTTTCCGTTCTTCGGGATTCATTTTTAGTTCTTCGGGTTCTATCGTTATTTTTTCTGCCAATGTCGGTTTTACCGTTATTTTGCATTCAGCTGTTTTCCCATTGTGGGTCGTGCAAGTGATGATCGCACTCCCGGCTTTTAAGGCGGTGATCGTCCCGTTTTCCATTTTGGCTACGGATTCATCGCTCGTGTTCCATTTATAGGTCGTGCTTGCATCGCTCGGTGTCAAGGTGGGAGAAAAAGAATAACTTTCTCCGATTCCCAGTGTGAGTGTCCCGGGAATACTTACGGCTTCGAGTTCGACGATTTTGATGTTGTTGTAGAAGTTGTAAATATCTCTTATCTCTCCTTTTGCATTTTTGTAGGCGTAACTCACGGTTACGACCGGAACATTTGTCGTTTTTTCCACCGCTTTTATGGTACACCAACCGGTCTGTCCGTTTTTCCCCGAAGTTACCTTTATACATTCGGTTCCCGTTCCCGCAGGTGTTGCCGTGAAAGATTCCGCCCCACTGATGCCGTAATAGTAGAGGGTTATACTGCGTCCGACGGTGATTGTATAGTATTTGGTTTGGTCGTGGATGGTCAATCCTAAACAGACTTGCGAGCCGAATATGAAATACAAAAGTACCAAAAGGGATATCCGCTTGATATTGTGATACCTTGACATATTTTGGAGCTTTATGCCGGGAGATGTAAGAGTTTTTTTGTTGATGGTTTTCATAATTCTGTCCGTTCTTTGAAATTTGATGTATGGTAAGAACCGTTTGGGTATAGCTATGCCATAGCTCCGGATTGTTCGCAAATATATAACTTATAGCCCGAACAGATAACTTGTAAACAAAAATATTTTACTCGTATTTTTTGATACGGAAAATTGGCTTTTTCTGTCCGAAATCAAAATTTGTAGCGTATAATTTCAATGGGCCGGGTCGAAAAAATTTCTTTTACGATTGAATTCTTGGAAATGCTTAAATTATAGTTAAAAATAAAATTTAAAATCGATTTGTCCCAAATAAAATTGTATTTTTCATTTTAAAATACACACACATGCACGCACACACGTTGTGAAATTGCTTCTCATATTGTATCTTTGGCTTATCGAATACAGCACCATGCCATGCAAGAAATCATCATCGAAAGTTGTAAATTGCTTTCAAAATTGTATCTTTGACTTGTCGAATACAGCTCGGTTGTGGCTTGATTCCATATAAGGCCTGTTGTAAATTGCTTTCAAAATTGTATCTTTGACTTGTCGAATACAGCTGGTTTTATTCGTTGCTTGGGTTGCAGCAGTTGTAAATTGCTTTCAAAATTGTATCTTTGACTTGTCGAATACAGCAAATTTTGTTTTAACGAAAGCGCCTCAATGGTTGTAAATTGCTTTCAAAATTGTATCTTTGACTTGTCGAATACAGCTTGCAGGTGTTAATTTTGAAAGGATAGATTGTTGTAAATTGCTTTCAAAATTGTATCTTTGACTTGTCGAATACAGCCTTCGTCCGCGTCCATGCCTAATTCTATACGTTGTAAATTGCTTTCAAAATTGTATCTTTGACTTGTCGAATACAGCTCTATCTCGATTAATGCAGTCTCGGAGACTGTTGTAAATTGCTTTCAAAATTGTATCTTTGACTTGTCGAATACAGCACAGAAGCCGGAAGTTTCTCAATAAAATCCGTTGTAAATTGCTTTCAAAATTGTATCTTTGACTTGTCGAATACAGCAGGATATGTACAATGTGTTGTATTTCAAAAGTTTGAATCGAAGATTAGGATAGAAAAAGTATTCGAATAAAAAGGACTCCAAGCATAGCACGGAGTCCTTTTTGTTTTTAGAAAAGTTCGAGTTGTTGTCCCGGAGCGTTGGGCGGAATCGTTTTGCGGGCGGAAAATATTTCCATCATGCCGAATTGTTTGTCGGTAATACATAGAATCCCTACGTCGCCCAACGGCGGTAGAAACATTTTTACCCTTTTTATATGTACTTGGGCATTCTCACGACTGGGGCAGTGGCGCACATAAATGGAAAATTGAAACATGGTGAATCCGTCGCGCATGAGTTTTTTGCGGAAGTCGGCGTATGCCTTTCGCTCTTTCTTGGTATCGGTCGGCAGGTCGAAAAAAACAAGTACCCACATGATACGGTATTCGCTGAAACGGTCGAGTTCGTTGTTCACATTTCGGGATAAATGATTTTGCGTAGTTCGCCCGAGAAGCATTTATATAGAGATGCGGTCGTTTGGGCAACGGCAATCATGAGCGGACTGCGTTGTCCGCCGATGGTAACTTCGGTAGTCGGTAGGGCGAGTAGGCGGGTCTTGGTCGGTGTGGATAGTCGGCTTATATCTATTCTTTCATCGAGCAGCCTGCACACCATACGGTCGACGTAGGGACGGTACGGTTCCATGATGTCGTCGGCGAGGCAATAGGCATTGTAACGGTTGTGGTGGTGAATGCCCAACGTGGGCAACAGTCCGCTGGTTACGAGAGCCCGGGCCACGACGGCGCGCAGTATGGCATAGCCATAGTTGAGCAGGTTGTTGGGTGGCACGCCGTCGCGTTTACGCCGAAAGTAGGGTATTTCGGGAAAAAGGTTGTCCCAATAGTAGACGGCCGCCCGGGCTTCCATGTTATCGGCATCGCCGCTGCGTACTTCGTTTGCCCACTTCAACATATTGCGGTTTTCGATTCCGAGGTCGTGCAGTAGGGCGGCTTGGTTGGTGATTTTGGCTTGTATGGTCTGTTGCCACAGTTGTTTCCGCAGGGGAAGAGAGGCCTCTATTTGGTCGCGGAATCGCTCGCTTTGCGTGGCATTGCCGCACAGCGGGAGCATGAGTCCGGTGGGGAGGTGGCTGTCGTCGCAGGTGATGACGGCGCAGTTGTTGTCGAGCAGGGCTGCCAACAATGCGTGGGTAACGGTGATTTGCCGATGGTCGAGCAGCAGCACGCCGATGTCTTCGACGGGAATGGTGCGTTCGGCTTTCTGTTTGAACGTTGTCGGTATCGAGTCGCTCTTTTCCACCTCGGGAAGCCGTAGTACGAGTTGGCCGTTATTGAAACTCAGATAGGCCGGGTTTCCGAAATAGAGGGTCTTTTTTATCATATTTCGCTGATTTCTCCCGTAAGGGATATTTTCACTTTGTGGGGATTTAGACCGTCTAAAACCCCAATACTTTGAATTATTTTTACTTTACCCATTTGCTTGGAGAGCATTTCATTTTTCTTCCCGTCGTATTTGTCATCGACCGATGTTTCAGTATGAAGTCTGAAACAATAATTTTTCGAAGCAATTTTCTGCACCCGATAGAGGTATTTCCCCAACAGGGCGTAGTCGCGATTTTCGAGGGCGTCGGCGTAGAGTTCGTCGGGCATGCCGAGGATAAACATCTCGTTTTGTTGCATGGAGAGTCGGAATTGCCAAGTCGCGTCGGGAAGTTGTTCCAAAAACGATTCGGACATCTCATTGGTTACGGCGTCCCATACTTCACCGGGACGCTCGATAATGACGGGGAGGCCGTATTTTTTTCGTTCCACGGCGTGCCAGAATGTAACGACATGTTCCTGCGGTTTGCCGTCGCGGTCGGTGTAGATGGCGACATGGTGATTGTTGCCCGGCTTGACAAATCCGATCGCTTTTCCCGATGCGTCGTATTTTACCGGGACGACCGCTTTGAGGCCGGTAAAGCAACGCACGGTGCGAATGAGGTGTCCGCCTGCCGTGTAGACTGGTGTGGCAAATGCTTTCTTGGCATTTCCGCCGTATTCGTCGAGCCGTTGTTGTAAAATCTTACGTATGCCGGCATCGACCACATCGGATAAAGTTTTGGCATCTATGCTTTCGATAGGGTATTTGAGAACGGATTCATATTGAAAAGAGACTTTCCCTTTCTTGTCTTTCCGGTATCGGGCTATTTGTCCGTAAACACTTTGTTCGCTCAGTGCGCCTCGGGGTACGGTGATACCCTCTTGGGCCAAGATGCGTTTACCTCCCCGGTAGATGTAGCGCTTCCCTTTTGTCGCCACCCGTTTACCGGCCTTGAAGGATACGAGTATTTTTTCGGCGGCGGCACATACTTCGGCGTAAGAAAAATGGGGTTGCTGCCGGATATATCGTTCGAGCGAGACATGATCACCCTCTTCGGCTTGTGTAGAGAGCGTATTGATGCGTTGTATATATCCTTGTCGGGTGCAGGCTATGGCAAGGGCATCTATGGCGTGGTGGCGATGGTCGAGCCTCTTGTTCCAGTCCTTTATGCATTCGACGGTACGGTTGTCGATTTCCCGCATCTCGGTGAGTCCTCCGGCGCGGTAGCGTTCCCGGTTGAGATCGTGCAGGACGTTGTCCCAACCCCACACATGGCGCAGATACGCCGTAACCGATCCGCTCGTGGCGTAGACATCGTGGCATACTTCCTGCAACATGGCGATGGCTTTGCGTGAGATATACTGGCTTTCGCGCATTTGACGGCTGAGGAAGTCTTGCGGTATTTCTTCTCCTTTGGTGAGTAGGTATTTGTATTTGGTGTCGGAGATTTCTTTGTTGTCGTGCATGCTTTTTATCCGATCGAGGTAGTTATGGAATGTTTCCTCGGGCAGGCTGCTCATGTAGTCGTAGGCGGTGCGGTTGTTCTTGACTTGGTTGCATGCCCGGCAGGCGCATACCTTGTTGTTGTAACTGTCATCGAAATAGAGCGAACGCGGAATGATATGCTCTACTTCGGTATCGTAGCCTTGCAGGAAAGCTGTGCGGTTGATGGGTTGCCCGCAGTAGATGCACAGGTGATGGCTTTCCTCATACATGCGGAATTTCTGTATGCGTGAGCGGGTAGGGGTAAGTCCCGTTTCCGATAGAATCCGTTGCGCAATTTCTTCGTTCCGTTTCTGGTTGTCCAGTTTTTTTTTGTAAGTCTTGTCGCGTTCTTCTCTACTTTGTTGGAGCTCCCGCGCCAGTTCTACCCGTATCTCGTCGAAACGTCCGTAACGGTCTATCAGTGCATTGACGAGATTGACCATCTGATTGAGAATCTTCTCGACGATAGGTTGCCGCAACTCTCCTTTGGTTATCGGACGCAAATGCTCGGCCAGTTCACGGGCGAGGTTTTCTTCCCGGGTGATCGAGTTGCTGTGGTTGTATCCAGCCATGAAACAGGCCTCGGAGTAGACATATCCTTGTCGCAGGTAAGGTAAGATGCGTCGCATGGCGATGCTCGACAGGTTGCCGTAACCGGTTTTTGTGAAATCGATCTGTGTGAGTTTCTCTCGTATTTCAGAGTCTTCTATTCCGAATTTGCGTTCCAAAATACGGTCGAGTACATCGGTATCGTCGATGGAGTAGAGCGTGTGCCACAGCCGGTAGAGCGGTTCTTGCTCGAAGGCGGGGTCGATGATGAGTCGGGTGGCGATTTCTCCCGTTTCGGGGTCGGCTATTTCTATTTCGCAAGTCTTCAATTCAAAATGCAGTAATTCGTCGGCACGGGAATATCCGGTTAGAGCATTTTGCAAGGTAATGACTGTGGTATTACCTTGTAACCCGTTCCCTATGGCTTTCCCGCCCCACCATCCATCGTGTTTTTTTATACCCAGAATTTTATAAAGGTCGTTGATTTTCAGCTTTTCTTTACTGTTCATATGGGTAAATAGGGCTTGCCGATGTTCCGAAGTTATATCGAATTCCTCGTGGTCGCGTTGCAGATTGATGTGGTTGATGCTTTCCCATATTTTACATACTTGAAACAGAGGCGAACTTTTAGGTGTCACTTTTATCGGTCGGGATTTTATCGAGCCGTCGGGTAACCGGTAGGTCATTTGAGCCAGCGAACATTCTCCGACCAGATGTTTGCACGATTTAAGGGGGCGTTGGTAATAGATGATATGATTGCGCAGGTGGGCGATATGCTCGTCGGTGAGGATATTGTGGTATTTACGCTGACACTCCATGATGCGATCGAACTCTTCGATGTAGGCGATGCGGGGATATACCCTGTCTTTGCATCGATATTTCGGGTCGGCTTTGAGCTCTGCGTAGAATTTCTGTCCTATGGTGATGCCTTTTTCCTGCAACTCCTTGTATCTGTCGCTTACGTCCGATAGATATTTCGAACTTTTTTTGTCTTGGAAATCGGCCTTTCCCGACTTGTAGCCTCGTTTCTGGTTGAGGTGATAGAGAACCCTCCCCAGTTCGGGTAGTTCGATTTTCCCAGTTACGGCTTTGGCCCGTATTTCCCACAATTCCGTTTGCGGTAATTTGATGAGCCTTTCGTCGGGTAGCATACCTAATTTATGCAGGTATTGGGTGAGGTAATGTCGTCGCAACTGATAGCGATCGTAACCCTTTCTCTGTGTCCGGAAGGCTGTGCGGTCGGCATTTTTCGTAATGCTTTTTCCTTGTGTGAATTGTGTGGTGTCGTCGGGCGATAAGGGTATGATACGGGATCCCATACCCAAGATAGTGCGATTATTTTCTCCTTCTTGTATGACGCTCCATCCTATACTTCCGGAGCCTAAATCCAAGCCTAATATGTTTTTCATGGTTCGATGTCGAATGATTTCTTTTCTCAAATATATCGAAAACGAATTGAAAAACAAAATTTTGCGTTAATTTATTGGTTTATATAAATAATATGTGTAAATTTGAGGACAATTTTGAAGCAATTCACAATAAGGATTATTCCGTTGTGAAAACATTTTGAGGGGGAACGTCTCGCAGAGACGTTCTCGCTTTTTTTAAGGAAAGAGGCGGGACGGCTGTTTCTCCGGACGGATTTGGTATAAAATGATTACATTTGCGACATGAAACCTGAAATACATTTAGACGTGCCGGGCGGGGTGAAAAAGGTGCTTCTGCATTGTTGCTGTGCCCCGTGTTCATCGGCTATCGTAGAGTGTCTGCTCGATAACGGCGTGCGTCCTACGCTGTTTTTTTGCAATCCGAATATTTATCCTCGCGAGGAATATGAACGCCGGAAAGCAGAGTGCATACGCCATGCCGGGCGTTTGGGTCTCGATTTTGTCGATGTCGATTATGACCATGACGGTTGGGTGGCGGAGATGTGCGGATTGGAGAATGAACCCGAGCGCGGAGCGCGTTGCTTGCGTTGTTTTACATCTCGGTTGCGTCGTACGGCTCATTATGCCGGCGAGCAAGGTTTCGGCCTCTTTACGACAACGCTGGCCTCGTCGCGGTGGAAAGATCTGAATCAAATCAATGCGGCCGGCCGTACGGCAGCCATTGAGGTTCCGGGTGTCGATTTCTGGGAACAGAATTGGCGGAAGAGCGGATTGCAAGAACGGCGGCGGGAGCTGATCGCCGAGTATTGTTTTTATAATCAGACTTACTGCGGTTGCGAGTATAGCCTGCGGGCGGCCGAGGCGTATGCCGCATCGAAAACGGGCAGAAAATGATATTGTGATGAGATGATGTAAAAACGCAACGCTTCTCCTCGAAGCGTTGCGTTTTTTTTATTGTTATATGCCTGGTTTACGGACGTTTGTAACCATAAACGGCTGCGCCCCGCAATTCCTCTTCGATGCGCAATAACCGGTTGTATTTTGCCAGACGGTCGGTGCGGGAGAGCGAACCGGTTTTTATTTGTCCGGCGTTTGTCGCTACGGCAATGTCGGCGATCGTCGTATCTTCCGTTTCACCCGAACGGTGTGAAATGACGGCGTTGTAACCGTTGCGCTGAGCCATCTCTACGGCACGCAGTGTTTCGGTAAGTGTTCCTATTTGGTTTACTTTTACGAGAATGGCGTTTCCGCAATGTTCGCGTATACCGCGTTCGAGGTAGGTTACGTTGGTTACGAAAAGGTCGTCGCCTACCAGTTGGCAACGGTCTCCGATAAGTTCGGTGAGGTGTTTCCAGCCTTCCCAGTCGTTTTCGCCCATGCCGTCTTCGATAGAGTCGATAGGATAACGATCGATAAGGGTACGCAGATATTCTGCTTGTTCTTGCGGCGAGCGTTTCACCCCTTTGGAGCCTTCGAATATGGTATAATCGTAAACGCCGTCGCGGTAGAATTCCGAGGACGCGCAGTCGAGAGCCAGCTTGATGTCGGTTCCCGGACGGTATCCCGCGCGCTCTATGGCGGCGAGTATCGTTTCTATGGCATCTTCTGTACCCTTGAACGACGGGGCAAATCCGCCTTCATCTCCGACGGCGGTACTTAACCCTCTGTCATGGAGCGTCGCTTTCAATGCGTGGAATGTTTCTGCTCCCATGCGTATGCCTTCTCGTATCGACGCTGCACCTACGGGACGAATCATGAATTCTTGAAAAGCGATGGGGGCGTCGGAGTGTGCGCCGCCGTTGATGATATTCATCATGGGAACCGGCAATATGTGGCTGTCGATACCTCCGATATAGGTGTAGAGAGGACGGTTGAGGGCTGCTGCGGCAGCGTGGGCGGCAGCAAGCGATACGCCCAGAATGGCGTTTGCTCCCAATCGGGATTTGTTGGGAGTCCCGTCGAGCTCTATCATGCGGTTGTCTATGGCGATTTGATCGAAGAGGCACATGCCTTCGAGAGCATTTGCTATTTCGCCGTTTACGTTGTCGACGGCCTGTTGTACGCCTTTGCCGCCGTAACGTTGTTTGTCTCCGTCTCGCAGTTCGAGGGCTTCATTCGTTCCGGTCGAAGCTCCGGAGGGAACCGAGGCCCGACCCATGATACCGTTTTCACCGAAGACTTCTACTTCGACAGTGGGATTGCCGCGAGAATCAAGAATTTCCCGGCTTTTGATTTTCTGAATTTTCATAACGTTTGTTGTTTTGTCATTGTTAATATAACGTTTAGAGTACCTGTTTTGTTGGGTAAGCCGGATTTGGGATACCGGAACAATCGTGTCCGGTGATTATGTGTGTGATAAATAGATGGCTGTTACGTAAATCCGTAACCGCATGGATAAGAAAAAAGGGGGCTTGTCAAGACCGACAGCCCCCTTTGAGTATGAAGAGTTCTCTTATTAGAGTTTGGGGCCGGCGGCAACGAGAGCTTTACCTGCTTCGTTTCCGGTAAATTTGGCGAAGTTCTTGATGAAGCGACCTGCCAAATCTTTGGCTTTAACATCCCACTCGGAAGCGTCGGCGTAGGTGTCGCGCGGATCGAGGATTTTGGGATCTACACCCGGCAGAGCGGTAGGTACGGTGAAGTCGAAGTAAGGAATCGTTTTGGTGGGTGCTTTTTCGATCGAACCGTCGAGAATAGCATCGATGATACCACGGGTATCGCGGATCGAGATACGTTTTCCTGTACCGTTCCAACCGGTGTTCACGAGGTAAGCCTTGGCACCGGTCATGTTCATTTTCTTCACGAGTTCTTCTGCGTATTTAGTGGGGTGCAGAGAGAGGAACGCTGCTCCGAAGCAAGCCGAGAAAGTAGGAGTCGGTTCGGTGATACCGCGTTCGGTTCCGGCCAGTTTGGCGGTGAAGCCCGAGAGGAAATAGTATTGAGCCTGTTCGGGAGTCAGAATCGAAACGGGAGGCAGTACGCCGAATGCATCGGCCGAGAGGAAAATCACTTGTTGAGCGTGAGGACCTTTCGATACCGGTTTGACGATGTTCTCGATATGGTAGATAGGATACGAAACGCGGGTGTTTTCGGTTACGCTCTTGTCTGCGAAATCGATTTTTCCGTTGGCGTCGACCGTTACATTTTCGAGCAATGCATCGCGTTTGATGGCATTGTAAATATCGGGTTCGCTATCTTTGTCGAGATTGATGACTTTGGCGTAGCAACCACCTTCGTAGTTGAAGACACCTTCGTTGTCCCAGCCGTGTTCGTCGTCGCCGATGAGTTTGCGTTTGGGGTCGGTCGAGAGAGTGGTTTTACCCGTTCCCGAGAGACCGAAGAAAATAGCCGAACTTTTTTCTTCCATGTCGGTGTTGGCCGAGCAGTGCATCGAAGCGATACCGCGCAGGGGGTTGAAGTAGTTCATCATCGAGAACATACCTTTCTTCATTTCACCGCCATACCAAGTATTGAGGATAACTTGTTCTTTGGTGGTAAGGTTGAAGACAACAGCAGTTTCGGAGTTCAATCCGAGTTCTTTGTAATTTTCCACTTTCGCTTTGGAGGCGTTGTAAACAACGAAATCGGGTTCGAAATCTTTCAACTCTTCTTTCGAAGGACGGATAAACATATTGGTTACGAAGTGTGCCTGCCAAGCAACTTCCATGATGAAGCGTACTTTCAGACGGGTTGCTTCGTTGGCTCCGCAGTAGCAGTCTACAACGAAAAGTCTTTTGTTGGAAAGTTCTTTGACAGCAAGGTCTTTCAGCACTTTCCATGCATTTTCGGTTACAGGTTTGTTGTCGTTTTTATATTCGTCCGAAGTCCACCATACCGTGTTTTTGCTGGTTTCGTCCATGACGAGGAATTTATCTTTGGGCGAACGTCCGGTGTAGATACCCGTCATTACGTTTACGGCGCCCAATTCGGTAACTTGGCCTTTTTCAAAACCTTCGAGGCCCGGTTTGGTCTCTTCTGTGAAGAGTTCGTCGTACGAAGGATTATGAAGGATCTCTTTTACCCCTTCAATTCCATACTTAGTTAAGTCTAACTTCGTCATTGTTTTTAAAATTAATTTGACCTATGAAAATTTTTTAATGATTCTCTTCTAAATCGCATACAAAGGTAATACATTTTCCGATACCTTAAATCTATATTAAGGAAATTTTTCTCTAATCAATGATATTTTTTATTTTACTGTCTTTGTTTGCTCTCTTTATATGACAAATGATAGGCTATTTTGTTCCGTAAAAGGCATTTATTTCTCGTTTTGCAGAGGTTTGTCTTTTTTATCTTTCTACTGTGGTGTGGCAATGAGTCGATTCTTTTTTGTAAATTCGCCGCCCTTATGAGTAAAATAGGTTTCTGGATAAAAAATGCCCGGCACATCTCTTTACCACAAAGTTTATTGCCCGGGTTTTTGGCCATAGGAATGTCGTTGGGTTACGGCTCATTCTCGTGGGGATTGTCTTTGGTTGCTTTATGGGGTGTGGCGTGTGCACATTTGGGCATGAATCTTCTCGATGATTATTACGATTACCGGCAGGGCAGTGGAGAAAAACGGGTGAAATTGGCCGCCGGGGGTGTAAGAGCCCGTGTCGCCAAGTATCCGTATCTGACATCGGGGCAGGCTACGGTCGGTGATCTTGTCGTTGCGATAAGTCTGTTTTTGTTGCTGGCAGCTGTTGCAGGGGGTGTCGTTATTTATTTTCGGGGGGCCGTACCGTTTTATATAACCGTCGTCGGAGCGATTTTGGGAATTTCTTATTCGGGAAAACCGCTTCGTTTGGGTTACTACGGGTATGGCGAGTTGCTTATCGGTCTTATGTTCGGCCCGTTGTTGATGATCGGCGTGCAGTATGCGGCGTGCGGTGTTCTCGACGGGAAAGTCGTTTTGGTGGGGATCGCGGTAGGTCTTTTGGTGACGAATATCCTTTATTCGCATTCGGTTCTCGATGCTCAGGCCGATGCCCGAATGGACAAACTTACGTTGGCTCGCCTGTTGAGAGGCAGGAATGCGGTTTTGGGAGCTTCTGCGGTATTCAATTTCGTTCCGTTTCTGTTGATTGTCGTCGGGGTATCGGTCGGTATGTTGCCCGCAGCTTATCTTTGCGTGCTTGTTTTGTTGCCGATGGCGGTTTTTCTGTGGCGTTCGCTTCGCCGTTTTGTCGACGGACTTCCCGAAGAAATCGTTCTTAAAAAATGGTTCGGTCCTATGGGTGATTTCCCGGCTTATCGGGAGGCGGGAATCGATTGGTTCATGTATCGGTGGCTGATGGCAAGGAATCTGATTTCGTTTTTTGCCCTTATTCTCTTATTGGTAAATATAATTCTTAAAATAGCCGTTTGACGATGAAGTTATCACAGATGTTCTATTTGGCAAACTGGTTTTTCGGCGCGAGGATACTGGGTCGCAAAAAACCTTTGCAGACGGTCTTGTTTATATCCGATAAATGTAATCTCAAATGCAAACATTGTTCGGTTTATGCCAAAGCCGATCCTCACATCATGACCTACGAGGAGATACGTGGCGAGTTGGAGTATGCCTATCGGCTGGGCTCCCGTTTTGTCGATTTCGAAGGGGGCGAAGTGATGATATGGCGCGATGGCGATTATCGTATCGATGATGTGATAGATCTTGCTCGTGAAGTGGGCTTTTTCTCGGCGACGATTACGACCAATGCCCAGCTGCCGTTTCGAGGAAGCCATGCCGATAGTATATGGGTAAGTCTCGACGGCTATGGGAAATATCACGAAATGATTCGGGGAGAGGGGACTTTTGCCCGACTTGAAAAAAATATCGCCGAATGCGGACACCCGCATCTCAGCGTAAATATGGTCGTGAACAAGTATAACTGGGAATCGGTTGCCGAGACGATAAAATATGTCAAGAACAACCCGGCTATCGAAAGTATCTCCATCAATTTTTATACCCCTTTCCCCGATGCCGAGAATCTTATGATAACGAGGGAGCAACGGGAGGAGGTAATCGATACGGTCATTCGCATGAAACGGGAAGGCTATCCGATCATGAATTCGATATCGGGCCTTAAATTGATGAAACATAACCGTTTCAAACGTCGTTGTTGGGTAACGAATTTCATATATGCCGACCATAAGCGGGCCAACTGTGCGGGCGAGGAGTTCGGCATCTGCCGTGATTGCGGTTTGTGTATGGCCGGAGAAATGAATGCGGTATTCAATTTTCGTCCCGATACGATTTTGGCCGGGTTGAAGTTGAGACTGTAATATTACCGGAAAGAATTCTTGCTCTCGGGCTACCGTATCGCTTTCGATACGGTTTGTCCGGCAGTGTATTTTGTGCGAAATATTTTTGCTGTGTAGCAGTATGATGTTTCGGTTTTTAAATTTTGTTAGGGTTTCTGATATTATGTTTGCCTTTTTCATTATTTTTGCCAGCCTAAAATGATGTAAGCATGGAGCCTATAACTATTAGAGAAATATCGGGACGTCGCGCCTTGAAAAAATATGTACAATTCAATATCGACCTTTACAAAGGAAACCCGTATAAAGTTCCGCCTTTGGTGGCCGATGAATTGAATACTTTTACACCGGCGAAGAATCCCGCTTTCGACTTCTGCGAAGCGGTGCATTTTATGGCTTACGAGGGAAAAAAGCCGGTGGGCCGCATTACCGGAATCATCAATCGGAATCTCAACGAAAAGACCGGGAAAAAAGAGGCTCGTTTCGGGTTTGTGGATTTTGTCGATGACGTGCGGGTGAGCGATGCGCTTTTCGATGCGGTCGAGGAATGGGCTCGTTCGAAGGGTATGAATCATCTGGTCGGTCCTATGGGATTTACCGATATGGATCCCGAGGGATTGCTTGTCGAGGGCTACGACCAGCTGGGGACGATGGTTACCATCTATAATTATCCTTACTACGTCGACCATATTCTGCGGAGAGGCTTTGAAACGGAATGCGAATGGGTCGAATTCAAGCTTACGGTTCCCCCCGTTATGTCGGAAAAACATGCGCGAATAGCCGAGATTGTCCGGCAGAAATATCATCTGCGTAGCGTGATTCGAGAATACACCAATATCAATGATGTGGCCCGGGATTACGGTCGGCAGATATTCGAACTTATAAACGAAGCGTATAAGAACCTGTACGGATATTCGACGCTTACTCCGCGTCAGATCGACCATTATGTAAAGATGTATGTGCCGATGGTACGTCTCGGACATCTCTCGCTTATTGTCAATGAAAAAGACGAATTGGTGGGTGTGGGTATTGCCATGCCTTCGATGAGCCGGGCTTTGCAAAAGGCCAAAGGCCGATTGTTTCCTTTCGGGTTTATCCACTTGTTAAAAGCCTTGAAAGGAAAAGGCGATATTGTCGACCTGTTGCTTGTTGCCATACACCCCGATTACCAGAACATGGGAGCCAATGCGTTGCTCTTCGACGACATATTGCCGAATTTCATCAAAGACGGGTTTAAGTATGCCGAGAGCAATCCCGAGATGGTAACCAATAATAAGGTACAGCAACAGTGGCAATATTTCGAACAGCAGTTGCATAAGCGTCGTCGTGCTTATGCGAAAGATATTTAGTACCTCTTCCTTATGCCGACATTTGTTCAGATACTCGATTTTATCGGTACGTTCGCTTTTGCCATCAGCGGGATACGCTTGGCGTCGGCCAAACGTTTCGATTGGTTCGGGGCGTATGTCGTGGGGTTTGTTACCGCTATCGGCGGCGGGACGATACGCGATCTTTTGCTCGATGTTACTCCGGCTTGGATGACCGATCCCATGTATCTTATTTGCACGGGGTTGGCGTTGGTATGGGTTATCGTTTTCGAGAAAAGGCTGGTGCGTCTCGACAATACCTTTTTTATTTTCGATACCATAGGTCTGGCTCTTTTTACGGTCGTCGGTGCAGGTAAAAGCCTTACGCTGGGCTATCCTTTTTGGGTGGCGGTTATCATGGGTAGTATCACCGGTGCGGCCGGAGGCGTGATACGCGATGTCTTCATCAATGAAATACCGCTGATATTCAGGAAAGAGATATATGCAATGGCATGTGTCGTCGGCGGTGTGTTTTACTGGGTGTGCTATCGGTTGGGCATGGAGTCGTATGTCTGCCAGCTTGTCGGTGGCTCGGGCGTGTTTATTACGCGTATCTTGGCCGTAAAATATAAAATATGTTTGCCTATTCTTGGCGACAAAGAGGAGGAAACTCCGATTCCTCCCGATGATGAGCAGCGATAGAAATAGCTGTCGTGTCAAGTCGTAGGATTACGATTACTTCCCGATGATTTAGCGCTTGTCGTGCACACGTGATGAGACGATTCCCGGGTCTTGACCGGAAATAATGCTTTTCTGGGTTTGCTGTCGAAACGAATCTTTACCCGAGTCGTTGCAGAAGAGCCGAGAGGTCGGAACGCCAGTCGCTGCCGTTTGCCGGACAAAATGTATGGAATCCGAATTCTTCTCCTTTTTTTACATTCGATGCACCGTCATCGACAAAGAGGGTCTCTTCGGGGCGTATTCCGCTATCGTCGATGAGATGGCGGAAAATTTCGGCGGCCGGTTTGGTGTATCCGATTTGATAAGACAGATATAGTCGGTCGGCGTAGTGGGTGAGAGGTTTCCCCTCGGCAGAAAAATCCGTGCTGCATGCCCATGACATCACATAGGGATTGGTGTTGCTCAATATCAGAATGCGGTACTCCTTTTTCAACTCTTCGAGGTATTTGAGAATGGCAGGAGGTACTTCTACGAAAAATCCCAACCATGCTTTTTTTACCTCTTCGAAAGAGAGTTCCCGATTGCAAAGGCGTCCCAATTCGGCACGGAAGCCGGTTTCGTCGAGCTTCCCTTCTTCCAACGCTTGAAATATTCCCGATTGGTGGTATTTGTCGAGTCGGGAATCGGCGTCATTCAGCCCTATGCGGGTAAATGCGGCGACAGCCTTGTCGCGGCTTATGGTGGCAATGACGCCACCGAAATCGAAAATGAGTGTTTTTATCATGCCGGAGTAGTAAGTCGTAAAAACTTTACAAAGATAACGATTAATTGTCAATAATCGAGATGCTACGGTGATTCCGATAGAAATGTCAAAACAGGCTGTTGGAAGATTAATGACCGAAAGATTGATAAAATACATGGATAGATATATATTTGTGAAGAACTTGAAAGTCGCTCATGAAAAGAATACTGCCTTTGGCATTTACGGTATGTTCGCTTTTGTACGGTTGTATGCCCCGGTCGGAGAATAGCGGTGTCGGGAAAATCGGCGGTGCCGATGGCATCACAGATATTGTTGTGAGGGATTCTCGGAAGAACGATTCATCTTTGGGAGAATTTCGGGTATGTGCTTATGAAGGGATTCTTTATCCCGATACCTCTTGTTACATTTTGACCATAAAAAGCAGGGTATATAGCGGCGATGGCGTTTTTGTACTCTCTCCTGTCGATGGTGTGGACGGGGCGTCGCCATCTTATTCGGGACGCCGGTATACACAACGGGGTACTCCCGACGATGTCGATGCTGTGGTATGGCAGCTTGTGGCGAATGGTGGAAGCCCGATATTCAATTTCCTATATGAGAGTGACCGTCTTGTTATGTTGAACGATACCTGTGGGAAAATCGACGGGGCACGTTTTTGGATGCGCACGGATACTCCGATATAAGTATATAAATGAAGATAGCGATGAACGAAACTTTTCATCTTATAGACCGGACGAAGTGGGAACGGGATATTTATTTCGATTATTACTATAATCGTATCAAGTGCCGGTACACGTTGAATGCGAATGTCGATATAACCGAATTGGCTGCATATCGAAAGCATCGCGGCTTGAAATTTTTCCCCACGATGCTTTATGCGATTATGAGGGTTGTAAATTCGAATAGGGAGTTTCGTATGGATTTCGACTGTAACAACAGGCTGGGATATTGGGAAGAAGTTGTTCCGAGCTATACGTTATTCCACGATGAGACCAAGACGTTTACCGATGTGTGGAGCGAGTATGACAGAGATTTCCCGACGTTTTACAACACGGTTTTGCGGGATATGGAAACGTATGGAAATAGAACGGGAGTCATTAAGGCTCGTCCCGGTCAGCCCCGCAATTTTTGTCCTGTGTCTTGCCTGCCGTGGCTGAGTTACACGGCTTTTGCCCAAGATACTTATGCCGAGAATACACTTCTGTTTCCGTTGATTAAGTTCGGAAAATATTTCGAGCAGGACAGCCGTTTGTTACTGCCGTTTTCCGTATCGGCACATCATGCGGTGGCCGACGGATACCATACTTGCAAACTTATCAATGACGTGCAGGAAATGGTAGCCGATCCGTCGGTATGGTTCAATCTTTGAGTTTTGTGGAGTTTCCGATTATCTGTCGATACCGTCTCGTGAAAGTACGCCTTGCGTGTAGTAGTGTTTGACTTCCTGCATTTCCGTTACGAGATCGGCTTTGTCGATGAGGCATTGCGGGGCGTAGCGACCGGTTATGACGACCTCGGTCTGTGGGGCGCGATTGTTCAGAGCCTCGATAACATCTTCGCAAGAAAGCAATCCGAAATAAAGGGCGATGGTCAGTTCGTCGAGAATGATTACATCGTATGTCCCGGCGCTGAGTAATGACGAGCAACGCCGTAGTCCCTCTTGGGCCATTTCTACATCGATGGCTTCGGGATCTTTGTCGATGAAACAACCGCGACCGAATTGTTCGATTCGAATGTGTCCCAACGGGGAATTAGTACCGCCGAAAAGCGTTTCGATTTTTGTCTCGTTATAACGCATCGATTTTACGAATTGTCCTACGAAAACGTTCTTTCCCGCGCATAAAGCTCGTACGGCCAATCCGAAAGCGGCTGTGGTTTTTCCTTTTCCGTTACCTGTATAGAGATGAATGAATCCTTGTTCCATGCAGGCAAATATAGGATATTTTTCGGAATATCGGAATCATGGAATTTGGAGGGGAAGTACTATCTTTGCCATTATTATGGAAGTATCGGATAAGCAGGATGGGAAGATCAGGGCCGTTTTGAATTGGAGCGGCGGGAAAGATTCTGCTCACGCTTTGTGGCGGGTGATGCGGGAAGGAACGTATAGGGTAGAGGCGTTGCTTACGACGGTCAATCGTGCGACACGGAAGTCGACCATGCATGATATTCCGCTACCGTTGCTCGAAGCGCAAGCCGAGAGGATAGGGATTCCGTTGTATATCGTGGATTTGACCCCCTCGGGCGATATGGCCGATTATTCCGAGGCGATGAACCGTGCCGTCGGCCATTTCAGGGCACAAGGTATAACGCATTTTATTTTCGGCGATATTTTCCTGCACGATGTACGCCGTTATCGCGAAGAACAACTTGCGCCTTACGGTATCGAAGTGGTCGAGCCGCTTTGGGGTGCAGCTTCTCCCGAAGTGATGGACGGTTTTCTTTCCACGGGATTGAGGTGTGTCGTCGTTACTACGATGTACGACGGTTTGGGGCTTTCTGCCATCGGCAGGGAAGTAGATGCGGCATTTGTGGCATCGTTACCGTCCGATGTCGATCCGAATGGTGAAAACGGAGAATATCATACCTTTTGTTATGATGGACCGATTTTTTCATCTCCCGTACCGTTTGCTTTGGGGAGCCCGTCGATGAGGAGTTACGATATTTCTCTCGACGACGGGACGATTCGTCGGTACACTTACTGTTTTGCCGATCTCGGTGTAAAATAATGAACCGGAAAAGGTTTCGGGGCGGGATATTCTTTGTCGAAACGTATTCTATCTCAGAAAAAGTTGCAAGCATAGCCCGGAATCGATTACCTTTGTCTCACTTTGCCGAAAGAATGCCGGCGGGATTTTTTCGATCGAATGTCCGTCGGCACGGATACACTGCATTATTGACACATTATGACTGGAATTGAGACTTGGGCTTTGGCATTGGGATTGTCGATGGATTGCTTTGCCGTTTCGATAACAAGCGGCATCATTTGGGGACGGGTCCGGTGGAAGCCTATGCTTTTGATGGCTTTCTTTTTCGGACTTTTTCAGGCACTCAATCCGTTCTTCGGTTGGTTGGGGACTCGTTATTTCCGTTATCTGATAGAGAGCGTCGATCATTGGATCGCTTTTGCCATTCTCGGTTTTCTGGGCATACGTATGATCATGGAGTCGTTCAAGGACGAGGAAGAGAAACATTTCGATCCGGCCAGCCTCAAAGTGATTCTGGCTATGGCGGTCGCTACCAGTATCGATGCTTTGGCCGTCGGTATTTCGTTTGTATGTATGGGCATGAACGATTGGGGCGATTTATCGTACCCTTTGGTGGTAATCGGATTGGTCTCGTTCATCATGTCTCTTGTAGGAGTGTTTTTGGGTGTCCGGTGCGGCCGTTATGCCAAGAAGATACATGCCGACCTCTTGGGTGGAATCATACTCTTTGCCATCGGTGTGAAGGTGCTTATCGAGCATCTCTCGGCATGATGGTTTGTATGTGCCCGATTGACAGAAGGTTTTGTCAGGAAATAAGATCGTGTTTGAAATGCATCGAAACTGTCCGAATGGAAAATAAAAAAACAAAGCACCGATTTTTCGGTGCTTTGTTTTTTCTTGTTGTACCCAGAGCCGAGAAAGTACCCAGTAAATCAAGAGTACCCAGATGAAACTAAGTGAAAGAAAATCAGAGGTAGCCAAAGAGGGACATTAACCCTTTTCTTCTTAAAAAAGACTTTGTTTTATCGTTTTTGGCTACCTTTTGGCTACCCAGAAAAAGATAAATTTATACATTTGCAAATAAGAGAAACAAAGAGCAAAGAGTATGGCACAGAAAAAGGAAATAAGGAACGATAACACCTACCTAATAAGCCAAGACACAACCGACAATCCAAAGTTGGGGGCAAAGATACTTTCAGATGGCCGGGAAAGTTTGTTTTTGGATTACTACTTTGGCTATCAGATGGTATATAGTGAAAAGTTGGATAAGCAGGTAGCCAAGAAAGACAGGAAACGGGAGTTTCTGAAACTCTACCTTTGGCAAGCACCCAGAACACCGCTTGAACGCCAACAGAATAAAGAAACGATAGAACTTGCAAAGAAGATTAGGTTTGAGCGTGGGCAGGAACTGTTGGAAAGCATTGAGGGGTATCGGCTCAAAAAGGAGCGTGATATAAATTTCCTTGATTACTTCCAAGCCTATATTGACAAGTATACCAAGAAAGATATTAGGATGGTGGAAATAGCCCTTAAACGCTTCATTGATTTTCTGAACGACACCCCAGAATATAACAAGTATGCCAAGAGGATAAAGCCAGAGCAAATAACGAGAGATATGGTTGAGGCTTTCGCCGAGTATCTGCAAGGTAGAAGTGTTGGCGAGGGGGCTAAAAGCATCTATGCCCGGTTTAAGAAAGTGATAAAATATGCCATAGAACACGATGTTATGATAAAGAACCCTTGTACGGGCATAACTATAAAGGTGGATGACCAGCAGCTAAGGAAAGAGGTACTTTCACCAGAGGAAATACAGCAGCTAATAGCAACCCACGATGAACGGCAAAATCCCAACATAAGGCGCGCTTTTATCTTTTGCCTCTATTGTGGGTTAAGATACTGTGATGTGAAAGACCTTACATTTGCCAACGTGGATTTTTCAAATAGGCTATTAAAGTTTGAGCAGAACAAGACAAAGGGGCATAGCGCAAGCAGCGGTGTTGTTATTCCTCTGAATGATGGTATATTGAAACTAATAGGAAAGCCAAGCAGCCCAGATAAGAGGGGTGAGGTTATATTCCCCTTGCCCAGCTATGAAATGTGCTTAAAAGCCCTTAGAAGATGGGTGAAACGGGCGGGAATAAGCAAGCACATAAGTTGGCATTGTGCTCGGCACTCCTTTGCCGTGAATATCCTTAACAACGGGGCTAATATAAAGACGGTAGCGAGCCTTTTAGGGCATAGCGGCCTGCAACATACCGAGAAATATACCCGAGCCATAGACAAGCTGAAAGAAGATGCAATAAACAGTTTACCAGAATTGAAATTGTAAGAAATGGAAACAGAAGAATTGTTAAAAATGCCGTTGGATAGATTTTGTGAGGTGCTACTAAATTTGACGCTTATCAGAAATGGCGAGATTGAAAGATTTGTAGAAAATAATGACTTATCAGCGTTAAAAAGTAGAGCAGAACTGGCAAATATAGTCGGAGATATAGCTGATTTTGAGCGTCTGAATTTACGTATACGGTATCGAGAGGAATTAATAGAAGATATTAAAAGTGAAGGCCTTTTCTTTGCTGAAGATTGGCCGGAACCGCCTATAAACCGTCTTGATATATATAATTATTTAGAACATATTACAAAAGATTTTGATAAAGGCAGATGTGAGGCCGTATTAACAGAAATAAGACATATTAAAGTTGAGATTTATGAAGAAGAAGGGTATAATCTTATAGAATATTTAAATATTAAGTACAAATGGGGGCTTTCAAGACATAAAATATCTGATCAATTGGAGCTTCTTAATGGGAAATCGTTGTTATTATATAGATATGCACAGCAAATTCTTAGGGATAAACTCGGCTACTCCGCCCCGGATAACCAAACAAGGGGTGATAAACTCTGGCTACCCAATGGATTGAATACCGATGAGGCGAGAAAATATTTTGCAAGGGCGTTAGAGCGGGGATATATGAAGAAAACGGAGACGGGCTGTAAATGGTTATTCGGAGGCGACAAAGGGCAATCAAGATTAGGGTATTTCTGTAATAAGGTATTTGCACAGCCCAGACCGATAAATAAATTAGAGCAAATATTTGGAGTAAAGAAACTATCAGCATCTATTTCAAATGCAGAGATAGAAGCAAAAAGAGATGATGTAAAACAATGGAGAAAAGAGATGGACGAAAATATATTCTTTGATTGACAACCTCATAACGATGTATTTTTATAGGGCTATAAATAGACTATTTATAGCCCCTTTTTTTGTTATCCTTTGCCCTCTACTTTTGCCCTTGTTATCAGATAACACAGATAACCGAGGCAAAAGGATTGCAGACGTGTACGCCCTGAGCCTCTTTGTTTCATGCTCTATAATAGAGCAAAATAGATAAAGATGAACACAGAAAACATTAACTATATTTCCGATTTGGTGGCGGACAAGGTGTTGTTTTGCACAAAAGAGGTTTTAACCAGCGATGAGGTAGCCCGGTATATGGGAATATCTAAAAGCTACCTTTACAAACTTACGATGAGGCGGGAGATACCCCACTACAAGCCGATGGGGAAAGTGTGTTATTTCAATCGTACAGAGGTAGAGCAATGGTTACAAAATAACCGTGTATCGACTTCAACCGAGATAAACCAACGGGCGCAAGCCTATTGTATGAAAGGGGGTAGGAGATGATACTAACCGATTACTATAAGTTTGAACGGGTGGCGAAAATCGCCAAGCATAGAATGGATTGCACCTCATCGACAGAGAGCTACCCGGAGTTTGAGAACCGCCGTATGACAAAATCCCGCCGGGGGACGGAAAGATCCGACGCTATAAACATCGGCGATTTGCTCATCTATTGGGTAAAGCCGGACAATCATATACGGGCGGACAGAAAAAGGAATGCCGATAGAAGTATCACAATCAAAAGCGAGAATTTGAGCAGTGTATATAATTGGCAGCATGAGGGTGATTATTGGTTGGCTTATGGCGATTTCAAAGGGACAACAGATGCCCTCATCATTTTGTACAAGGTGGTGGAGGCCGATACTATCATACAGCCGGGGGCGGAGATAGAAATATTTGTTGCCCGAGGAAAGGCCAACGAGTGCAATAGCCTTTGTACCCTATATACAGATGGAGAACTTGATGAGGAGATGAACGATTTGAGGAAACAAGCCGCTAAAACAGCAGCCGGGACAGAAAAGCCGTGAATACTCTATAATAAGCTGTTTTCTATTACCAAATCAGTAACCGGTTATGTATGACACAGTAAATTTCAGGCTTCCACAAAGTGTGGCGGGCGGTGTGGATTTTCTCTCGGAAATTCCCTGCTTTTTGGATCGCGTAGGGGAGCACTACTACAACGGTGAAGCAGTGATAACCGGAAGCCTCGGCGGGTTAAAGGTAGCCCTCAACAAATACCAGATGAAAATCAACGGCGGGAGTTTGTGTAAATGGTATTTGGGCGATAATTTCAAGACAATGGGACGGGGGGACACTCAACGGGCGATAGAAAAGTTATCAGACACTTTGCACGTACCGATGAGTAAAGCAACCGTTACCCGTATGGATATAGCCCAGAATATTATTACCAAGCACCCGCCGGAGGTTTATCTTGGTCATTTGGGGGAATTGAGGCGTTATAAGCGTTGCCCTATGGTAGAAATCGGCAGCCTCTATTACACTCGAAAAATCGGCAGGCTTTGTTTCTATGACAAGAACCGGGAACAAAAGAGCCATAAAGAACCGATACCGGAACTATACGAGGGTAGGAATGTGTTAAGGTATGAACAACGATACACCAATAGAATAGCTTCACAGTTTAAGGTTGGCGAGGTTACGGGGGAGTTGCTTTATGATGAGGCGTTTTATATCGGGGTGTTGAATCGATGGAAAGAGGCTTATAAAGCCATACAAAAGATAAACGATGTATCATTGAATTTTCAAGCGATGAGGACAAAACAACAGCTTTATAAAATGGGTGTGCTATCTTTGGTTGAACAGGCGGGCGGACAGATCCGGATGATAGCGCAAATAAACGAGGCGCAAAAGCGGGGCGAGCTATCCAAAAAGCAAGCTTTTGATTTAAGGCAAGCGGTAAATGATGCTTGTAAAATAAGGGAGGGTTTAACCGCGCAAAACGAGGCGATAACGGAACTTGATCGGAAGGTCTGCGAGGCGGTCAAATTTTACCGATAAACAAAAAAATACTCTATAATAAGTTGTTTTCTATTACCAAATCAGTAACCGGAGACCTCATCGATGATGTAAAACAAAGTAAAATATGACGAGCAAAAAACGACAAAATCAAACGTTTTCCGGTGATATTTCCGCCGAGAATGTTGTTACGATAATGAAAGAGTGCAGGGACAGTCATACCGGGTTATATCCGTTGCAAGAAAAGGCGGCTATACTGTTGGCCTCGGGTGAGAGTATAACGGCGGTAGCGGAACGATTAGAAATAACCCGTAGCACCATATACACATGGTTGGGGCAAATACCGTTCAGCTGTTATTATAATCAGCAATGCAAGGATTACAAGGAGCGGTTAAGGGCGGGAATATTCAGCCTTGCAGATGAGGCGATAACAGCCATAAGGGATTGCCTGCATAGTAGTAATGAGGCTGTGAAGTTAAAGGCGGCGATGTGGTTATCTGAGCGGATCGATTTGTCAGAAGTCGGGGGTACTAATTTGCGGGCGCGTTTAAAGAGTTATTATACAGAAACGCCCGGATATTTAGATGATGGGATATTCGATGAGGCCGGATATAATGAGGAGCTGAAACGGCTAAACCTTGATGAATAGGCTGGGGTAAATGTTATCCTTTTCCCCGTGTTGCTGTCTTGGGGTAGTCTTGTTATAACATTGTTACCGTTTTATGGCGTTTTTCCCATTGCTCCATATTTCCTAAAATATTAGAGGCCATAATAGGGAAGGAATTAAGTAGCCCCTATTTATAATCAAAGGCTTTTAGACAAAGTTTTGCCCGTGTAGGATTATTCTTGCACGGGTTTTATTTTGCCTCAACCGAAGAAAATACGACATGAGGTGATTTCTAAAAGGAAGCCTGAACAATCTTTATTAATTGCTTTTGAAAGAGGGGGTGTTGTCGTTTTTGGCTACCCTTTGGCTACCCAGAAAAATAAAAACAGCTGAAAATCAGTAGATTAACAGCTGTTTTGTGTACCCAGAGCCGGGATCGAACCGGCATGGAAGTGAATCCACTGGTGTTTGAGACCAGCGCGTCTACCGATTCCGCCATCTGGGCGCGGTAAAGCGATGCAAAGGTAATGATTCTTTTATAATCTGCAAATGTTTTTGCGTTTTTTTGTTTCTCGCTTTTATTTTTTCGGGGTGGTCGGCCGGTTATCCGTCTGCTTTTGGGCGGTTGTTTCGCTTGTCTTGTCGAGGCGGATATGTATTTGTTCCCGGAAAAGCTGCTGGTTTCGATGTGTGTTATGCGGGATATGTTTGTCTTGATGTTTTTTGCGGGGAAAATACGGGTGTACGATCTATCGAAAAGGTTGTTTTTTTACCAAAAAAATTCTTTCTGCGGGAGAGGGAGCAAAAATAAAGTAGTATATTAGCCGTATCAACTTTGATATAAATTTCTGGTATGGGAAAGAATCGATATTGTGTGATTATGGCCGGTGGGGTTGGCAGTCGTTTTTGGCCGTTCAGCCGTGCCGACCGGCCTAAGCAGTTTCTTGATCTTTTTGGCATGGGGCGTTCGTTGTTGCAGATGGCTTATGACCGTTTTGCGGCAGTCGTACCTCGTGAGCATATCTTTATTTCTACGCATGAGCAGTATGTCGATTTGGTGATGGAGCAGTTGCCCGAAGTGCCCCGTGAGCGCATTTTGGCCGAGGTGCAGCGGCGCAATACGGCTCCGTGCGTGGCGTGGGCGGCTTACCATATCCGGGCCATCGATCCCGATGCCACGATGATTGTTTCTCCGGCCGACCATCTGATTCTGCGGGAAGAGGTGTTCCGCGATGCCATATTGCAAGGAATGGATTTTGTAGAGGAGCTTCCCTCTCTGCTTACTTTGGGTGTGAAACCTACACGGGCAGAGACGGGATACGGATATATCCAGATCGGCGATGAGTCGAAAGGTTCTATCCGTTCGGTAAAGACATTTACCGAGAAACCCAATCGCGAGCTGGCCCAAGTCTTTGTCGATAGTGGCGAGTTTTTCTGGAATACGGGTATTTTCATTTGGAAAGCCGGATCGATTATCGAGGCGATCAAGCAATATTTGCCGGAGATTTCTCTCCGTTTCGAGGCTTGTGCAGATAGTTGCGGCCGTCTCGGGAGCGAACCGGTCGTGCAGAAACAGTTGTCGGCCTGCCCCAATATCTCGATCGATGTAGGTATAATGGAAAAAGCGACCAATGTATATGTCCTTTGTACCGACTTCGGGTGGAGCGATGTGGGAACATGGGGCTCTTTGTATGCGTTGTCGCAGAAAGATACCAGTGAAAACGTCGTATTACACGGACGTGCCACATGTTACGACAGTCATGGAAACATCGTGTCGACATCGGAAAAAAAATTGGTTATTCTCGACGGTTTGCAAGATTACATCGTTACCGACTCGGAGAATGTGTTGCTCATCTGCCGTAAGAGCGAGGAGCAGCGTATACGACAGTTTGTCAATGATGCCAAGACCCGTTTCGGGAATGAATACACATAAAAATTTTATCCGACAGGACGATTTATCGGGCGGGAACGTTGTGGGCGTTCCCGCTTTTTTGTTTCGAGATGTTATTATAAATCTCCCGGCTAAACAATTTTGCGATGAGTGATGTTCCTAATAAACAATCGTTTAAGATGTTGGGATATGAAAGAAAAAGTAGGTGTGGTTTATGATTCGTCTGCGCGTGGAGTCGATATTGTTTCGATACTTGTTTCGAGATTGCCCTTGTCGCAAGAGCATGTACGGCAGGTATCGGACGTCTCTGTCGGGTGGTTGCGGTCGTATGAAGTGTTGATGCTGGTTTCGTCGCATTGGAGCGATATGTTTCTTCCCTGCGAGTGGCATAAGTTTTTTACAAAAATCGGAGTTTTGGAGTTTTCGGGACGGACAGTGGTTCCGGTGAGTACATCGATACCGTTGTCGGTAAGTATTGCTCCGGCATTGAGGAGGATATTCGCGCCGGTGTGTGTGCGTATTATTTCTCCGGTCGAAGTCTTTTTTATTCCCGAAGGGCATTTTGCCGAAGCCGGGAATCTCGACGGATCTACCCGGCAGGTCGATGAGTGGCTGACAGTGTTTTGCAGTTACGGGCAGCCGGCTGACGAGAGTTATTGAATCGTACAGGGAGACGGTAGGAGCGATTGATAAATTACCGATTGTATGCGGGTGCGGATATCCATATCGAAAAGTCGGGTATTCCATCGGTGAGGATATACTCGATTACTGAGAAATATGTAGATGATGTCATTGTCGGGATCGACCCAAAATGCCGTGCCGGTGTAGCCGGTGTGTCCGTAAACCGATTGAGGGGCTTCTTCGCAGGTAGGGCTTTTTTCCGGCGAGTCGGTATCGGGTTTGTCAAAACCGAGGCCACGGCGGCTCAAACTGCTTTTGTCGGTTGTAAAACGCAGTACTGTCGTCGGTTCGAAATAATCTTCGAGTCCGTATGTCCCGTTGTTCTGTAACATTTGCAGAATTTTCGCCATGTCGCGGGCATTAGAGAATAGCCCGGCATTTCCGCTGACCCCACCCATGAAACAGGCCAGTTCGTCATGAGGATATCCTATGACGAGTTGTCGCCTGAAAAGACGGTCGTTTTCGGTAGGCGCTATATCGGTAATGGGAAATTTCTCTCTGGGGCGGAAAGTCGTGTGATAAGCCCCGATGGGTTGTAAGAGTCTTCGGTCTATAAATCGGTCGAGAGGCTCGCCGGAAACACGTTCGGTCAGTTTTTGCAGAATGACGAAATTCAAGTCGCTATACCTGTACCGCCTGTCTGACTTCGAGACGGATAGTATTTTATGCCAAATGCTATCGGGGAGTGAAGGCGAGGCGTATAGCTCCTCGGCGATGTGCAAGGGGTAAGAGCGGCTCGTCTTGTTGTGAAAGAGCCAAGGTTTCAGCCGGCAATCTTTTTGTACGAACCAATCTTTATCGACTTGTATCGGATATTCGCTGTCCCGTCCCCGTTTCAGCAATGGTGCCGAGTAGCTGTCGGGATCGATGAGTAACCGCCGTAAGGAGATTCCGGCCGGTAATCCGCTTTCGTGCATCAGGGTTTGCCGTAAGGTAATGGCCGATAATCCGTAATCACGCATTTCAGGCAGATAAAAACAAAGGGGGGCATTCAGACTTACCTGTTCGTGGTCGTTGAGCCACATGATGGCCGGTAAAGTACCCATCGCTTTGGTGATGGAGGCCAGATCATAAAGATCGTTCGTACTTACGGGGCGTTTTTTTTCGTAGTCGAAATATCCGAAAGCACGGTCGTAGATGATTTTTTTATGACGGGTGATGATGATCTGGCAACCTGGGAATGCCATGCTGTCGATGCCTTCTTGTACAATACTGTCGATGCGGGAAAGAATGCGGCTGTCCATATCGACCTCTTCGGGAAATGCGTGCCCCAACCGGCATTCCGGGATAAAGATACCGCTTCCTTGCGGATATTTTCCTGTGCTTACGGGAAGTTTTCCATCGGCGGAGCTTCCTCCGAAAAGAACTTCGGCGGCACATTCTTGCATGACGGGATTGTTTTCATAGGCGACGATTATTGCATCGGCCTCGGCGGTGAGTTCTTCGTATTTCGGTATGGTATAAGGCGAAGTGAAGAATACAAGGATTTTTCCGGTTGCTTTTTTCAGAATTTTCTCGGCTAATTGTATCTCTTCCTTTTTATCGGAGAAGATAGCGATAATCGTCTGCGTGCTGTGGGAGATGACGTCTACGATTCCCTTTATTTCTTTGTCGGTCGATTGGGCATTGAGGCGACTTACATTCTCTATCGGGGCATACTCTTGCAACCGTTTTACGAAGGGTTGCGCATTTTGCCTGCCAACGGAGATGACACCGAATCGTTTTTTGTTGAGATGTGTAAAAGGCAATATTTCCTCTTTGTTTTCGAGGACGGTAACGGCTTGCGCAGAAAGTTGCCGAATGATAGTACGGGCTTCGAGGCTGTTCAAGTCTTCCGTTAAGGAGTCGATGCGTATTTCACGACAAGTGTCCAGCCCGAGTATATACTTATATTGCAGGACCTTGCGACAATGCTTATCGATTATCTCTTGGGAGAGAGTACCCTCGTTATAGCTTTTTACGATTTGTTCGAATTGCTCTTTCGGTTTCAACGGTTTCAGTAAAATATCGTTTCCCGCCAGCAGTGCATCGAGTGCGGGAGTTTTCGATTCGGCGCCTTTCATTTCGAGAGCATCGGTGAAAACCAATCCTTCAAAACCCATTTCTTCCTGTAAAAGTCCGGTAACGATGTCGGGCGATAGGGAAGACGGTTGGTTACTCGTGCTGTCGAGCGCGGGAACAAAGAGATGTCCTACCATGAGTCCCGAAAATCCTGCATCGATGTAGCGCGAGAACGCCGACAATTCGCAAGAGTCGAGTTGTGCGCGGTCGCGAAGGACCGAAGGGAGTGTGAAGTGCGAATCTTCGTGCGTATCGCCGTGTCCCGGGAAATGCTTGCCTACGGCCATGATCCCTTCGTCTTCGAGTCCTTGTGCATAAAATCTTGCCTTGTGGCTCACATTGTCGGGATTTTCTCCGAAAGAACGGTTCCCAATGACGGGATTTTGCGGGTTACTGTTTATATCGAGTACCGGGGCGAAATTGACTTGTATTCCCATACGGCGGCAGGCACGGCCCATTTCCCGGCCGTAAGCATAGATAAGCGAGTCGTTGGAGACAGCTCCCAGTGTCATGTTTTTAGGGAAAGAGGGTGTTTCTTTCAGACGCATGGCGAGACCCCACTCTCCGTCCATCGTAATCATCAGGGGTACACGGGAGAGAGCTTGCGCCATATTGGTGAGAGTCGCTTGCTCCTCGACCGAACCTTTCGAGAAAAGAAGTCCACCCACATGACATTGTTCGATAAGCGATCTAAGGAGATCTTTGTTACGGTCGCTCAGATTGTTTTCGACTCCGACGACAAACAGCTGTCCGATGCGTTCGGGTATCGTAAGCCGTTGCATGACCGAGTCGACCCAGCGATTCATCTCCGTTTCGTCGGTTTCCCGTAGCAAGCGGGGTATTTGTCCGGCTTGTGTCGGGATAAGAAACACCAACGCCAACAAGAGCGTAAGAACGATTTTTTTCTTCATGTCGATGCGGTTCTTTTTATAGGGTTATTCATAGATTATTCTTCCGTCGGTCGATGCAGATATACCTCCTTCCCGCACGGTTGCTTCTCCGATGGCAGCTGTCATCAGGTCGCAGAGGCGTATTTTCGTATCGATGCGTTTGCGGTATCGGGTGAGCGGTGTCATTTCATCTCCGCCGTTTGCTGTAAAATCTATGGTGGTGATGTGGTATATTCGGCAAGGTTTTATTTTTTTTCCTCCGATCGTAAGTCGTTTTACCTTTCTATCCGGCGAGAGCGTCAGCTCTACTTCCCGGCTGATGCCTTCTCCGCCCCGGGATGCAATGATACGGAAGAGCCGTTTTACTTCCCGCCCCGACAAGCTGATATGGCAGATGTAGTTATCGAAGGGATAGCATGATAAAATATCGCCTTTCGTAACAGGCCCTCGGGCAATGTCGCAACGTATCGCTCCCGTATTGATGAGTCCGAAGTCGCAAGGTACCCCTTCCTTGCGGGCTTGCTGCACGAGAACGTCGGCGGTAAAATTGGAGAGAGGACTTTGCGGCCGTCCTATGGTCATCGGCCGGAGCGCGTTCCCGATGACTTCACCGGTCGTTTTCTGCATAGGTATCCGATAGGAGTCGATGAGTGTCGCTGTTACGGAATCGATGCGGTTGTCGTAGCGCGATGACAGATCTATGGTATATCCTCTGCGGGTATCGTCTTTACACTCGATGACTCCTACATAAAGACCTCTTTTCCCCGTCTGGCCTATCCATACGGTGTCTTGCTGTTTGTTGATGACGGGAATGGGTGTGGGAAGTAGGGTGTGGGAGTGTCCGCCGGCGATGATGTCTATTCCGCTGCTTTTTCGGGCGAGTTCTTTATCTCTTTCTATTCCCAGATGTGAAAGAAGAACGACGATTTCCGCCCCGCAACGTTTCAGACTGTCGGCCGTGCGATTAGCCGATGCAATGGCGTCGCGGCAGATGATTCCCGTAACTTTTTCGGGGTCGACCGATGTTTTTAGCGAGACGCCTACACCTGTTATACCGACTTTCCAGCCGTCGATTTCTTTGATGACACCGGGCGTGAAATATCCTTTTAACGGAGTGTTCGATACATCGTAATTGCAGTTGACGATGACAGGTGCTGCATCTTTGTACATCGTTGCAAGCGAGGATGTACCGTTGTCGAATTCATGGTTTCCCGGTGTGATGAAATCGTATCTTAACCGGTTCATAAGCGCAATTTCTGCTTTTCCGAGGTAAGTGGTGAAATATGGTGTTCCTTGTACGGCATCGCCCGCATCGATCAGCAGGACGGCTTTTCCCGTATTGCGCAGGCTGTCGATGACAACTTGCCGGCGCAGTGCCCCGCCCATGTTGGGTTGGGAGTCGTCGGTGGCGGTCGGTTCTATTTGGCTGTGGACATCATTTGTATGAATAATCAACAGTTCTTTTTTCTGAGCCTTTATCCCGACGGATATAGCACAAAGGAGCAAAAAGAGATAAGGATATGGTTTGAGCAAAAACATTGTCGGGGTTACAAAAAAAATTATTAGCGAAAATACGAAACTTTACTGCGAAAGAATTCTACTTCTGCGTGATTAACATTTATTAGTCGCTTCGATATTTCCGGATATCGGCGGAGCAAAACTCGCCGGAATGCCTAAAAAACCACGTTTACATTTGGTTATCCCGTAAAAAAGTCGTTACTTTGCCCCGCTTTTCGTAATCTCTGGCAGGGAAAAGTGTTACCTGTTTACATTACGTTTCAATACAAACATTTTAAATAGCTATTAAAAATGGACTTGATTAAAGTTGCAGAAGAGGCATTTGCTACGGGCAAACAACATCCCTCGTTCAAGAGCGGTGATACCGTAACGGTGGCCTACCGCATCAAAGAGGGTAACAAAGAGCGTATACAGCAGTATCGCGGTGTCGTTATCCGCATCTCGGGTTGCGGTGAGAAAAAGCGTTTTACAGTACGCAAAATGTCGGATAACGTAGGTGTGGAACGTATCTTCCCTATCGAATCTCCGTTTATCGACAGCATCACTGTAAATAAAGTGGGTAAAGTACGTCGCGCCAAATTGTATTATTTGCGTGATCTTACCGGTAAAAAAGCCCGCATCAAAGAAAAGAGAGTCTAAGGTTTTCCGATGGACATCTATACAAAGCCCTGCCTTACCAAAGGCGGGGCTTTGTATTTCCCGCCACGAAGGAGATAGAAAACGAAAAGTTTTATGGCAGAAGGATTATTGCCGGAATATTCCCGCCAAGATTTGTATTTCGACGAGTTGTTGTTCGGTCGCTTGGGCGGAGAAAAACGCTCTTGTACTGCGTTATTTTGGGGAAGAATTTAATAAATGCCCGAATGTCTTTATGGAATCCTCTTTTTTTAAGGAGAAAGCCCGATTGGTGTTTTGGGAACTGAAAAAATAAAAATCCTCTGTAAAATCATTTTACAGAGGATTTTTTGTAATGGCGTATGGAAAATTCTTTTATAAATTTTCGGGAACACTGTTGTATACTTTATGTTTTTTCAGTTTCGGGTCTTTGCCCAACGGAACAGAAATACCGAAGTTGATATTGGCCGCCAAATCTCCCAGCGGTATGTAATCGGGAGTTACACGCATGGTCGATATATCGGCTCCGATGAAAAGCGGGCCGAAGTTGAGCACGGCTCCGAATGAGTTGGCCAAGTTCGATACCGTACCGTTTACACCGAGCATCAGCCAACGGAGCGGTTTGAAGTTGACACTTCCCATGAGCGATGTATGAGTGTTGTTGCTGTAAAAGCGGGTTGTCGAAAGAACGCCCACAGAGATGTGGTTTTTGAGAAGTTGGTATTCGGCGCCTACGGTGAGTGTAGGGGCAAGCCAAGTCGTCCGTTTCGATGCTGCTTTCCCTTCATTGAACTTGAAAAGAGCTTCGAGGTCGTCGGTCAGGTCATCTACCTGATCGTCGAATACATTTTGCGATTCTCCATGTTCGTCGGTATAGTCATCGCTACCTATTCCCGTGAATCCATCATAGATGACTTCTCCTTCGGGAGTAACTCCTTTCAGGTTTTTGTTCCATGAGATAAACCCGATGTTGGTAATGGCCATCGATACGATGAGGTTCTTAATGGGGGTGTAGGTAACACCGAGGTCGATACCGGCTCCACCTCCGGCCAGACCGATACCATTGGTGTCATAATCGAATCCAGTAATTTCTCCGGTTTCTGCATCGGTTTCGAGAGTGGCTCCGGCAAGCGAAAGGTCGGCCACGCCGTAGCTTTCTATTTTCCACTGGTCTTCGGCCATTGTGAGAGTCAGTTTTTCAAAGTGTGCATCGGCCTGTGCTCCACCCAATAAGGCTTTGACTTTGGCACCGACTGTCCATTGGTCGTTGATGCGATGGGCATGTCCCAAAGCAACTTCAACGTAAGCGTTGGCATTAGCCGACACATCTTTCAAGTCGTATTGTGTTACGTTTCCTTCGCTACCGTTTTTCAAGAACCGGAACAAGTCTCCGGGCAACGAAAACGATATATTGCTGTGCAACGAAATATCGAAGGTATTGAATCCATTCCATTTATGGAATCCGAAAGAGAGAATGGATAGGCCGATATTCGTATTGAGAACATTGCTGTTCCGAATTTTTTTATCGAATTCTGCGGCAGAGACAGCAGAGCTGAGGAATGTATTGAGTTTATCTCCGTCGGAAGGGTAGATAAAGGTCGTGTAGTTCAGGTCGGAGCTGACATTGAACGAAATATTTCCTAATCCCGGTATGGTGAAGTAGCCTCTTTCGGGAATCAATGCGGGGTTGAGTTGATGGCGCAACGGCGCACGTTCGAGAAAATAGGCGCTTTGCAAGGGTTGGGCCGATACCCCGGCAATAATAATGCCGAACAGCCCTATCGTCAATATATATTTTATATAAGATTTCATACTATCCTTGTTTTGGTCTTCGGTTCAGTTTATTATAAAGAATCAATATCGACTTCGATTTTGGCGATTTTCGCACTCAGTTTCATTTGTAGATATTGCGTACTGCGCAGTGCACCGCTTTCGAGGCCTTCGGTCAGATTTCCTGCCACGCTGTATTGCAGATGAGTGAGAGACTTCAATGCGTTCTTTTCTTTTTCGGTAAGACGTATGACGATTTTTCCCATCGAGGGAGCCGGATCTACGAGACTCATGTCGGTCGTTCCGGTGATGATACCTTTCCCGTTTTGGTCGGCGTTGAGTATTTCGAACCCGACATTTTTGAGAATACGGTAATATTCGGGATTTTCTTCATCATCGTCGTCGAGAAGTTTTTCGTCGGACGGGAGGTTGCTATATTCCTCGGCCGAAATTTCTTGAAGGGGATTTATGGTAAATTCCAAATCGAGAGGAAGCGTTGTCGTATAGTTGGCGATAATAGCGGCTTCTGCCACCGATACGTCGCTGAATATATCGTCGAGGCCTCCTTCTATTTCAGAGAAATTGATGGCGAAATTCTCTCCGAATTCCATCGGAACCGTGATGTCGCAATCTACGGTTACGTCATTGGGTTGGTTATTGAGCAGAGCGACATGTTCTACACTTTTATCTGTACTTGCCGAAATGGTAGCTTCGAGAGACGAGGGAATCTGTGTGTCGAGCAGGAGGGGAAGATTACCTTGCGCCCATGTATAAAGCGTATCGTTCAGCCAGAATGTTTTTTCCTCGGCATCGACCCAATCGCTGGTCGGTTCCCGTTGTGAAATGTATATGTGGTTCTCGCTGGGAATCATGCGATTTTCCGATTCATTGTAAGAGGCTTGTTTGATGAGGATCGTATCGACGACAATCGGTTCGGAATTCAGGCTTGCTCCCTTGTCGTTTTTAGGATCGATAGAGAGTACGGCTTTCACCGGAATACCCATAGGGTTGGCTGCGTTGAGTTTGATGAACGGATTGCTCAGATCGAGGCTGATGTCGTTTCCGCTCAGGAAGTCGGGCATCGAGCCTATTTCTATCGAGAAAGACTCGTCGGCCGAGGCGTCTATGAGACCGGCCACCCGTGTGATTTCGAGTTCTTCGATTATGAAGTCGGTTCTTACTTGGGTTTGTACGGCAAGAGTGGTTCCCGGGCCTTTCAGGGCCAATTGTACCGACGCGTCGCCATTGAGAATAAATTCATTGTCGATGATGTCGAGAACGTTTTCGTCATCGGTACTCGGAGTAAGCCGGAAGTTGTTGGTCCCGTCGGGGCGTATCTCTCCTGCGCACAATCCGTAGATATTGAGCGTTATGGTGAAGATGCCGTTTTCGGCATTTTTGGAAGGAACATAGAGAATATGGTCCTTGACAACGAGAGGATTTCCCATATCGTCGGTCTCTGGCAAAGTGGCGTTTCCGATTTGGCCCGTGCGAGAAAGAATCAGCATTTGGGGCAGAGTTACCTCCATATTCGATAAAAGAAGAGAGAATTCTGCCGGGCCTTGATCTTCAAATAATTCGGTGGTAAACGTAAGTGTCGCTTGTTTGGGAGAGTCGAACATGATTGTGTCGATTCTCTCTATATCTTTCGATACTTCCAACTGGGACGGGTTGATGGGTACATCTGCCGATAAGGTGAGTGGTATTGAACCCTCGTAAGCGATTCCTGCGGCGATGGCTTGTTCTATCTCTTCGGGAATAACAATTTCGGTCGGCTCGATGTCGGGAGCCAAACCGTTGCTTTGGTCTATGATGACACTTTTCATCGCGGCAAACTCGGTTTTGGAATCGGTCGATTCGGATATGTAATAAATGCTATCGCCGTTGATTTTCAGATTGTCATCGGTACTGATCAATTTCGATAATGTGAATTTGTCGGTTTCTCCGACCGGAAGCGTGATTCCGTTTTCAGCAATAGTCACGTTCATGTCGATGTCTTTGTCGTAGTCTTTATCTACGCAACCGGTCAACAGAACAAGACAACAAGGAATAAGAAGTTTTTTCATAACGCTAAATATGCTAAAAAAGAATGATCCTATTTTTTGACTTATTTTCACTCTATTAAACGAACTGCAAAGTAAGAACTATTTTCTTATATATATTGTATTGTTTAACATATAAATTTTTTGTATTAGCATTATTTTGCATCTTTCTTCTAAAAAATAGGAGATACTTCCCAAACTTTACGGAAGCATCTCCTTGTCGATTAATGTATGTGGAGTGTTATGCGATGATTTCGGCCAGTAGCTCGGCATCGTGTCCTGTATATTCTGCGGCACGTCCGATTGCCTGATACTCGAACGGGATAAATTCCATGATTTGAGCCGAGGCGTATTGCTTGTCTGTGCTGATGTATATGTCGAGACGAATATCCGAGGACTTGTTTTCTCCGAGAGCTATCGAACCGATTTGTTCGAAATTTTTTTCTTGGAGGATCTTTTCCAAACGATTTTTCTCATTTTTGCTGAATGTAAGACGTTTAGGTAGCAACTTTGTTCCGGTTTCTTTGTGGTAAAATACTTTTTTCCCCATGAAGATCTTTATAAATCCGAATATTCCTAATGCTATGCCCAAAATGAATAGGCTCATGTTCAAAACGGAGTTTTCCCCGAAAAGAGATCCTGCGTAGAAAGAAGCGGTAGCGACAATGAGGGTAACGATACCGGTAACGGAGAGTGCGTTTTTTGATGCGATATGTTCGTTTTTATAGTTGTTTTTTTGAGAAGTTTCCATAATGTATATATATGATTATTTGATAAATAATGAATTTTACAAGGACTGGAAAATTGATTTTCTTCCGCATTGTCATACACCCTATTTCGGCGACAGAAGACCGTCTCCGAAATAGGGTATCGACATTTTCGATATGAGGGGAAAGGGCGGCTCTGCTACATGAGCATTCGGCAGAGCATGTAAAAGAAATACCCGTCGGTGTGCAGTAACGCCTGCCTGATGATTTGTTCTGTATACAGTTTTTTATAGAACGAGCGGAATAGCGATATATGCCGGCTTTGCAGGCCTGTCGGGGTTGTGGTATGTTGCCGTACTTCGCTGCCGCATACGTGCAGGGGTGGGTTCTGTTGCAGAATAAACGGCTGGGTTTCTCCGGGGACATCGATGAAGCATGATTTCCCGTTTTTTTCGGAATTATCTTCTTTTTGCGGAGTAGCCGGTATCGATGCCTCGGTATCGTTACCGGCGGGTATGAGATATTCTATTTCGCGTATAGCCGGCAGAATAAGGAACAGAAAAGCGATAAGCAGGCTTCCCGAGGGCAATATGCGGTTTTTGTATCTCATGAGAAAAATCAGAATTGTTGCATGTCGACGAGATGTTTGTAATAGCCGTTGAGCTTTATCAACTCTTCGTGTCGACCCGATTCTACGATTTCGCCTTCGTGCATGACACAGATGAGGTCGGCGTCTTTGATGGTCGACAGACGGTGCGCGATGACCAACGTCGTGCGATTTTTCATCAGGTTTTCGAGAGCCTCTTGCACCAGACGTTCCGATTCGGTGTCGAGGGCCGATGTCGCTTCGTCGAGGATAAGGATAGGTGGGTTTTTGAGTATGGCGCGGGCGATGCTTACGCGCTGGCGTTGTCCTCCCGAGAGACGGCAACCCCGGTCGCCGATAGAGGTGTCATACCCGTTTTCCGTAGCCATGATGAAGTCGTGGGCATTGGCTATGCGGGCGGCTTCTTCGACTTGTTCTTTTGTGGCGTCGGTAACACCGAATGTGATATTGTTGTAGAAAGTATCATTGAAAAGAATCGCTTCTTGATTGACATTTCCCATCATCGACCGCAGGTCGAAAACTTTCATGTCTTTGATATTTATGCCGTCGATGTATATTCCCCCCTTGTTTACATCGTAGAAACGGGGAAGAAGGTCGGCCATAGTCGATTTGCCCGATCCCGATTGCCCGACGAGAGCTACCGTCTGTCCTTTCTTGATGGAGAGATTCACTCCCTTGATGATCCAGTCTTCATTGTATTTGAACCAAATGTCCCGGTATTCGATTGAGTGGTTCAAAGCGACGTTGCTTGCCGGATTTTCGGGATTCTTTATGGGATTTTCGGTCGAGAGAATCTTGTCGACACGCTCCATGGCTGCGAGACCGCGCTGTATGGTATAGGCTGCTTTGGTGAGGTCCTTGGCGGGATTGATAATGCTGTAAAAGATGATGAGGTAATAGATGAATTCTCCTGCGTTGATGACGCTGTTGCCTTTCAATATAAGTGCGCCGCCAAACCACAGGACGATGGCGATGGTCGTAGTTCCCAGAAATTCGCTCATGGGGTGTGCCAATGCTTGCCGGCGTCCTATCCGGTTGGTCGTACGGTAGAATTTGTCGTTTATTGCAGCAAAACGTTGACAGATGCGGTTTTCGGCGTTGAAAGCCTTGATGATGCGCAATCCGCCGAGGGTTTCTTCGATTTGAGCCATCAGGCCGCCCCATTGTTGTTGGGCGTCGAGCGATTTCCGTTTCAACGACTTGCCTACCCGTCCCATGACAAAGCCGGCCAAAGGCAATAACACCAGCACGAAAAGCGTGAGTTGCCAGCTGAGGATAAACATCGTGGTGAGGTAGCTGATGATCATGATCGGGTTTTTGAATATCATGTCGAGCGAGGTCATGATCGAATTTTCTACTTCGGCCACATCTCCGGTCATTCGGGACATGATGTCGCCCTTACGCTCGCTTGTAAAAAAGCCGATCGGCAGGCTTACCACCTTGCGATATACAAAGTTGCGAATGTCTCGTACCACACCTCCGCGCAAGGGTATGATACAGGCCGAACTCAGGTATGCGGTCATGGTTTTGGCAAAGGTCATGACGATGAGCCATACGCCTAATAACATGAGAGTCCAAATGGCACCGTTGGTTTTGATTTGTTCGGCTACGAACCAATAAAAATTATTAATGACAATATCTTTTAGGTCGCCTTCGTTCCACGGGATAAATGTATAAGTCGCTTCGCTCGTCTTGAAGAGTATTTCCAATATGGGAATAATCAACATGAACGAGAAAATGCTCAACAATGTCGATAGAAGGTTGAAGAGAATATTGAGTATCAAGTATCTTTTATAGGGAGGGACAAATCTCAACAATAACTTGAACAGGTCTTTCATAACATCGACTGGTTTTTTATTTGCCGGACAAAGATACGATAAAATATTAGGATTAAATTCTTTTTTCGATTTCTCTTTTCCCTGTCGGTTTGTCATTAGGGGTTCAAGAAAATTTTATTACTAAATTGTGGGTTAAGAATTTCATTATATCCTTAAAAAATATTTTCTTCTGTAACTGATTCGTCTGTTATGGTGTCTAAGTAATTACTTTTGTCGGATTATACATGATTATCGGGTCGAGGTGGAATATTCGTAGGTGTTGCATTCTGTTAAATCGGAATAAAAACGGAGTGATAAATTAAACCTTCGGCGGCTGCCTAAGTCAAAACGACAAAACTTATACATAATTAAGAATCGAAAGACGAATGAAAAAATATATCTTTCTCGGTATATTCCTGTTGTGGGGTATATCGGGTTTTGCTCAATTTTACGGACGGCCGCCTATGCAGACTCCTGAGAACAGGCCGCAAGAGACCGACAATCAGTCGGAATATTTTATATCGGGGCAGGTCTTTGATGAAAAGAACGAACCGATGGTGGCTGTCTCCGTGCGATTGTTGGCGGCTGCCGACAGTTCTTTGGTGGCAGGTACGGGTACGATGACCGATGATAACGGAAAATTTATTATAAAAAATCTGAAACGCGGAGAGTATCTGGTAAATATTTCTTTCTTGGGTTACAAGGGAGTATATAAGCCTGCGAAATTGCTGAGGGTACAACCCTCGGTCGCTCTCGGTTCCATAAAGATGGAGCCCGATGCCGTATTGCTGGGTGAGGCCGTCGTTACGGCTGTCGTCCCGCCGATAGTGGCAAAAGAAGATACGCTTGAATATAATGCCGACTCGTATAAAACGCAACCGAACGCTGTGGTCGAAGATATGTTTAAGAAATTGCCCGGTGTGGAAGTTGATGAAGATGGAAAGATTACTGTGCAGGGAAAAGAGGTGAAAAAGATTCTTATCGATGGGGAAGAGTTTTTTACCGATGATCCTAAGGTCGCTTCGAAAAATCTCCCGGCCAACATGGTCGAAAAGATACAGGTCGTAGACCGCAAATCCGATGAAGCCCGTTTTTCGGGCGTCGATGACGGTGAAGAAGAGACGGTGATAAATCTTACCGTGAAAAAGGGCATGAAACAGGGTTGGTTCGGTACGGCTCAGGCCGGAGGCGGAACACAGATGAATGAATTTGATGGCATGTATGAAGTCAATGCCATGGCCAATCGTTTTGTCGAGAATAACCAATACTCTGTTCTCGGGAGTCTCAATAATACGAATAATCAAGGTGCGACCGATTTGGGAGCATCGATGTTTTCGGGCAGTAGCCGCATGATGACCGGCGGAAATCGCGGTACGGGAACTGCGGGTATGTTGGGAGGAAACTTCAATGTGAGAAATGAAGCCAAGACACTTCATATAGGCGGTGATGTGGGTTATATGGGCAGCGACCGTTATTATAAGAGTCGTAGCGAGCAGCAAAACTTTTTGACCAACGACAGCTCTTCTTTTGTAAATCGCGATGGAGAAAATATCAACCGCAGCCACAATTTCAACATGAATTTCCGTATGCGTTGGGAAATCGATACATTGACGACATTGGAGTTCATGCCGCGTTTCGGATTTAACAAGTCGCACCTCGAAAACAACAGTTATTCCGAGACGATGGGCGGATATCGCGATTCCGAATTGGCCGATCGCGACAGTGTCAACGATCAGCGTTCTATCTCTCAGAGCGATGCTCACGGATACAATCTGTCGGGACGGTTGAGTTTCAGTCGGGCGTTTAAAAACGATCCCCGTCGCCGGCTCAGTTTCAGTTTCAATTATAGTACCAACCGTAATGAAGAAAACGGTACGTCCAACGACGTATTGAATTTCTATCGTACCGGCATACGCGATTCTGTCCGTTTGCAGAAAGACAATAATATTCAGTCGGGAGCTTCGTATAACGCACGGGTTACTTATGTGGAACCGTTGTCGGATCATTACTACCTGAATTTTGTCTATCAGTATCGTTACAACAACAGCAATTCCGATGCTTATACCTATAATATAGACGAAAACGGAGAATACGTCGACCTCGATTCTTTGGGTTTGCCGGCCGCTGACGAAAATTACAGCAACGTTTCGCGTAGCCGGTATCAGACTCATCGGGGTGAAGTTTCGTTGCGGGGTGTTTATGCCAAAATGAATTTTAACGTGGGTGTCAATCTCGAACATCAGAAACGGGAGACCCGTTATCTTTTCGGTCGCAATACCGCGAATGACATCACGCAAAATTCGCTCAATTTTTCGCCGACTTTGCGGTTGCGTTACCGTATTACGAAACATAAAAACCTTCGCTTGAATTATCGGGGCAATACGTCGCAACCATCGGCCCGGCAATTGCAGGCGACCCCCGATATTACCAATCCGCTGAACATATATATCGGTAATCCCGACCTGAAATCGGAGTTCAGCCATCGCGTGTCGTTGCGGTACACCTCCTATAACATCGATACCTACCAGTCTTTTTCTATTGGTATCGACGGCCGTGCGACGCAAAACGGTATTGTGGAGAAAACGATATATAATCCCGACGGAGGTCGTACCCGTACTCCGGTGAATGTCAATGGCGAGTGGAACGCTTCTTTGTGGGCGTTTTATAATATGCCGTTCAAACGCAACAAGAAATTCAGCCTCAATTCCAATACCTATTTCGGCTATGAAAATGCGGTGGGTTTTGTATCGTTGAATCGCGATGAGACGAGTGTGAAAAATATTTCACGGAATTACGATATAAACGAAAATCTGTCGTTGCGGTACTCTTCGGAGTTGTTCAATGCGAGCATAGGAGGAAATTACTCTTATTCGTATGTGAAAAATACTATGCAGACCGATAATAACCAGTCGACGATGGACTTCGGTGCGCGAGCCGAAATCGACTGGTTCCTCCCTTGCGGCGTTTCTATAGGTACGGATTGTCGTTATCGGGGCACATCGGGATATGCCGAGGGGTATAACCAGCATCAGGTTATTTGGAATGCTTCGGTCGCTTATTCGTTCTTGGAGAAGAAAAATGCCACCGTACGGTTTAAAGTGTATGACATACTTCAACAGAATACCAATATCCGACGTTCGGTAACCAGCACATATATTCAAGACCAGGAAACCAACTCGCTCGGAAGCTATTGCATGCTTTACTTTGCCTATCAGTTCAATACGATCGGGGGTAAAGGCGGAGAGGGTGGCGGTCCTCGACCCGGTCCCCGAGGTCCCCGGGGATACGGGCATTTCTGATCGATATGACAAAACCTTGATTGTGAAAAAAAGAAGGCCGTGAAACTTTTTGAAATCACGGCCTTCTTTGTATCTTTGCTCATGTGCTGTCGTTCCGATACGTGTTTGCAGAAGTTTCGGTAAAGGCGGATTGATTACAGGTCGATATTGAATCAGAAAAAAGTGAATGTATGAAAAATAAGAGAGGCTGGTTGGCTTGTGTAGTGTGCGTGTTGGTCTTTGCCGGTATCGCTGCATGGCGGCAGTGCGGTACTCCTGCGGGATCGGCATATCGGTACAATGAAGGCCTTGTTTTCAATACGGTATATCATTTTGTCTATCAGTCCGAAGAAGACTATCAATCGCAAATCGAGGAAGAGTTGCGACGGTTTGATGCCTCTCTTTCCCCATTTAATCGGGCCTCGATTATTTCCCGATTCAACCGGAACGATACTTCGGTGATTGCCGATATGTGGTTTTCCCGGGTATTCGATCGTTCCAAAGAGATATGGCGGGATACCGAGGGGGCGTTCGATCCGACGGTTTCTCCGCTGATTAATGCGTGGGGATTCGGGTTTAAGAACAGTGTGCCGATGACACCCGAAATCGTGGACAGCTTATGGCATCTGGTGGGAATGGAGCGCGTGGAACTTCTCGATGGACGTCTTTATAAGGACGATCCTCGCATGACGCTCAATTTCTCGGCGATAGCCAAAGGGTATGCCGTCGATGTCGTCGCTTCGTTTTTGCGGGAGAAAGGCGTGGAAAATTATTTGGTGGAAATCGGTGGAGAGGTCGCTGCCCGGGGTAAGAACGAACGGGGCGAGATTTGGAGAGTGGGGATCGATACCCCCGATGAGGGAAATGTGGCCGGCGGTGAGATCGAGGCGGTTGTGATGCTCGATGATGCGGCGTTGGCTACATCGGGGAATTATCGGAATTTCCGCATCGTCGATGGTCGCCGCGTTGCCCATACGATAAATCCTGCAACCGGTTATCCTGTGCAACATAGCCTGTTGAGTGCGACGGTATTGGCTCCCGATTGTATGACGGCCGATGCCTATGCCACGGCGTTTATGGTTTTGGGGGTGGAAAAAAGTATGGAAATTGCCTCCCGGCATCCCGAGATGGAGGCATATCTCATCTATGCGGTCGATTCGGTAGACATGTCGGCTGTTATGACGCCCGGTATGAGGCAATATATCTTCGGAGAATAACAAAATGTTCTTGATTTCTTCTGATGTACTTGCTTTTTGTTATTTTCTCCTCTAAAACGGTATAAAATTCTTTATAGACCGAATATTCTTTATATATTTGTACCCCCGAACAATTCAAAAACTTAGAAAGATGAATCAAGTATCAGATCGTTTGGCAAGCCTTTCTCCGTCGGAGACACTGGCTATGTCGCAGAAAAGCAACGAACTAAAAGCGCAAGGCATCGATATTATCAATTTGAGCGTGGGTGAACCCGACTTTTTTACCCCCGAGCATATCAAAGCCGCTGCCAAGAAAGCCATCGACGACAACTTTTCGTTTTATTCGCCGGTGCCCGGTTATATGGATTTGCGTAAAGCTATCTGTTCTAAACTTAAAAATGAGAATAATCTCGATTTCACGCCCGAGCAGATAGTTGTTTCCAACGGAGCCAAACAGTCGATATGCAATGCGATACTTTGTATCGTAAATCCCGGTGATGAGGTGATCATTCCTGCACCGTGCTGGGTAAGTTATGTCGAAATGGTGAAGCTTGCCGAAGGTAAGAGCGTTGTCATACCGTCGGGTATAGAAAATGATTTCAAGATAACTCCCGCTCAGTTGAAGGCTGCGATCACCCCCAAAACCAAAGCGATAATTCTTTGCTCGCCTTCCAACCCTACGGGTAGCGTATATTCGCACGATGAGTTGAAGGCGCTAGCCGATGTATTGGTAAAATATCCGCAAGTGATTATTTTGGCCGATGAAATTTACGAGCATATCAATTATATCGGAGGCCATCAAAGCATTGCCCAGTTTGAGAATGTGCGCGAACGTGTCGCTATTATCAACGGTGTTTCCAAAGCTTATGCCATGACCGGTTGGCGTATCGGGTTCGTTGCCGCTCCGTTGTGGCTGGCTAAGGCCTGCAATAAACTCCAAAGCCAATATACTTCGGGTCCGAGCTCCATTGCACAAAAGGCTTCGGTGGCGGCTTTCTCCGGCGACCAAAGCTGTGTAGAGGAGATGCGTCGGGCTTTCGAGCGTCGTCGTGATTTGGTCGTGGAACTGGCTCGTCAGATACCCGGTTTCAAGGTGAACGTGCCGCAAGGGGCATTCTATCTTTTCCCCGATGTGTCGTATTATTACGGCAAGAAATTCGGCGATAAGGTGATTGAAAATTCGGCCGACTTGGCCATGTATCTTCTCGAAGAAGGACATGTCGCTACGGTAGGCGGTGCGGCGTTTTGCGCCCCCGAGTGTCTGCGTTTCTCTTACGCTACCTCCGATGAGAATCTCAAAGAGGCTTTGCGTCGTATCAAGGAGGCGTTGGCCAAACTGAAATAATACAAAACATATCCCGATAAAAAAGCGGAACCCTTTTTTAAGGCTTCCGCTTTTTCATTATCCGGTATGGAATAGTCTCAGTCTTCCGGGTCGGTGGTAAGAATCGTACTCAGTTTGTGGCGGTTGAGTAGCTGTATGCCTTGTGGAGAGTAGGTGATGATTTCTTCCTCGCTCAATTCGTTGAGAGCAGTCATAAAGACCGACCGTTGCACGCCGAAGAAGGTGTAGAGATCTTTCAGTTTGCAGATGATCTGTACGTCGGTGGCGCTGCGTTGCGTGAAGCTCAGAATCCAAAATGCCAGCCTCTCCTTGACATTGCCCGAGGAGAGAGCCAAAAAAGTTTCGAGGCTCTTTTGCGAATGCCGTGAAAGAATATTCAGTAAGTTGATGATGAATATGGGGCTTTGTTGAATGAGGTTGACAAACGATTGTTTGTCGATTTGCATGATACCGCAATTTTCTTTGGCGGTTACTTCGCAGGGATAGGTGGTATTCCGTCCGAAAAGATGGTTGGGATACAATATATTAGGAGCATGCAAAGTTTCCGAAACACGTATTTTACCACTTATGTTTTTTAACTCCGACCGGGCGCTGCCCGATACGATAAATTTCATGTGGGTACACTCTTCTCCTCGGCGCGCGATGATTTCATTATCTTGGTATTTTAAGAAATGAAAACGAGTCTTTTCTATGATTTCTGACATTTTCATGCGACTTACCCCTTGAAAAAGAGGGAGCTGCAACAATACATCATACATGCTGTCCATGACATTCCTTATTTTAACAATTCAAAAATATAAAGAATTCTTCAAATCTCTAACGAATAAACATAAAATCAAATTCTTTGTTTAGAAAGAATTGTGTTCTTTCTTTTTTCTTAACTTTGTAGTCGATACGATTTAACCTAATCACCGTAATTTTTTGTCGCTTTATGGAGAATTCATCTTTTTATTTCGACTTGCAAGAGATAGTCAGCGCCTTTATGGTGTTGTTTGCTGTTATTGATGTTACGGGGCTGTTGCCGGTTTTTATCGATTTTCAGAATAAGGGTATGAAGATTTCTCCGATAAAAGCTGCCATATATTCCTTAGTTGCCTTTGTGGCTTTTCTGTTTGTCGGCAATGGTATTTTGCAGTTATTTCAGGTCGATATATCCTCATTCGCTGTAGCCGGTTCTTTGGTGATATTTGTGATGGCTGTGGAGATGGTGTTGGGAATAGAAATTTTCCATAATGATGGTCCCGGCGGTTCGGCGACGTTGGTGCCTATTGTTTTTCCTCTTATTGCGGGAGCGGGATCTTTTACAGCTTTGTTGTCGTTGCGGGCTTTGTATAGCCTGCCTAATATTCTTATAGCGCTGGTGTTGAATATCGTCATCGTGTATTTGGTTTTGCGTTATGCATTTTTGGTCGAGAAGGTTTTCGGGAAAGCGTTCGTGTATGTGTTGCGTAAATTGTTTGGTATTATATTGTTGGCGATTTCGGTACGCATGTTCGTCAGCAATCTGACGAAGTTGTTGGAATCTTTTGTGCAGCAGTGAGAAAAGACAAGATCTTGAAAAATGAAACAGGCGGGAATTTTTTATTTTCCCGCCTGTTTCATTTTTCTATATAAGGTATTTATCTGTTTTCTAAAACACCAATTTTCGCTCAAAAATAATAAGAAAAAAGTAATTTTCCAACGAATGGAAAAAATTTTTTATTATAGAAATGAAAATATGGAAAATTATTATTTTGTGGGCAAATATCTTTTGTGAAAATTTGGAGTATTGGGAATCATTTTATATATTCGGAAATCAATTTTTGAGGATTTTATTACAGAGTCAATAATATTTTGATATAAGATATGAGTTATTTGAAGTTTGATAAAAACATAATGACCAATCTGTCGCAATCTCTTCCCAAAGAGATGTTGCGCACCAATCGATCGGGGGCCTATCATTGTACGACGATTGTCGATTGTAATACCCGCAAGCAGCACGGATTATTGGTGATTCCCATTCCCGAGATGGACGATGATAACCATGTGTTGCTCTCGTCGTTCGATGAGACTGTCATACAGCACGGGGCGCCGTTCAATCTGGGATTGCATAAGTATCAGGGAGATTGTTTCAGCCCCAACGGGCACAAATATATACGGGAATTTACATGCGAGACGGTACCGCAGACGACTTATCGTGTCGGGGGAGTCCTTTTCAGTAAAGAGAAAGTCTTCATATCGCATGAGAACCGTATTCTTATACGATATACGTTGCTCGAAGCCCATTCCGATACGACCCTGCAATTCCGTCCTTTTCTGGCTTTCCGCAATGCCAATTCCTTGTGTGTGGCCAACGGTATGCTCAACGGCCATTACGATGTCGTGGAAAACGGTATAAGTTGTTGTCTGTATCCCGGTTATCCTACGTTGTATATGCAGTTCAACAAACCTGTGGAGTTTGTTTCGCAGCCCAACTGGTATAAAGGAATAGAATATATCAAGGATCAGGAACGCGGCTATGATTATAAAGAAGACTTGTACGTGCCCGGTTATTTTGAACTGCCGATCAAGAAAGGCGAGAAGATCATTTTCTCGGCCGGTACGAGCGAGATAAAGACGCGTTCGCTCACATCTCTTTACACCAAAGAGATGGGTGTAAGGACAAGCCGTATCAGTTTTTATAACTGTTTGAAAAACTCTGCTCAACAATTCTATTATAAGCGGGGAAATGAAAATTATCTGTTGGCCGGTTATCCGTGGTTCAATGTCAGTGCGAGAGATGTGTTTGTCGCCTTGCCCGGCTGTACATTGGCCATAGACGATGTGGAGATGTTCCATGCAGTGATGAATACCGCACAGAAAGCATTGCGGCGGTGGATCGAGAAAGGCGAACGCGATGCCGTTATCAAGGATATAGATAAACCCGATGTCCTTTTATGGGCGATTTGGGCATTGCAGCAATATGCCAAAATGGTCTCGGTCGATGAGTGTAGGAAGCGGTACGGCGATTTTATTGCCGATATGGTCGAAGCCGTCATACGAGGGAAAGTCGCTAATCTTTTCCTGCAAGACAACGGGCTGTTATATGCCAATGGACGTGAGACCCCCATATCGTGGATCGATGCCGTCGATGCTTCGGGACACCCGATTACCCCGCGTACAGGATATTTGTCGGAGTATAATTCTTTGTGGTATAATGTACTGCTGTTTACGGCCGAACAGATTCTTGTTGCTCCCGAGAAAGTGGAGGTGGCCGACCGTTTGAAGAATTTGGCTGCAAAGACAGCTGCATCATTCAAGGAAATGTTCCTTAACGATTACGGATACCTTTTCGACTACGTCGATGCCAACTTTGCCGATTGGAGTGTTCGTCCCAATATATTGTTTGCCCTTTCGCTCGATTATTCGCCTCTTGAAAAAAGCGAGAGAAAGAAAGCGCTCGATGTCGTTACGCGGGAATTGCTCACACCGAAGGGTATCCGTACGCTCAGTCCCAAAAGTCATGGATATTCTCCCATATATGTGGGTAACGAGGATCAACGGGCCAACGCTTACTTCCAGGGATCGGCTCGTCCGTGGCTCATGGGGGCTTATGCTGATGCCTATCTTAAACTCTTCGGCATTAGCGGTGTTTCTTTCTTGGAGCGCATGCTTATCGGTTATGAAGAGGAGATGTCGAATACATGTATCGGTACGATCTCCGAACTTTTCGACGGGAATCCTCCTTATGCAGGACGGGGAGGTATAAGTCTTGCCGCCAATGTCGGTGAAATATTGAGGGTATTGAGTCTGTTGAAAAAATATAACCATATATAATTGGATTAAAATTAAATCTTGATATACACATGAAAGCACTCATGTTCGGTTGGGAATTCCCACCGCATATTCTGGGCGGTTTAGGTACGGCGAGCTACGGCCTTACAAAAGGTATGGCCGAATGCGGCGATATGGATATAACATTCGTCATACCAAAGCCTCACGGAGATGAAGATAAAAGTTTCGCTCATATCGTCGGTGCAGGAAATACTCCGGTCGCATGGCGCGATGTCTCGTGGGACTATGTCGCCGGCCGGTTGGGTTACTGCATGGATCCGCAGGAATATTTCAATTTGAGAGATCACATTTACGCCGATTTCAATTATTTGCATACCAATGACTTGGGCTGTATCGAATTTTCGGGGCGTTATCCCGATAATTTGCTCGAAGAGATAAATAATTATTCGATTGTGGCCGGTGTGATAGCCCGTACGTATCCGTGCGACGTTATCCATTCGCACGACTGGCTGACGTACCCGGCCGGGATACACGCCAAGCAGATTACGGGAAAACCTTTGGTGATACATGTCCATGCAACCGATTTCGACCGTAGCCGGGGCAATGTCAATCCTACGGTTTTTGCCATCGAGAAAGACGGTATGAATTGGGCCGACCATATCATTACGGTAAGTAACCTTACCCGGCAGACGGTTATCGAGAAGTACGGCATCGACCCGGCCAAAGTTACGACCGTGCACAATGCCGTAGAACCGCTCAGCCCCGAAATTATGGCGATACAGATGCCTCATAATCCCAAAGAGAAAGTCGTTACTTTTCTGGGCCGTATCACCATGCAGAAAGGGCCCGAGTATTTTGTAGAGGCGGCTGCGCAGGTTTTGCGTAAGACCGATCATGTGCGGTTTGTCATGGCCGGTAGCGGCGATATGATGAATAAGATGATATGTCTGGCTGCGCAACGCAATATTTCAGACCATTTCCATTTTACGGGATTTCTCCGGGGAAAGCAGGTCTATGAGATGCTCAAAGCAAGCGATGTGTATGTGATGCCTTCGGTTTCGGAACCTTTCGGAATCTCTCCGCTCGAAGCCATGCAGGTCGGTGTGCCGTCGATTATTTCTAAACAATCGGGTTGCGCCGAGATTCTCAATCATGTCATCAAGATCGACTATTGGGACGTGCAAGCGATGGCCGACGCCATATATTCGATCATTACCTATCCGGCGATGTACCGACAACTCAAAGAAGAGGGTAAACGGGAAGTCGATGAGATAAAATGGGTGTATGCCGGACAGAAAGTTATTGACATTTATCACAAAGTCATGCAGCGATAAGAATTATTTTACTTGGAAATAAAGATTACTATATATGAAAACCATCTGTTTTTACTTTCAGATTCACCAGCCGTTCAGACTGAAACGTTATCGTTTTTTCGATATCGGTAACGACCATTACTACTACGATGATTATAACAACGATGAAATAATAACTCGTATAGCTCATCGTTCGTACTTACCTGCCAATCAGACATTGCTCGAAATGATAAAGAATTCCAACGGGAAATTCAAGGTGGCATTCTCGATTTCGGGTGTTGCTCTCGAACAACTGGAAATTTATGTTCCCGAATTTATCGATTCGATGAAGGAACTGGCCAAGACCGGTTGTGTGGAGTTCCTTTCCGAGACGTATGCGCACTCTTTGGCTTCCCTGCGCGATCCCGATGAGTTTGCGTTGCAGGTCAAGGAACACGACGATAAGATCGAGGAATTATTCGGGCAACGGCCTAAGGTTTTCCGGAATACCGAGTTGATTTTTTCCGACGAGATTGCCTGCATGGTGGCCGATATGGGTTTTAAAGGCTGTATTACCGAAGGTGCCAAGCATATTCTCGGTTGGAAAAGTCCCAACTATCTCTATTGTTCTACGGCCGTACCTAAATTGAAATTGTTGCTCAAAAATTATAAAATGAGCGATGACATAACTTTCCGCTTCTCCAATTACGAATGGAGCGAATATCCTCTTACTGCCGATAAGTATATGGGTTGGATCAATGCAATTCCCGAGACCGAGCAAGTGGTGAATCTTTTTATGAATTACGAAACGTTGGGTGAGTTGCAGCCTCGTGAGAGCGGTATTTTCGAATTTATGAAAGCGCTTCCCTGTTTTGCCGAGCAGATGGGTATTACTTTTTCGACACCGACCGAAGTCATTTCCAAATTGAAACCGGTCGATTCTTTGTCGGTAAGTCATCCTATTTCGTGGGCCGATGAAGAGCGAGATACCAGTGCTTGGTTGGGAAATCTTTTGCAAAACGAGGCTTTCGAAAAACTGTATTCCGTCGGTGAACGGGTACGCTTGTGCGACGACCGTCGTTTGAAACAAGACTGGCATTACTTGCAGACGAGCGATCACTTTTATTATATGTGTACCAAGTTCTTGGCCGATGGTGCCATACATAGTCATTACAGCCCTTACGACTCGGCTTATGAGGCATTTACCAATTATATGAATGTATTGAGCGATTTCATCGTCAGGGTGAAAGAGCAGTATCCCGATACGATCGAGAATGAAGAACTCAATTCGCTGATTACGACCATTCGTAACCAAGCTTCGGAAATAGATGTCCTGAAAAAAGAATTGAAAATTGCTAAAGAAATGCGTGTTGTATAATCGGCTAATTCAAATGTACAAAATTGCAAATTCAAATGTACAGAATTTTTTCTTTTCTACGATTTAAGGGAAAAAGATATTGTATTAAAGAAAAGATGGTTATCTTTGGGAGATTATTATTGACAAAAATTCGTATTGGGTCTGTTTGGTTGTGAAACCGGACAGGCTTTTTTTTATGTTGTCCGGCATGACCGGCTTGTATGTAAAAAATGTACTGAAAATCATTCTTTTCAGTACATTTTTTGTGTGTAAATATTTGGTTGTTACGAATAAAATGCCTATCTTTATGTCATAATTGACAGGCTTCTTACTTTGCTGGGAAAGCCGGGGGTTGATTCCTGTTTGAATGATGTTCAAATGGCGTTTTGTGCTTATCCGGCAGTTTTCAAAGGCACCATGTTTTTGTAGAGCATGATGTCCGTGTATTTGGCCTGATAGTTCATGTGTTCTCTTATTTCCGTCCTTCCGCAACCGGCGAAAGGGTTTCCGAGGTTTTTGTTTTTTCCTATCCATTCGCACAGTTCGACCACGGAGGATTTTTCCGAGGTGAAATAGATGAAAGGCTTGTCCTGCAAGATGGTGAGTACGTCGAGATAATCGGACAGTTTCCAGCTCATGTTGTATGTGCCGACTTCGGTGGACAGATAAGGCGGGTCGATCAGGAAGACGACTCCGGGAAGGTCTTTGTAGCGGGCGAACAGTTCCTTGTAGTCGCAGCATGTGATGACAAGCCCGTCCAGATAACCGGGGCACAGCGGATAGTCCGTCGTCCGGATATTGTTGTAAAGGGTCTCCCTTTTCATCTCGTCGAGGTTCAGGCTGTATTTCATGGAGAACATCAGCGACGACGAGAGGGTGATGTAGTCGACATACCCGTTTTTTTCTTCCCGGGCGATGAGTTCGATTATCTTTTCCCGGGCTTCTCCGGTAATGCGTTTATGCCTTTGTATGTCCGATGTGGCCTTCCTTATGTCTGCCAGCAGGGCGTTTGTGCGGGGTATGGCTTCGAGTCTGTGGCGGTAGTTGTCGAAATCGTTGTAGACGACCGTCGCGTCGGGCCGTTGATGCTTGGCGATGTGCGAGAGCAGTCCCGAACCGCCGAACAGGTCGACAAAGGTACGGGCATCCCCGAATTGTTGCAGGACGGAGATGAAGTCGCGTGCGAACATGCGTTTTTGCCCCATGAAAGGCAGCGGGGCAGAGAGATACGGTTTTTTCATTGAAATGTAAAGGATTATACGTTCAGTTCAAATTTCACATTTTCATTTCCCGAGAGCAGCTCACGGGTCTTTTCCCGGTTGTTTTCGTAGATGTGGACGTTCCCGAGGTTCAGGGTAATCGATCCGAGTGGCAGGTCTATCTGCCGGGCCATGAGGTAGAGGTGGTAGATGTCTGCGGGCAGGCCGAGGTTGGCGTCGGAACTGCGTTGGTAGGCCGACACGACCAGCCGGCCGTCATCGATCTGGAACTGCACGAGGCTCAGGCAGGGGGCTTGGTTGCTTTCCGCACCGGTGGCGCCCAGAAAGAGGACATAGTTCTTGCTGTTGCGTTTTTCCCGGTTTATCCGTTCGATAAGCGGTGGGAGCTTTTCCAAATAGGTGGGGTAACTGTTTACCAGTACGGGGCCGCAATAATCCCACCAGTTGATTCCTGCATCGCGGTATTTCTCCACGGTGCGCTCGCCTTGCATGAAGAGGTCGAGTTCGTTTCGCAGTTTTTTGCGGGCGATGTTGTGCCCCTCGAAAATGTCGAGCAGGTCGGCGGGTGTAAGGTGTAACCTCTCGTTGAGCAGACAGATTATGTCCCCTTTCCTGTTGTGTTGCCGTTTGCCCGTATCAAGTATGCGGGCCAGCATTTGATAATATTTGTTCATTCGATCGTTTTTTCGGTTTATTGTTTTATATTTGCAATATCTCACTCACATACGATAATGCACAAAAGCGCCATATCGCGGTCAGAAGGCATAAGCCCCCGACTGTGCGATATGGCGCATCTTTGTGTTAGTATGTGGGTGAGATCTCTACTAACAGGTTGGGGGCTTTTTATTCCCCCCTATATTTTTTATTTCTTCAATAAGAGCCGTGTCGCCGTCCAAGCGACCGCTCCGGCTATGAGTACGAGCATTATGTTGCCCAACCATATCCTCATTTGAGTGAACCAGTTCAATTCCTTTTCGACGGGAACGATCTTCGGCACCACTTTCTCACGGTAGACAATCGAGTCGCGCACCTGTACCCCTACCTCCCGGGAAAGGGTGTCGGTGCGGTGTTTTGTTTCGAGGGAGTGATACAGGGAGCCGTCAGGGTTGACGCGGGCGTCGCTCACGGCGTAGTCGTTTTCGAGGTGCGAGGTGCTGTCGGCAGTCGTCCGCTCGGCCGATTGCGCCGGAACTTCGACAAAAAGGGTGTCGGTTACTTTTATCTCCCGTACCCGCTCTTCTACCCGTACGCTGTCGCGTGCCTCGACCACAACCACCTGCCGTCCCGTCCGGCACGACGGGAAAAGCAGCAGGGCAACGGCAAAGGTCATCAATGAGACTGTCTTGTTTCTGTTCATACGACTTCTATTTCTATTGTTTCTCCGCCCGATTGGGCTGCCTTGCACAGGGCGACGAGCTTCTCTTCGTAAGGTGTTGAATTGATTACTTTCCCTTTCTCCTTGTTTTCACCCACCAGTATGCAGCCCGCCGAGTCCTCGGCCGAGTTACCCCGGTGGATTAATACGCCCTCGAACTGCGGCACGTCGAGCAGGCGCGGAAGGTCGCGCCCGAATTTCGGCGACCGGTTTACGATGACTCTGTACACTCCCTCGGGTATGGCCGTCTCGCCGGGTACTTTTGCCTCGCCGCCCGCAAGGTCGCGCACCTTATCTTCGAGCGTGTCGCAAAACCTTTCCCCGTCCACATACAGCGTGCCTATCGTATAGGCCTCTCCCTTGAATCGTCTTTCCACTCGTAATTTCATTTTTCTTCCTCCTTGTTTTTATCGGTAAATTCTTCGTTTATCTCCTCGCCGTGTTCCCGTTCGACACGCTCGACGATGCGCTGCACGTTTTCGGGCAATGCGCGTTTGAACTCGAAGCGTATCACGTGGTAGATGATGCGCAGGGCCTTGTTTGTGGGGTAGGCATGTATGAGGTTGCGGAAGGCGTTCTGCACGTAGACGTACATGAAGACGTAGGTGAGCGATTTCATTGCGATAAGGGCGGCGCTGTCGTCTCCGCAATTCAGCATAATCGAGTAGATGGTCTCCGAGATAATGAGGTAGAGCAGCAACTCGGCCAGTGCGTTCTTGAATTTCCGGAAGGAGAAGTTTCGGCATCGGACGACGGATACGCCGTCGGCCCTCATACCCGCCCACACGTTGAAGGCGAACATGATAACAAGAGCAAATACGAATCCTTTCGTCGGGGTGAGGAATGCCAGCACGGGGCTGAGGGCCGACACGGCAATGATGCGCCATTGTTCCCAGTTGAATATTTTGTCCATCATTATTTACTGTGTTTATCGTTGT
>URHG01000012.1 GCA_900547555.1 uncultured Porphyromonadaceae bacterium | reverse complement strand
TTTCTTGAAGATGTCGAGCACCGCCAGTACGGCGCAGACCAAACCCACCAGATAGAGAATCGTTCCCATAGTTCGGAATATTTTTAGTTAAACAACAGGTTTCGCGTCCGTTCCCCGCGCCGGAACACTCCGGCAGGGTAGGCGACGTCCCACAGATAAAGTCCTTCGGCCGGCGCGCCGCCGCTCGCGCGCGACAAGTCGCGGCTCTCGACGATCGCGCGGAACTCCTCCACATCGTAACGCCCGCGCCCCACGTCGACCAGCGTCCCCACCAGCGCCCGCACCATATTGCGCAGAAAACGGTCGGCACGGATCGTAAAGCGGTACACTCCTTCGGGCGACTCCTCCCAACCGGCCCGCACGATGCGGCAGATATTGGTCTTGTTGTTGGAGTTCAGTTTGGCAAAGGAGGTAAAATCGTCGTACTCCAAAAGCGATGCCGCAGCGCGATCCATCCGCTCCACATCCAGCGGCCGGTAATAGTGCCACGCGGCCCTGCGGGTAAAGGGGTTCTTGCGCGACTCGATGAAATAGCGGTACTCGCGCTCCGCCGCACTGAAACGGGCGTGCGCATCGTCCGCGACCGGTGCCACGCCGAAGACGGCGACGTCGTCGGGCAGCAGGCAATTGAGTTTGTAGACCGTATGCTCCGGATCGGTCAGCGGCGCCGCTACGTCGAAATGCGCCACGGCATAGGCGGCGTGCACGCCCGTGTCGGTACGGCCCGCGCCGGTCACCTCGACAGGCTCGCGCAGCAGCGTCGAAAGCGCCCGTTCGAGCGTCTCCTGCACCGAAGCGGCGTCACGCTGACGCTGCCAGCCGCAATAACGGCCTCCGTTGTAACTCAGTTCGACAAAATAACGCATCGCAACATACCAATTTAGCGCGTGTTTACGTTTTCAGACAGATACAAAAAGATAGCAAGACAAAGGTACGAAAAAATCGTTTTTTGCCCTATTCTTTCCTGTAATTTTAAGACTGTTTGCGAAATCTTGCATATCGAAACTGGGATTGTATATGAAAAGCCTCTTTTTAGTTTTTTTATTTCCTCCTTAGTGTGAAAAAACTTACCTTTGACCGAAAGTTCCGAACGATGAAAAAATTTCTTTTTTTGATTGTTTCTATGTTTCCTGTACTTGTATTTGCGCAGGTGAGTGTCGATGCGAGCTGTTTTCGTCATGTCGACTCGTCGACGGGTTTATCGGCAGTATATGTAATCGGGAATGAAAATTCGGTAACAATGCATTATACCTCGTCGTCGACCGATGAAATTTATTGGTATCGTTTCGATGCGGAAGGCCTTTCGTCTCGGGTCGAGATGATGGGAACACAGAGCGGAAATGTTTCGGTGCTGGTTTCTTCTTATAAAGATTGCGGTTATATGGTAAAGCAGAATACCGATTCCTTGTGTTTCTGGGTTTCTTCATATCGTTCCGTTGGTTCGTGTGAAGCGGGAGAAGAGCAGGAAAACATTTGTGAGAAAGTATTGCTTTCGGGAGAAGGATTTGCTATCCCTTATTATACAACGCAAGGCCAAAAGAAGTATCTGCCCCGATGGATTTCTTATGAAACCTCGAAGTGGGACGATGCTGCCGGAACGATTCTCGATAATGTTTCTGTCGTGTCTGAGGCAGAAGTTCTTTCCGATACCGAAATGGAGATTCCAACACCCTATGGGACGACACAATTTACAGTTGTCGATTCTATACCTTTGGCTTGGGGTGGTTCCATATCGCGGACGATTACCGGCGATTATGTTTCGCCCGCTATTTTGATGCGGGCTGTTGCGGAACAAACGTTGCGGGGGGCGGCCAATGAGGCTGCCGAGCAGCCGTCGGGCGGTTTCGGCGGTTCGGCTCCGGTCGATATGTCTTTTACGGCGTATGTCAACGGGGATAATTATTATGCGTGGGAGTTCTCGTCCACTCCGGATTTTTCGGCTGTCGATGCTATTTATGTCGAGCGGCAATTAGCGTACAGTTTCAAGAACGAGGGTACGACCTATGTTCGCTTGCATGCCTATAACGATTACTGTGAAAGGGATACGGTTTTTGAAATATCGGTAGGTGAGTCGAAGCTCGAAGCACCCAATGTTTTTTCTCCTTATGGAAGTCCCGGGGTAAACGATGAATGGAAAGTCGCTTATAAATCGATTGTAGAATTCAAATGTTGGATATTCAATCGTTGGGGCGAACAAATCTATCATTATCAAGATCCTTCCGGCGGTTGGGACGGCCGTTATCACGACAAGTTGGTGCCACCGGGCGTATATTATTATGTCATAGAGGCTCGTGGTGCCGACGGGCAGAAATATAAATTGAAGGGACACATCAATATCTTGCGCTCTAAAAATAAATAGCCTTTGCACGTATAGTTATGACCGATAACGAAGAAAAAATAGAGATATGGGGTGCCCGGGTGCACAATCTTAAAAACATCGATGTTGAAATTCCCCGGAATGCTTTTACAGTGATTACGGGATTGAGCGGCAGTGGTAAGTCTTCTTTGGCATTCGATACGATTTACGCCGAAGCCCAACGCCGTTATATCGAAACTTTTTCGTCATATGCCCGTAATTTCTTGGGTAATATGGAGCGTCCCGATGTAGATAAGATTACGGGATTGAGCCCGGTCATTTCGATAGAGCAGAAGACCGTTAATAAAAATCCCCGTTCGACGGTCGGTACGACGACCGAGATATATGACTTCCTCCGTTTGCTTTTTGCCCGTGCCGGTGAAGCCTATTCTTATTTGTCGGGAGAAAAGATGGTCAAGTACACCGAGGAACAGATTTTGCAACTGATAGGGGAGCGTTATCAAGGGCGGAAAACATATATTCTTGCACCGTTGGTACGGAATCGAAAAGGTCATTATAAGGAACTTTTCGAGCAACTTAGGCGCAAAGGTTACTTGTCGGTGCGGGTCGATGGTGAAATTCGCGAGATATTGCCCGGCCTGAAACTCGACCGTTATAAAAACCATAGTGTTGAATTACTGGTCGATAAATTGGTGATGTCGGAAAAAGACGACCGCCGACTGAAAGATAGCGTGCGCGTTGCCATGAAGCAGGGCGATGGATTGCTGATGGTACTCGATGTCGATAAAAACGAATTGCGCCATTACAGTCGTACATTGATGGATCCGGCAACAGGATTGTCATATAGTGAGCCGGCTCCGCATAATTTCTCGTTCAACTCACCGCAAGGAGCTTGCCCGACCTGTAAAGGTCTGGGTTATGTCAATATTATCGATAAAGATAAAATCATTCCCGATACCTCTCTTTCGATTTATCAAGGAGGAATATTGCCGCTTGGCAAATATCGGAATGTTTTGCTTTTTTGGCAAATCGAGGCTATATGCGAGAAATATGGAGCGTCGTTGAAAACCCCTATAAAAGATTTGCCCGAAGAGGCGTTGAATGATATTTTAAACGGAACCGATGAACGCCTTAATGTGAAAAATCTTTCATTGGGAAATTCAAATTATTTTTTGACGTTCGATGGGTTGGTCAAGTATATTGAGATGCAACAGCAATCCGATGCGACGGCTAAGGCCCAAAAATGGGTGGGACAATTCGTTACGACGGTTTCGTGCCCTGAGTGTGGCGGTGCGCGTCTCAACAAGGAGGCTCTTCACTATCGTATCGACGGTAAAAATATTGCCGAATTGACGGGTATGGATATTGCCGAGTTGTATCAATGGCTCGACGGAATTGAAGACCGCCTTCCCGAAAAGCAGGCCGCGATAGCCCGGGAGATTCTTAAAGAGATACGATCCCGCTTGCAATTCCTTATCGATGTGGGACTGGAATATTTGAGCTTGTCGAGAGCCTCGGCGACATTGTCGGGAGGAGAGAGCCAGCGTATACGTTTGGCGACGCAGATAGGTTCGCAGTTGGTGAATGTCTTATATATTCTCGATGAACCGAGCATCGGTCTGCATCAGCGCGACAATATACGATTGATTCATTCTTTGAAGCAGCTGCGCGATATGGGCAATTCCGTCGTTGTGGTGGAACATGACAAAGATATGATGCTGGAAGCCGATTATATCGTCGACCTCGGCCCTCGTGCCGGTCGTCTCGGCGGTCAGGTCGTTTTCTCTGGTACACCTCAGGAGATGCTTTCCCGGGATACCATGACTGCGGCCTATCTCAATGGTAAACAGTCTATACCCGTACCACAAACTCGCCGGCAGGGGAATGGTAAAAGTATTGTTTTGCAGGGTGCTCGCGGAAATAATTTGAAGAATGTAACCGTAGAATTTCCTTTGGGAAAGTTCATTTGTGTAACCGGAGTTTCGGGGAGTGGTAAATCTTCTTTGATAAATGGTACTTTGCAACCGATCATCAGTCAGAAATTTTATCGTTCTTTGGCCGAACCGTTACCTTATGATGGGATAGAGGGTCTTGAAAATATCGACAAGATCGTCAATGTCGATCAGTCTCCATTGGGACGCACGCCGCGATCCAATCCTGCGACTTATTCGGGATTATTCGGAGATATCCGCAATCTTTTTGTAGAGTTGCCCGAAGCTAAAATTCGCGGTTATAAGGCCGGCCGATTTTCTTTCAACGTTCCCGGCGGTCGTTGCGAAGTATGTGGCGGTAACGGATATAAAACCATCGAGATGAATTTTCTTCCCGATGTCCTTGTCCCATGTGAAGCCTGTCAGGGCAAACGCTATAATCGCGAAACGCTTGATGTGCGGTTTAAGGGCAAGTCGATAGCCGATGTTCTCGATATGACGATCAATCAGGCTGTGGAATTTTTTGCCGGTATACCGGCAATTCTGACCAAAGTAAAAACCTTGCAAGATGTAGGTCTCGGTTATGTAAAATTGGGACAGCCGTCGACGACATTATCGGGCGGAGAAAGTCAGCGGGTAAAATTGGCAACGGAGCTGTCCAAGAAAGATACGGGAAAAACGTTGTATGTTCTCGATGAACCGACTACGGGTCTGCATTTCGAAGATATACGCGTACTGTTGGGCGTTTTGCATCGTTTGGTCGATAAAGGAAATACTGTATTGGTAATCGAGCATAACCTCGATGTCATAAAAACAGCAGACTACATTATCGATATGGGCCCCGAAGGCGGGCGTAACGGAGGTATGGTATTGATGACGGGAACCCCCGAAGAGATAGCTTCGCATACCGATGTGGGATATACCGCCCGTTTCCTTAAAGCGGAACTCGGTATCTGAAATGCTGAAAAGAGAGTTTTCAAAATGGGGGTTATCCGAAACGGCTTATTTTTCGTAATCGGGATTCATCGATGATTTGAATTTTCCGACCATCGATAGCAATGATTTTTTCGTCGGCAAAACAAGATAGGGTGCGTATGGCATTCGATGTAGTCATGTTCGATAGATTGGCCAAGTCTTCTCGTGCCATATAGATGCTTAGTGTGGCGCCGTCTTCTTCCATACCGTAGTTGTCTTTGAGCATGAGCAATGATTCGGCGAGACGGCCTCGGATATGTTTTTGTGTGAGATTTACGGTGCGGGTATCGGACATTCCTAAGTCCATCGCCAGTTCCTTGATAAAAAAGTATGCAAGTCGGTTATTCTGTTTGACGAGGTTTTCGATGAGAGGCATGGGAAGAAAACCGATGGTTGCATTTTCAAAAGCCGAGGCAGCGGTTATATAATCTTCTCCGGCAAAATAGGCTCGGTATCCGAAGTATTGTATGGGACGAATCAATCGCATGATTTGGCAACGACCACCTATTCCCGCTTTGAAAATCTTTACTTTCCCTTTGATGAGACACATAAGCAATTCGGCTTTTTCGCCTTCATTGTAGATCATCTCATTTTTTTTGTAAGTCTGAATATGGAAATTTTCTATGATGAGGCGTTTCTCGTCGTCGTTGAGAATGGAAAGCATTCCGGCGAGAGCTTCGTTAATAAGGGCCTCTATTGAGTTTTTCTTCACCATGGCTGTTATATAACAGTGTTATATAACGCAAATATAAGAAAAAAGAGGTGGAATGCAAAAGATTTATTTTGAAAATAACCATTTTCTATTGACTTGTATAGTCGGGATAGCAAAAACACAATATGAATATGTATTATCTTGCATTTAGAGAAAATAGATTATACGATTTATATGAATTCCTAAAAAGATAAAAAGACAGACAATAAATATGTCTGTCTTTTTCGATGGAGGAGAGAGGGGATATTATAAACCTTTTTCCAACAAATATTTTTCCGTATCTATGGCTGCCCGGCAACCGGCTGCTGCTGCTGTGATAGCTTGGCGGTAGAGTGGGTCGGCGACATCGCCGGCAGCAAATACACCGGGAATATTGGTCGCCGTTGTACGACCGTTTGTTATGATATATCCGGCTTCGTCGGTGGCTATGGCCGGGAAGGCTTTTGTATTTGGTGTGTGGCCGATAGCGAGGAAAAATCCGTCGATAGCGATATCTACATATTCTTCACGGTCGGTTCCCTTGTATTTTACCAAGTGGGCTCCTTCTACACCGTTTTCTCCGAATAGTCCCACTGTTTGCGTTTCGAACAGGACTTCGATATTTTCGCTTTCCATGACTCGTTCCTGCATGATTTTCGAGGCGCGCAGATAATCTTTCCGCACAATCATGTACACTTTACTAGCCAAGTGCGATAGGTATATGGCTTCTTCACAAGCCGTATCACCGCCTCCTACGACGGCAACGACCTTTTTACGATAGAAAAATCCGTCGCAAGTAGCGCAAGCCGATACCCCTTGTCCGACGTATTTGGTTTCATCGGGTAATCCCAAATATTTTGCCGAAGCTCCGGTTGCAATGATTACAGCATTGGCTTCGACTGTTTTCTCTCCGTCGATGGTGAGACGGTAAGGAGCTTGGGAGAAATCGCTATCGGTAACAATACCGCTACGAATATCCGTGCCGAAGCGAGCTGCCTGTTGTCGAAGTTGTTCCATCATGTCGGTACCCGAAACCCCTTCGGGATAACCGGGAAAATTTTCAATATCGGTAGTTGTTGTCAGTTGACCTCCGGGTTGTATCCCTTCATACAATACGGGAGAGAGGTTGGCGCGGGCCGCATAAATGGCTGCTGTATATCCGGCTGGACCCGATCCGACAATTAAGCAACGTATTTTTTCGGTAGTTTCCATAAGATGTATTTATTTTTAATGAGTATTTATATCAACGTAAATCTATAATTTCGGCATAAGGGAACAGTCCTTTTGGGAAAACAAAATGATTTGCAGGAAAGTTTGTATTTGTCTCATAGCGTATGATGTCAACGTCGGTTTTTTGTCCGTCTTTCTGAATGACGGTAATATGCGTGAGAGCAGTTTGTTTTTCATTGACGAAAATTTCGATTTCTGTTATTTCCGAATGTTGTTTGGGAATAAGCGACAATTCGCATACATCGCCTTTTTTTTCGATGAATTTGCAGTCGAAAGCCTTTTTGTAGGATTGCAACAGGAGGCAAGGGTTGGTCTGTAACAACTCCTCTTTTTCGGGAATACTAATATTTACCTCCTCCGAAGATTTCAGGTATGTCCATTGCGTTGTTCCATCGAACCACGTTATCATATCGGGTACTTGCAACACAAACTTGTCGCTTTGCATATCTATCGAGCCTTCGACGTTTTCCATGTCGTTTTGTTGTAACAGGAATTTTAAGGAAATTCCTTTGCCCGATTCTATTTGGGCGACGATTTTATCGAGCAAGCGGGTCGCCCGATTTTCAGCGTTTGTTGAGCAAGAAAACGATAAAAGCAGGAGCGGTAGTATGATGATGTACAATCGTTTCATGTTGCATTATCGAAGGGTATTCAACAATTGGGTGAGTTGGATTTCATCGGTAATGAGTACCTGACGGGCCTTGCTGCCTTCAAACGGACCTACGATTCCTGCCGCTTCCAGTTGATCCATCAGGCGGCCGGCTCGGTTGTAGCCGATCGAGAATTTGCGTTGTATCAGAGAGGTCGAACCTTGCTGGTTGGCAACAATCAGTCGCGCAGCCTCTTCAAAGAACGGATCCCGCTCTTTGAGATCGACCATACTGTTGTTTCCACCGTTGTTTTCCGATACATATTCGGGCAGCAGGTAGGCGGTCGGGTAGGCTTGTTGTGAGCCGATATATTGACAGATGTTTTCTACTTCGGGCGTATCTACAAACGCACATTGTACACGAGTCAACCCTCCGTTACATGAAATAAGCATATCGCCTTTTCCTATCAACTGGTTGGCTCCCGGAGTATCGAGAATGGTTCGGGAGTCGATCATAGATGCCACTTTAAAGGCGATCCGTGCCGGGAAGTTGGCCTTGATACTACCCGTGATGATATTCGTCGATGGGCGTTGGGTAGCGATAATCATGTGTATACCTACCGCGCGGGCCAACTGGGCGATTCGGGCGATAGGCAATTCCACTTCTTTACCGGCTGTCATAATGAGGTCGCCAAACTCGTCGACAATGACAACGATATAGGGCATATAACGGTGGCCTTTTTCGGGATTGAGTTGGCGGGAAATGAATTTGGCATTGTACTCTTTGATATTGCGCATTCTGGCTATTTGCAGCAATTTATATCGGTTGTCCATTTCGACACAAACCGAATTGAGTGTCTGTACCACTTTGTCCGTATCGGTGATGATGGCTTCTTCGCTATCGGGAAGTTTAGCCAAGAAATGGCGTTCGATGACGCTGTAAATACTGAACTCTACTTTTTTGGGGTCTACCATCACAAACTTCAACTGCGAAGGGTGCTTTTTATAAAGGAGCGATGTGATGATGGCATTCAGACCTACCGATTTTCCTTGTCCGGTCGCACCGGCAACGAGTATGTGGGGCATTTTGCACAAATCGACCATGAAAATCTCATTGGTAATGGTTTTACCCAGTGCCAAAGGTAGGTCGTAATCGCACTCTTGAAACTTGCGTGAAGCAATGATCGGTCTCATCGGTACCATTTGCGGATTTCGATTAGGCACTTCGATACCTACGGTTCCTTTTCCGGGAATGGGGGCGATGATACGAATGCCGAGAGCGGCGAGGCTCAGGGCTATATCGTCTTCGAGATTTTTTATTTTGGATATTTTTATACCGGCTTCGGGAATGATTTCATACAGTGTAACGGTGGGTCCTACGGTAGCTTTGATGGAACTGATGCGTATACCGTAATTTTCGAGCGTATTGATGATGCGTTGCTTGTTTGCTTCCTGCTCATTGATATCGATTGTATTGTTGCTGGACTTGTCTTCTCTCAACAGGTCGAATGTAGGTGCTTTGTAGTACGAGAGGTCGAGCGTGGGGTCATATTCGTCGAGTTCGTTTTGTTGTTTTGCCTCGTCTTCTTCTATCCCTTGTTCGATAATGAAATCGGGTTCATGGTTTTCTTCGTCCTTGTCGGTATTATTATTTTTGTCGATGTCGATAAATTGTTCCGTTTCTTCGGAGATGAAATCGGGTATTTTGTCTTTGGAGTTCTCGGTATATATTTCTATCTCGTCGACGAAATCTTTATCCGTCTCCGTATTTTCGGGTACGGCTATTTTTTCGGAAGTCGTATTTACATCACTTGCAGGATTCGCTTCTTTTATATCGTTTCCCTTGTCTGTGTCTGTATTTGTGGGGAGATCTATACAACTTTCACTCGCATCTTCAACGGGAGATGTCTCTTTTTTATTCCGGCGAATGAAATCCATACGGAATATATGTCGCAATACGGTAATGGTGCGACGGCTGACCGCGATAAGCAGCAGCAGAATACCGGAGAGTATAACGAGTAAAGTCCCCGGCCAACCGATTTTCGCTTCGAGCCATAGCGTTGCATAGTAACCGTGATATCCCCCTAAAAAGAGATAAGAATCTTCATATACATGTTTGAAGAAGAATCCGAAAGTCAGTGAGCAAATAATGATCAACGCACATGTATAGGCCAGTGAGCGAACTATCGACATGGAAATGACATTCATCAGTTTCAATCCCAATCGTGCTAAAAAGATTGCAATGAAGAATGCCGATATGCCCATCCATCGATTTATGAAAAGGTCGGCACAGATTGCCCCCTGGGAACCGGCCCAGTTTTGTATGCCGTTCCCAATGCGGTTTATTTTTTCGGTCGATTGGTGATCGATGATGCTTTGGTCGGCGGCTCCGTCGAAAAAGAATGAGATAAAAGAAATTGTCAGAAATATGGAAAAGAAAAGCAATATGAGCCCTGAGACAAAACGTGTTCGTTCATCTCGTAAAAAGCGTATAGCCTTACTGCGGAACGACTCTTTCGTCGAGGTAGTGGGTGTATCTTTTTTTGAAATATTTTTTTCGTTCTTTTTTGTTGCCATATTTCAGCGGGTTAAATCTTCTCACAAAAATAATAATTTTCGATAGACGGTTTGCGGTTTTATCGAAGAATATTGATTCGTGTCCGATTATTTTTTCCAGAAATAAGAAGTGAAAAGAATCAGTACGGTAAAAATTTCCAGACGACCTATCAGCATGATAAAAGAGAGTATCCATTTACCGGCATCGGGAATGATTGCAAACGAATATAATGTCCGGCCTAATCCGGTACCGATATTTCCTATACAGGACAAGGAACATCCGAATGCTTCATCAATAGTTAATCCCATGGTTGCCAAAGTCAAAGCACCGATAATGACGATTATAGCATAAGTGAATAAAAAAGCCAGTATTTTGGTGATGATTTCGTGCGAAATGGCTTGCTGGTTTATACGTACCGGAACAATGGTATTCGGGTGTACTTGCCGGTAAAATTCGTATATGGTGTTTTTAAGTAGAACAACGATACGAATGACTTTTGCACCGCCACTGGTCGAACCGGCACAACCGCCGCAGAACATCAGCAAACAGATGAGAATACAAAAGAACGGGCCCCAAGAGACATAATCGGCCGATATAAATCCTGTCGAAGTGATGATAGACGAGACTTGGAATAAAGATGTCCGTATAGTAGTTTCCAAGCCTAGTTTCTCATATACACCGTTGAAAAAAAGTCCTATAACGATAAGTATTGTAAATAGGACGACAATCGTCAAATACCATTTTACTTCCTCATTGCCGAAAGTCTTTTTTATTTCTCCGCGTACAGCCCGGTACACGAGCGCATAATTGATACCCGAGATAAGCATGAAGATAGAAATAACATATTCGATATATGCCGAATTCCAATATGCGATACTGTCGTTTTTGGTAGAGAAGCCACCTGTGGCTGCTGTCGTGAAAGCATGGCATACAGCATCGAAAAGATTCATGGGGCCGAGATTCAAGAGGATAATCAGTACAATGGTGAGCCCCAAATAGGTTGTCCATAAAAGTTTAGCGGTCTGTCCTATACGAGGGCCCAGTTTATCATTCATGATACCGGTCGTTTCTGCATTGAATAATTGCATACTGCCACCGCTATTTATTAACGGCAGGACGGCCAGGGTGAGAAGAATGATTCCTAATCCTCCCAGCCATTGTATAAGACTACGCCACAAAAGGATTCCATGCGGCAGTTTTTCAACATCTGCTATTATGCTCGCACCCGTTCCCGTAACACCTGATACTGTTTCAAAAAAGGCTTCGGCCATATTACTGACGGATCCGGATAATATAAAAGGCAGAGACCCTAATAAGGAGAAACATATCCAACATAGGGAAACAACTAGGATTCCGTCTCGTTTTCCTAAGGTTTTACGTTCGGTATTGGGGTATTGGAAAAATAGTACACTTCCTATGACAGCGGCTATTCCTATCGTTATAAGAAATGCTGTCGTATCGTTTTCTCCATAATAGATCGATATCCCCAAAGGCATGAGCATCGACGCTGCTTCTAACCATAGTAATACACCTATGATTTTAAGAATGATGCGATAATTGATTTCTGCCATGATATTTATCCGAACAGTTTTCCTAATTTATGGATTACGGTATCTAAACAAAAGACCATAACATGGTCGTTGGCTTGTATCTGTGTGTTGCCGTTTACGATCATGGCCTTACCGTCTCGGATGAGTCCTCCTAACGTAATATCGCGCGGAAGGTTGAGATCCTTGATCGGTTTATGCGTTATCGGTGCATCTTCTTTGACGATAAGTTCTGCGACTTCGGCATCGGACATGGCCAAACATTTGACATTGGAAGAGTCTTCGTCGAGCAGTAACTGGAAAATGCGGCTGGCCGTAAGTAATTTTTTGTTGATAATCGAACCGATGTCGAGTCTTTCGGCTGTGGGAATAAGAGAAAGGTTTTCCACTTCGGCTACTGTTTTGACAGCCCCGAAGCGTTTTGCCGAGAGACATGCCAGAATATTGGTTTCGGCACTGTCGGTCAATGCGACGAATGCGTCGGTGTCTTTGATGCCTTCTTCTTTAAGAAATTCCGTGTCGCGGCCGTCCCCGTTGATAATAGTAACATCGGGTATGATATTGGCCAATTTATAGCATTTTTCTTTATCGATTTCGATGATTTTCATTTTCATGGAGTCGGGCAGTATATGGGCCAATCGTATGGCAATGCGGCTTCCTCCCATGATGACGACTTTATGGACATCGATTTCTTTTTTCCCGGTGAGCTGTTGAATGTCTTGGATATGACCGGGAGTTGTGGTGAAATAGACAATATCGCCGACCTGTATTTCGTCCGATCCTCGGGGTATGATTGTTCTGTCTTTTCTTTTGATGGCGGCTATGTGGTAAAGCAGGTGGGATTTATTCTGTTCCGAAAGATTTTGATTCAGGATTTTTGCATTCTCCCTTATTTTTGCTCCGATAAGGATAAGTTCTCCGTTACAAAGTTCGAACCAGTTGCGTACCCAATTATGACTTAGGGCTGTAACGATTTCCTCGGCAGCAAGCATTTCGGGGTATATCAGTTCGTCGACACCGGTTTCTTTGAAGTATGCTTTGTTTTCGGGTAGCATATACTCGTAATTGTCGATCCTCGCAACGGTTTTGCGGGTGCCGAGTTTTTTTGCGAATTGGCAAGCGACGATATTGCGGGTCTCGAAAGGCATGACGGCAATGAATAGATCGGCTTCGTTTATGCCTGCCTGTTTCAAAATTTTGAGCGAAGTGGGAGAGCCGGCGATCGTCATAAGATTGTAGTTCGAGTCGAGCCAGCGTAATTTTTCCATATCGGTGTCGATAAGTACGATATCCAAGTTTTCTTTCGACAATAATTTGGCCAAATGAGTACCGACTTCTCCCGCTCCTGCAATAATGATTTTCATTGTTCTACGTATATCGAATGAAACAAATTGTTCCCGAAGTTCTTTTGATTATCATTTTTCAAGAAGCATTTTTACGATGCTTGCTTCGTCCATTCCGCATAGCGTATACAGTTCCGATATACTGCCTTGTTCGATAAAACGGTCGGGAATACCTATGCGTTTGATCTGTGGGGTATAGTTGTTTTCTGCCATAAATTCCATGACGGCACTTCCTAATCCCCCTTCTATTGTCCCGTCTTCTACGGTAATGATACGTTTGAATTGCTGCCCTACGCGATGAAGTATTTCCGTATCGATAGGTTTCAGAAAAATCATGTCGTAATGAGCGACGGATACACCTTCCGTTTTCACCAACTCGATAGCCCTTTGCACTGCTTTTCCTATGGGACCGATCGATAAGACGGCTATATCGCTTCCGTCCGAGAGCTGTCGGCCTTTACCTATTTCGAGGTGTTGCATAGGGCTGCGCCAGTCTATCACCGAACCTCGCCCTCTCGGATAACGTATCGTAAAACAACAGCCGGCCGATTGTGCCGTAAACATAAGATGACGCAGGTAATGCTCATCGATCGGTGAGGCTATGGTCATATTGGGAATACAGCGCATATAGGCAAGGTCGAACGAGCCGTGATGTGTCATGCCGTCTTCACCCACAAGGCCGGCTCTGTCGAGACAGAAGACGACCGGTAGGTTTTGTATGGCGACGTCGTGTATGACTTCGTCGAATGCCCGTTGCATAAACGATGAGTAGATGTTACAAAAGGGAATGAGACCCTCTTTGGCCAATCCTCCCGAAAAAGTTACGGCGTGTTCTTCGGCGATTCCTACGTCGAAAGCCCGATGTGGAAATCGCTCTATCATGTAGTTCATCGAGCATCCGGTGGGCATGGCGGGTGTGATACCTACTATTTTGTCGTTTTTCTCGGCCAATTCGACCAATGTATGGCCGAAAACATCTTGGAAAAGAGGCGGTAAATTCTCCGTCTCTTTTTTTTGCCGTTCACCGGTTTCTTTGTTGAACCGTCCCGGAGCGTGCCATACGACAGCATTTTTTTCAGCCGGAGCAAATCCTTTTCCCTTGACCGTTTTGATATGCAGGATTTTGGGCCCGGACATATCTTTTATATTATTCAGCACCCTGACCAAATGTTTTACATCATGCCCGTCTATCGGGCCGAAATATCGGATATTCAGTCCTTCAAATATGTTTTGATGCCTCGATATCAGAGCTTTCAGACTATTGTTGAAGCGGAGTATAGCCCCCTTCTGTTGTTCGGAGACGAGGCGCATTTTTACCAACAGACGGTAGAGTTTATACCGCATGTCGTTATAAAAAGGCAAAGTGTTGATACGAGACAAATAATGATGGAAAGCTCCGACGTTGTTGTCGATAGCCATGTTGTTGTCGTTGAGGATAATCAACAGGTTATTGGGATTGGTCGATGCGTTGTTCAATCCTTCGAAAGCCAATCCTCCCGCAATAGCGGCATCGCCTATTACGGCAACGACCTTGCGGTCTTTTTCGTTTTTCAGATTGGCCGCGACCGACATACCCAATGCTGCCGATATAGAATTGGAGGCATGCCCGGCAACGAATGTGTCGTATGGGCTTTCCATAGGCGAGGGGAAACCGCTTAGTCCACCCAATTTTCGATTGGTTGCAAACCGCTCTCTTCGTTCTGTCAATATTTTATGGGCATAAGCCTGATGTCCCACGTCCCATACGATACGGTCGTAGGGTGTATTCAGTACATAGTGTAAAGCTACGGTAAGCTCTATTGTTCCTAAGCTGGAAGCAAAATGCCCCGGATTTTGAGAAAGCGCATCGATAATGAATTGGCGCAGTTCACTGCATATCTGAGGAAGCTGGTCGAGAGAGAGCTTTCGCAGATCATCGGGATTGTATATATCGGAGAGTATCGTTTTTTTTTCTGCTGTCATTTCGGTATGATAAACACGCAAAGATACGTTTTTCTTCTAAAATAGTAAATCTATCCGCATGAATTGTGGTTAACCCGATTTTTTCTTAACGGTGGAATGGGATATACGATAAGCTCGAAATCTTAAAAAAATATCATTCCAACTCTACGACTGTAATGCCGGCACCACCGAATTGTACGTGTTCATCGTGAAAAGTCCTTATTCCAGCAACCCCTTTGAGATATTCTCTGACCGTTTGCCGCAAAGCTCCCGTACCTGTTCCGTGCAGGATACGTACCTGTTCAGCTCCGACTTGGATAGCATCGTCGATAAAATAAACGAGGGCTTGTAGGGCTTCATCGGCTCTGAAACCGCGAATATCTATTTCTCGGTGAAAGTGAAGGCTTTTTTCTCTCATGCTGTTGGTGGTATCTTCGCTTACAAATGTCGCTTTTATGGCTTGTTCGCGTTTTAACCGGTTGCGGTTCACTTTTTCGAGACGTTCTATATGTACCGATGATTTTATATGTCCGAATATGACAGTTGCTTTGTTCCCCTGTATTGCCGAGATTTCTCCCACCGTCGTTTGTCCTTTTAGGCATACGGCATCACCTACCGAAATGGTTGTTGTTTTGGCCGTTTCGGCATCGGTTTCTTTTTTTGTGCGGTTCTTTTTCTCTTCTTTCGCCTTGATTTTTGCGATTTTTCTTGATATGGCATCGTCGTTTTCGTCGTTATTCTGCAATTCTTTTTTGAAAGAATGGAGTTCTTGACGAGCCATCTTCGTTTTTTCTTTTTCGGCCTCCGCCTCTTTGATGGCACGAATGGTATTTTCGATGCGGGCGTTTGATTCGGCGATAAGTTGTTCCGCTTTTTGTTTAGCTTCTTTCAGAATACGTTTTCGCTCTTTTTCTATTTCTTGCAGATTGTCGGCATACTTCTGCGTGATTTCTTCGAGTTGTTTTTCCCGATGTCGTATATTCTGGCGTTTGCTTTCCCAGTACCGTTTGTCCCGGACGATGTCTTGTAGATATTTGTCCATGTCAATGTAATCCGAGCCGACTTTTTCCGAAGCATCGGCAATGACATCTTCGGGCAATCCTATTTTACGGGCTATTTCTATGGCGAATGAGCTGCCCGGATTACCAATGGATAGTTTGAAGAGAGGTTGCATCATGTGGCGGTCGTAGAGCATGGCGCCATTGACGATACCTTGCGTGTCTTCTGCAAACTGTTTCAGGTTTTGGTAGTGAGTGGTTATGACACCGAATGCCTTTTTTCGATTGAATCGGTCGAGAAGTACTTCTGCGATGGCACCGCCGATTTGCGGTTCGGTACCGCCGCCGAATTCATCGATGAGCAAGAGAGAACTTTCATTGCAGTTTTTGACGAAAAATTTCATATTCGTCAAGTGGGAACTGTAAGTACTGAGGTCGTTCTCTATCGATTGTTCGTCGCCTATATCGATGAAGATATGGTCGAAGATTCCCGTATGGGAATTTTCGTATACCGGTATGAGCAATCCGCATTGTAGCATATATTGCAATAGTCCTGTTGTTTTGAGACAGACCGATTTCCCACCTGCGTTCGGTCCGGAAATGAGCAATATGCGTTGTTGGGGAGTAAGAGTTATGTCTAACGGGACGACTTCTTTGTTTTGTTTTTTGAGAGAGAGAAAAAGCAACGGGTGAACGGCATGATACCATTCGATTTGCCGGCAATTCTCGAAGCGGGGAAGTAATGCGTTTATCTCAATGGCAAACAGTGCTTTGGCCCGTATGAAATCTATGTCGGCAAGGAATTCGTAGGAATGGGCGATTTCGGCTAAATGAGGTCGTAGCTCATCGGTAAAGAGGGTGAGTATGCGTATGATTTCACGACGTTCTTCCCCTTCGAGTTCTCTTATTCGGTTATTGGCTTCTACTACTTCTGCCGGTTCGATATATACGGTTTTCCCGCTGGCCGACTCGTCGTGTACGATGCCTTTTATTCTCCGCTTATAGGCCGGTATGACGGGAATGACCAGTCGCCCTTCTCGTAAAGTGGGAGAAACCTCCTTGTCGACAATGCCTTCACTTTGGGCATTTCGCAAGATCATATTCAAACTGCGGGAAATACTTGAAAGGGTACGGTTCAGTTCTCTGCGTATTTGAGACAATTCGGTCGAGGCGTTATCTTTGACGTGTCCGAACTTGTCGATGATTTGGTCTATGCGGGAAAGCAATGGAGGAAATACTACGACATTCCCGGCCAGTGCTTGCAGATGAGGATAGGGACTTTCTTCTTCATTGATGAAAAATCCTACGATATGGCGTATCGTTTCCAAAGAACGCCTCAGGTTGAAAAGCTCCGTCTCATCGAGAAAAGTCCCCTCTATGCGAATGCGTTGCAACGAGGATCGTATGTCGAAGAAATAATCGGCCGGGAAATTATCTTCGGTTTGCAATATATGGGTAAATTCTTCGGTCTCGTGTAGTAAGCGATCGATGGTATCGAACGATGTCTGGAATTGCATATCGGAGACACGTTCGCTGCCCAGCGTGCTCAAACATCGGTCGCAGATGAGACTGCGTATTTTGTCGAATCCGATTTTCTCTTCAAAATTTTGAGGATAGGTCATATCTCTTGCTTGTGATTTCCGGCAAAGGTACGAAATCTTACTTTATCTATAAGGGGGGAGAGATGTATGTTACTTCCATTTTTTCGTTTTGAGAAAAATGTAGACCCCTACGCCGATACATACCATGAGGAGCCATGCCGCTATGTAACCGTACTGCCAGTTCAGTTCGGGCATATTGTCGAAATTCATACCCCATACGCCGACGAGAAATGTCAGAGGTATGAAGATTGTAGAGACGATCGTCAGGCGTTTCATGATGGAGTTCATGCGTAAATCGTTGTTGGAGATATACAAGTCTACAAGGGAAGAGAGTGTTTCACGGCAAATTTCGATATTTTGGGCAACGTAGTTTATGTGGTCGTTGAGATCGTTGAAAAACGCCCGGTTGGTTTTATGAATCAAAGGCGAGTCCGAGCGGATCAATCGAGAGTATTGTTCTTTCAGTGGTAAGACGGTCCGTTTCAAGAGAAGGTATCTTCTCCTCAAAGTTTGTATTTCGATACCGATTTCATAAGCACTTTTTTCAAGTAGAAGTTCCGATTCCAGATCTTCGAGGCTATTGTCGATTTGTGCCGATACCGAAATGAAATTGGTTACCAGATCATTTAATAGAACGGTAAGCAGATAATCGGAGGGACGGGTTCGGATTTTCAGAATATTGTTTCGTAAGGCGTTCTCTATACCTCGGAAGGCCGGAGTTTCGTACTCCATAAACGTAAGAATGAAGTTTTCGCCTTGTACGATGCTTACCTGAGATTCTTTTTCCTTGTCGAAGTATTTTGCGATGACGATATTGAACTTTTCATATTCTTCGATTTTGCATGGATGATTGGGATTGAGAATATCCTGCATGACCAAAAAGTTGATGCCTAAATGTGTGCAAATGTTTTGTATGTCGGTGGTATTTTGCAATCCGCATATTTGGAGCCAATGAATATAATCGGGACGTTCTGTCTCCGGAATGAGGATTTGAAGGTCGTTTTCGATGTGTTCATCAATATCGTTGGCGTTATAGCTGAACAAATGCAATCGGGTGGGAGCCATGTTCTCGCTGTCGTAGCTGAGACGGTCGGTAAGAAGGTTGTTTTTTGTATTCATCGAGCTTTGGCGAAATTTACGGTATTTTTGTCGTCTAAGGTACAAGATATTATCGTTTTAGTTAATAAAGAACGATTATTTTTCGATCTGTTGAGTTAAAAAATATTGTTTAGGATATGAACAATAAAAAAGTTATTATGTTTATAAAGAAATAGACGAAAAATTCAAGTCATGAAAAAAGTATGGAATTATCTTTGGCCGGTTTTGTTATGCGTGGTCGTAGGAATTACTGCCGGTTTTTTTCAGCGGTCGGCCATAGAAGAGTGGTATCCGCTGTTGCATAAACCGTCGATAACGCCTCCGGCAATTGTTTTTCCCATCGTATGGAGTATCCTTTACGTTTTGATGGGGTTGTCTCTCTCTTTCCTTATAAAGAGAAAATCTGCAAAATGGTTGATCGCCGTATGGGGAGCGCAATTATTCTTTAATTTCCTTTGGAGCATTCTGTTTTTCAGTTGGAGAAGCCCGTTATTGGGATTGCTGGATATTTTATTGCTCGATTTTCTCGTCGTTTTCTATATATGCAAGGCCTATGTACCCAGCCGCATATCATCGTGGTTATTTATCCCGTATATATTGTGGCTGCTTTTGGCAACATACCTCAATGCATATATCTGTTTTTATAACCCGTAAAATTATTGTTTAACTAAAAAAAATACGACAATGACACATGTAATGCCCAAACTTCCGTATGCCGCCGATGCTCTTGCTCCGGTGATGAGTAAAGAAACCATTGATTACCATTATGGTAAACATTTGCAAACTTATATCGACAATCTCAATCGTCTGATTGCCGATACTCCTTATGCCGATATGACTCTCGATGAGATTGTAAAAAGTTCCGACGGTGCGATCTTTAATAACGCCGCACAGACGTGGAACCACACATTCTTTTTTGATACCTTGACGCCTCGGGAAAAAAAGATCCCTGAAAAGTTATCCGAAGCGTTGATTCGGGAATTCGGGTCGGTCGAGTCATTCAAAGACCAGTTTTCCAAAGCGGCGGTTTCTTTGTTCGGTTCCGGCTGGGTATGGCTCGCCATCGACAAACATGGCAAGTTGTCGATAGAATCGGCTCAAAATGCAGGGAATCCGTTGACGAAACTGCTGAAACCGCTATTGACTATCGATGTATGGGAACATGCCTATTATGTCGATTATCGCAATCGACGGGCCGATTTCGTAAAAGCTTTTTGGTCGATCGTTGATTGGGATAAGGTTGCCGAACGCCTCTAATTAGATAAAAAACCGGGAAACATCGTTCCCGGTTTTTTTATTCTTCATCGATTGATGGTGCGGTAGAATGAATGTGTTTCAGGACTTCTGCATCTATGTAGAATACGGTTTCTTCGGCCAGATTGATGATATGGTCGCCGGTACGTTCCAATTTGCGCAATATGGCGGCTATTTCTAAGCAGAATCGAATGGCCGACGGATTATTTTTGGCGTACTCTGCCAGTTTATCGAGTGCTTTTTGATTGAGTGAGTCCAAAAGGTCATCTTTATCGATGACCGATTTTGCCAAAGATGCATCGGAAGTTTCAAGTGCTTTGTGCGTAGTAGAGAACATGTGGAGTACTTGGTCATACATCTCTTTCAGTTCCAATACATTGAATAGCTGTTTGTCTTCTTCTGTCAGATTATTTCTCGCGACGAAACGGGCGATACTGTCGGCATAGTCTCCTATGCGTTCGAGGTTGTTGTTGATTTTCAGCATGGCGAGTGCGAAACGCAGGTCTACGGCCACAGGGTTGTATAGCGCGATGAAATCTTCGATGTCGCTGTCTATTTTCAGTTCGAAAGCATTCACCCGTTTTTCCCTCGATGCGACGCTGTTTGCAAGATCGTCGTCGTTATTGCGCAATGCGTTGAACGCATTTTCGAGTTGCTGGCGTACCAGCAACCACATATCATTTACTTCTTCTTTTATAGCAAGAAGTTCGTTCTCAACAAATTTTACCATAGTATACTCTTTTTATTTTATCCAAAACGTCCTGTAATATAATTTTGCGTAGCTTCTTCGGTGGGATTTGTAAAAATCTTTTTGGTATCATCGTATTCGACCATTTCTCCGAGGTAGAAAAACGCCGTTTTATGGCTTACCCTTGCTGCTTGTTGCATACTGTGGGTTACGATGACGATGGTTGTCTGTTTACATAATTCGCATATCAGCTCTTCTATTTTTGCTGTCGATATGGGGTCGAGAGCCGATGCCGGTTCGTCCATCAGCAAGACCGAGGGCGATACCGCCATGGCACGGGCTATGCACAGGCGTTGCTGTTGACCGCCGGATAGGGCATAAGCCGATTCTTTCAATTTGTCTTTTACCTCATTCCATAAGGCTGCACCTTTTAAGGCTTCTTCTACTTTGTGCGAAATAAATTCTTTATCTCTGAATCCATTGACACGCAGACCATAGGCAACATTTTCGAAAATGCTTTTAGGAAAAGGATTCGGTCGTTGGAAGACCATTCCGACATTCCTTCGCAATACATCGACTTCGACCGATTTATCATATATGTCCTGACCGTCGATATAGATGTTTCCTGTCAGTTTGGTATGGGATATCAGGTCATTCATTCGATTGAAAAGCCGTAAGAATGTTGATTTCCCGCACCCCGACGGGCCGATAAATGCCACTACTTGATTTTCAGGAATAGATAGAGATATGTTTTTCAGCGCATGGAAGTCTCCATAATAAAAATCCACATGGGCCGCTTCTATTTTGTTCATGTCTGTTTGTGTTTATTATTTTAACTTGATTTTTTTATCGAAATAATTCCGTATGCCATTGGCCGCTAAATTCATTATCAAGACGATGACGATGAGTACAAAAGCTGTTCCGTAAGCGATCGGTTGTTGTGCTTCGACATCGGTCCCGCTGGTTGCAACGACATAAAGATGATAGGGCAATGCCATACATTGATCGAAAATACTGGTCGGTAATTTCGGCAAAAAGTATGCCGCGCAGGTGAATAGGATAGGAGCTGTCTCGCCCGAGACACGTCCCAGCGAAAGTATGAGTCCTGTAATGATGCGCGGGGTGGCCATAGGGAGTAGGACTTTCCAGATGGTCTGTGCTTTGGTTGCCCCTAAGGCCATACTTCCTTCTCTGAAATAGGATGGGATATCCTTGAACGTTTCTTCGGTGGTACGAATGATGATGGGTAGCGCAAGCAATCCCAGCGTTAATGAACCGGCCAATATGCTATCTCCGAAACTGAGCCGGTTGACAAAGAATGCCATACCGAACAGTCCGAATACAATAGACGGGATACCGGCCAGATTATTGGTCATCGTGCGGATAAAATTTACGATTTTTCCGGAGCGGGCATATTCGTTCATATATATTCCGCTCATGATTCCGATGGGGAACGCAAACAAGGCGCTGCCTATCATCAGGTAGAAAGTACCGACTATCGCCGGCCATATTCCTCCCTTTGTCATGCCGTCGCTGGGGGCTTGGGTAATGAAGTCCCAACTGATTACCCCGATGCCTTTTATGATGATAAAGCCTAAAATGAAAAACAATATGGCGACAATGCTGTAACTGAAAATACGGAATAGGGTAAACATCAGGTTCTGGACTATCCGTCGCCGTTTTGAAAATAAGGTGGTATCGAAACTCATATATGGTCAGTTTTTTATTTTGTTGCGGGAAGAGACGATTTCGACGCAAGAGTTGATGAATAAGGTGATGAAAAAGAGTATGACCCCAAGTAAAAACAGCGATTGGTAATGTGCGCCTCCGGCCGGGGCTTCACCCAGTTCGGCAGCAATGGTTGCCGGGATTGTTCTCAATGGTTCTAAAATCGAAGAGGGTATGACTGCCGCGTTACCGGTAACCATGAGCACAGCCATGGTTTCTCCTATGGCGCGGCCTATTCCCAGCACTACCCCCGATGTGATTCCCGAAATAGAAGACGGAATCACCACTTTGTATATGGTTTGCCATTGTGTCGACCCGAGTGCTAGACTGGCTTCGCGCATGGAGCGAGGACAGTTGCTCATTGCATCTTCCGCAACGGTGATGATTGTGGGTAAGGCCATGATTGCCAATATGATGCTTCCCGCCAATCCCGATTCTCCCACAGGTAGGTCGAATGTGTTTTGCAACAGCGGAACGATGACAGCCAGTCCGAAAAATCCGTAAACGACCGAAGGGATTCCGTTGAGCAGTTCGATAATCGGTTTCAGGATATTCCTGATTTTAGGATTCGCGACTTCGGACATGTAGATGGCAACGGAAAGTCCGAACGGGAGGGCTATCAGTATGGCAAAAAAACTTACCCAGAGAGTTCCGTACAATAAAGGTAATATTCCGAAGATAGGCGATGGAGTGGCTGTCGGGTACCATTCTGTCCCGAGTAAAACATCTTTTGCCGGAATATCCCTGTCTTCGAGCATGCGTATGTCGGGTTCGTTCCGGATTAAGTTTAGAGGAACAAATGCGATCATTCCCGGGTTTCGGCGGATCAAATCACCGATTTTTTCCCCGGCATATTCATATTCCGATCCGAGTTCTTCTTCGGAGTAATGTTTCAACAGATCTTCGAGACGGAATGTCTGTACGGGAATATCGCTGCCTCCGAGCTCTTTCCAATTGACGATCTCTTCATCGAACAAATCTTTTATCTGCTTGGAACTGAGAGATTTTATTGGATTTTCTTTATTGACGACGAGAGTATAGCCTTCTTCTACTATCGGATTATTGAAGAGCCCGATTGCTTCGGTAAAGAGGAATCCGATAATCAGTAAAATAACGGCACTGGTTACAAAACCGCTTACGGTAAATATCCGTTTTGCGATATGGTCTATCCACTTTTTCATGTGTAATTCTTGTTTGGTTACATGGCGGGAATGAACCCTAATTTCAAAGATATATTTTCGGCTCTTTCCGATGTGATGAATTGTAGGTAAGGTCGTACTTCATTCTCATCTTTTTTATTGTAGTAATAATAAAGAGGACGTACGATAGGATATTTTTTTGCCCGGGCGTTTTCTATCGATGGGTATGCATAGCTTTTCCCGTCATCATAAGAGACTTTTATGGCTTTTACATAAGGATTTAGGTAGGCCATACCTACATATCCGATAGCGCCTTTGGTCTGCCTTATCGATTGTATGATCGCTCCGGTGGCCGGCATGGATAATATATTATTGGTGTAATTTTTATTTTCGAGAACGCTTTCTTTGAAAAATTCGTAGGTGCCCGAAGAGGTTTCTCGCGAATAGACAATAATTTTTGCGTCGGGACCGCCTACCTCTTTCCAGTTGGTTATTTTACCTCGGAAAATAGCTTCCAGTTCTTCCCGGGTAAGACTGTCTACCGGATTCGACGGATTTACAACTATCGCCAATGCGTCATAAGCGACGATTTCTTCACACAGCTCCATTTTATTTTGTTTCGTTTTTATTTTCTCTCCGAATTTTATGCGACGAGATGCCATGGCAATGTCGGTTGTTCCTTCCATGATAGCCGAAATGCCTACTCCGCTGCCTCCGCCGGTTACGGTAACGGCGGCTCCCGGATATTCTTTCATAAATGTTTCGGCCCATTCTTGGGTGAGGGGTAAAACCGTATCGCTGCCTTTGATGCGTTGCGCGGGAATGGATTGAGAAATGGAGAGAAAAAGAATCGAAATCAAAAGAATGTTTTTGTACATATTTTACAGCATTGATTTGACGTTGCAAAAATCATATTATAACATGAGAAACATGTTACATTCAGATTAAAATTTCTCTTTGCAAAAGAATTTTTTGAATCATATTCTTTATATGGCTAGTCTATTTGGAATGGCTTATCTTTGTACAATCGATTCGAGATGTTGGGATTCTCTCTCTGTAAAGGTTTGATTTTTAGAAATGAATGTAAATGGGAAAAAGAATTGTGATTAGGGAATATGAACCGGCCGATAAAAATGCCGTCATGGATTTGATCCGATTGAATATACCGATGTATTTTGCCGTCGAAGAGGAGGCGGCATTCGATATGTACTTGGATAGAGAAAGAGAACTCTATTATGTTTTATTGGTCGATGAGTTGATAGTGGGGTGCGGAGGAATAAATTTCGCAGATAACATGACGCATGGAAAAATCAGTTGGGATATTTTTCACCCGGATTATCAAAGGAAATCGTTAGGTTCGCGATTGCTTCGGTATAGAATTGAGAAATTGAAGGCTGTTGAGAGCATTCGGAAAATGACCGTGAGGACATCTCAGTTTGTATATGGTTTTTATGAGAAGCATGGTTTTGAATTGAAAGAGGTTGTAAAAAACTATTGGGCTCAGGGGTTTGATTTGTATGATATGGAGTATAAAGAGAAGCGACAGGAAAATGGTATCTGAGTATATGACAAATATGAGTTATGAAATGGATAAATAATAGATTTTATTCGTTATCTTTGCCGCTAACAAATTTAAGGAAGTATATCTGCAAGTAGAAAAACTTTGACTATGACACACGTAGCAGAACACAATGAAGAAGAAAAGAAAAGCCTGAATTTTATAGAAATGGCTGTCGAGGCCGATTTGGCTGCGGGTAAAAACGGCGGGCGTTTGAATACGCGGTTTCCGCCCGAGCCTAACGGTTATTTGCATATAGGTCATGCAAAGGCTATTTGCATGGATTTTGGGATTGCCGCAAAATATGGAGGGACATGTAATTTGCGTTTTGACGATACCAATCCGGCCCGGGAAGATGTAGAATATGTCGATTCTATTATGGAAGATATTCACTGGCTGGGCTTTGACTGGGGAGATCGTCTTTACTATGCATCGGATTATTTCCCGAAATTGTATGATTTGGCATTGCGTATGATAAAGGAGGGATATGCTTATGTAGATGAGCAGACCTCGGAACAAATCGCCCAGCAAAAGGGAACTCCTACACAACCCGGAGTAAGCAGTCCGTATCGTGATCGTTCCGTAGAAGAAAATCTCGATTTGTTCGAGCGCATGAATAAGGGCGAATTTGAAGAAGGCGCGATGGTATTGCGGGCAAAAATAGATATGGCTTCTCCGAATATGCACATGCGCGATCCGATTATGTATCGGATTATAAAACACCCGCATCATCGTACGGGTACGAAATGGAATGTGTATCCCATGTATGATTTTGCACATGGACAATCGGATTATTTCGAGGGGGTTACCCACTCTATTTGTACATTGGAGTTCGAGGTGCATAGACCTTTATATGAGTGGTTTGTGAAATTCTTGGCCGACGAAAGCTATTGTCCTCGACAGATTGAATTCAACCGTCTGAACCTTACTTATACCGTAATGAGCAAACGGAAACTTTTACAGTTGGTTCAGGAAAAACTCGTTTCGGGATGGGACGATCCCCGTATGCCGACTCTGTGCGGATTACGTCGTCGCGGATATACGCCTGAATCGATACGCAATTTTGTAAATAAGATAGGGTATACCAAATTCGACGGTCTTATCGATGTCGCATTGCTCGAACATAGTATTCGGGAAGACCTTAATAAGAATGCCAATCGGGTGGCTGCTGTAGTAAATCCGGTCAAACTTATTATAACCAATTATCCCGAAGATAAGGTCGAATATCTCGATGCGGAGAATAATCCCGAGAAGCCCGAGGCCGGCGTACATTCGATGCCTTTTACAAGGGAACTTTATATCGAACGGGAAGATTTCATGGAGAATCCGCCCAAGAAATATTTCCGTATGACACCGGGTCAGGAGGTCCGTCTCAAATCGGCGTACATAGTAAAATGTACCGGCTGTAAAAAGAATGCCTCCGATGAAATCGAGGAGGTATATTGCGAATACGATCCCGAGACCCGTAGCGGAATGCCCGAAAGCAATCGGAAAGTGAAAGGTACGTTACATTGGGTTTCGGCACGTTATGCCATTGAAGCCGAAGTGCGTATGTACGATCGTCTTTTCATGGTAGAGAATCCGGCCGAAGAAAAGGATACCGATTTCAGGGAATTATTGAATCCCGATTCTTTGTCGGTTGTAAAAGCCTATATCGAGCCGTATTTGGCAGAGACGGCAAAAGTGGGAGACCATTATCAGTTCCAGCGTATTGGCTATTTTTCGGTAGATCCCGATACGACTCAAGAGCATTTGGTCTTCAATCGCACCGTGTCTTTAAAAGATAGTTGGGAAAAAATAAAAGATAAGCATTGAAATTGATATAAGCCAATTGTGTACCGGAGTAATGCGGAATGGATTTCGCTTTGCTTCGGTATTGTCTTAAAAAACGGTTTTATGGATAATGAAGAGATCAATTCCGATTTGATACGCCGTTACGAGGATATGCTCCGTTGCGGCAAACGCCGTTATTTCGATGCGGAAGATATAGAGGATATTGCTTATGAATACGAACTTTCGGAGCAATATCGAGATGCTCTCGGCGTTATTGAGTATGGATTGGAGTTGCACCCGGGAAACACCGATTTGTTGGTGCGTCGGGCCGGATATTTGTTGTGTCTTGACCGTATCGATGAGGCAGAACGTCAGATCGATGAGGTGCATAGCCATACAGCCGATGCTCTTCTTATTCAGACGGAGATTGCGTTGATTCGTTCTGATTTTATGCGGGCTGTGGCTTATATCGACGACTTGCTCGATTCCGATGAATTATCTTTGGAAATATGTCTCGACGTTATAGATCTTTTTCTCGACTATGATTGCTTTTCCGAAGCATTCTCTTTCATCGATGAGGCATGTCGACGACTGCCGAAAGACAGAGATGCCCTTATGCGGGAATTGGCTCATATTTATGAAGATCAACAGAAGAATGACGAGGCGATAGCCATATATAATAAGTTGCTCGATAAAGACCCGTATTCTCATGCCGATTGGTTCGATTTGGCCCGATTGTTGGCTTTGCGGGGAAAATACGATGAGGCTATCGAGGCGTGTGATTTCGCTTTGGCTATCGATGAAAACAATGTCGAAACGATGATTTCGAAAGGTTGTTGCCTATACAATAAAGGAGATTTTCAGGCAGCGATGCACATCTTCGATGAGGTGATAGATACAGCTCGGGATAAAAGTCTGGCACATGCCATGCTGGCAGCATGTTATTCGCACATGGAGTTATATGAGAAAGCTATAAATTCGTTGTTGCTCGCCATAAAATATGCCGACTATCCCAATGCCGATTTTTATTATCAACTGGCGACCAATTATTATAGTCTGAATGATATTTCCAATACGCGCGATGCGTTGGAGAAAGCTCTCGAAGCCGATGCCTATCATATCGATGCCATTATGTTTGTCGGGGAGATAGATATGTCGGAGAACAAATTGGAAGCAGCTGAAAAACAATTTCGTCAGGTTTTGTCTCTTGATCCCGAGAATGTATATGCGTGTAAAAATCTGGCTCAAATTATGGAACGGCTTGCTTTGTCGTCCGATGGTGAAAACAGAACTCGATATTGCCGCGAGGCTATCGGATATTATACACGAGCCGTGGAATATACGCAGCATATCGATGTAGAGATGTTGCTAAGTTTGGCATTGGCTCACTTTAAATATGGCGATGTCGAGGAAGCGATGCATCTTGCCGATAGGATAGAGTCACTTATGAACGACCCTGAGATATTGAATAATTTAGATGAAGAGAACCGGAGTCGTATCGAGTCTCTTGCTCGTATTATGGATCTTTTGAGAGATGAATTGGGAAAAAATTTGAATACAAATTTATAACGTAGGATTTTATGGAAAAACGGAGCGTAAAGGATTATGCGGTTTTGGTGCTTAAAGGAATAGGTATGGGGGCTGCCGATGTGGTCCCCGGTGTATCGGGTGGGACGATTGCTTTTATCGTTGGCATTTATGATGAGTTGATCGATTCGATCAAAAGTATTAATATGCACTCGTTGAAACTTTTGTTTACGGGTAAAATTGCCGCTTTCTGGAAAGCCATCAATGCCAATTTTTTACTGTCTTTGTTGTTCGGTATTGCAATCAGTATACTTTCTTTGGCTAAGTTGATAACTTATTTGTTGGTAAATGAACCTGTTCTTGTTTGGGCATTCTTTTTTGGATTGGTGCTTGCATCTACATGGTTTGTTTCAAAAGACATTAAAGAGTGGAGTTGGAAAACGATATTAGGTTTCATCGCCGGAGCCGTAGTTGCTTATTATATTACAATTGCTACGCCGGCCGAGACATCGACCAATCTGCTTTTTATTTTTCTCTGTGGTGCTATTGCCATTTGTGCCATGATCTTGCCCGGAATATCAGGTAGTTTCATTTTGGTACTGTTGGGCAAATATTTTTACATCATGGAGGCAGTCAATAAACTCGATTTTATTGTTCTCGGCGTATTTGCGTTCGGTGCATTGTTGGGTATTACGAGTTTTTCCCGGGTGTTATCGTATGCGTTGAAGCATTTCCGGAATATTACTTTGTCGGTTTTGACCGGTTTTATGTTGGGTTCTTTAAATAAAGTTTGGCCGTGGAAAGAGGTGGTGGAGACCTATACCGATACACATGGAGAAGTAAAACCTTTGGTAGAAAACAATATTTTGCCCAATGAGTATTTGGTAGAAGGAATTATATTGATGATTGTCGGTTTTGCACTCGTCTATGTTTTGGAAAAACTATCGGCGAAAAAAGTAAAATAAGATTTCAAATAAAAGGCCACATATCGATTTTTACCGATGGATATTCAACTCGCAAATAATAAGCGTATAGCCCGTAATACATTCTTCTTATACCTGAGAATGATACTTATTATGGGGGTAAGTCTTTTTACTTCTCGGGTGATATTGCGTGCATTGGGAGATGTCGATTTTGGCTTGTTTAATGTTGTCGGTGGTATAATTGCCATATTTTCGTTCGTTTCCGATTCTATGGCTGGAACTTCATCGAGATATATTACGGTCGCCCTCGGTGGGGGAGATAAAACCGAGTTACGATGTGTCGTAAGCACTACGCGCCTTATTCAGATTCTTTTTGCCGTCATTATATTTATATTGGCCGAGACGTTGGGACTATGGCTGTTGTTGAATAAGCTTGTTATTCCGGCAGAGAGAATGACAGCCGCCTTTTGGGTATATCAGTGTTCGGTAGCGACATCTATGGTATCGATACTTAGTGCTCCGTACAATGCCTTGATCATTGCGCATGAACAGATGAAAGCGTTTGCTTATATTTCTATATTCGAGGTAGTTTCGAGATTGGCCATTGCTTACCTTATACAGTGGACTGCTTGGGATAAACTTATTGTTTATGCAGCGCTTTTACTTTTCCTGCAACTTATTGTCCGGCTGTGTTATTCATTATACTGTCGCCGAAACTTCCCTGAAAGTAGAGCTCCGTTGATATACGAAAAACATCGGCTTAAAGAAATGTTTGCCTATTCGGGTTGGACTTCGTTGGGACATTTGGCGATTGTCGGTTATACACAGGGACTGAATATTTTGTTGAATATTTTTTTCGGACCGGTGGTCAATGCCGCTCGAGGGGTATCGGTACAAGTACAAGGTGCAGTAACCCGATTTGTAACGAACTTTCAGATGGCGTTGAATCCCCAAATTACGAAATCTTATGCGTCGAATAATCTTGACTATATGCATAAGTTGGTATTATATAGTTCGAAATATGCCTTCTTTTTGATGCTGTTACTCAGCTTTCCTATCATTATAAATGCTGAATATATATTGGGCTTATGGTTAGGAAATGTTCCTCAATATACGGTGGCTTTTGTTCGGCTTACCCTTGTTATTTCGACAATAGAATCGTTGAAGAGTTCTGTACTTACATCTCTTCATGCTACGGGGAGAATCCGTAAGGTGCAAATCATCGAGAGTTGTTCGTTGTTGATGATCGTTCCGATCTCTTATATTGTATTGAAAAGTGGTGTGGCTCGACCTGAGTCGGTGTTTGTGGTGTATTTATGTATCGAGTTATTTACACAAATGTTGCGAGTGCGTTTTATACTGCCTCTTATCGGGTTGAGTACCTCTCGTTATTTAAAAATCGTCATTGTTCCCCTTTCTCTGATTGCGACAATCCTTGTCGCCTTGTTTGTCTTTTATAAGCCTGAACCTAATTTGGGTTCATTTGTGTATTCATCTTTGGCGAGTGCATGTGTAATAATTTTGCTCGTGTATATTATAGGATTGTCTAAAAGTGAGCGCTTGTTTTTAATACAAAAAGTAAAACAATTATTTCCTTTGAAAAGAAAGTAGCCGAAACTTTCTTGTTGTAGTTTTATTGGTATTCTTTTACATTATCCCTATTTTTGTGTGTAAATATATGGAATTATGACGATTTCTATAATTGTACCAGTTTATAATGCATCTCTTTATTTGCGAAAATGTATAGATAGTATATTATCTCAATCTTTTAAGAGCTATGAATTGATATTGGTAAATGACGGTAGTACCGATGATTCTTTGGAGATTTTATTGGAATATAAGAAAAAGAATTCTTCAATAAAGCTTGTTGATGGCAAAAACGAGGGGGTCAGTGCGGCTCGAAATAAGGGTTTGGATATGGCCGTAGGTGATTGGATTACTTTTGTAGATGCCGATGATTACTTATTACCAGATGCATTGGAGATTCTTTATAATAGGACTATTCATACGGGAGTTGATTTAGTATTGGCAAATGCCATGAAATTAAAAAAGGATCAAATATCTCTTATAAGAATATTACCAGATGTGATTTTGCCCCATACGATTACATCGATAAAACATTTCGCTTTATGGGGATATTTGTTTAGAGGCGATATTATAAAGAAAAACAATTTGAGATTTATAGAAGGTTTGGCTTATTCAGAAGACAGATTATTTGTTTATCAAATGGCTTGCCATTGTCAAAATATAGCTTATTGCAATGAACCGGTATATGTGTATCGTATAAATCCTACATCGGCTTGTGCTAGCCGCGATACGGTGAAAAAAGCTTGTCATCATTTTGTTGCTGGGTATTATGTGAAAATGTTGGCACAAACATATATTGATTTGAATAAAGAAACATATCGCATATTAAGTAAAGATAGTAAAGCACTTGTCAATTTGGGAATCTATTCGTTTATAGAATATCCTATCCCAAAATCTTCTTTTAAGACGGTAGAAAAAAAATATGAAGATTTATTTGGTCAGACCTTAAAAAATAAAGTCGTATTTTATTTTCAAGTGCTTAAAAGTTATTTTGTGTATATAAGAAGGAGAATAATATCGATAATAAGGAAAAAATGAAATATAGCATAATTACACCTGTATATAATCGAGAAGATTGTATAGGTCGTTGTATAGAAAGTGTTATAAAGCAAATAAACCTATGTGGGGGAGCTGATAAAATCGAGGTAGAACATATTATAGTAAATGATGGAAGTCGAGATGATACAGGACGTATCTGTAACAATTATGTAAGGTGTAATGAACACCTGCGTTATATTGAACTTGCTGAAAACAAGGGGACTAATGCAGCAAGGAATGTGGCAATAAAGGCTGCAAGTGGTGATTTTATAATTATACTGGATAGCGATGATTATTTTGTTGATGATGCTATATCGATTATAGATAGAGTGGTAAAAAGCAATCCGCAATATCGATATTATATGTTTGCTCCTGACGATATCAGTTATAGAGAAATAGGTGTTGCAGAAGAAACAAGCAAGGAATTCCATTATACAGATTTTTTGAGTGGAAGGATAAGCGGTGATTTTATTCACTGTATCGAGGGAGATGTGATGAAAAGACACTTGTTTGATGAAAATGTGAGAATTTACGAAGGTATATTTTTTCTATCATTTTACAAAGAAGTACAGAAAATGCTATTTATCAATCATATAGTAACAATCCGAGAACGAGGTAGAAGCGATAGTGTGTCGTTTGATGTGATAAGAACTCGTCGGGTATTTATAGAAAGGCGGTTGTCTGCACAGGAATTGTTGCTGTCTCGTTTTGGCAATGATATGCTGATAAATGGTTTTTATGACCGGCTGTCCAATCTTTATACATCCCTTTTTGAAAATTATTTGTTGTTGGGAAGATATTCTCAAATATCGGATTTGGATTATTTGTATGATAAACAGTTTCACATAACACTCCCTCATACTTTGAAGTATCAATTATTTCGATTGATAAAGCGTTTGAGATTGGGATTTGTTTATCGTATGTTTTTATACGTGTATCTATATACTAAGTATAAAGTATTTAAGAAAAAGATCCGATAAAAAATGTTACAGCCCTTATTTCGGTGCTTTGAAGTAAAGGCCGATAGCGATAAAAGCGTATAGTATGTTGGGAATCCAGACGGCTATTTGCGGTGATGTTGCTCCCGATATGGCAAAAGTCGATGAGACCATGTCGAATAGAATATAAGAAAAGCTGAGCAATAATCCCATTGCAATATTGAAACCCATTCCCCCCTTTACTTTACGAGATGAGAGAGATAAGTGTAAGAATAAATGCCGCAGCCGTATTGGCGAATCGACGGTGATATTCGATTTCAAATCCGATGATGTTGGCCACACCTCGTTGTTTTTGGCGGTCGATATATGTTTTTAGTTCGGGTGTAGTCATTAATTCGCTGTCATATTTGGAAATCAGAAAATCCGATGGTTCTATACTGATTAGCGTGTCGAGTTGCGAACCTCGGGAAAGGTATTCGTTCATACCGTCGAAATCCCGTATGACATAATTCTTTACGACCCAATGGTAATTTTCGTCATAGGTAACCGATTGAGCCGTAAGCCTTGATTTCAGAATTTTTCCTTCGAATTTTTCGAGAGAAAAACGGTATCCGGTTTTGGTACGGTTGTCGTATCGGCTTATGTAGGCGATGACGCCCGGTTCCACTTGTAGTTGTATGTTGCTCGCGTAATCGACTTTTTTGTTTTTTACGTATGTGTTTTGGAATTCGATTCGGGTGGTCGTTGCTGGGGGAATTATATAACTGTTGAGATAGAAATTGACACCTGCGATGATACCGGCCGAAACCATGTAGGGAACCAACAGGCGTTTGAAACTGATGCCGCTTGCCAACATGGCGATGATTTCGGAATTATCGGCGAGCTTCGATGTAAAGAAAATGACCGAAATGAAAGTAAATAAAGGACTGAAAAGACTGACAAAGTAGGGAATGAAGTTGAGGTAATAGTCAAATACAGTCGCTTTGAAAGGGGCTTTCAAGAGAGCGTCGAGCTTTTCGTTGACATCGAATACCACGACGATAGAGATAATCAAAGCTATGGCAAAGACGTAAGTCCCTAAGAATTTTTTGATAATATAGAGGTCGATTTTCTTTATCATACTTTGTCGGACATTACAATCGTTGAGTTACACGTACGACCATTTCTTTCTTCCATTGCGAAAAATCTCCCTCGATGATATGCCGGCGAGCTTCTTTTACGAGCCACAGGTAGAATGCCAGATTGTGTATCGAGGCGATTTGCAACGCCAGCAATTCATCTGCGATGAAAAGGTGGCGTAGATAGGCCCGAGAATATTGTTCGTCGACATAAGATGCACCGCCTTCGTCGATGGGAGAAAAGTCATCGGCCCACTTTCTGTTTCTCATGTTCATGATACCGTTACGGGTGAAGAGCATACCGTTGCGTCCGTTACGGGTAGGCATTACGCAGTCAAACATATCCACACCTCTTTCTATGGCTTCGAGTATGTTTGCCGGTGTACCGACGCCCATCAGATAACGGGGCTTATCCGTAGGGAGTATTTCATTTACGACCTCTATCATTTCATACATTTTTTCGGTCGGTTCTCCCACAGCCAGACCGCCGATGGCATTTCCGTCGGCACCTAATTCGGCCACGTGCCGGGCTGCCTCCCGTCGAAGCTCGGGATACACGCAGCCTTGTACAATAGGGAAGAATGCCTGTCTGTACCCATATTTCCCTTCGGTTTCGTTCATGTGTTTCCAGCCGCGTTCGAGCCATCGTTGTGTAAGCGATAACGATTTACGGGCGTAGGTATAATCGGCATCGCCCGGTGTGCATTCGTCGAGAGCCATAATGATGTCCGCTCCGATGATGCGTTGTGTGTCGACGACATTTTCCGGAGTAAAGAGATGTTTCGACCCGTCTATATGCGAACGGAATTGTACGCCTTCTTCTGTCAGTTTTCGAATACCGGAAAGCGAAAAGACCTGAAACCCTCCGCTATCGGTCAATATAGGGCGCTCCCAACCGTTGAATTTATGCAGTCCGCCGGCGCGTTCGAGTATGTCAAGACCGGGGCGGAGGTAAAGATGATAGGTATTTCCCAGTATGATTTGAGCCTTGATGTCGTCTCGCAGTTCATGCAGGTGGACGGCTTTTACCGAACCGACTGTCCCCACAGGCATGAATATGGGGGTCTCGATTTGTCCGTGATCGGTCGTGATAAGTCCGGCTCTTGCCCGGCTTTGAGGGTCGGTATGTTGTAGAATGAAGTCCATATATCAAAAAATACCATGCAAAGATAGTTTTTATCGTTGTTTGTCGCAACTCAATAGCTCTAAAACGTGTTATTTATATGTTCCCGATAAGAATTGTATCTGCTTTATACCGCCAAAATGGCAGCTCGGGTGTGGGTATGTAATAGTCGTTCGATAAAATCTTTATTAAAAAACGATGTTTCATCGACTGTCTTTTTGTCATATTAACTGATTGAAAAACAGAATAATTGTCGGGTATATACTTCTGGCATCGGCTTTGCAGAAATAAGGATAAAAGATTTGAAAAAAGAAAGGAGAATCAGATATGAACTTTAACAATTTTACAATTAAATCGCAGGAAGCGGTGCAGAAGGCTGTTGACATGGCTACTCGCCGCAGTCAGCAGGTGATAGAACCTACACATCTGCTCTTGGGGGTGATGGACGTTGGCGAAAGCCTCATCGGATATTTATTCCAGAAACTTGGAGTCAATACCATGATGTTGAAATCGGCTCTCGACCGGGAGGTAGAGTCGTTGCCCAAAGTAAGCGGCGGGGAGCCGTTTTTGAGCAGGGAAAGTAATGCGGCTTTGCAAAAAGCTGTGGATTATTCATCGAAACTGGGTGATCAGTTTGTCCCGCTCGAAGCCATCATAATGGCCATTTTGCAGACGTCATGTACCGCATCGACTTTGATGAAGGATGCCGGAATCGCAGAAAAAGAGCTGGGATTGGCTATCGATGAGCTGCGGAAAGGACAAAAGGTAAAAGATGCTTCGGCCGAGGATACATACAACTCGTTGAGCAAATATGCCATAAATTTGAATGAACGGGCACGTTCGGGAAAACTCGACCCGGTCATCGGTCGCGATGATGAGATACGTCGGGTATTGCAGATATTGAGCCGTCGTACCAAAAACAATCCTATCCTCATCGGAGAACCCGGAACCGGAAAAACCGCCATTGCCGAAGGTCTGGCACATCGTATCGTGCGGGGAGACGTACCCGAGAATCTGAAAACGAAACAGATATATTCGCTCGATATGGGGGCATTGGTTGCCGGTGCCAAATATAAAGGCGAATTTGAGGAACGACTGAAAGCTGTCGTAAATGAAGTGATACAGGCCGATGGAGAGATTATACTTTTTATCGATGAAATCCATACACTGGTAGGAGCCGGTAAAGGTGAAGGTGCTATGGACGCGGCCAATATCCTTAAACCGGCTTTGGCGAGAGGTGAACTTCGGGCTATTGGTGCGACGACGCTCGATGAGTACCAGAAATATTTCGAGAAAGATAAGGCTCTTGAACGCCGTTTCCAAATCGTAATGGTCGATGAACCCGATGAATTAAGTACGATTTCGATACTGAGAGGGTTGAAAGAGCGTTATGAAAACCATCATAAAGTACGTATCAAAGACGATGCCATCATTGCTGCCGTGAAGCTATCCGAACGGTACATTACCGATCGTTTTCTCCCCGATAAGGCAATCGATCTGATGGACGAAGCCGCTGCCAAGTTGCGTCTCGAAATCGACTCGGTTCCACAGGAACTCGATGAAATATCTCGCCGTATCAAGCAGCTCGAAATAGAGCGGGAAGCCATCAAACGTGAAAATGATGAACCGAAACTTTCGTCATTGACAAAGGAGATTGCCGACTTGAAAGAAGAAGAAACTCGTTTTAAGGCCAAATGGGAAGCAGAACGCAATCTGCACAATAAGATACAGCAGAACAAGATAGAGATCGAGAATCTGCGTTTCGAGGCCGACCGTGCCGAGCGGGAAGGCAATTACGAAAAAGTGGCGGAGATACGTTACGGAAAAATCCGTGCTAAGGAGGACGAGATAAAAGAAATTCAAGCCCGCCTGAAAGAGCAGCAGGGTAGTGGTGCCATGATTAAAGAAGAGGTCGACTCCGACGATATTGCCGATGTCGTATCGAGATGGACGGGTATTCCCGTGAAAAAGATGTTGCAAAGCGAGAAAGAAAAACTGTTGCATCTCGAAGAAGAGTTACACAAACGTGTTGTAGGACAAGACGAGGCCATACAAGCCGTTGCAGATGCTGTAAGGCGTAGCCGTGCCGGACTGAGTGACCCTCGCCGACCTATCGGTTCGTTTATCTTTTTGGGAACGACGGGTGTCGGTAAAACCGAATTGGCTAAGGCGTTGGCCGAATATCTGTTCGACGATGAGAACATGATGACACGTATCGATATGAGTGAATATCAAGATAAGTTCAGCGTAACGCGTCTTATCGGTTCGCCTCCCGGATACGTCGGTTATGAAGAAGGCGGACAGCTTACCGAAGCCATTCGTCGTAAACCCTATTCGGTCGTTCTTTTCGATGAAATAGAGAAGGCGCACCCCGACATCTTCAATATACTGTTGCAGGTTCTCGACGATGGACGGTTGACCGATAATAAAGGCCGATTGGTCAATTTCAAAAACACGATTATCATCATGACCTCCAATATGGGATCTCAGTTGATACGTGAGAATTTCGAGCATCTTACCGATACCAATAGGGAAGAAATTACCGAAAAGACAAAGAATCAGGTTCTCGATTTGTTGAAACAGACGATACGTCCCGAGTTCTTGAACCGTATCGATGAGACGATTATGTTTACGCCCTTGAACGAAAACCAAATCAAAGAAATCGTATCGATGCAGTTGCACAATGTGGAAAGACTTCTTGCAAGCAATGACGTGAAACTTGAAGTAACGCCGGCAGCACTCGATTTTATTGCGAAACAAGGATATGATCCCGAGTTTGGTGCACGTCCCGTGAAAAGGGTTATCCATCGATATGTTTTGAACCAGTTGTCGAAAGACTTGCTGGCACAGAAAGTCGATAAGAGTAAGCCCATTGTCATCGATGCCGATACTTCCGGATTGGTGTTCCGCAATTGATTCTGATTATAAAGTGCGTACATTTTTTGTACGCACTTTTTTATTTTTAACGGGAATTTTATGCCAAGAGGGTTATTGCATTTGCATTCTCACTATCTTTGCACCGGTTTTTGATATGTATTAAATGAAAACAGGTGATCATTCGTGGAAAGGCCATGTCGCACTATTGGCCGCCAATATCATTTGGGGACTGAATGCTCCGATAGGAAAAGAAGCTTTGGCGGTCGTCTCGGCCAGTGCCGTAACAGCATACCGAATGTTGGGAGCCTGCCTTGCTTTCTGGTTGTTATCGCTTTTCCTTCCGCATGAGCATGTAACGCGGCGGGACAAGGTGTTGCTTATTTTTGCAGCGTTGTTCGGTATTGTTTTCAATCAAGGCATGTTTATATACGGTTTGTCTTTGACTTCTCCGGTAGATGCATCGATTATTACATCGATGCCTCCTATCATCACGATGATACTTTCGGCGATTTTCCTGCGAGAACCTATAACGTGGAAAAAAGTGGTCGGTACGGTATTAGGCGTATCGGGAGCTCTTATTCTCATATTCGGCAGTAGTGCCGCTCGTAGTGGGGCTGTGGGCTCGGGCAATATTACAGGCGATCTTCTTTGCCTTTTGGCCCAAGTCAGTTTTTGTATATACCTGACTCTGTTTAAAGGGTTGATCTCCCGTTATTCTCCTGTAACGGTAAGTAAATGGTTGTTTCTTTATGCTTCGATATTCTTCCTTCCGGTGTCGTACGGCGATGTTATTTCGGTCGATTATCTCGAACTTCCGTTCTCTATTTATTGGAGGCTTTTCTATGTCGTATTCGGAGCGACGTTCCTTTCCTACTTGTTTATGACTACCGGACAACATTTGTTGCGCCCGACCATTATCAGTATGTATAATTATGCTCAACCGGTGGTGGCAACCTTTGTTTCCGTTGCCTTAGGATTAAGTATTTTTGAGTTTTCGACCGGTATGGCTATTTTCCTGATATTTTCGGGAGTGTATTTTGTTACGCAAAGTAAATCGAGAGCCCAGCTCGATGCGGAGTTGGCGGCAAAAGGAGATGTCGGCGGAAGAGGAAAATAATGGCGATAGCGTTTGCAAATGCAGAAGAGCTTGTTTATCTTTATCCCGTAATTAAAAACATGAATACAATGAATACCGAAAAAGACGATTTGCTGGTATATGATGAGGATGAAGCGGTGAAATTTATCCGCAAAAATAATCCCGGACTTTCTCTCGGTGATGATGAAATAAATTATGTCATCGATTTAATTTATGATTATTATGAATCACGGGGATTCCTCGATGAAAAAAATGAAGAGGAGGTGGAGATTGCAGATGATGAACTGATCGAATATGTCGTGGCAAATATCCGAAAAGACGGAATCTATAAATTGAGTGAAGAAGATATAACCGTAGTTGTTCAGGGCGAATTGGATTATTGTGATTCTTTGGGCGTTTTTGAAGATTGACGGGCAGATGAAGCGTTTGTGCATCACATTATTAGCGATAATTTCCGGTAGTCTGTTTTTGGTATCCGGCTTATCGGCGGCAAGAAAAGAGACGAAACAAGTTACACCCGACTGGTATACAATGACGCGGGGAGAACATATTGCGTGGCTGTCTCTTACGCCCGATACCAAACCGCTTATACGGGATTATATGCAAAAAGAGTTCCTAAAACTAGAGAAACGTTTTCCCGGTTCCGTAACAGCACTACGCGATAGTCTCATCGCTTGTATAACGATACCTTCTTCTCATGTTTTTATCCCGAACGATACGATATTATCGGACGAAGGAGATGTGTTTTTGAAAGAGCTTTCAAACATCTTCTCTCGAAAGGACGATTTCCGTGTCGTGGTTTCTGTGTTTACGGCCAACTCCGGCAGTTCCGCTCATATAGCTCGGTTTTCGCAGCAGCGGGCCGATGCTGCGGCAGCAGAGTTACAACGTATTCTCGGAGGTAAATCTGTTGTCATTCCGTTTGGAATGGGAGATACCGAGCCAATTGCCAAAAATAACACCTATCAGGGACGGGAGGAAAATCGTCGGGTAGAGGTATGGCTCATACCGTCGGTATCGTTGATAGAAAAGTTGACGGAGAAATAAACCGTCTGTATTACAATCGGAAAAATTTTTAAAATGATTTTTATCGTTCCGGTTCATGTCGGACGGTAAAATGACGTGCGTTTCATCGGTCGTGGAGAAGAAATAATTTTTGTGAAGTAAAAAACATTTTGATTCGGGATATCCGTTTTATAGATTCGGCATTTATCCCTATCTTTGCAAGACGGAAATAATTAAAAAACAAGATATGGCAAAAGAACTGAAAGAGTTGACCAAACGGAGCGAAAATTATTCGCAATGGTATAACGATTTGGTCGTAAAGGCCGACCTCGCCGAACAATCGGCCGTGCGCGGCTGTATGGTAATAAAGCCTTATGGATATGCAATATGGGAAAAAATGCAGCGGCAGCTTGACGATATGTTTAAGGCGACCGGACACGTAAATGCCTATTTCCCTTTGCTTATTCCCAAGTCGTATTTGAGCCGTGAAGCCGAGCACGTTGAGGGCTTTGCCAAAGAATGTGCCGTGGTAACTCATTATCGGTTGAAGAATGCTTCCGATGGTTCGGGGGTTATCGTCGATCCGGCCGCACGTCTCGAAGAAGAACTTATCATTCGCCCTACATCGGAAACGATTATTTGGAGTACCTATAAAAATTGGATACAGTCGTATCGCGACCTTCCCATACTTTGTAATCAGTGGGCCAATGTATTGCGATGGGAAATGCGTACACGCCTTTTCTTGCGTACGGCCGAGTTCCTTTGGCAAGAAGGGCATACGGCTCATGCTACTCGCGAAGAAGCGGAAACAGAGGCTGTGAAGATGCTCAACGTATATGCCGATTTTGCCGAGAAGTATATGGCTATGCCGGTCATTAAAGGCGTAAAATCGGCCAGCGAACGTTTTGCCGGAGCATTGGAGACCTATACGATCGAAGCGCTTATGCAAGATGGTAAGGCTTTGCAGTCGGGAACATCTCATTTCCTCGGACAAAATTTTGCGAAAGCATTCGATGTGCAGTTTGTCAATAAAGACAATCAGCTCGAATATGTATGGGCTACCTCATGGGGCGTATCGACACGGTTGATGGGGGCTCTTATCATGTCGCACTCCGATGATAACGGACTGGTATTGCCGCCTCACCTCGCGCCTATACAGGTCGTTATTGTACCTATTTACAAAAATGCCGAGCAATTAGCTCAAATCGATGCCAAAGTGGCTGGCATTGTCGAAACTTTGCGTGGCATGGGTATCTCGGTAAAATACGATAATGCCGACAATAAGCGTCCCGGATTTAAATTTGCCGATTATGAATTGAAAGGGGTTCCGGTGCGTTTGGTTATCGGAGGACGCGATCTCGAAAACAACACCGTAGAGGTTATGCGTCGCGATACGTTGGAAAAAGAAACCCGTAGTTGCGATAATATCGAACAGTATGTCAAAGATTTGCTCGAAGACATTCAGAATAATATTTATCGGAAAGCGTGCGATTTCCGTTCGCAACATATCATCGAAGTAGATTCTTACGACGAGTTCAAGGAGAAAATAGAAGAGGGTGGTTTTATTTTTGCCCATTGGGACGGTACACCCGAGACCGAAGCTCGAATCAAAGAAGAGACTAAAGCTACGATACGTTGTATTCCGCTCAACGGAGATACGACGCCGGGAGTATGTATGGTAACAGGCAAACCTTCGGCACGTAGAGTCCTTTTTGCCCGTGCTTATTGATAAAGAATAATGCAATTATAAAAGGCATCTGTTACAGAAACAGATGCCTTTTATAATTTATTGGGCCGATTGCAGGCATATCGAAGCAAATGCACAATAGGAGCAGGGCCCGTCTTCTCCTATATGGGCAGACTGGACAAATGGTGTGTCGGGGTTGAAGATTTCCTGTAAACATTTGTCGAATTCTTTGCGGAATTCTTGGTCGATCTGCGTGTAATCGTCGAGCGGAGAAAATCCCATTTTTATATCTGCTTTGAATTTTTGAGGAGAAAACAACTCTTGTACCCGATAGATAGTCGGTACGATAGGATTCGGTAGGTGGTCTTCGTCGGTAACCATCATGGCATACATGAGAACTTGCATGATTGCCTTACGACGGTCTTTCTTTTCTTTGTCGAACAGCTCTTCGATATTTCGGAAGTCTATTTTGTCTTTTCCTGTTTTATAATCGACGATGCGTATTTTTTCATCTTTCATATCCATACGGTCGATAAAACCTTTTAGTAATATTTCTCGGTCGGTATCGATGGCGTGAGATTGCTTTATTTCCCTTTCCGAAGTAAGATAGGTAAAGGGGGTAAGAGTGCGATCTATTTCAAGCGTCTTTTTTACATATTTACGTATGACTTCTCCTACGAGGTAGTTTTGTCCGGTGAGAGCTTTCGGCTTTTGGGGTGTTTTGAAATAATTTTCGGCAAAAGCCTGTTCGATGAAAGCCGTAATCAGTTTGTCGTCTTTTTCGATAGCTTTTAGTGATTCTGCCTGTATGGGTGAACCGGTCATGCGGTCGTAGATTTGTTGCATGACGCTGTGATAGATACTGCCGAAGACCCCGGCATCTATACCTTCCGATACGTCATCGATTTCTTGAAATTTTTCGACATAGCTCAGATAAAATTGTAGCGGGCAAGTAATGTATGTGTTGATGGCACTGGCCGAGAGGTAACGATCTCCCCCTTTGTGGTATCGGAGGAGTTGCGACATGACATATTCGTCTTTCGGAACAACGATGTCGCGGATTTTCTTGGCCATGATAGGATAACCTACCATTTTTTCATTGATGGAGAGGCGGTAGTGGTATTTCATTTGATATACATACCGGCTCACTTCGCCGCTGGCCATATCTTCTGTTCGGGTGTCGTAAAGGAGGAAGACTCTTTTGGCTCTGTGTATCAGACGATAGAAATAGTATGCGTAAATACTGTCTTGATGCTCTGTGGTAGATAGTTCGAATCCCTTGCGCAAATTGTAGGGAATGAGCGACGAGGCGACTTTTTTCACCGGAAAGATACCTTCGTTCATCGATAGGATAATGACGTTTTCGAAGTCGAGAGCCCGGGTTTCGAGTACACCCATAATTTGAAGGCCCGACAACGGTTCTCCCTCGAATGGAATCGAAATACCGGCAGTGAGTTTTTTCAGCAATTTGAAAAAAGTTGCCACGTTCATCTCTATTCGGTTTTCCTGCATGATACCTTTCAACCGGTTTATAGCCAAATAGTAATGGTAGATAAATTCCCGTTCGAGAGCGACGACGGATATTTCAGAAGAATTTTCATCGGGGACGTCGATCGTATCTGCATTTAATTCCTCTTGAAGCATTGCCAACAGATCCAATAAGTAATCGCATGCTTCGTCGGCACTTCTTAGTGCTACGAAAATGTGTTGTAATAACGGAGTTACCTCCAACTCTTTTTGAGGAATGAATATTTTGTTGTGTTTACGAATGTCATCGGTCAGACGGTTTATTGCAGATTGTCCCGAGAGTTGTAAGTATCGGTTGCTTAGCAAGGACAATACGCTTCGGTGGTAAAAGAGCGTTTCGTCTCCGTTGGGGCGCGTGTGTTTTTGCAAGTCGGCGAGAATATCCAGCAGACCGGCTACCGTTGTATTGGCCAGTGTATATCCCATAGTGATATTTATGGGAGATATAGAACTTGGAATGGCGTAAAGCATGGGAAGCAGCAGGTGTTCGTCCGGCAAGACGATTGCTGTGTTGAGCGCTTTTTGCGGAGCGGGTATGGCATTGCTTTTCATCAATTCCTGCAAAATGATTTCGCATTGTTTGGCTTGACCTACCGCCGAGGGTACACCCAAGAGTTCGATGTCGGGATAAACATAATTTTCCTGTTCTTTTTCGAGTTGAAGCAAGGAGGGGAACTCTTTGACGTTCGGTTTTAAAAAATAGGAAGCTCTGTTGTATTCGTCTTGTAGGGTGGGAGCATTGTTGTCCCAGTAAAAATCGGCTATACCATTCTTTTTCAATGTTTTCATTAGACTCTCTTCTGCCCGGTTCAGAACATTGAGACCCACAAATACGATTTTTTGATAGGGGAGAATCAGTCCGGCATCGGCACGTTCGGCAACCTCTCTGAATATCATGCCCTCGTAGCCCATTCCGTTGTTTCTCAATTCGCTCCTAAACCTCTCATAAAGGGGAAACAAAATTTCCCAAAGGGTAATGAAATGGCTTTTATTATCGCTTTCGCCTATGGGCATGAAGTTTTTCCAGAAACGGCGTATATATGAAACTTGTTCTTCGGTGAGCGGACTGCCGAATCGGGAATCGATTTCTTTCAAGTCGTGAATGTTGGTGAAAAGTTGTCGGGCATCGACCATATATTTATCTACATCGTCGAAATCGTTGAGAAGGGTTTCTCCCAATGGAACAAATTCATCGAAACTCTCTTTTTGTGGACATAAGTCGGAGTAGTGGCGGTAAAGAGAAAACAAGAGGTATATATGGTCGGCCGGTTGTAAATCCGACAGTTGTGTGAAAAGATCGGATACGGTTGTAACGGTCGGAGAGAATATCGGACCGTCGATGATGTCGGAGAGATATTTTTTGAAAAAAATACCGGCTCGACGGTTGGGAAATACAAACGCCATATTTTGTATGTCCCGATTATATTCCCGATAAAATGCCTCGGCTACTTGCCATAAGAATGGTTTCATATATCTTGTGCAGAATTTTACTTTACAAGTTTACGAAAAAATCACTGAACTAAGCCCATAAAAACTCAATAAATCGATCTGAAAAAATATATTGAAAGAGATTTGTTAGAAGAGTGTTTAATGGTGTTTGAATTAAAAAATGTTATTTGTTTGGGATAAGTAAATTCTTTAACCCACCTTTGCGGCAACATAACGGGAGAAAGCGTTTTGTAAACCTCATCGGAGGGCAGAAAAAGAATGCCGGATAAGATGACTGGGTAAAACCAATCATTTTATCCGGTATTCTTTTGTTTTTACGGCAAGATCGAAAAACAAATAATTATAAAGTAAAGATTATGAAAAGAGATGCTATTGATTTAGGTACGTTAGATGTATTTACGTTATTCCGTAAATACTTTGTTCCTACTTTGTTTGGAATGCTCAGTATGTCGGCAGTAACAGCCATAGACGGGATATTTGTCGGTCATGGGATAGGTAGCGATGGGATTGCTGCCATAAATATATGTATCCCTTTGCTGATGTTGTTTACTGGAATAGGATTGATGGTAGGAGCCGGTTCTTCTGTGGTTGCTTCGATTCAGTTATCAAGGGGAAAGCTAAAAGCAGCACGCCTTAATATTACTCAAGCGTTATTATTTGCGACTCTCATCGCGGTTGTTCCATCTGCTTTGATGATGGCGTATCCCTCTACCACAGCCCGCTTGCTGGGAGCATCGGAGTATCTTGTACCTATGGTCAGAGAATATCTGCTATGGTTTATACCATCTTTGATGTTTCAAATGTGGTGTTCCGTTTGTCTATTTATTATTCGTTTGGACGGTGCGCCGAGATTGGCTATGATATGTAATGTTATAGCCGCGATCATCACGGTAATATTGGGCTGGCTGTTCATATTTCCGTTAGATTGGGGGTTGATGGGAGCAGCCTTTGCCGCAACTATTGGACTATTTGTGGGAGGTGTTGTAGGTATCGTTTATTTGTGGAAGTTTGCTCGTAAGTTATTCCTTTACCCCGTCAAATGGAGTGTTAAGAGTTTTCGTCTTTCTTTCCGTAATATCGGTTATCAGTGTCGTATCGGATCTTCGGCCTTATTGACTGAGGCAACATTGGCCATGCTTATGTTTGTTGGTAATCATGTGTTTATGGAATATCTTGGCGACGATGGGGTAGGTGCATTCGGTATTGCCTGCTACTATCTTCCGTTTGTTTTTATGGTAGGAAATGCTATTGCACAATCGGCGCAACCGGTTGTTAGTTATAATTTCGGGATGGGATATATTGAACGTGTTGCTACCACGGAACGGATAGCATTGTTTACATCTGTCGTTTGTGGTATGGTGATAACAATGGTGTTTATTTTTATTCCACATGTTTTGGTAGGACTTTTTGTCGCTCCTGACAATACAGCTGCACATATAGCTATTGAGGGTTTTCCTTATTTTTCGGCTGCATTTGTTTTCTTTATTTTCAATCTTACAGTTATCGGTTATTATCAAAGTGTGGGGAGGGTTGTACCGGCTACTTTGCTTGCAGTATTGCGAGGTTTTGTTTTTCTTGTTCCAAGCTTTATTTGGTTGCCCCGATTTATGGGGGCGGACGGTACGTGGTTGGCACTTTGTCTATCGGAAGTTTGCACTACAATTGTAATTATAATTATGTTTGTGGTAAAGCAAAAACTGGTTTTAACCAGATATTTGAGACAAGGTGGTCAGCTAAGATAACAGAGTGATGTATAAAAAACAAAACCGGCATTTATAAATGCCGGTTTTGTTAAATGGTTTACTATTGCGTATCAAATACTATCGGTCGAGTGTTTCCAAGAATTCTATCTCGACAATGCGTAGTTCTGTTTTCTTCTTCTTTTTGTTGTCCAGCAAATCGAGTTTCCCGGCTTGGGCTTCGGCAACTTCGATAATTTGTCCGAAGGCGTCGGAATCGACGGTTGCGCCTTTCAACTTGATGGTTATGAGGTCTGAACGGACCGGCTTGTCGATGAGCAAGTGAACGTATCCCAAACTTTTCTCGGTGTTTCCGCTCCATATCAAAGTGTTTCCCGCATACACTTCGAGGGGATAAGAACGTTGTCTCCAACCGGTGAGTTTAATACATATATCATCGATTTCGGCACGTCGTTCGAGTTTGTAAGTAATCCATGCCGTATTCGATTTCCCATCGTTTCTCCATTCGCTCAGTTCGTTGTCGTCGATACTGTTCATCGCATCGTCTTGGTTACAACCGGCAATGATACGGTCTACTTTGACATCGACTTTGGAGTCTCTGTAAGAAGGGGTATCAGGTGTTTCTCCTCGGTCGAAACGGCTGGGAAGATTTTGTGCCGGGAAATACGAGGAGAGTCCGTTTCTGACTTTGACAGGTAGGGTTTCGAATGTTATTTCATTCGACGGCAGTCCTTCGGTTTCGGCTTTCAGGGTTATTTTTCCCGCTTTGTCGGTTGTACGTATCATGACACGTGTGATACCGCATTCGACGGGAAGCTCTTTCGATAGGACATAATTGTCTTTTCCCTGAGCTATACCGCCGCGCCATTCGGCCGGACCTTGCAAATCGAATTTTACCATGTTGTTGGCCAGCGGGCAGCGATCGCCGTTCTCATCGACAACTTCGATTTGTACGAGAGCCAAGTCTGCCCCGTCGGCGTATGTCCCGTTAGGTCCTTGTATCAATGACAATTTTAATCCATTCGGGTCTCCGATGGTTTTTATGGAGTTACGGCTTACTTCTGTACCGTCTTCGAGGTAAGAGACAGCTTCGATGGTACCTTTTTCCCATTGTATGGAGTCGAACGTGAAGAGAAAACGATATTCCTGCCGGCCGAATCCTTTTGATTTTCCATTGACGAATAATTCTACCTTATCGCCCGACGATACGACATATACGGGCTTTTGGGTTTCGGGTGTGTAGTTCCAGTGTCCGATGATATGGGTATGGTGGTTTTCGATGTCGACCCAGCCGTCCCACATGACTTTATGTGCGAAATATCCGTCTTTGGGTATTCTGAACGGATCGACGACACCGCTACGACGGTAGTTCTCGGCACCGCGTCCGTGAGTTTGCGTATCGGAAAAGATGATTTTCGCACCGCCTGAATTCACCCTGCGACCTGTACCGGGACGCTCTCGCCACATATCGTACCAGCGACGAACGAATTCTATGGTCAGCATGTCCTGATTCTGGTTATAGGCCGATGCGTCTTGCCCTTTATACAGCGGCCCGTCTCCCTGTTTGTGATAGGGATAACTGTATTCGTCCCAATATTTGCGCAGACCTTCGTCCCGGCAATATTCGGTCTGTATCATCGGGTGGTGTTCGCTTTTGTTGATGTAAAGCATTTCTCCACCGTATTCGGCCTCTCTGATGTCGAGCATTTCGCGGGAACCGATAGCCCGGCCTCCATGCGGGTCGTATTGATCGCGTATCGCGATCATTTCTATCATGTGCTCCCGGCTGATGGATTCGTTGCCGCATTCATAAAAGAGAATACTCGGATTGTTGCGTGTATAGATAATGACGTCGCGCATCAGTTCTTTACGTTGTTCCCAACGCCGTCCCTCGACATCTTTTTCGGCATCTCCGGCCGGAAGCATCTGTATCACACCGACTCTGTCGCAGGACTCAATATCCTGTTTTTGCGGAGTGATGTGCATCCACCGGAAAAGGTTGGCATTGTGCTCGATCATCAATCCGTTGGAATAGTCGCTCAGCCAGGCCGGAACCGATATACCCACGCCCGGCCATTCGTTGCTCGAACGTTGCGCATATCCTTTAAGCTGTATGACCCGATCATTGAGCCATACTTTCCCGCTTCCGAACCGGGTCTTGCGGAATCCGGTCGTCGTAACGACTTCATCGACGGGTTTATTGTCGACGATGAGACGGGTTACGACATGATAGAGATAACCGTATCCCCAACTCCAAAAATGAATATTCTCCAATGGAGCGGAGGCTTCCAGCGTTGCGGTTTCTTGCGGATCTACGGTCATGGACGTACCCTTGAAAGAGCCTACCCGCTTGCCTTCGTAGTCGTATATATCCACTTCATAGCCGACGGTCATCGGTTTGTTATATTCGTTACGGATTTGAGATTCGGCGTGTATCGTCGCCTTCCTGCTTTTTACCTTCATGTCGGTTGCATATACATAGACTCCGGTAGTTTGCAGGTTGCTGTATAACGGTAATGTCTGATATAATTTGTCGGTGATGTGCAGCCATACGTTTTTGGTTATCCCCCCGTAGTTGGCGTTGAAGTTCTGGTCGTTCCACTGGAATCGGCTGCCGGTTGCCCTCTCTTTGTATTGCCAGTCGTTGTCGACCCGCACGGCGATCACATTTTCACCATTGAAGTTGAGGTAAGGAGTAAGGTCGAACCCTACGGCCATGACACCGTTTTCGTGCAGTCCTATGTGTTTGCCGTTGAGATAGAAATCAGCGCCTTGCCGCACCCCCTCGAACTCGATGAATACTTTTTTCCCTTTGGCCGATTTCGGCAGTTTGAAGTGTTTCCGATACCATGCGACAGTATCGGTCATTTCCTTTATGGGAACCTTGAATGCTTCGTCCTCGTTGAAGGCACGCGGGAGGGTGATTTTTTCCCAATCGTTGTCGGGAAATTTTGTCTTTTCAGCCCCTTGAATGTCTCCTATGCGAAGCAGCCATTGCGGATTGAAATTATACTTTTCCCGCACGCCGCTTCTCACCGGTAGGGGGAGAGACAGGCAGAGGATAACGAATAATGCGTAAAAAAGATAAGTACGTTTCATGGTATTGAGATTTGTTTGTTTAGTTCGTCTTTCACAACGGCCATCATACCTTCGACTTGCGCCAGAGCCAACATACGACCGTGAAAAGAATATCCGGGATTGTAGTTTCGATTTTCGTCTCCCAGCATGGTGCGTCCGTGGTCGACGCGCATGGGAAGATGCGGATTCTCTTTTTCGAAAATGCGTATCAGGTCGATGAGGTGTCCGCGTCCCGATAGGTGGGAGCTTTCGATGAAATTGTCGTCCGGAAGAGTTTCTGTACTCCGCAGGTGCACGAAGTGCGTTCGTTTGGCAAATCTTCGGGCCAGTTCCCGTGTGTCGTTTTGTGGACCGGCACTGAGCGAACCGGCGCAAAAAGTGAGTCCGTTATGCGGGTTGTCGACAGCATGGAGTATCCAAGCGATGTCTGTCTCGTCGGTTACGATGCGGGGAAGACCCAATACTTGGAAAGGCGGGTCATCGGGGTGCACGCACATATTTATATCGAATGTTTTGCATACGGGCATGATGGCCGACAAGAAATAGCGCATGTTTTCGCGGAGGGCATTCCGATCGATGCCCTCGTAGTGCAACAATAGCTTTTTGAATATTTTTACCGGATTTTCATCGCCCTCTTTGATATTCCCGTTGACAAATCCTTGTGTCTTTACGATGATTGTCTCGATGAGGTCGTTTTTCTCTTTCTCGCAGATGACTTTACCCAGCTCTTCGACTTTCGCGAGGAGCGGATCGGGATAATCTTTTTCTGCTCCGGGGCGTTCGAGAATATGTATATCGAAGTAGGCGAAACGTACCCGGTCGAAGTAGAGCGATGTGGTACCGTCGGCCCACGGGTGTTGTAGGTCGGTGCGTATCCAGTCGATGACGGGCATAAAATTGTAGCATACGGTTTTTATACCGCATCGACCCAAATTGGCCAGACTGTTTTTATAGTTCTCGATGAACTGGTCTCTTTCCGTTCCGCCATATTTGATGGCTTCGCATACGGGCAGACTTTCAACGACCGACCACCGCAGGCCGTGCGACTCGATATAGGCTTTCCTGCGGGCTATCTTCTCGATGTCCCATACATCTCCGTTGGGGACATCGTGCAGGGCGGTAACGATACCTTCCACGCCGATTTGCCGCAACATGTCGAGCGTAATCGGGTCTTTGGGACCGAACCACCTCCATGTCTTCTCCATGACAGATAATTTTGTAAGATTATGACAAAGATAGCACGAGCGGAAGTAAGGAAGAAAATATTTTCGGTATTTTTTGTCGATGCAGGAAATGGACGATAAATTTTTTCAACGAATGAGAAGCCTTTGTCGAGCAGATTATAGAAAATCTAGTAACATTAGTTGTATGCGTATTGGAAATGCAATAGTTTATATACAGCGGTAATAAATGTACTATTTTGTGCGTATAAATATTATGAAATGATATTATTTATGCTCGTTTTTTCATATTGAAAAAGATAATTGGTGATAAATTATTTGTTTTAATAAAATAATTTTTTTTCTTTGCAAAATAATATTATTGATTAATGCAAAAATTTAATATCATGAGAAAATCTTCTTATATGATTGATATAATATAATGAAATATATCGTTTTTTTTATCGTCATATTTACAACTATTCCATCTGTTGTGGCACAGACCATCGAGGTGGAAGGTCATGTGCGAGATAGTGAGCGGAATGACCTGATAGGGGCAACGGTATGTTGTTTTACTTCCGATACTCTTCTTGTTGCTAGTATGATAACCGACAGTAAAGGTGATTTTAGATTGAAACTATCGGGAGGGAAACAGGCGTTTCGTCTGCAAATAGGCTATCTCGGTTATAAAGAGATGACCCTTATATTGAATCCTACCGAAGAAAAGTTGGTGCGGCTTGGCGATATTACTTTGAGCCGGAGTTCTGCACTCATACAGGAAGTTATTGTTACAGGTAATCATACGGTGCACACTGCTGAAAAAACGATGATATACCCTACTCGTGAACAGTTACGTCATGTGTATGACCGAAACAGCTTGTTGAAAACAATGACCATACCCGGTGTAAGCATCGGTATATACGACCAGAAACCTACTTATATGGGACGAGAGATATTGTTCTGCATTGACGGACGGGAAGCCACCGAAGACGAGGTAAACAATTTGAACCCGCGAGATATCAAGCGGATCGATTTCTATACCAATGGTAATACCGACTATCCCAAAGCTGATGTTGTGTTTGACTATGTACTGAAAGAGCGGGACTATGCCGGTACGGTTGCTGTCAATGGTCAGCATAACTTAAATAAACCTACAGGTAGTGCTCGGGGGACGGCTCAATATTTTCAAGGGAAGTCGGAATTTGCCCTTTCTGTGGCCGACAGCTATGATTGTTTTAGTAACTACAATAGCGAAAACTATACAGAAACGGCTTACGGTTTTCCCGATAGAACGAATGTGAATACGATCCAAGAACTACCTTCACAAAAAAATAGTAATAATTTACGTTCTTATTTCAATTACATATATAAAGATAAAAAACAGAGTGTCTATTCTTCTTTTCGTTTGAATCAAAACTTGAGAGAGAATGATGTATGGAATAATCAGACATTCAGCAATACCCCTGAAACCTATACTATGCAAGAAAACCGGCATTCGACCAGTCTGTCTCCGGCATTGTCGTTTTGGTATGAATGTGCGTTGAAAAACGACCAGCGTTTGCGTATGGATTTGTATGGCAGTTATGGTAATAACGACTACAAACGTTGGTATGTTTACCGAATCGATGATGTAATAACTTCGGCCTATGACAATGCAACCGACGAATCGAGTTGGTATGGACGGTTTAAAATCAATTATACCAAAACATTCAAGAACCGTTCGTCATTCAATATAGAAGCCAATCAAGACTTTACCCGCACCGACGATCGCAACACGCGTGAAGGTGTGGTATCCGACGTATATTTGAACAGAGGCAACACACAATTATATCTTACCTATAATTACAAGGTAAAAAATCGTTTGAATTTGCGTTTGCGATTAGCTGAACGTTTATCATTCAGCCAAACAGGTGCTGATACCTATTTCGATCATATGTTTGTACCATCATTGCAAATGACATATATGTATAAAACACATATGTTGCAGATCGTTGCCGAAACATCAGGTTCTTCGCCCGGTATTACCAACCTCACGGCTACGGAGTACCGTCGTAATATTTATGAAATTTCCGTAGGAAATCCTGAGTTGAAAGACTGGAGAAAATATCAAGTCGGAGCTATTTATACTTGGGTAGTAGATCGATTCTTTGTGGGTGCGGGTTTTATATTCGGAGGAGATTACCGTTCACCTTATACCAATATCGAATACGATGCCGACAGAGATATGTTTGTCTGCCAGCAGCGAAGTAGCGGTAACTCCATATTGCAAAGTTATGAATTACAGTTACAATATAGTATTATACCCCAAAAATTGATGGTTGAGGTATATGGAAACTATAAGCATGAAAAGTTAGCATATTGGAAAACGATATATGGTGATTCGTATAATGTGTCAATCGATTGTTATTTTTTTCATAAAGGCTGGTCGGTTTCGGCAGGGTATGCCCCTAAACGTTCTTATATAGAGAAATCCGGAACGAAAATTCAATCGTCGGGAGGTTTTGATTTGAATATTAGTTACTCCATAAAAGGTTGGAATATCCAATTCAGGACATTGAGTCCTTTTATGAAAACAACGTTTAAAGGTTGGTATGAAAGAATGTCATATTCAAAAATCAATGAGATGCGTTATGAACGTACCTATGACAATATGTTACAGTTGACGGTCAACTATCGTTTTACGTTTGGTAAGAAAAAACACAAATTCCATAGTACAGAAATAAATGATATTAATCAGTCAACAATTCTAGAATAGTCGGTTATGGATAATTTTGATTTGATGCGTATAACGGTGAGACCTTTTTCTACTTCGTCGTTGCATACAACTTTTTTGATGGAATTTAATGGTCATTTCTTTGAAATAGGAAAAGATGCGGCGGAGTTGCTGAATTACCTCAAAGAAAATGGTTGCGATGAAGTGGCAGTAGATACTTATGTAGAAAGTCAAGATGGATCTATTGGGAAAAACTTCGGTTTTACGACAAAGAATTTACTGAACGAGTTGTAAATTTTTTATTGATACATATTTTGCAGAAGCCTTCTAATCCTATTGATTTGGCTAAATATGGAAGTATTGCTATGCAGCTTGGCGATTTTGAAACGGCCGAATTTTATTTGTTTAGCTCGAATGAACAATTGCCAAATCTGTCGAGAGTGTGGTTTAACTTGGCGTACATATATGAGAGAAAAGGTCTAGTAGATAAGGCGTACCAATATAATCGTATGGGAAAAGTAACGTCAGGGGGAATTTTTACAGGAAGTGATTATAAGCCGTCAGAGGAAAAAAATATAGAGGGTTTGATATGGAAACAATATCGTTTTTTATTTGAAGTTTGGTATAAAAAGTCATTGGTGATTTGATCGTACGTTTAAAGGAGGATTGAATATGAGTATATCAAGATGTATTTTTTCGATTTTGCTTTTGATGCAAATTTTATGGAGCTGTAATGTATTGGAAGCTCCGGTTTTGCCGAATGATGAGGTGGAAAAAGTGTTGGATTATTACGCCGATGATTCTTTAAAGAGGGCGGCTGCTGAATTTTTGATAGAAAATATGCCCGGGAAATTCGGGTACAGGGATAAACAGATAGAGCACTATGATACAATATTTTCACTATATGAAAAACTGTATAAAAGCGGTAATTCCGAATCTGATCCTGCTCTTGTCGAACAGTGTTGGTGGAATCTGGTACATAAATACGGGCGGCTACAACCCTTGTATTTAGGACGACAGTATGACACGGAAACCGTATCGGCCGAGTATTTGATAGAGGAGATAGAGACGGCATTCGAGGCGTGGCAGACAGCTCCCGATTTTATATCTCGCGATATCGATCTTTTTTGCCGGTACGTGTTGCCGTATCGTATAGGAAATGAACCATTGGAACCGTATCGTAAAAGGCATTTCGAGCAATTCAGGAGAATACGTGATTCGCTTATTATCAACGACGACCGTCTTATCAAGGAGTTGTACCATGAGTTCGATAGAGTACGCAAGTATAAAAATAGCCGGTTGATGTGGGGGTATCCTATCTCTTTGCCGAGGAGTAAGGTGGAACAGGCTCGCCGAGGATCGTGCCGGCACATGAGCGAATATTACGTACTTACTTTGAGAGCATGCGGTATTCCTGCGACAATAGATTATGTCAATCATTGGGGAAACCGTAGTCAGGGACACGAATGGGTTGTGGTTTTGAAAGACAGCGGCGAATTTCTTCCTTTCGATGCTTTGGATAGAAAACGTTATTTTTTTACTTATAAACCGGCCAAAATATTTCGCCAGACTTTTGAGATACAAGATGTAGATGAAAATGCTGCTGCGTATGTTCCCGGGTATTTATTGGCATCGGATAGGATCGATGTATCGCATCTTTATTTTCCGACATTCGATATCGAAGTTTCCGGTAATTCTGTGGTTACCGATAGATATCGGTCGTTCCCGTATGGAGTGATTTGCGTATTCGATAATAAGGAGTGGCAACCGGTCGATTACGGGCGGGCGTCCGATGGCAAGTTCCATTTCAAGAATATGATAGGCGATGTTTGTTATATGGCCGGTTATTACGACGAAGATGTATTTATCCCGGCTACACCGCCCTTTATTCTCGACAAGGAAGGCGGGATAGAGTATATCCAATCCGACACGTCCGGTTTTGCCGATATGCACTTGACTCGTAAATATCCGAAGTTTACACGTATCATCTCGTTTTCAAAAGCGCTTTTGGGGGCAACGGTGGAGGTAGCTGACAATTCCGATTTTTCAGACTCGAAAGTTGTAATGACTATTCTTGATAAAGATACAGTAGATATAATAGCTTCGACTGTAACTGTTTCTCGTCCTTACCGATATATCAGAATGAGATTGGCGGATAAACGGGGAGGAAATTTGGCTGAGGTCGTTTTTTATGGACGGAGACAAGGTGAAAGAAAGGATATAGTTTTGACCGGAAAAGTGTTTGGTTCTCCCAATGGTGATTCCAAAACAGGTTGGGAAAAAGCTATTGATGGAGATTACTTGACATATTTTAATATAAATAGAAAAGAAAATGGTTATGTCGCCCTTGATTTGGGCAAGAAGAATGACTATGTGCTGACTCGGATACTATGCATACCTCGAAGCGATACAAATTTTATTATTCCTGGGAATCATTACCGTTTGGAGTATTGGGACGGTTTTTCTTGGCAATGTGTGGGAGAAAAGACCGCTACCGATTATTATCTCGATTTTCAAAAAGTTCCGGCAGGAAAATTGTATATATTACATAATTTGAGCGGAGGGACTGAGGAACGAATATTTATTTACAAAAACGGTAAACAACAATGGTGGTAGATACTCTTTCTAAATATTGAAAATATGTTTTAAAAACAGATCTATTTTTTATGGGAATTTACGTGATATTTTGTATCTTTCGAACAAAATAATTTTAAATTTTTAATCTTATGAGAAAATCTGTTTTAAAAGTTACATTATTGGTGGTAGCTTTGTCTGGAATTGCAGTTATTTTATTTTTTACTGTTCGTCAGAAATCTGTATCCGATTTGACGATGGCGAATGTTGAAGCATTGGCCAGTGGGGAAATGGGAGAAATACGAAAAGGTCAAGAATTGTTCCAGTCAATAAGTACGGAAATTATATATGAACACCCTTGTGATTATTGTACTGATGATGGGGGGCTTTGCGATTGTCCATGGAGTTATATGATTCAAGTTAGAGAATGGTATTGTCGCGAAGTGAATGATTCCGATGCTGTTTGCGATACTTGGGATGAAGATGTCCAGCGAGAAATCTTAACTCCATGTACGTGTTTTAAAAGTGGTGATTTATGATAAATAGTAAAATTTGTATTTTGTCGGTCGTTGTATTTTTATTATTGTCTTGTAATACTGTCAAGAATGATAATAAAAATATAGCTTCTGTTGTTTTTACAAAAGATTTGATGTTACAACAAGGCCTCAATCACAATGACACGAATTATATACAATCGAGTCGATGCATAGCATTGGAGACGATCGATGAGTCCCTTCTCGCCAAGATTTCTAGCTTACAAGAGCATAAAGGGGACTTTTATATTTATGATAATAAGATCAATAGAGTACTTCGTTTCGATAAGGATGGTTTATTTGTTTGCAGGTACGGTCGTAGAGGTGGTGGTCCCGGAGAATATGTCTCCGTATCGGGATTTTATGTAGACCCGTATCGTGATGAAGTGGCTTTATTCGACCAAATGGCGGGGAAAGTGCATCGATATAGCCTCGATGGAGTTTATATCTCGTCTGTTCCATCACAAGAGGGGCGACTATTTACCTATTTGGGTAATTGTAGAATGTTGAATTCAGAAGAAATAGTTTGTCAAGTCAATCCCAATCGAATGTATGCCTACAATTGCATTGTACTGGATAGGTCGGACTATTCGGTAAAACGAGTTTTGTCGGAATATGCAGAAAAGAGCCATGTCGGTGAGGATCTGAATAATACGGTTTTTTCTATATGTGGAGATAAAGTAAGTTGTGTGAAGCTTTTTTCCGATACGATTTCGGTTTTTGAACAAGATACCACTCGCTATGAAATCATGTCGCAGTCTTTACCCGAGATGACCCAAAAAGAAATTTGTAAAAAGATTGAGAAAGAAGGATTTATCGGGACATGGATAGATATATGGAAAGAGCAAGACTACACACCGGGTTTAACTTCCATATATGAAACGCCGAGATTTCGATATATCGATTTTCCGTATCGGAAAGATTTGCACAGTGCAATCCTTACCGATAAAAAGAGTAATCGGAGTATTGTCATATCAGGTGTTACACCGACGTTCTTTTGGGATATGCGGGATATTGTAGGTCAGGGAGAGAATACTTTCATAAAGGTTTTAAATGGAACATTTTTAGAGAAGGTTCCGTCAGAAAAATTGATGGAAAATAGTCCGGAAGGTTGGGATAAAATAGCACAGACATATCGGCCGGAAGAATCCAATCCTGTATTAGTGGTGTACAGAATGCGTGAATAGCGTTATGCATATATTCATCAAGTACATATTGTTGCTATTGTCGGTCAGTGTGTTTTGGGTATCGGAAGCACGCGGTCAGGTAGACGGTTCGAT
>URHG01000011.1 GCA_900547555.1 uncultured Porphyromonadaceae bacterium | reverse complement strand
GAAGGAGCCGCCATGTTCCTCGACGACAAGCTCATCGAGACCCTGAACATGATACGGGAGCAAATCCTGTGCACCCCCATGACCGTCAACAACTGGCACGCAGGAGGCAACTTCACACAACGAGGGTTGCGGTGCAACATCTGCGAACTGGTAAAAAACAAGACCGACGCAGGGCGGTTGTATCTGTCGGCGCACATGTTGGGAAAAGCCGTCGATTGTAGCGTCGAGGGCATGACGGCCGAAGAAGCCCGCCGGCTCATCATCGAGAAACAAGAACTCTTACCCTACCCCATACGCCTCGAAGACGGCGTGTCATGGCTGCACATCGACCTCTACGAAAACGGAAAAAAAGAAAAAGTATATCTCTTCAAAGCGTAGGCACAAATGCAAGATAGCCGGTTCTTCTGTAAAGAACCGGCTATCTTTTTTATACCTCCAATAGTATCGATATAAAAACTATCGACGATCGCCGAAAATTCTCAATAAATAAAGGAACATGTTGATAAAGTCGAGATAAAGGGTCAATGCACCAAGCAATGCCAGCTTTTGTGTTCCTTCATTCACTTCCTGATTGGCCAACATCTGTTTGACACGGTTGGTATCATAAGCGGTAAGTCCCACAAAAATCAGAACTCCCGCATACGTGATAATCCAGTAAAGTGTCGTATTGGCCCAGAAAACATTCACGATCGTTGCAATAATCAATCCGATAAGCGCCATAAAAAAGAGATTACCCCATGACGACAGGTCTTTTTTGGTAAAATACCCGTAGAGACTCATGGCGGCAAAAGTTCCTGCCGTCACAAAGAACGTCGACGCAATCGAAGATTTTGTATAAGCCAAGAAAACGACCGAAAGGGTCAGCCCGTTCAAGAAAGAGTAAGCCAGAAAACTGACCATAGCAGACGCAAACGACATGCGGGCTATACGTGCCGACAGGTATATCACCAACGCCAACTCGGCAACAACCAATACGAGAAAAGTGTATTTCCCACTAAAAAGCAATTGCTGTAATTGATATGAAGCGTCTACGGCCATAGCGGTAATGCCGGTAACTGCCAAAGCAACGCTCATCCACAAATAAAGACTTTTCATCAAGGTCACTTGTGCGGTCTGCACGCCCGACCCGCTGTAAGAATAATTGTTTTCCATTCTGTTGTTTATTTAGAATAATGCTTCAAAGATACTTATTTCTCGTCATATACACACAAACATTGGTTAAATATCCTATATAACCGATTTTTAGAACGAAACTCCGGCAAAAAGAGAATAAAAAAACGTCCCGTCTATCCGGCGGGACGTTCTTATGCGAATTTCACCCGATTCATAAATGCCGCACGGGACGCACGATAGGACGGGAGCGCCGGTTGAGACGGGCTTTCAACAAGTCGATCGCTTCGTCATACTGCAAAGCGATGTATTGCGCTTTTTCGGGTAAACGATCATCGAACCAATGCGTCAAAACATACAGCACAAATATCTCTTTGATGATACGGGCAATACGGTCGGCCGTACCCGGTACGGTCGCACAAGGTAGCAATAAGGTCATGCAACAATGCCCTTGTTCGTCGAAAGTGCAACCATCGCCGGTCAGATAACCGGCCAACACTTCGCATACCCTGTCGCCAGCCTCTTGCAAACGGTCGCCCACCCAAATGTCTTCATCGGCAGTAAGGAGTAACCGATCATAATACTCCTCGGAATCCTGCCCGTTTCCTTGTAAAGGAACGGCGATATAAGTCGTCCGTTTCAATAATTCATCTCTCAATTCATCTCTGTCTATACGCAACTGTACGCATATTTTCTTTTCGATCCTTTCGGGATCACCCATTATTCTTTTTCGATTCATATACTTTTTAATTTTAACGTTTAACAATTAATCCGATAGAAACGATGCCCAGTACAACCAGCATCAAATACAATACCCACGATACATTTCTTCCCGTACGGCGTTCGTCGGTCTTATCGACATATCCAGCTACCTTACAGGTATCCGACAAAAAAGATTCGGAGTTCTTCACCTCTTCAAGCGAATCGACCCGTTGTACTTCTTTGGACGAAACAGCCCTGATACGCCAACGTTCTACGGCCTTATCGGGACAAGCTGTTCGAGGTGAAAAAGGATCTGCTGTATCGACCCATTCCCTGACCATCTCTATATCCCAAAATGTCTGTTCCCGTTCCTGCTCGACATGCCGCTGTCTAAGCGTATCGCGAAATGTCGCCTCGACCGTTTTGTAGCTTTCTTCCCTATAATGTGCCGCTACGCGCTTCCGGGAGGAACAGGAGAAAAACAAACCGACCAATCCTATTGCAACAACCCACCTGCACATCATACGGCACAACGCTGACGACGGTAAAGAATCAAACGACCGGTCTGCACGCCGAAAAAGAAACGGGAAGCTTTCGCCTCGGCCAACACGGTAAATAAAGCATCTCTGAACGACGCCCCGGGTTTACGCATTCGGTACTCGGCAACCAGCCGGGCCAACTCTTGATACATAGCAACTTTTCTCTGGTTACGGCATTTCAACGGCCGGCGGTTATAAATGCGCTTCACCTGTCGGGCAGCCTCTTCGAAAGAGACATAGAAACGTCCGCGACCGCTGTGCAACGTCCTGAAAATGATTTCATCACGTGGCACAAAAGGGGCATCTTCGCCCAATTCTTTCAACTCTTCTTCATAAGCAAGCAGAAAATCCCGCTCTTTTTCTTCTCTTAAATTTATATGACTCATAACAGTTATTTTTAGGAGTATGGGAAGCATTTGTATCGTATAAGCGACAAATGTTCCTCGAACTTAGGACTGGACAAATGTAAAAACAATATTGTAATATTACAATATATCTATGGTAATTTTACAATAATATTTTTACCACTATTCACAAACAGCTGTTAATAAAAATTTTAAGAAAAAGCGAGACATACGATGCCATTCTTATTCCAAAACATTATCTTTGGAAACAAATAAACCTCCATGAAACGGTACCTTCATTTTCTGCTTATCATCGTATGGTTTCTAAAACCGCCCGTATCGGTTCTTTCGCAAACGCAAACCTTTGCTGGCGACAGCCTTTACGCCGTATATCTATTATCGGTAATCGCTCCGCAGCCCGACATCGCCCACTATGTAACGGCCTACGCCCACCTGCTCGAAGGGACGGTATATGCAGCAGGGACATTAGATCGGGATTCTGTCGAGAAACTACAACCCCATTTGCAAGAAACCGATTGTACGACATTTGTAGAAACCGTACTCGCTCTTGCCCGCACTGCGGTACAAAAACAATATACTTGGGACGAGTTCTGCCGACAACTGACCGCTCTGCGTTATCGTAACGGGAAAATCGACGGATACCTTTCCCGCTTACACTATTTCAGCGATTGGATTGCAAATAACGAACAGAAAGGTTTTGTAACCGACGTTTCCAAAATATCAGGAGGTGTACCCGACACCTTGCAGCTCTATTTCATGAGCCGTAATGCCGACCGCTACCCCGTATTGCAACGAAATGCGACACTTGTCGACAGCATAGCCGCGCAAGAACGCAACCTCGACGGAAAAACCTTCTACTATCTGCCGACATGCCAGTTAGATTCGGCCTCGCTTGCCACCATACAAAGCGGAGACATCATCGCCTTTACCACCGACATACCCGGCCTCGACATAGCCCATGTAGGCATTGCCCTACAAAACGATGGCGAAACACGCCTAATACACGCCTCATCGAGCCAGGGGCGCGTGGTCATCGAAAATCGTTCTATTCTGCAACAACTCAAAGACAACAAAAAATTTTCGGGCATACGCATTATTCGACCCCAAAATTTCGAGAGCCGGAAATAATCGCATTGTGCATATTTTTCGTATCTTTTTTCTTCAACATCATTAAATATTTTTATCTTTGTCCGCGAAACAGATCTCACGAGAATGGAAAAAATAAGAATCTTAGTAATAGATGATGAAGAATCATTGTGCGAGATACTGCAATTCAACCTCGAAGTAGAAGGGTTTCTGGTCGACGTCGCCTATAACGCCGAAGAAGCCCTGAAAAAGGACCTCACACAATACTCTCTTATCCTTCTCGATGTCATGATGGGAGAAACGAGCGGATTCAAGTTAGCGCAACAACTCAAACGTCAGCCCGAAACTGCGCACATACCCATCATATTCTGCACGGCCAAAGACTCGGAAGACGATACCGTCATAGGTCTCGATATCGGCGCCGACGACTACATCACCAAGCCTTTCTCGATACGCGAAGTCATTGCCCGAGTAAAAAGCGTACTGCGCCGTTCGACCGGGGGAGGAAAAGACAAAAGCGAAGATTGTGTCTGCTTTCAAGGACTCGAACTGAATCTACAACGTAAGACCTGTCATGTCGACGGGAAAGAAATCAAACTTACCAAGACCGAATTTGAGATGCTTTCTCTTTTTCTCCGTAACAGGGAAACCATATTTTCCAGAGCCGACATACTGAGCCAAGTATGGAGCGACGACGTTATCGTGCTCGATCGTACGATCGATGTCAACATCACACGACTAAGAAAAAAAATAGAGCCTTACGGCAGACATATTGTTACAAGACAAGGTTACGGATATGGCTTTGAAGAATAGACTTCCTTACTCCCAACGGCTTTTCTTTCTGTTGGTATTTTTTGCCGGCATACTAATGAGCGGATTTATCCTTTTCCAGTATGAACGCGAAAAACAATTCAAAGTAGAAAACCTCAACATTCAGCTGCAATTGCTCAATGCGCAAATTATCGATGCCATCGATAACGGGAAATCATTAGACAAAATCACACACCATTTCCAAAACCGTTATCCCGACCTGCGCCTCACCCTCATCGACACGACCGGTGTCGTATTATACGACGCTCCCAACGAATGGAAAAACGACACCATTCCCAACCACTACTCCCGCCAAGAGGTCATGCAAGCCATCAACGAAGGCGAAGGTTACACGATACGCCGACGGTCGGAAAACGAGAAAGGAGACTACTTCTACTCCGCCACACGAGTCGGCCATACAATAGTAAGGTCGGCTCTGCCCTATAATGTTTCGCTCACCCAATTATTGACCGCCGATTTCTCTTTTTTATGGATCATGATCGGGCTTACCGTCATCATGTGCATTTTCGGATATTTCGCCATTCGGCATATCGGGCAAAGCGTAAAACGGCTTCAAGAATTTGCAAACCTTGCCAGCCGGAACGAGCGCATCGAAAATATCAAACCTTTCCCCAACGACGAACTCGGAGAAATCTCCCAGCATATCGTACAACTCTATTCCCAGCTGCAACAAACTACGGCCGACCGTAATCGAGAACACGCCATGGTCTTGCACGAAGAGCAGGAAAAAATACGATTGAAACGACAACTCACCAACAACATCAACCACGAACTGAAAACTCCCGTCAGCTCTATACAAGGTTATCTCGAAACCATCATCAACAACCCCGACATGAATGAGGAGACCCGTCGTCTCTTTATAGAAAAAAGCTATATGCAAAGCGAAAGGCTGCGCCAGTTGCTGCAAGATATTTCTACCATCACACGCATGGACGAGGCCAGCCAACTCATCGAAAGAGAAAATGTCGATATTCATGCTATCGTACAAGATATTATCGCCGAAGTCGCTTTGAGGCCGGCCGACAAGCGCATGAGGATAAACTGCAATTTCGACCGCGAACTGCCGATTTTCGGGAATGCCAACCTGTTGACATCTATTTTCAGAAATCTCACCGAAAACGCTATTGCCTATTCGGGCGGACGGGATATATTTATCAACCTAACGAAAGAAACGCCGGAGGAATATGTCTTTTCTTTCGCAGATAACGGAATCGGTATCGACAGTCAACATCTTTCCCGTATTTTCGAACGATTCTACCGGGTAGACAAAGGACGTTCCCGAAAACTGGGAGGAACCGGGCTGGGACTCTCTATCGTAAAGAACGCCGTACTCTTTCACGGCGGAAACATCGAAGCCCATAATCTGTATGACGGAGGTCTCGAATTTATCTTCTCCCTCAAAAAAACGAGTCCGTCTACAATTTAAAAAACATACAATCATCACTATACATGCAGAGAACTTTTAACCTGAAACCTAATTAAAATCTTACTCTTGATGAGTCCTATATTTACTTTTATCGTCATTGTACTGGGGCTGCTCGCCATCGCCAATATCATAGTAGGAGTAGCCAACGACGCGATCAATTTTATGAACGCAGCATGGGGATCGCGCGTAGCCCGTTATCGGACAATACTCATTGTTGCATCGGCCGGTATCCTGATAGGTACACTCACGTCGAACGGTATGATGGAGGTAGCCCGCAGCGGTGTATTTTACCCCGAGAATTTCACTTTTTCCGAAGTCATGATGCTCTTTCTGGGCATGATGTTGGGTAACGTCATTCTATTCAACATTTTCAATACATTGGGGCTTCCCACTTCCACAACCGTATCGATGGTATTCGGTCTCTTGGGCGCAGCTCTCGCCGTAGCAGGTTATAAAACCTACATATCCCCCGAAATCGGTATTCAAGATATTTCGCAGTATGTCAACTCGGGGAAAGCGATGGTTATCATTTCGGGAATCCTATCTTCGGTCATCATAGCATTCACTACCGGTATCACACTCATGTACCTGTCGCGCATTATCTTCTCGTTCCGTTATGCCAAGATGATAAAACGGTTAGGTGCATTGTGGTGCGGTATTTCAGTAACCGGTATTATTTATTTTGCCCTGTTCAAAGGGTTGAACAACTCGGGTCTCATACCTGACGATTTCAATGCTTTCGTACACGAGCATACATTTATATTCCTGAGCCTGCTGTGGCTTGCCGTATCTCTCTTATTGTGGATTTTGCAACTATTACAGGTCAATATCATGAAATTCACGATATTATCGGGCACATTCGCACTTGCATTGGCCTTTGCCGGAAACGACCTCGTAAATTTCATCGGAGTACCTATCGCCGGTTACGACTCTTACGAAATAGCTCGTGCAGCAGGAAACGAGAACATTTACATGTCGGCTTTGGCACAACCGGCAACAGCAAATTTTACACTGCTCATCATAGCCGGCATTGTCATGGTCATTACCCTTTTTCTTTCGAAAGAAGCTCGCCACGTAGCGCAGACGGAGTTATCGCTGTCTTCGCAAAACGAGGAGCAGGAACGCTTCAACTCCACGCTGATATCAAGAGGTCTCGTACGCATGGCACTGATCATGAACAAATGGTACACCAGCTATGTTCCAGCCCGTGTACAACAAGCGATAGATAAACGATTCGAACCGCTACCACAAGAAGAGCGTACCGATGCATCATTCGACTTGATACGGGCTATCGTCAATCTCACCTCATCGGCCGTACTCATTTCCATCGCGACCTCCTTGAAATTACCGCTTTCCACGACCTATGTCGTTTTCATGGTATCAATGGGTTCCTCTCTCGCCGACCGCGCTTGGGGGCGCGAGAGTGCCGTGTACCGCATTACCGGCGTTATGACCGTCATATCGGGGTGGTTCATCACCGCATTCGTTGCACTGCTCATATCTTCGGTATTCACGCTTATCCTTCTTGTAGGCGGTTGGGTAGCCGTTATCTTAGCATCGGGTATCGGCATCTATTCGGTGGTACGCAGCTTTACATTCCGTAAAGTCCAATCGAAAAAAGCAAAAGCCCGTCGAGAACGTAAACTTACCATCTCCCAAACCGACACGACCGAAGACATACTTTATAACTGCATCGAAGAAGTATGCCGCACAATGGAAGAAATTTCACGCATCTATAATCGGACTTTGGTCGCCGTATTCAAAGAAAACCGTAAAGTTTTGCGAGAAATGGTTACCGAGTCGAACGCCCTCTACGAAGAAGCGCATACCCGCAAATACGAAGTCATCAATACCCTGCGAAAATTAGAAAAAAATCATGTCAACTCGGGGCACTTCTATGTGCAGGTAGTCGACTACCTATCCGAAGTAACCAAGGCCTTGATACACATTACCCGTCCCGCATTCGATCATATCGACAACAACCACACCGGTCTTACCAAAGAACAGGTTGCCGATCTCATGAAAGTAAACGATGGCGTAGACGAAATCTTCTCTCAGATCAATGAGATGATGCGCAGCAAGAATTTCACCGACCTCGACAAGGTTCTCGATATGCGCGACCGATTGTTCGACACGATTGTTGCCGCTATCAAAAGTCAACTGCGACGCATGGACGAGAAAAGCAGTACCAAAGCATGCCTGCTCTACCTCTCGATACTCAATGAGACAAAATCAATGGTATTGCAAGCCCGAAACCTTCTCAAATCGCAAAGTTATTTCCTTAAAAACAAAGACGAATAACGCCTTGCATCTCCAAACAACAATAAACATACATTTATGGCTATCGAATACAAAGACACGAAAGACTTCACGGCCGAAGAATTGAAACGGCTCTTCCTATCGGTTCAATGGTCCTCGGGAGCTTATCCCGAACGACTGGTCGTGGCATTACGTAATTCCGATACCGTACTTTCGGCTTGGGACGGAGACCGTCTGGTCGGGCTCATCAATGTTCTCGACGACAGTATCATGACCGCCTATATTCACTATCTGCTTGTCGACCCCGAATATCAAGGACACGGTATCGGAAAGGAACTTACCCGTATGACGCTCGAAAAATACAAAGAGTATCTGCGTATCCTGCTCGTTTCCTACGAAGACGGTGTAGCTTTTTACGAATCGTTGGGATTCAAAACAGGACATGGCAAATACCCCATGTTCGTTACCACGCTCACGACATAAAGCCTGCCCGTGATACCCATAAGCAAGAAAATATCTACATATCCAAAGAGAGCCGGGAAGAAAATTTCTTCCCGGCTCTCTTTGGATAATCACCAAGTGGATACTAATATTTCACTTTAAAAAGTTTTTTCACGAGTCGGTACAACTCTCCGAGCCATAGTATAAAAGAGGTCGCAACGATAATGTATATCCAATCTTGAACAGACAGCGGCGTAACGCCGAACATCGGCCCACCTATCGTTACAATGACGACCTGCCCGAAAAGAATAATCGCCGCCACACTCAGGAAAGAACGGCATTGCAACATATTCCAGAATTGGAACATGACAAATACCGTAAAGAAAATTGTCAATTCATAAGGAGAAAGAGCATCGGAAACATTCTCAAAGCGGAAATAGTTCGAGAAAAATAACCGCACATCGAACTGGGACAAAGCGGTTATCCCCTCATACTTGAAATACTGCAACAGACCGAACAAGACCAAAACAAAAAACAATCCGATACCGACAATGTCGATAGCCATCGACCGGGTAATGATGAAATCGGTCTGACGGCGCGGCTTGTCTTTCATCACACGTTCATCGGGAGGCAACGAAGCCAACGCCATAGCCGCGAATGTATCCATGATAAGATTCACCCACAACATCTGCGTAACGGTAAGCGGCGACTGAGTTCCCAGAAAAGCCCCGATGAGTACGATGAGGCAGGCAACGACATTGACCGTCATCTGGAATAACAGAAAACGCTGGATATTCTGGTAAAGCGAACGTCCCCACATCACCGCTCTCGTAATACTGCGGAACGAATTATCGAGAATCGTAATACTGCTGGCCTCTTTGGCTACCGTCGTACCATCTCCCATAGAAAGTCCCACCTGAGCAGCATTCAAAGCCGGGGCATCATTGGTTCCGTCTCCGGTAACGGCAACGACATAACCCAGTTTTTGAAGCAGACGCACAAGCCGCTCTTTATCCATAGGCCGCGCACGCGATATAATCTTGATGTCGGGAAGTCGTTGCAACAACTCTTCATCGGACGTAGCGGCAAACTCCACTCCCGTCATCAGATTACGGTCGGTATCGGACGGAAGCCACAACCCGATTTGGCGACCTATTTCACGAGCCGTCCCGGGAGTATCGCCGGTAACGATCTTCACATTCACCCCGGCATCGAGACAAGAGCGTATGGCATCGGGAACATCTTCGCGCACAGGATCGGATATGGCGACAATACCGATAAATGTCAAATCGACATCGCTCAAACGCCCCTCGGAAAAATGAGGCTCGTCGTCATCGAGAATCTGGTAAGCAAAACCCAGTGTACGCATCGCCTGCGACTGATAGGCGAGCAACTGCTCGTCCACAGCCGTTTTATATTCCGATGCGGGAAGAATTCCTTTTCTGGTAAGAACTCGGTTGCTCTCGTTCAAAACGATTTCAGGTGCACCCTTTACATAAAGAACTTTTTTCCTGAGCAACGGAGAATCGACAACGGTTGCCATATATTTACGCTCGGTAGAGAAAGTGAGCTGGTCGACGACAGACGCCGATTCCCGCAATTCGAGATAATTCTCGCCCTGCGATTTCAACCACAGGAGCAATGCACCTTCGGTAGGGTTACCAATAACCTTAGGCTTCTGCCCGTCGGTCATATCGAGAAAAGCTGTCGAATTGACGGCAATACCTTCCCGTATCAGATTGCCCAGTTCACTGCCGGACAACGACCTGTCATCCAACGCCCAGAAGTCTGCTTGCGCAACCTGCATCTGATTCTGGGTAAGCGTACCCGTCTTGTCGGTACAAATAACCGACACAGCCCCCATCGTCTCGCAAGCATGCATTTTACGTACGAGATTATTGGTCGCCAGCATACGTTTCATGCTTAACGCCAAACTCAAAACAATACTCATGGGCAATCCCTCGGGTACCGAAACGACCACCAACGTGATCGCGATCATAAGTGTCTGGAAAACATACGTCGCGGTCTCGGTCCAGGCCGGCGAACTATTTTGAGTAAAAAACAAAACAAGACGGGCGATGATGATCAATCCGGCAATCGTGTAACTGATATAGGAAATAAGGCGTCCCAAACCGTCGAGCTGACGATTAAGCGGTGTCTTGGTATCATTCTGTATTTGAGACCCCTCATAAACCTTTCCATACTCGGTCGCATCGCCGACTGCCGTAATACGGCACACACCGTGCCCGTCGACAACCGTAGTTCCTCGGAGCACTTCATTCGAGGGATAAGTCGCCTCGGAATCGAAATCGGCCTCTACCGTCGTCTTCGATACGACCGGCTCGCCCGTCAATGTCGACTCATTGATTTGCAATGACACGCTTTCGAGCAAGACGGCATCGGCCGGAACTTCCTCTCCCAATTCGAGGACAACAATATCGCCGACTACAACATCCTTCTTGGATATTTCACAAATATTCCCGTTACGGATCACTTTTACGGGAATATCGTCATTGACCTGATTGAGTATATCGAATTTTTTATTGGCGCTCAATTCAAAAAAGAATCCCACAGCCGTAGCCAGCATCACCGCAACAAAAATTCCGACCGGCTCGAAAAAGACTTCGGCCCCATGACCGAGACCGACAAACTCATACACGGAAACGGCAACCGACAGCAACAGCGCTATCAATAATATACGGATAATAGGGTCGTTGAACTTTTCGAGAAAAAGAATCCACACCGACTTCTTTTGCGGCGGTGTCAGCACATTCCCGCCGTGTAGACGACGGCTCTCGGCTACCTGTTCATCGGTAAGGCCGGTATAAACCTGTTTTTGTTCCATTATTTTATAATGTAGATATTTTCATTCGGAGTTAAACCTTGCAAATATACACGATTCTTGGTTATCGTACCCAACAAGGAAAGACAATTACCGGATTTGTAACAATATTGTAACATATATCTTATCACAACAAAAGAGCCGCTCTAACACAGAGAAGCTCCTTCTACACACTATAACGAAAAAACAATAACAATCTTTTTACCTATCAAGGAGGAATGACTCCTACGAAACCTAATGACAGAATCTCACAAACCTTTCGTCCTCCTTTTTTCGTTGACAAAAATAGCCCGATGATATGACAATATGATGACAAAACCATCTCTTTTCTGTGAAAAGAAACATTATTTCCCAATACAGTTTCTTATCGTATTCCACCCCCCATAATATATACCGCATTACTATTTTATTTCTTAATTTTGCACCCTGAAACTTTAATTCTTCATCATATGATTTCGGAACAAAAAGCTGCCGTCTCACACGGCGTACTCCTCATCGCTCTATTTTCTTTCTCGGCCTTTTACATCAGCGAATTTCAATGGGTAAAAGACCTATCGCTAAGCCCTCTTATCGTGGGTATCATCTTAGGTATGCTCTATGCCAACAGTCTGCGTAATTACATACCCGACACATGGGTTCCCGGCATTAAATTCTGTACCAAACAAATATTGCGTACGGGTATTGTACTCTACGGTTTCCGACTTACCTTTCAACAAGTTCTCGAAATAGGACTCCCGGCTATCATCATCGATGTCATAGTCATCGGTATAACACTGCTTTTGGGTGTCATCGCCGGTCGACTGCTGAAAATGGACGAAAAAACCGCCGTCATGGTATCGACCGGTAGTGCTATTTGCGGAGCGGCCGCCGTGTTGGGTGCCGAACCGGTCGTAAAATGCGCACCTCACAAGACAGCCATCGCCGTTTCCACAGTCGTTATTTTCGGGACATTGTCGATGTTTCTTTATCCGATATTGTATCGTGCCGGGATATTAGACCTTACCTATCAAGAGATGGCGATTTATACAGGAGCGACCTTGCACGAAGTCGCACACGTGGTAGGTGCCGGTAATGCCATGGACCCCGAAGGGGCATTGCACCTCGCCGACCAAGCTACGATCACCAAAATGATACGTGTCATGATGTTGGCTCCGGTATTACTCATCATGAGCTATATCATCGCCCGGGTACGCAAAGCCCGACACACCGATGTATCAAGCGACGGAAAAAGCAAAATATCCATTCCGTGGTTTGCATTCGGTTTCTTGCTGGTAATCGCAGTCAACTCTCTGCTGCAATCGTTTTCATTCATTCCTTCGGACATCATGTCGGCCGGAATAAATGCAATAAACGGTTTCGACAACTTTCTGCTCACCATGGCCATGACCGCGCTCGGAGCTGAAACAAGTATCGACAAGTTCAAACAAGCCGGAGCAAAACCTTTCTACCTCGCCGGAATCATTTATCTCTGGCTTGTTTTCGGCGGATATGCCTTATGTAAATATCTTGTACCGGTACTCGCTTGATAAAAACGAATATTTAAAAACGGTTAAAAATCAAAAGGGGAATGAAACCTTTTTATCTTTTTCCTGTCTCTTATATAAAAGCTGGAACAAAAGGCTCGAACAAGATTGCCTCCATAAAAGAGAAAAATATTTTGTCTAAGTCTTCCCGGCTTTTCGAATAAGAGTTTTTGTGTTTTTTCCGTTATAGTCCAGGACAGAAAAGTGTCTCCACTCTGTCCCACCCGTAAAAGATTGTTATAAGTTTACGGTATGCCGTCGGCGAGCGAATTTGCTCGCCGACGTTTTTATATCTCACCCATGTTTTCTCGGAATAAAAAGATTTCATTTTTACATAATTTACCCACGTAAAATGGCGACATCTTTCGGATAATAATATCCCGCTAAAAAAATAAGCTATATCATGACAACCATTCAAATATTTTGATTAATTTTGAAAAAGTACGTAACCTTTCTATTTATAATGCGTCTATTATACTATATAAAAACCTAATGATTTAAAATTATGAGACACTTATTCTTAACATTATTATTCGCCACCTTACTATTACCCATCAACGCCAAAGAAAAAGAGATTCGTATAAAACCGACAGAGATCTCCCATACAGATATCATAAATGTCTTGGATAGAATGGGTATTCACATAGCACATTTCGATTTGAGCGAACTCGACAAAAAAGAATACAACATCAACTTTTATATCGATGAATATAAAACCGGTAAAAAAATTGATCGTATCGTCAACTTCAAAATAGGTCGAAACCGGAAAGATCTACCTGAAAAGGCCGATGAGCGTGAAGCATTCATAAAATCTCGTAACCTCAACGTCTCAAAAAAGGCTAAATACTGGACACTAAATCAAATGAGCATATATGTTATACCGGAAAGTGATTCTACCGTAACCATCACCATAAGTTGCCCTCGAGGAGCCGCTACCCAACAAGTAAAAATTATAACTCTCCCTCAAAATAAAAAGCCAATATATGATTTCCGTACATTCGAAATCGCTCCGGTAACAAAAAACAAACAAGAAATTCCTCTCGTTATTTACAACTCTTTCTTCTTCGATGAGAAACACAACATATCCCGCTCTTGTTACGGAAACATTACCGCAGAAATGACAGAAGATATTTTCGATATACTCCCTCACTATTATGTCATCGGGCTTACGCTCAAAGAAGTAAAAGAATAGTATTCCCAATAATATAAAGAGAGGGCTGCACAATGCAGCCCTCTCTTTATACATATTTTTTCATTGTCTATGGCCGGGAAACGCAAAGTGCACTTTTGCCCCCAATCCATTCTCAATATACGAGAGAAACATTATCGATCCAGAAACACGTTCCTACGGCTCCGATAAAAGCACCCCTATCGCCCGACGAAATACGCAACATCAAATGTGTAGGTTCTGCATCGGTATCGCCCCAACCGACAACCTGTATAGGAACATTCTTACCTTTACTGTTCGTCGTATATCGCGGGCCATCGGGAAGTTCAAGTGCCATTTCGGGTCTAAAAAATGGTTCTCCGCTTATATCTCCATAATAAATGGGAACGCGGAAACCGTTCTGCCACTCGGGAACCGATTCACTGAACTTATGGTAACCCGTTCCTATACGTCGGGCATACACATTACCGTCCTCATCTTCCCAGCGTTGTATCAGATATAAACATATCTCGGCATTGTCTTTTCCTTCTATTTCGGACGAGCGCATACCCGTTGCCTTGATAAGCTGATCGGCCAATTCCAATTTATAATCGAGCTGCAACGCCTTAGGACGTTTGGTAAAAGGAATACCTTGATCGAGCTTCCCTTGCGGATTCTTTGCGTTCTTGACCGGTTCCCGCACAGAACCTAAAAAAACAGACCCCGTAGCAACCACCGTAATATTTACCATACCGAGAACTTTACAAGTCTCTTTTCTTACTTCGAGACGGGCACACTTATTTCCCGGTGCACGCTCCTCGGGAAAAACGGTAACACTCACCTTATCTATCCCCACAGGATTGGCCCACACACTCGAACCGCCCCACGGAGAGTCGCTCGACTCCCGTACCCAGGGCTCTGCGCCCTCGATTGTCTGCGTCGGGCCGATATGATAGACCTCCTTTGTCGTCCCTCCCAACAAAGCCGACTCTTTAATGACGCGGGTCGTCCAACACTCCATATCGCCATAAGGAAGCAACTCCACTCGCTCGTAAACGGTATCGCTCTGCTGAGCCCAAACCGATAATGGCAAACAAACCGTATAAATAAACAATAATCTCTTCAACATATATACTCTCAATTCGCGGCAAAGATAAAGAAATACAACGAAAAAACGCCCAGATGTTCTTCGAGTTTTTTCAGTTATACTCCTTTTTCTACAACATCTCCGACTTATCTGGTTGCATTTCGGGATAAAACAGTTCTCCTTTCCTTATTCAACCTCTCTAAAAAGCGCTCAAAATGTGATTCCGACCACAAAAAACAACTTTTCGACAAAAAATAACTACCTTTGCACTGTTTTCACAAAACACATTATAACCAAACGATTATGAAAGCATTTGTATTTCCGGGACAAGGCGCCCAGTTCGTAGGCATGGGAAAAGAGCTGTACGATAACAACAGCGAAGCCAAAGCCATGTTTGAGAAAGCCAACGAGATATTAGGTTTCCGCATCACCGACCTGATGTTTGCCGGGACCGATGAAGACCTGCGGCAAACCAAAGTAACGCAACCCGCAATTTTCCTACATTCGGTCATTCTTGCCAAAACTATGGGAGACGATTTTTGCCCTGAAATGGTAGCCGGTCATTCACTCGGCGAATTTTCGGCACTGGTAGCTGCCGGAGCCCTTTCGTTCGAAGACGGCGTACGTCTGGTATCGGCTCGTGCCCGCGCCATGCAAAAAGCCTGCGAAGCAACTCCTTCGACTATGGCTGCCGTATTGGCCCTGCCCGATGAGAAAATCGAAGAAATATGCGCCTCGGTTACCGAAGGTGTCGTTGTTCCTGCCAACTATAACTGTCCGGGACAAGTCGTTATCTCCGGCGATGAAAAAGGTATCGATGCTGCTTGCGAAAAAATGCTTGCAGCCGGAGCTAAACGAGCCCTGAAATTGAAAGTCGGCGGCGCATTCCATTCTCCGATTATGGAACCCGCCCGCGCAGAACTGGCCGAAGCCATCGCACACACACAATTTTTCGAGCCGAAATGTCCCGTCTATCAAAACGTAAGTGCTCAAGCCGTAACCGATCCCGACGCCATCAAAGCCAATCTGATTGCACAACTCACGGCTCCTGTACGTTGGACACAATCGGTTCTCAATATGATCGCCGACGGTGCTACGTCGTTTACCGAAGTCGGCCCCGGCAATGTACTGCAAGGACTCATCAAAAAAATCAACAAAGAAGTCGAGACGAGCGGTATCCAATAAGCCTCTCGATAAAGGAAACTCTTTCTACAAAAACAACCCGTAAATTTTTGTAAACCTTAATACGATAAGCGTCGTCCATAATGAGGACGACGCTATTTTTTTACCCCACAATCATCACCGAAACAACGTCCATTAAAAAAACGGGCAATGCACTTTTTCGTGCATTGCCCGCTACCTGTCTTTTATCGACCTATAATTACATTCCGAACGACAAAGGTGTTATAGAGGTATAGATGCAACTCAACAAACCGATAAAGATTACACCGAGTACACACAAAGAAATGCTGAGTTTCGATGCGCCATCGCTCTGAATAGCCGGAACGACACAATCGTCCTGCTTGATAAACATCGCTTTCACCACCAACAAATAGTAATAAAGCGAAACGATGGTATTGAGCAAAGCAATAAATACCAATACATAGAAACCTTCTTCGACGGCCGCATAGAAAATAAAGAACTTACTGAAAAATCCGGCAAAAGGAGGAATACCGGCCAAAGAGAACAGCGCCAACATCATAGCGACACTCAACTTGGGATTGGTACGATAAAGGCCATTGTAATCTTCCATATTCACCTTGCCAGTAGCATTCTCGATTACGGAGATGACACCGAATATGGCAAGGTTCGAGAAAATATACACCAACACATAATAGATGAGCGAAGTCATTCCCACAGCCGTCCCGGCGATAACTCCCAGAAGGATATAACCGGCTTGGGAGATTGACGAGAATGCCATGAAACGCTTCAAGTTTTTCTGCCGTATGGCAAAAAGGTTACCTATCGTAATGGTAATAACGATAAGCCCCCACAATACCGGTTGCCAAATCATCGCAACCGACGAAAAGACCTTGAACAGTACAACCATCAACGCATACGCGGCAGCACCTTTTGAAATGACCGAAAGGTATGCGGTGATAGAAGTCGGCGCTCCTTGATACACATCGGCCGTCCAAAGGTGGAAAGGCACAATGGATATTTTGAATCCCATACCGGCCAAGAAAAGCACAAGCCCCACATACAAGAGAGGTGTACCCACAAGACTGGCCGCTACATCGGCAAAATAGAGTGTACCTACCGCTCCGTAAAGGAACGAGATACCCAACAACATGAGCGATGAAGAAAAAAGCGCTATAAACACATACTTGGCCGCTGCTTCATACGAAAGCTGATGATACTTTTCTATGGCGACCAATGCGGTGAGAGGCAGCGATGCCATTTCGAGACCGATAAAGAACAAAAGGAAATTGCCCGACGAAATCATCAGGTACATACCCAGCAAGGTAATCAGCGTGAGCACGTAGAACTCGCCTCGGCGTATCGCCATATCGGGAGCTTTGGCCCAAGCATTCGCCTGTATAAGCACCAACAACGTTCCTATGTTGAGAACTATTTTTACAATATTGATAATCGAAGACGTCTGATACATCCCGCCGAAAGCCTCGCCCGTTACCGGATTGAAAAAGAGGAAAGCTGTCTGTGCCGCAAGGAGCAGACACGCTACCCACGAGAAAGCACGGCGGCTCTTCTCCGTAGCGAAAGTGTCATAGAGGAACAGGATAAGAATGACTGCCAAAAGCGACAATTCATCGCGCATCCATAAAAAGTTTGAAAAATCCATATACTTTTTCTTGATTAGATATATTGCAAAATACGTTCACTGATCACACTCATACTATCGCTGATGAGGTTGGAAATCCAACCCGGAGCCATACCGATAGCAGCAACACCCACAATAAGGGTAATCGCCGAAAGACGTTCATACCAAACCGCATCGGTAAGCTCACGGTGATGCTCGTTCTGCACCTTACCGTAAAGCAACTTACCCACAACACGCAAAATGTAAACGGCCGTAATAACGATCGATGTACAAGCCACGATGGTAAAGACCCGATGGAATGGATCGGACCACTGGAAAGAGCCTACGAAGACGGTCATCTCGGCCACGAAACCGCTCAAACCAGGAAGACCCAGCGATGCCAGACCGGCTATCACGTAACAGGCCGAAAGGAAAGGCATGATCTTCATCAAACCTCCCATCTCCCGAATGTCGCGTGTATGCGTACGTCCGTATATCATACCGATGAGCGCAAAGAAAAGTGCGGTCATCAATCCATGCGAAAGCATTTGCAAGACAGCACCTGTCATAGCCGTCGTATTCCACATAAGCAAAGCAAAAAGCACGAGGCCGCAGTGGCTCACCGAAGAATAAGCGTTGATATATTTGAGGTCGGTTTGCACACACGCGCTGAATGCACCGTAAACGACACTGATACCGGTGAGAATTAAGAATATCCATGACAACTCGGTAGCCGCCCACGGCATCAGATACATCGCAACACGGAAACAGCCGTATCCCCCGAGTTTCATAAGTACTCCGGCATGGAGCATCGACACAGCCGTAGGCGCCGAAGCATGACCGTCGGGAGACCACGTATGGAAGGGGAACATGGCTCCCAACACACCGAATCCCACAAACGTCAACGGGAAGAGATAATACTGCATGTCATGGGGAATCGCATTGTTCTTGGCGATTTCGAGGATATTCATCGTCAAATTGCCGTCGGCCGAAGAGTGGAAATAAATACCCAATATACCGATCAACAAAAGCGCCGAACCACCCATGAGCATAAGGGTAAGTTTCATCGCCGAATAGGTCTTGTTACCGCTACCCCACACTCCGATGAGAAGATACATAGGTATAAGGGCTATCTCATAGAACATGAACATCGTAAAGAGGTTGATGGAAATGAAGAACCCGAATACCCCTATCGAGAGAAGTATCAACCAAAGAAAGAATTCTTTGGGCAGCGGATCGATTTTCCATGAAGCGAAAACTCCGGCAAAAACCACAATGGCCGACAACAACAGCATAGCCACAGATACACCGTCGACACCCACCGTATAATGAATATCGAGCGGCGCGTACCATACGGTATCGGCGACAAAAAGCATTTCGGCCGTATTGCCAGCTGCACGTTCGCCCAAGAACATAAACAGAACGATAAAGGCGAAAACAAGTTGCAACGACGAACCTATCACGGCAACGGCGCGTATTTGTTTCATCTCTTTCGAGAGAGCCAGCCCGGCCATCATCAAAAGAGGGATAAGTACGAATAAAGATAAAAAGTTCATAATATATTAAACTCGTTTTTTCTGTTTCCGATATACTTCATTACAAGCAACACAATACGATGGCTGCTACAATCATGGCACCCAAAAGGAATACTACCGCATACGACTGCAAACGTCCCGACTGCAAGCCTCTGATATGATAAGATGCCGATTGGGTAATAGTCGCCATGAGATTCATCGTTCCGTCCACGACATGGCGGTCGAACCACGCAATAGGCGTACAAATATGGCGGAAGATGATCTTATGCGTAATAAACATATACACTTCATCGATATAGAAACGATGATATGCCCAACGATGCAAGCTACTCATCGACTCGGCCATGCGGGCAGGTTTGTCGTTCGGTTTCATATAGAGCCAAGTGGCAAGCGCGATACCTATTATAGCGATGCAGATACTTGTACCGGCAACAGCCCAATTCAAATGTATGGTATAGGAAAGACCGCTCGCCGTTATGAAATGTCCGAAAGGAATGAACCCGGCAAAACATGTTACCACTGCAAGAAATATGAGAGGTATCGACATCGTCTTGGGAGCTTCATGGGGAGTATGCTCGTGATGAGCCTCCTTACCCCAAAAAATATTGAAGTAAAGGCGGAACATATAAAACGCTGTCAGCCCGGCCACCAAAGACATCCAAATGCCCCAAAACGCACTTTTCTCGAATGCGGCTGCCAAAATCTCGTCTTTACTGAAAAAGCCCGAGAAAGGAGGTATACCAGCAATGGCCAGACAAGCAATGAGGAAAGTGATGTGGGTAACGGGCATATACTTCCGTAAACCTCCCATCTCCGACATTTCATTGGAATGTACGGCATGAATAATGGCTCCTGCCCCGAGGAACAGCAAAGCCTTGAACATCGCGTGGGTGAAAAGGTGGAACATCGAGGCCATATAACCCAATGCACCGTGTCCGTTCATCTCGGTCGTTACGCCCAAAGCCACTATCATAAAAGCGATTTGCGAAATGGTAGAGAAAGCGAGAACCCGCTTGATATCGGTCTGAACACAAGCCACAACAGCTGCATACAAAGCCGTAACAGCGCCGATGACTGTAATAAATGTCAGCACCTCGGGCGTAGTTACATATATCGGGAAAAGGCGGGCTACCAAGAATACACCGGCCACGACCATCGTTGCAGCATGGATAAGCGCCGATACGGGAGTAGGACCTTCCATCGCATCGGGCAACCAAATATGCAACGGAAACATCGCCGATTTGCCGGCACCACCCATGAACACCAATGCCATAGCCCAAGAAGCGACCGAGATACCGAGGAATGTTTTTCCTGCGGTCGTACCTACCAGCGAAACTTCACCGCTTGTCAACGTCGCAAAGTCGAAAGTCTTGGTATAATACGAAAGCAACAAAATACCCAGTAGAAAGCCGAGATCGGCAAAACGGGTAACGATGAAAGCTTTCTTAGAAGCGGCAACCGCCGACTGGCGCGTATAGTAGAAACCGATGAGCAAATAAGACGACACACCCACAAGTTCCCAAAAGATGTACATCTGGAAAATGTTCGTGGCCACGACCAGTCCCAACATGGAGAATGTAAAAAGCGAAAGGAACGCATAATAGCGCTGGAATCCCACTTCGCCATGCATATAACCGAGACTGTACAGATGCACCATCGACGAAACCGTCGTAATGACCACGAGCATCATGACAGATATAGGATCGAGCATGATACCCAAGTCGATGTGCAGCCAATCGGTAAACCTCAACCACTCGAAATGATAGGGCGTTATCGTAGGATAAATGCCATCGACACGCGGCTGCAAGAAATATTGGGCAGCGACGATATATGACAATATGGTAATGATAAAAAGTCCCGACGTACCTAATAATCCGGCCGTACGGTGCGACATTTTATGGCCGCAAAGCCCGAGCGTGATAAACATCAGCATCGGCAACAGCAGTATAATATAAGAGTATTCCATAATCGTTGTTCAGTAGCGATAAATTCTCAATATTTCATTTTGTCGACATTATCGACATTGATGTTACGAATATTCCGATATATGTTAATAATGATCGCTATCGCAATCGCGGTCTCGGCTGCGGCAATAGCCACAGCAAAAAGCGTGAAGAAGAAACCTTCGAGCTGACCGGGAAAAAGATAACGGTTGAATACGACAAAATTGATATCGACCGCATTGAGCATCAATTCGAGCGATATAAGAATGGCAAGCAAGTTATGACGGGTTACAAAACCGTACACCCCGGCAAAGAACATGATAGTGCTCACCACAACATAGTAAATCATGGGTATTTCCATAGTTTCTCTTATCTTTTACGGGCAATCATGATGCCGCCGATTATACAAGCGAGTAACAAAACACTGATGGCTTCGAAAGGCAAAAGATACTGATACTTATCCATGCCCATGAGCGCATGACCGATAACTTTCATATCGATCTCTCCCCCTTCGGAAAACCGAGAAGGAAAGAAATCATGTGTCAAAAGGGTGTATCCGCAAATGCAAGCTCCGAGAATGGCGGCAAACAACCCCCATGCCCGTTTGGAAGACGAAATACGATCGCTCTTCTCCCCCAGTTTGCTGGTAAGCAAAATGGCAAATACGAAAAGTACGAGAATACCTCCCGCATAAATGGTTACCTGCACGGCTCCCAAAAAATGGTAATCGAGTTGAAAATAATAGCCGGCCGTAGCAAAAAGCACAAACAGCAAATAGGTTGCCGCGCGCAAGATACGCCGACTGGTTACCGCCATAATCGAGCAAACGACAACAACGGCCGAAAGCAGAAAGAATATGACTTGATTGGCTACTTGTTCCATATTGAAATGTTATTTTGAATTTTCGGGTTTACGATTGAGATGTTTTACCAACTTCGTACGGTCGAACACGGCCTGTTCAAATTCGTTGGTAAATTCCAACGCATCATGGGGGCAAGTCGTTACACACAACTGACAGAATACACAACTACCCAAGTCGTAGACATAATCGTCGAGTACACGTTTGGTTTTTCCCTCTTCCGTCTCTACCTTCTTGGAAATAATCTGTATCGTATGATTGGGGCAGTTCATCTGACAGATACCGCACGCGATACATTTGTGATTGCCTTCGGCATCGAATTTAAGCATAAGGGTTGCTCTGAAACGCTCGCCTATTTTCAATGTCTCCCGATTCTCGGGATACTGTTCGGTAACTTTCGGGGTAACGAACTCCGTACCGGTTACTTTCATTCCCACAAGGAGACTCCAAAGACCTTTCCAGAAGTTGACAAAGTAATTTTTTAAACTTTCCATAAATGGTAATGTAGCTCTTTCTTTTTCGTTTTTTACACTGTGAAAGATCCGGCTGCAACCCGATCCTTCCGTTCGCTGAATAGATTATCTTATCGAACCGCCCACAATATCGAGCAATTCATTGGTTATACCTTGTTGACGCAGTTTGTTATATTCGAGCCGCAACTCGTCGAGCAACTTGCCGGCATTGTCGCTGGCCGTCTGCATGGCCAAAATACGGGCGCCTTGTTCCGATGTACGGCTTTGCAGGCAGGCCTCGATAAACGAAGCATTGACATACAAAGGCAATACCGTCCCGAAAATAGCGGCCCGATCGGGCTCATAAATATACGGAGTAATCCGCGATGCCGGTTTGTCGGAAGAATGCATATCCTCGATACTGATAGGTAAAAGAATGCGTGTCTTCACGATCTGTGATGCAACACTCTTATAATGAGTATATATACACTCTATTCTATCATATTCGCCACCGAGAAACGATGCTGTCATTTCCCCGATAAAACGTTTCAATTCATCGGGCGTACTTTTTGCGTGAAAATAATCACGCCGGCACATACTGATACCCTCGGTACGATTAACTGCCGAAATAACTTTTTTCCCGACCGGATAGACGTCAATGGCAAGTTGTCCAGAAAACTCGTTTTCCAGCTCCGAAACACGAGAAAGCAATGCCTTATAAAGATTGGAATTATAAGCACCGCAAAGCCCCTCGTCAGAAGCCAATAAAACAAGAGCGATCCGATGTACGGGTCGTTGTTGCGCCAAAGGCGACTCGTATTCACGATCAGCCTCCAACAAATTATTGATGGTAAGCTGCAACTGTTCCCTATACGGCGCCATACCAAGCAAAGCCTGCTCGGCTTTGCGCAGCTTTGCCGAAGAGATCATCTTCATGGCGCCTGTAATTTTCTGGGAAGACTGGACAGAGCCGATTCTTCCCTTCAACTCGCGCATTGTCGACATAGCAGATTATTTCTTAAATCGTTTTACAACTTCCTCTGCCGTATTTTGCAAAAGGGTCTCTACCTCGGGGGTAAGTTTTCCCTCGCGCAAAGGCGTGAGAATATCTTTGTCATGACGGTTCCGCAAGATTTCGAGGAAATACTTCTCAAACTCAGCCACATTCTCTACCGGCACATCACCCAAGAGCCCCTTTGTCCCGCAGTACACGACAGCAATCTCTTCTTCCACGGGCATAGGCGAATACTGAGGCTGAACCAGCAACATACTATTCTTACGTCCCTTATCGATAACCATTGCTGTTACGGGATCGAGATCACCTCCGAACTTGGTGAAGGCTTCGAGTTCACGATATTGTGCTTGGTCTATCTTCAATGTACCGGCCACCTTCTTCATAGCCTTTACCTGTGCATTACCACCGACACGCGATACCGAAATACCTACGTTGATGGCAGGGCGCATACCTTGATTGAAGAGGGATGTTTCAAGGAAAATCTGACCATCGGTAATAGAAATCACATTTGTCGGGATATAAGCCGAGACGTCGCCCGCCTGCGTCTCAATAATGGGCAAGGCGGTAAGTGAACCTCCTCCCTTGACAAGAGGACGCATCACTTCGGGCAGGTCATTCATCGTAGAAGCCACTTCGTCGTTGGCGATGATTTTGGCCGCACGCTCCAACAGACGGGAATGCAGGTAGAAAATATCACCGGGGTAAGCCTCGCGGCCGGAAGGACGACGCAAAATCAACGAAATCTCACGATAAGCGACAGCCTGCTTGGAAAGGTCGTCATACACGACCAAAGCATGACGTCCGCTATCCCGAAAGTACTCACCGATAGCTGCCCCGGCAAAAGGCGCATAATACCGCATCGAAGCCGAGTCGGAAGCATTGGCGGCAAGCACGACGGTGTACTCCATCGCACCATGTTCACGCAGCGTATTTACCAAAGTGGCCACCGAAGAGGCCTTCTGTCCGATAGCTACATAAATACAATATACGGGATCGCCGGCAAGAAAATTTTTCCGCTGGTTGAGTATCGTATCGATAGCAATAGAAGTCTTTCCGATCTGACGGTCGCCGATAATCAGCTCACGTTGTCCGCGTCCGATAGGCACCATCGCATCTACGGCTTTGATACCGGTTTGCAACGGCTCATTGACGGGTTGACGGAAAATAACCCCGGGAGCTTTACGGTCGAGTGGCAAAGTAATCGTTTCGCCCTCAATAGGTCCGGCCCCGTCGATAGGATCGCCGAGTGTATTGATAACACGACCGATAAGTCCGTCTCCGACCGGAATAGAGGCGATATTGCCTGTACGACGCACGGTCATGTTTTCTTTAACGGTATTGCTGTCGGCTCCCATCAAAATGACACCGACATTGCTCTCTTCGAGATTCATGGCAACGCCACGCACGCCGTTTTCAAACTCGACCAGCTCGCTCGAGCTTACATTGTCGAGACCAAAAACATGCGCGACACCGTCTCCGACTTCGAGTACAGTACCGACTTCTTCAAAAGAGACCTTCGATTCGACCTCTTCGAGCTGCTGTTTCAGTATATCTGAAATCTCATTTGGTTTAATCATAATCGTGTTTTGCTGTTTATTAATTTTAAACGCAATTGTTTCAGTTCCTTTTCGATCGAGGCATCGAGTTGTTCGCCTCCGACATTCAGCACAAAGCCTCCGATAATTTCGGGATCGACCGTATGCTCAAATTCCAGTTTTGCTCCTTTGCAATGACGGGCAACGACCTCTTCTATACGAGAAAGGATTTGTTTGTCGAGAGGAGCAGCCGTTACGATTTGGGCTCTGACAACATGATTGACGTCCCGATACAACTTCTGATACATGAGCATGATAGGACGTAAATAATCCTCCCTGCGCTCTCTCAGAAGCAGCCGGACAAAACGAAGGTATTCTTCCGAAGAAGCGGCATCGACACCGGCAGCAGATAGCATTAACGCCTCCTTCTGACTGGCAGTAAGCACCGGATTGAGCATGGCCTCCTGCAAATCGGGGTGAGCGATGAAACTCGCTTCTACTTGCCGAGCGGCTTCATATACGGGAAAGGTCTTATCCTTCTCTTGCGCATATTTGAGCAAAGCCTTGGCATATCGGCGGGCTATAAGTCCTTCGTTCATATTCGATTAGTTTTTATTCTCGATATCACTTAATAGTTTGTCGACCAATTCGGATTGTCGCTTATCGCCGGCCAACTCTTTTCGCATCAATTTCTCGGCTACCTGCAAAGCAAAATCGCTGACTTGCTGCCGGAACTGGCGTTCCGATTCTTTCCGAGCCAATTCTATCGACACATTAGCTGCATCGATAATTTTTTTTGCTTCGACCGTAGCAGCTTTGCGAGCCTCTTCGATGATTTGAGATTTCATCTGGGCGGCTTCCCGCATAATTTCGAGTTGCTTCTGCTGAGCCTCGGTAATGAGAGCTTGGGCATTCTCGGTTGCGTGTTCGAGTTGACTTTTGGCTTCTTGTGCATAACTTACGCCTTTATCGATGAAGTCGGCTCGTTCGTCGACACTTTTCATGATGGCAGGCCATGCATATTTCGCCAATATCACAAAGAGTATGACAAACACAAGGAACATCCAAAATACCAATCCGAATTCGGGTGTGAATAGTTCCATGGTGTCTCTTTTTTATATTATAAGAAGATTGCCAGCAAACAAACGATGATAGCGAAAAGGGCAACACCTTCGACGAGGGCAGCGATCACGATCATGTTGGCACGGATATCATTAGACGACTCGGGTTGACGAGCGATAGATTCCATGGCCGACGCACCGATTTTTCCTATACCAAGACCGGCTCCGATAGCGGCAAGACCAGCACCGAGGCAGGCACCTACTTTGGCGAATGCTGCAGCAGAGGCAGCGGCTTGTAATAAAATCATTGCTAACATAACTTTAATTTTAAAGGGTTATACTATTTCTATTTCTCATTCACGGGTTATTCATGCGACTCTTCCCCCCTCGCCCGAGCAAGGCTGATGAATATCGTCGACAATATAGTAAATACATAAGCTTGTATGAAACTGATGAGGACATCGAGCAACATCATGAAAAGCGAGAAAAACACCGATATAATTGTAGTTCCCGTTAGAACAGCTGCCCCCATCGAGCCAAAAATAAATATCAGCGAAATGAGTACCAACACGATAAGGTGTCCACCCAACATATTGGCAAAGAGACGTATCATAAGAGCCACCGGTTTTGTGAGTGCTCCGAAAATCTCGATAACAGGCATCAACGGTACAGGACACTTCATCCACATAGGCACCTCGGGCCAAAAAAGATCCTTCCAATAATGCTTCGTCCCTGTAAAGTTCACAACAAAGAACGTACACAATGCCAAAACCAATGTAATGGATATATTACCCGACAAATTGGCTCCGGCGGGGAAAATAACCATCAATCCGAGTATGTTGATGAAGAATATAAAGAAGAATACCGTCAACAAATAAGGAGAATACCGACGTGCATCGGCACCGAGTACCGGCTTTATAAGATCATTATAGAGCATATCCAGCACCAGTTCCATAAAACCGAACCATTTGCGGGGTGCCCCATTCGGGTGTTTACGATACCAACGAGCCATAGGTATGAAACACAAGCAAAGCAGCAACGCCGTAATAAAAAGCGCCATCACGTTCTTGGTTATCGAAAGGTCGATCGGACGATAAACATTTCCCATCTCGTCCTGTGTTACGATCTTTCCTTTATAATCGCCATCGGTCGCTATATAATAACCGTTGTAAGCTTCTCCCCGCATGATACGGTGCGAGCCGAACATACTCCAATTGCCGTCTTTATCGCGCACGATAACAGGTAACGGTATACGATTGCTATGAGAGAAAGGTACTTCCCAGCCGTAATTATCGAGCACGTGTTCGAAAATTACCTCTTTGGCATCAAACGATTTTCCTTCGCTCTCTTCGGCAGCATACATCTGCGGCATACCTATTACGAGCAAAGCGAAAAGCAAAGCGATACGGTGGAACATATATTTTTTCATCTCTTTTTCGTTTTTATCCGTAAGCATCGGCTATTTGAGGCATACAACAACCCGGTTGTTGTTCACATCTACAAATCCGCCTTCTGCTGCGAGCGTTTTTACCTCCCCGTTACTTTCATACTCTATCTCTCCGGCTTCAAGTGTCGATAAAAGAGATGCGTGATCTTGCAGTACGGTAAACGAACCGACTGTTCCGGGCAACGTTACACGAGTAGCCTCGCCGTGGAAAAGGGTTCCGGTAGGAGAAATAATCTCGAGAGTCATGGCGCAGACGATTTAACGGATTAATTACCTTGTACTTGTTGCAGCATTTTTTCGCCTTTGGCGATAGCTTCATCGATTGTCCCTACGTTCAAGAAAGCCTGTTCGGGATACTTGTCCATCTCACCACTGAGAATCATCTTGAATCCGCGAATCGTTTCTTCGAGAGGAACCATCACACCGGGAATACCGGTAAATTGTTCGGCAACATGGAACGGTTGCGACAAGAACCGCTGCGCACGGCGCGCACGGGCAACGACCAACTTATCTTCGTCCGAAAGTTCATCGACACCCATGATAGCGATAATATCCTGCAACTCGTTATAGTGTTGCAACAGTTGTTTCACAGCTTGTGCCGTATTATAATGGTCTTCACCGATAATCAGCGGGTCGAGAATACGGGAAGTCGATTCGAGAGGATCGACGGCCGGATATATACCCAACTCGGTAATCTTACGGCTGAGCACCGTAGTGGCATCGAGGAAGTTGAATGTCGTGGCAGGAGCAGGGTCGGTCAAGTCGTCGGCCGGCACATAGATGGCTTGTACCGACGTAATCGAACCGTACTTCGTTGAAGTAATACGTTCCTGCAACGCACCCATTTCCGAAGCAAGAGTGGGCTGATAACCCACAGCCGAAGGCATACGTCCCAACAAGGCCGACACTTCCGATCCGGCTTGCGTGAAACGGAAAATATTATCGATAAAGAACAATATCTCCTTTCCTCCGTCGCCGGAATCCCGGAAATTTTCCGCTACGGTAAGTCCCGAAAGGGCAACACGCAGACGGGCTCCCGGCGGCTCGTTCATCTGTCCGAATACCAATGCGGCATGAGAGCCGGAAAGTTTATCCATATCGACCTTCGACAGATCCCAATGGCCCTCTTCCATATCTTTCTTAAACTCATCGCCATAATTGATAACACCGGAACCGATCATTTCTCTGAGCAAATCATTCCCTTCACGGGTACGCTCACCCACACCGGCAAATACAGTAAAACCGTTATGGCCTTTGGCGATATTATGAATCATCTCCATGATAAGCACCGTCTTTCCCACACCGGCGCCACCGAAAAGACCGATCTTTCCTCCTTTGGAATAAGGTTCGAGCAAGTCGATGACCTTTATACCGGTATACAGCATCTCGGTATTGATGGAAAGATCTTCAAAACGAGGAGCAGGACGATGAATCGGAGCAACCTCTTTGTAATCGAGAGCGGGAAGATGGTCGATAGCATTACCCATCACGTTCATCAACCGGCCTTTGACCTGATTGCCGGTAGGCATAGCCAACGGACGCTGCAAATCGACCACTTTCATTCCTCGGGTAAGACCGTCGGTTGTATCCATAGCAACGCAGCGGACAGTCTGCTCTCCGATGTGCTGTTCTACCTCTACGATAAGGTCCGATCCATCGGGACGTTGTATTTTCAGCGCATTGTAGATAGGAGGTAACTGTGCGCCTTCGCCGTCGAAAGTAGCATCGACAACAGGGCCGATGACTTGTGTAATGTATCCAATATTATCTTTCATATGGCTATGATTATTGCGTTATATTTTTCCTAAAAATGGATTCCGAAAATGGTCACCAATACCATGACAAGCAGATTGACAAATCCTATGGGAACCAAATATTTCCATTCAAGACTCAACAACTGGTCGATACGCAGGCGGGGGAACGTCCATTTGAACCACATGATGATAAACATCACAACCGCCGTCTTACCGAAGAACCAGATAACCGAGGGAATATAATCCATTACATTATTGAATGCTTCCCAACCGCCTATATGCAAAGGCATCCAACCGCCCAAAAAGAGCAAACTGGCGATACCGGCCACGATAAACATGTTGAGATACTCGGCCAAATAATAGAATCCGAAATGTATTCCCGAATATTCGGTGTGATAACCAGCCGTCAACTCCGACTCCGCCTCGGGCAAGTCGAACGGGCCACGATTGGTCTCGGCCGTTCCTGCTATCAAATAAATAATAAATGCAATGAGCATAGGGATATGGCCCGTAAAAAGGAACCAACCCCGGCTTTGCAACTCGATGAGCTGTGAAGTCTGCATCGTTCCGGCAAAAACCACGACGGTAAGCATGGACAAGCCGATCGACAATTCATAACTTACCATCTGCGCACCGCTTCGCATGGCACCGATAAGCGTAAACTTATTGTTACTCGACCAACCGGCCAATAGGATTCCCAACACGCCGATCGAAGATACCGCCATGATGAAGAATACGCCTATATTGAAATCGAGAACTTGCAATCCGCGCCCGAACGGCATACAACCAAACGTAAGCATCGAAGCAAGTATAACCAAATAAGGGGCAAGATTGAAAAGAAACTGGTCGCTGCGCTTAATCGTGATAAGCTCCTTGATGAGGATCTTGATCATATCGGCAACACTCTGGAAAATTCCGAAAGGTCCTACACGATTAGGACCGAGACGACACTGGAAAAATGCGCAGATTTTGCGCTCGCCGTAAATCAACGCCAAAGCGATAAGTGCATATAGCAACAGAAGGGCGACCCCAATCAACACGAATTCGATCAAGAGAGCGCCCCATTCAGGCATATACTCTCTCAGAAAAGCGTCAATCCACTGTGTTACTATCGAAAAATCGAACATATGTTTTGCGGGTTATTTTTGTTTCTACTTAATTGTTTTCTGAATGGATTATCAACGGTCTATATCCGGCACGACATAGTCGAGCGAACCGCCGATAGTGATAAGGTCGGCAATCTTGGCACCTCGTACCAAATGGTCGACGACGCCCACCAAAGCAAATCCCGGCGATACGACTTTAAGACGGTAAGGCGTTTTATCGCCCCGACTTTCGAGATAGATACCGAACGCTCCGCGAGATGCCTCTACCTGCTTGAAATAGCGACCTTCGGGAACTTTGATTATAGGTTTGGTCTTAACGGCATAATCGCCTTCGGGAATATTGTCGACAAGCTGTTCCAATATACGGAGAGACTGCACGATTTCTTCGAGACGCACATTATAACGAGCATATGAATCGCCCTCATGCGACAACACTTCTTCAAACTGCACTTTGTCATAAGCCGCATAAGGAGTACGTTTACGCACATCGCACGCCCAACCCGAAGCACGTCCCGTTGGACCTGTCGCATTGTAACGTATGGCATCTTCGAGAGAGAGATGTCCTACTCCTATCATACGATTACGAGCGATGACATTGCCGGTAAATACCTGATTATATTCTTTCAGTCGTGCCGGCATAATCTTGATAAACTCCTTGACTTTACGTTGGAAATCGGGGTGAATATCGGCCATGACACCACCGATGGTATTGTAGTTCATCGACATACGGGCACCGCAAGTCTCTTCGAAAATATCGAGAATCAGCTCCCGTTCCCGGAAACCGTAGAAGAAAGCGGTAAGCGCGCCGAGGTCCATGCACAACGTAGAGAAAAACAAAAGGTGCGAAGATATACGCATGAGTTCGTCCATCATCGTGCGGATATACTGGGCACGCTGGGGCACTTCGAGCTGCATGGCATCTTCGATACACATACACAAAGCATGTCGGTTCTGGTGAGCCGAGAGGTAATCGAGACGGTCGGTCATGTGCAAGGTCTGCGGGTAAGTCATGCCCTCCCACAGTTTTTCGATACCCCGGTGTATATATCCGCAATGCACATCGACTTTCTTTATGATCTCGCCTTCGAGAGAGGTACGGAAGCGCAATACGCCGTGCGTAGCAGGGTGTTGCGGGCCGATATTGACGATATAATCATTTTTCTCGAAAATGTCGACAACTTTTTTCTCGACTTTCCCGTCTGCACCCATACTCAACGATACGGTCGTATCGGCACACTCTTCATTCGTCTCGGGAATCGGATTGTTTTCACGACTGGTATCGTAATCTTTCCGCATGGGATAACCAACCCAGTCCTCCCGCAAGAATATGCGGCGCATATCGGGATGGCCGATAAAGCGTATGCCGTAAAAATCGTACACTTCCCGTTCTTCGAAATTGGCATTTTCCCAAATATCGCTCACGCTGTACAACAGCGGATCCTTGCGGTCGGCCGCCACAGCTTTGAGAATCACCCAATGATTGTATTTTACCGAATTCAGGTAATAGACCACGCCGAGAGTTTCGCCCCAATCGACACCGACGAGAGCTGCAAGGTTATCGAATTGCAACTCGTCCTCGTCGCGCAAATAACGCGCCAAAGCGGGTAACTTCTCGGCCGGGACTGTAAATGTAGGATATTGACCTTCTTCAAAAACGGCTTCCGGCAGGAAGGCGACTATCTTTTCTTGTATATTTGCCATCAAAGGAAATCTTATCAGGTTAATCTTCGGATTCTTCTATCGGTTTTTGTTCCTGACGGTTTACGCCGCCAAAGAAATTTTCAAGCTTCACTTTGCGCTGCAACTGCATCATACCGTAAAGCATGGCCTCGGGACGAGGCGGACAACCGGGAATATACACATCGACAGGCAAAATTTCTCCCACACCATTGAGCACGTGATAGGAATTTTTGAAAGGACCACCCGAAACGGCGCAACCGCCGACGGCAATCACATATTTAGGTTCGGCCATCTGGTCGTATAGACGTTTAAGTACGGGGGCCATTTTATGTACTATCGTGCCGGCGACCATGATAAAGTCGGCCTGACGCGGGCTGGCACGGGCCACCTCGAACCCGAATCGCGCCATGTCATAGCGCGCTGCTCCCACCGACATAAATTCGATACCACAACAGCTGGTAGCGAAAGTAAGCGGCCAAAGGGAATTGGATCGGCCCCAATTTATAACATCGTCGAGAACTCCCACCACTACGTTCGTCCCGTTGGCCCGGAGTTCCTCCACCATCTTTTCGAGAGACTCATTATCTTTGAAGTCCTCGTATTTCATCGATTTTATTTTCGGTTTTTTCATTTCCATTCCAAAGCTCCTTTCTTCCACGCATAGGCCAATCCCAAAACGAGGACTGCCAAGAAAAACAAGATGTTCACCAACCCGGCAACTCCCAAATCACGGACAATAACCGCCCACGGGAAAAGAAGTACCGTTTCTACATCGAACATCAGGAAAAGAATGGCAAACAAATAATATCCCACCTTAAATTGCATCCACGACGTCCCGTGCGTAGGAATACCGCACTCATAGGCTTCGCCTTTTTGCCGGTTGTAAGACCGGGGTGAGATGAGCCATGCTATCAGCAAGGCCGCTGTTACCAGTACAATACCGGTAAGGAACACTACAACTAACAATGATAAATTCATTTCACCTATAATCCAAGCTTATACGTTGTTATTCAATCCTTTCTCTAAAAAAGGAGAACACCGCAACGTTCTTGCCGGAACTTCGACAGAGAATGATGCAGATCCTTTTTCAAAAACAGCTTCAAAGTAACGGAATAAAATGCAGCTGGACAAATTATTTTTCCAAAAATCGACTTCACGAACAACTTTTTTAGCAGTTCTCTCACTTTTATTTACACTTCATTCGAGCGATTTTCTACTCATTATATATAAGAAACAATAACAAATTGCCTTTTTACTAAAAAAGTACTATCTTTGCTAATAGTTAGATGCACAAATATGCGGCAGAAACGTTATCTTCTTAAAAGACGCACATGAACAACCGACAAGAAACTCCCGACATAAAACTTTACCCCATACTCGCACCGTTTGCATGGCTTTACGGGATAGGCGTATGGATACGTAACCGACTATTCGACTGGAATATACTCCCGACCGAAAGTTTCGACATACCGGTTATCAGCGTAGGAAACATCTCCGTAGGAGGAACCGGAAAAACACCTCATATCGAACATCTTATCCGCACACTTTCCGATGCCTCTTACCGAATAGCCGTTCTAAGCCGAGGATATAAACGTCATACGCGCGGATTCAGGCTCGTTTCCATGTCTTCGACAGCAACGGAAGTGGGAGACGAACCGTTGCAAATAAAACACAAATTCCCCACCGTAACGGTTGCCGTCGATGCCAACCGGCGCCGGGGCATACGTAAACTGGCGGAACAAACTCCGGGTATCGACATCATTTTGCTCGACGACGCCTATCAACATCGATTCGTAACTCCGGCCCTCTCTATTCTTCTCACCAGTTACGAGCGCATGATATACGAAGACAAACTTCTCCCCGTAGGACGGCTCAGAGAACCGATCGAGGAAAAAGCCCGGGCCAATATTGTCATCGTCACCAAATGCCCCGAAGTGCTTAAACCCATCGATTATCGTCTTCTCGCCAAGCACCTCAACCTCTACCCGTATCAAAATCTTTATTTCACAGGATTGCGATACGATGAGCTCAAACCGGTATTCCCGTCAGAAAACACCGAACGTATCACAACCGAACAACTGAGTAACGAGCCAAACGATGTTTTACTCGTTGCCGGTATTGCATCGCCGGGACTTTTTGCCGAATACATCGGGAAATATACTCCACACACACAACTGTGGAAATTTGGAGATCATCACGAATTTTCATCGAAAGATTTACGCAAGATTGAAGACTGGATTACTGCATCAATAAAAAAAGGAGGCCGGGGATATGTCATCGTAACCGAAAAAGATGCAGCCCGGCTACTCAACTGCCCTCGGGTGTCGTCTTTATTGAAACGGCATCTCTACTATTTACCCCTGCATGTGCATTTCATGCTCGAACAGGAACCGGCATTCAACAATCAAATCAAAGAATCTGTTATACGTTTCCGACGCCGGGTCATACAGAAGAAAAAATAATCAACTAAAAACGGGTTTATCATGTTGAATAAAATAAAAGAAACAGCTGCTTATATCCGAAAGAATTTCGGAGAGATTCCCCCGACAGCCATCATTCTGGGTACAGGCCTCGGAGAATTGGCCGAACACATCGGTGATAAACAGGTGTTACCTTATTCCGAAATTCCGAACTTTCCTCTTTCTACCGTTGAAGGACACAGCGGAAAGCTCATCACAGGGTATCTCGGCAGTCGAAAGATTCTCGCCATGCAAGGCCGCTTTCATTATTATGAAGGCTATACCATGCAACAAGTAACTTTTCCGGTACGCGTCATGCAAATGTTGGGAATAAAAACGCTTTTCGTATCGAACGCTGCCGGTGGCATGAACCCCGATTTCAAAGTCGGAGACCTCATGATTATCACCGATCATATAAACACGTTTCCCGACAATCCTTTGCGTGGAAAAAATTACGAAGAACTGGGCCCCCGTTTCCCCGATATGAGCGAAACCTATACCCCGAGACTTATAGAAAAAGCCCTTGAAATAGCACGACGCAACCATATCGAGGTGCATCAAGGCGTATATGTAGGAACACAAGGCCCCTCGTTCGAAACTCCGGCCGAATACCGTTACTTCCGCACAATAGGAGGAGATGCCGTAGGGATGTCGACCGTGCCCGAAGTCATCGTCGCCCATCACGGTGGTATGGAAGTTTTTGCCATATCGGTCATTACCGACCTCGGCGGATTCGGAGACATCATAAAATGCTCTCACGAAGAGGTACAGAAAGCCGCAGCCGAAGCACAACCCCGTATGACACTCATCATGCGCCAGCTTATCGAAGAAATTCAATAAACACGACTTCTATAACAAAATCAGAATGGAAAACAAACAACGGACCGACATCTCCACCATAGGAGAATTCGGCCTCATACATCGTCTCACCGAAAACATATCTCCCCGAAACGCTTCGACGCTCAAAGGCGTAGGCGACGACGCCGCCGTTCTCGACTACGACAACAAACGGGTACTGGTTACAACCGACCTGCTGCTCGAAGGCATTCACTTCGACCTCACCTACGTACCCCTGAAACATCTGGGTTACAAATCGGCCGTCGTCAATTTCTCCGATATATACGCCATGAACGGTCGCCCCCGACAGATTACCGTATCGTTGGGAATCTCCAAACGTTTCTCCATCGAAGATTTGGAAGAACTCTATTCGGGTATTCGTTTAGCCTGCGACATCTACGGAGTCGATCTCGTCGGCGGAGACACATCGGCCTCGATGACGGGGCTCGCCATAAGCATCACCTGCATAGGCGAAGGTGAAGAAGATAAAATCGTGTATCGCAACGGAGCCAAAGAAAACGACCTCATCTGTGTCAGCGGAGATCTGGGAGCAGCCTACATGGGATTGCAACTGCTCGAAAGGGAAAAAAACGTATTCGCAGGTGAAAGTGATTTTACACCGGCCTTCGAAGGCCGGGAATATATTCTCGAACGCCAACTCAAACCCGAAGCAAGAAAAGACATCATCGACGAACTGGCCAAGCATCACATCGTCCCGACTGCCATGATGGATATTTCGGACGGGCTTTCTTCTGAACTGCTGCACATCTGCCGGCAAAGTCATACCGGTTGCCGCATCTATGAAGACCGCATACCTATCGATTACCAGACAGCCGTCATGGCCGAAGAATTCAACATGAGCCTCGTTACGGCAGCCCTCAACGGCGGCGAAGACTACGAACTGCTTTTTACCGTTCCTTTGAGTTGCCACGACGAAGTCTCCGCAATACCCGGCATACATGTAATAGGGCATATCACCGCTCCTTCGCTGGGGCTCTACATGATTACCCGCGACGGTAACGAAATAGAACTCCGTGCACAGGGTTGGAACTCTCTGGCAGAAGAAAAAAAGTCGGGCGAATAAATCGTTCCGACAACAATCCGATTTTCAAGACAGAATCAAAATTTACAAATAATCCTTTTTATCATGCAAATAAAGAATCTTCTCTGGGTAGCTGCACTGCTACTCTTTACAGCCTGCGGTAAAAAATACACCGTAACAGCCAAATGCGACGCATCCAGCAACGGCAAGCAAGCATACATCATCGATTACACGACCGAAAAACCTCTTGACAGCACAATCGTCAGCGACAACAAAGCGATCTTCAAAGGAGAAAGCCCGGAGGCTAAACTCTGTCAATTCATCGTCAACTCACCCAGCCGCGAAAGTGCCACGTTCATTCTCGAAAGCGGAAATATCCTCATCGACCCCGAAAATCAATCAGTATCGGGAACCGCGCAAAACGACTCCCTGCAAAGTTTCAACTCGACCATAAGAGAAACGCAGGAGCAATTTTATACCCGCTATCAGGCATTATCGAAAACCTCTCCCGACTCCAAAGAAAAAGTTGAAGCGTTGCAAGACGAAATGATGCAATCATTCGGAGACGTTTCTGCCCGGTTTATCGAATCCATGCCCGGCAGCTGCGTCGCCACATACGCATTGGCCAACTGGTTGCCTATGCTTATCGGGACCGAAAACTTCGATAAGGCTGCTGCTTATATAAGCGACAACGACCTCAAATATCCGATGATAAAAAATTCGGTTAAAACCAACGAGCGGACAAACGCCACAAAAGCCGGGGCGATGTTTACCGACTTTACGATCGAAAACGGCAACCTCGACGGATCGGCCGTATCGCTCTCCGACTATGTAGGAAAAGGCAAATACGTACTGGTCGATTTTTGGGCATCATGGTGCGGTCCTTGTCGGGCCGAAACGCCGAATCTCAAAGAGATTTACAAACAATTCGGCGGAGACGACTTTGAAATCGTAAGCGTCGCCGTATGGGACGAACGCGACGCCACACTGGAAGCTATCGAAGAACTCGAACTTCCCTGGCCGCAGATCATCGATGCCGGACAAATACCGACCGACCTCTACGGCATAAACGGTATTCCCCAAATCATGCTCTTCGCTCCCGACGGCACCATCGTCGCCCGGAATTTACGGGGAGAAAGAATGAAACAGCTTATTTCTCTAACGCTTCAAAAATAACATTACATTATGAAAAAACAAATCTTGTTCTTTGCTTCGGCATTACTGCTCACCGCTTGCAGCAAACCGTATAGTGTCACCGTAGACTGCGGAGATAAAAACGACGGTATGCAAGTGTATCTCCAAAACTATTTCACAGGCGAAATAGTCGACAGCAGTACTTTCGTAGACGGGAAAGCCGTATTCAACGGAAAAACCGGTAAAAACTACATCGCACAGGCTACATTCGGCGACAAATCGGCGACTTTCGTGCTCGAACCGGGTGATATAAACATTACTTTCAATCCGGCCTTCGACATCATCTATGAAATAAGCGGTACCGAACAAAACGATTCACTTGCCCTCATACTCAATCAGGATATAGCTTATCAATTCTCGTTCTTGTTCAAAGTACTTGCTCTTGATGCAAAAGCAGCCGACTTTGAAAAAACCCGCGACAGCATTACAGCTGCAAACAATGATACATTGCGTATTCTCTACAAAACCGGAGCCTTGAAGTATGCCGGCAAACCCATCGGCGATTATTGCAGCTCGGAATGGTTGAGTTATACGGTAGGAACCGACGAATTCGACGAAGCTCTGAGCCATGTATCTTCGAGAATAAAGGAAAGCGCCCCTGTACAAAAATCGATCACGGTAAACAAAGGTATGAAAGCAAATCAGCCCGGTAGCCGTTTCATCGATTTCACCATCGAGAACGGTAATATCGACGGGACTCCTGTATCCTTATCGGATTATGTAGGCAACGGCAAATATGTTCTCGTCGACTTTTGGGCCTCTTGGTGTGCTCCTTGTCGGGGCGGAATACCCGGCATCAAGGAATTGTATAAAAAATATGCCGGTGAAGACTTCGAAGTCGTAAGCGTCGCCGTATGGGACGAACGGGCAGCCACCCTCAAAGCCATCGAAGAAGAGCAAATGCCCTGGCCGCAAATCATCGATGCGCAAGATATTCCGTCGAATATTTACGGGTTCACGGGTATTCCCCAAGTGATACTTTTCTCACCCGAAGGAACCATCATTGCACGCGACCTGCACGGGAAAGCCATCGACGAAGCCGTAGAAAAAGCTTTGAAAAAATAAATATTCCCTTTTTTACATCACATTACACACACATTATTATTCACCAAGAATCGCCCTCGAAAGGGCGATTCTGTCTTTAAACACCATTATGGGAATATTTTTAGGCCGTGCAACCGTAATCTTTCGATGGCTATACATGCAGCATGGGATATCTACACCTATTGGAAAGGAAGCCCCAAAGCCAAACAGAATTTCAGCAAATTCAGCATTTTCGTATGGACTTTTTGGCTCATTCCATATATCTTGGGAATCGTACTGGAAATAAAATAGCCAACACGCAAAAAAAATAAAAACGGGCAGCCTTTCACAAGGATGCCCGTTCTCATTCGGAGAAGAATAAATCTTCTCGACAAACGTACGACAATATATTGTTTATTTCTCGATAGAGAAACTGTAAATGACTTTTCCTTTACCGTTGATCATATACATCGTCAACGTTTTATCATCGGCCGACACGACCGAGAATCCGGCATCGGAACTGCAAAAGCGCGTTCCCTCCACGGCATTTACATCACGGGCCAGCGACCCCGACGAATTGACCACATATTGCACATTACTACCGGCAGGCTGTATATGTTGGAAATTGTGTATGTGTCCACAGATATAGAGGTCTACGCCATAAGCGTCGAGCAGAGGTTTCAAACGGGCTTGCATATCGAGACGCTCTTCCTCACCCTTATAGGTATCGGCATACACGGGGTGATGCCCCATAACGATTTTCCATTTGGCCGTACTGTTTTTAAGCGTTTTCTCTATCCAGTCGAGTTGCTTTTTCAGGTTTTGTTTTCCGGCATCGGGATATTTCTCGGCGTCTTTACGATACTTATCGATCATGGGAGTCGTATCGATAAAGACAAGAAGCATTTTCTCCTTATCGCCGGCCTCCTGCTCGATGGCATAATAACGACCCTGAGGAGTCCAGCGACGACTTACCCCTGCATAATCGAGGACGGCCTGCGTATTCCCACGATACTCATGATTACCCAATATGGCATACCAATCGATCATAAGTTCGGGGTGCGAATAGATAAGTTCGTAATTGGTCATCCACAGAGGATCTTCGACCGAAACCACCCCTTCGAAATGGTGCACATCACCCAGCGCAGCCACAAACTCTATATCGATATTCTCGGCCAGTGTTCCCATAAGCTCGGCAATCGTTTTCTGCTCGTAATAGCCGTTACGACCGAGATCGTTAGCCACGATAAACGAATGCGCATCATCACTTACGGCAGGCAGTTCCATTGTCGGTGTCTGTGCAGTGGCACTTAACGCAAAACACCCTGCCAGCAAGAACACCGATAATAAATTCTTAATTTTCATAAGACAGAATCATTTATTTAAGAGATTATACAAATGATATTTTACTTGTTTCCGAATGCCCCGAAATAAGATGAAGGAGCGGGAGATGTAAAGGTAGTCTGAGTATATATTCCGTTCAAACCCTCAAATGTCAGGCCATTTGCAAAATGACGGGTAAAAGAGGTTTTTCCGCCAGTAAGAGCTGGAGAGTTGGCAGCAAGATGGAAATCCCATGCATCGTTCCATGTTTGCGGAGCACCTGCTCCATTACCGCCGACATTGATGTCGATGTCTCCCTGACGGGTAAAGTTGACAAAAAGAGGATCTTTGTCGCCGGCAGTAGCGCTCATGACATCATCAGCACCATTGAGGATACCCTCGCTCTCATCGGCCTGCATCTGTTCTACCCCCGTCGTTGTCGAGGCAAAATAATAATTGGGTGTAATCACGCATTTCTCATCTTCAAAGGCTTCGGTATCGTGTTTCAACCCCCAACGACAGTCATAAATCATGTTGTTGTACATCTCGGCATAAATACCTTCTTCGAGCCATATCGATCCGCCTTTCTTTTTAGGACGACGCCAACCGCTGTTCACGATGGTGTTGTTGTAACAATAGAGATGCGACTGAACATCGGTAAATCCCGAATTGGAGAGCTTAAAACCATTGGTATTGGCATCGTAGATAAGGTTATAGGCAATATCGGCTTTGCAATCCGATTTATAATTGATCGCTTCACCACCCTCTTCTCCGTTGCAGATAAAGTAGTTGTTGGCAACAATCGATTCACCGCCGGTAATGTAAATCTGATCTTCGGCGTTGTTGCGGAAAATGCAATTCTGTATCAACATCTTTCCGTTGCGATTACAGAAGTGGACAGCGGGAACACCCTCGCCTGTCTCGGTTTTAAAAAGCTGATTGCGGAACGAAAGCGAATTTTCGGTTGTCAAAGCGCCTCCGTATTCGATAACCGTGTGGAGGAGTACCAGCTCGGGACAATCATATCCGCAGATGATACCACCCCAATTCCGGGAAAAACGATTTCCTTTTGCAGAGGCTTCTACAGTAAAAGTAACAGGATTTTCGGCTGTACCCAAGCAATACATGCTTCCGAGTACAACGATTTCGGGTTTCACTTCGGTATTGGCGGCTATCACCGTAGCACCTTCTTCTACGATAAGCACCTGATCTTCGTCCACCAGAAAATGGTCGGTAAGAGTTACCGTCGTGTCTTTGGGCCAAACGATAGCATTGGCAGGTAATGTATTCGAACCGTTGTTGTTACCGTTTCCGTTATTTTCATCGTCGGAACAAGATGTCATAACGACTGTTGCGGCAAAAAACATTGCCAGAATTTTTGTCAATTTCATGTGAATGAATATTTAAATTGGGTTTTATATTTTTTCAATCAAAGTTTATAACGCACGCCCACCAAAAAGCCTATACCGGAATAATTGTCCCTGATAAGGGTGCGATCGCCTTCCTGCGAGGGAAAACCGACATTATAATCATTGACGGTTTTGACGTACCGTTTGTAGTGGGTATTGAGCAGATTCGTCGCTTTGGCATATACCGAGAATTTTCCTAACTTCTTCTCTACCGACGCATCGAGCGAAAAGACTGGGCTGTCCCAATAATCGGAGTTATAGTAATGGGAAACTACCGCCATTTTTTCGCCCGTGTAAGTAAACGAGAGTTGGGCGTCCCATCCTTTTTCCACATTTTTATACAAGAGTGAAAAATTGGCTACATGAGGAGCCTGCCCCACAAGGGGACGGGTCTGGTCGACCGAAAGGCGCTCCAATGAACCGCTCGCCCGGGAATAAAGCGTTTTGGGAGTCGTTATACTCGAATGCGTATAGGTGTAATTGGCCTTTATGCCGATGTAACGGAAATACTTGATCACGTCGACCTCGACACCCACATTACGGGCGTTGCCCAAATTGGCCGGTCCGTAACCGAATTGTCTGTTATTGACCGAATAGTAGGCATACTCGATAGGGTCTTGTATGTTTTTATAGAAAACGCCTACCATTACCTGATCGGTTACCGTAGGAAACCATTCCCAACGCAAGTCAGCATTATCGATACGGGCTCGTTTCAAGTCTTTGTTTCCGAATTCGGTATAATCTTCGTTTATAATCGAATAAGGAACGACCTCAAAAAATCCGGGGCGGTTTATCGAACGGAAATACGAAAGGCGCAAGTTCATATCCTTGACAGGGGAATATTTAAGATGTACCGAAGGAAGAAAGTCCCAGTACTTCTGTCCACCGTCGGGATCGTCCTTGTAGTTGGGATAATACATGTGATACCCCTGATCGGTATGTTCGGCCCGTACACCGGCGATTATATTCCACACCTCATTGCCGAAACGGTACATAAGGTAAGCCGCACCGATGCGTTCGTGCGCATCATAGTCGAGCGGCCCTACACTACCCTGTGCAGCCTGCAACTTCCATACAATATCGGTAACATCGGAAAAATCGCTGCCCTGATATTGCTGGCCGTCGGGTGTAAAAAGATAGGAAACATAATCATTGGTACGACGTTTGTCGCGATAAAGGCCTCCCCACTTCAACGACATGGGCACGAAAGTCTCATCGTATTCCCACTTGAAATCGGCAGAGGCCGAGAGGTCGCGATCGCTATTGCTTTCCCAACGACGCTCCATGTGGTCGGCGCGTACTTTGTCGACATAATCGTTACGGTCGTTTTCAAGTACGACATAAGTACGGTCGGGTGTATCGTTGGTCGCATTGGCCCACACGAGCGACCAATCCGCCGTAACGCCTCCACCCAATTTATGATCGCCCTGCAAAGTAACGGAAGCGATGTTCTGACGTTCGAATATCGAACGCATTTCCCACTCTTCGAGCGAATTTCCTTTCTCGGGAGCATAATTCAGCGAAAGGTCGATAATCTTGCTGTCGCGCACATTCGTCGAGTTATTTCCCACATACACGGCGTAAAGCGAGAAACGGTTGTATTTGTTCAGGTGGAAATCGCTTTTCATATGCAAGGCATATTGCATCTTCATCTCGGAGTAAAAACGATCTCTCATCGACGAGAGACGTACCGTCGACTCGCTCTGCGGCATATTGTCTTCGAAGAAAAGGGATTCGGTTCCCCGATTGAAGTTCTGGAAACTTCCCGACAAGACGATACCCAGACGGTCGTTAAAGAAACGGTCTCCCCAAGAAAGTCCGAAGGTTATATCGGGCAACGCGGCACGCTGCGAATAGCTCATCGTACCTTTTTTGAAATCGTCGGGCATGGCACGGTATTCTTTACCGTACTCTTCTCGTGGGGAAGCAGGCATTACCCCACTCCGGTCAAAGGTCATGAACTGATTGTTGAAAAAGACCGAATTGTATCCGACCGACGCATTGATATTGAAAAGGCGCGACGAGGGTGCCTCTTTCATAATCAGATTCACTACGCCGCCGGTCGCGTCGCCTTCCATGTCGGGAGTAAGCGACTTGGTTACTTCGAGGCGGTCGAGCATCTCGCTGGGGAAAATATCGAGGGCGATATAACGGTCTTTATTTTCGGGACTGGGTATTTTCACCCCGTTAACCAGCGTATAATTATACCGTTTGTCCATACCGCGCAACACGGCATACTGCCCTTCTCCCGAACTTTCCCGTTCCATCGTTACACCCGATATGCGGCCGAGGACATTGGCCACCGTTACATCGGGCGAAATCTCGATACTGCGGGCGCTCATCACATTCATTACGGTAGGAGCGCTCCGCTCAATATAACGCGCGCCCATATCGGTCGAACGGTCGTATTTCGCTTCGACGACCACCTCATTGAGACTGTGGCTTTGAGGTTCGAGCTCTATCTTTATATTTTCGGTTTTCGGAGAGATGACAACCTCTCCCACATGATATCCCAAATAACGGGCGACAAGCGTCATCTTTTCGTTCTCGGGAAGATCTTTCAAGTGAAACGTCCCGTCGAGACCGGCTGCGGCTCCGACCGAAGGTTTTTCCTTGACAACGACCGTCGCACCGATGAGGACATCGCCTGTAAGCTTATCGATGATTACCCCGCGCAACGTAAAGGCCGATATATGGCCCGACATTACCGATAAAAATACAACTGTCAGTAAAATTGCTCTTGTCTTAAACATACTGTCGTATCTCTATAAAATTTTGACAGTGCAAAAGTACGGGAGCCTTATTACAGCAAAATAACAGATATATTATAGAGCAATAACAATATGGTTACAAAACAATTACAAATGATTAAAACACGCCTTTTCGGGGAGGAAACAAAAACCCATACCCGACCATCGGCCGAGCCAAAAGGGAAAAACGAAGGAAAAAAACCTATCGGATATGCTAAAACAACTGCATCTGTTCGGGACACGGCTCCGGGTTTTCCACCGGAAAAACATACACCTCGCTCGCCGTATTGCGACGGAGCGGTACGAGTTGCACGTCGCGACCTACCTGTATATGGCTCTGCGACAAACGGGCCTCGATGGTTTTATAAGCCAACTCGGGCGTATTGTTTTCCCGGCTGAGGTGGCACAGGAAAACATATTCGAGCCCGCTATGGTAATGGGTGGCGAGGAAATCGGCGGCATCGGTGTTGCACAGATGACCCGACCGGGAGACGATGCGTTTTTTCAGGTAGTAGGGATAAGGACCTTGCTGCAACATCTCCATATCGTAGTTCGATTCAAGAATCAGGCAATGAGCCTGTTGCAGGTAACCGGCCACGCTGTCGGGAATACAGCCCAAGTCGGTGGCAAACACAAAACAACGCCCGCCCGCCTCGATGCGGTAGCCGACATTATCGGTCCCGTCGTGCGGCACTTCAAAAGCGGTAACGGTAAAATCGCGTATCGTAAAAGGAACATCTTTGAGAATGGGACGGCCTACCGAGTATATCTTCTGCGTCATGCAATAACAACGGTTCATACCGTTGAGAATCGTCTGCGTCGTGTACACGGGAACGCCGCACTTCTCTCCCACGTAACCGGCTCCTTTGATGTGGTCGGCATGGTCGTGGGTGATACACAGGGCGACAATCGATTCAAAAGCGATACCGTTGGCCGCCAACGACTTTTTTATCTGCCGTGCCGATATGCCCGCATCGATAAGAATGCCGTAACTGTCGGTACCCAGATAGTAACAATTCCCGCTGCTGCCGCTCGACAAACTCACAAACCGTATATTATTCATCTTTTTTTTCCGTTTCTATAATTCCCATGCGACACACCTGTATCGCCTGCCGCTTATATAAGTTCCTTCCTGAGAAAAATACATTGGAGATGCAAAGGTAATGATTCCCGAGCGAACAGAAAAGCGGGTTTACCTATTCCTCCGACAATTCCATACCCGAACGGCTGTTACACGACACTGTCATTCCTGACGACCATAAGAAAAAATCTCAATCCAAATGTATGTCATGTTGAGCGTCAGCGAAGCATCTCCGACTCATAAAACACCATTGCTTTGTGTGCAAGCACCAATTGCATGGAGCAGCATGCCCGCCTTTATCGGGCTGCCCGGAGCGAGGGAGAAGGAGGAAAGAGGGCAAGGACTGTTTGAGCAAAGCGAGTTCCACAGCCCCCGACGGCGACCGATGCGGAGGGAGGAAATACCCGATAACGAGCGGGCGACCTTTCTTGATTACTTCTTTGCGCCGGGAAAGAAATAACAGAACACTGTCATTCTGAATGCAGCGTAAGCGGAATGAAGAATCTCTTGACAAGCGTTACAGCCCTACCGGTGTAATGTCATTCTGAAAGGCTTTGCCTTGAAGAATCTCCGACCAAGTGAGCGTATGGCATGGGATCTCTCACATGCGTTCGAGATGACATAGGAATTCCTCGTCGGGCTTACGCCCTCACTCGGAATGACAATCGCTGCTTTGGGTGCACTTATCGGGGGAATTCCTCGCTAACACTCGGAATGGCAAGAATCATTGCAACGCAAAAGTAACAGGTACAGAATATCTCACTCGCACAGGTTTGCCTTGTTGATTGCCCGGAGTCCAGCGCGGAAGACTTTTTACGACCCGTACAGCCTCTTTGTCCAGCGACGGGTCTACCCCCTTTATCACTTGAACATCTTCCACATAGCCATCTTCACCCACAACAAAACTAACAAAAACGCGACCCTGAACACCGTTTTCCTGTGCCACAGGAGGATACTTCAAATGACTTGCAATATATTGTACCAATGCTGTCTGACCTCCGGGGAAAATAGGCATCACCTCTACTACGGTAAAAGGTTCGGATTTTGTTTTAACATTCTGACCCATATTCAATTGCGAATCGGCGGTACGGGCAGACGGGGCGGTAACCGGAACTTCCTTATCCTGTGGCAAAACAAGGCGCAAGCCCAAAGTGTTGCCCGCGCCTGTCGGCGTACTGCGATCGCGGTACACGCAGCGACAAAGGTCTGCGTCGTAGAACCAGCAACCACCCCGGTAAATGCGAGCGGAACCCGACGTAAGGCCTTGTGGATCGGTTTGTGACTCCTCGGAATAACTGCCATACCAGTCGCTGCACCACTCCCATACATTGCCGCTCATATCATGCAAGCCAAGCTCGTTCGGCAATTTGCCTTTTACCTCATGTGTAGTACCGTCGCTATTGCTACTATACCAAGCCACGTCCCAGACATTATCGCTCCCCGCATACGCGTAGCCCTTGCTTTTATTCCCACCACGCGCAGCATATTCCCACTCCGCCTCGGTGGGCAACCGGAACTTTTCCCCCGTCAGAACATTCAACTTTTCAATGAACTCTTGGCAATCATACCAACTTACTCGCTCTACCGGACGTCGATTACCGGTAAAGGAACTCGGGTTACTCCCCATCACCGCCTGCCACAACTCCTGCGTAACTTCCGTCTCACCCATGTAATAATCGCTCAACGTAACAGAATGGACAGGTCGCTCATCTTCCTCCCCCGACGACGAACCCATGCTGAACGTCCCGCCCTCGACGAAAATCATTTTGAAAGAAACCCCATTCACTGTGAAAACACGGTTCTTAGTTTCCGATTGCGAATCGGCGGTACGGGCAGACGGGGCGGTAACCGGAGCTTTTTCCTCCTCGGTCAACGTAATACTTACCGGTAGCACTTTGCCCTCTTCTACCATAATACGCTGCTCGGCCTCGACATATCCGGGTTTGGCAACGGTAAGAGTATGCTCGCCGATGAGTATATCGGCGTAAATATTGGGAGTCGTACCTGTGAGTGCCGTGCCATCGACCGATACCGTCGCCCCTATCGGGCGGGTATTTATATTGAGAGAACCGTAACGGGGCACAGGGGCAGAAAGTGTAACGGTACTCTTATCGCCCGCCACCACCTCCACACTCTGCGATGAGGAATAGTGCGAGGTCTTGCGCGCCTCGACCGTATAAAGTCCGGCATTGAGGCGACCGCTCCAACGGCCGACGCCTTTCAACTCGTTATTGATATAAATCTCGGCATCGCCGGGCGCGGAAACCGACACTTCGGCAAAATTGGGCTGCAACACCGCCTCCACCGATTGCGTCGTCCCGTTGCCTGGAACAACCACCTCCATCGTGCGGGTCTTGTAAACCGGCATCTTGAACTGCAACGTGTGTTTCCCCGGCGACAACCATTTGCTTGTAAACGGTGTCGTACCGGCCGGCTGGTAATCGCCATCGATATACACCTCGGCTCCCGAAGGGTCGGAATCGACTTTCAATACGCCGTAGGCCGGCTGCAAAGCCACCGACAGCTCTTTCTTGGCATTGCCTATCTCGAATTGTCCCATCGTTGGCTCGTGCAGCGCGGCCGAGACCCGATAGGTATGTCTCCCATATTTGAGCAGGGTCGATACCACACCGTCGGCCACCTCTACCGGCACATCGTCGATAGAGACCTCGGCATTGGCCGGTGTTACCGTCATGACCAGATATTGCCCGCCCGCACTCTCCTGTACGATCGTCGTTACCTTTCCGGTGGTGAGCACCATCTCATAGGTACGTCCCGCCTCGACGGGTACAGGATAGTAATAATCGCGCAACACGCCCAACTTCTGGTGTGAAAGGGTAATCTTTCTCGACTTCTGCGGCACATAGACCCATATCTCACCTGTCCGCTGCTCCGTCCCCACGATACCCAACATACCGCCGTCGAAGGCAAAACCCGTCTCGGTCGTTACAACCTTTATCAATGCCGACACTTCATTATTTTGGTCGCGTTTCATCGTACCGGCCGTATTGGCCGTAAGATCGGTTTCGAGCAAACGGAAACTCTTGACCGATATGTTCTGCGCCGACAGCACGCCGGGATATAAACCCAATCCTATCAAGAAGACTGCCAAAACGACACGATAACGAAACATTGCGTACATATTCTTTACTGTTTACTTATACAATAGAAAGATACAAGGCGTCTTGGGCAACGCAGGTTTGCGTTTGGCCCACTCTGCCAGCGAAAGGGTGCGTATCGACTCCTCTCCCGTCGTGATACCCAACGCGATACAGAGTCGTGTCTGCGGACGACAATAACGCAGACAGTCCTCGACCATCTTATCGTTACGATAAGGCGTCTCGATAAAAATCTGCGTCTCGCCTTCGTTATAGATACGTTGTTCAAGCCGTTTCAGGGTCTTGGCACGCTCTCCCCCTTCGATAGGGAGATAACCGTGAAAAGCGAAACTCTGCCCGTTGAACCCCGAAGCCATCAGCGACAACAATATCGACGACGGGCCCACCAGCGGCACCACTTTGTAACCTCTACGTTGTGCAATCGCCACGACATCGGCTCCGGGATCGGCTACGGCAGGACACCCTGCCTCGGAAATCACCCCGACGGGAAATCCGTCGGCAAGCGGTGCGAGATACCCCTCAATAGCCTCGGGAGGAGTGTGGCGGTCGAGCGTATAGAACGTAAGGGAATCGATGTCGGTCGCCGGGTCGCACCGTTTCAAGAAACGACGTGCCGAACGCACGTTCTCGACAATGAAATGATGTATTCCGGCCGTTACTTCACGATTATAAGACGGCAGCACACGGTCGTGCGGCGTGTCGCCCAGTGTAACGGGTATCAGATAAAGCGCGGCTTCGAGCATAACGAAAAATATTTTGGCAAAGGCCTCCAACGGTAAAAAACGGTCGATCCGACCGAATAGAATAGCTCCCTGCCGATTTATCGGCAAAAATAGTTAATTTTGCCCAAAAACCGAATCATTCGACCGAGATATGGAATTACCTGCCGAGTTTACCGACCGTATGCGCCGTCTGCTGGGCGACGAATACGGCGATTTCGAGACCGCCCTGCTTACCGAACCTCAGACTAGCCTGCGGCTCAATCCCGCCAAATGTAACGGACGACCCGACTATCAGCCCGTACCCTGGTGCCGCGACGCCTATTATCTCGAAACGAGACCGGCTTTCACATTCGACCCCCGGTTGCATGGCGGCGCATACTACGTGCAGGAAGCCTCTTCGATGTTCCTCGATTACGTCCTGCGCCGGTTTGTCGACACGCCGGTACGGTATCTCGACCTGTGCGCCGCACCGGGAGGGAAATCCACACTCGCTCTCTCGGCGCTTCCCGCCGGGAGTCTCGCCGTGTGCAACGAAGTCGTGCGCAACCGCACTCATATTCTGGCCGAAAACATCATAAAATGGGGATATGACAATACCGTCGTAACCCGCAACACAGCTGCCGACTTTGGGAAACTGCATCACTATTTCGACGTGATACTGGTCGACGCACCCTGCTCGGGCGAAGGCATGTTCCGCAAAGATGCCCAAGCCGTAACCGAATGGTCGTCCGCACAAGTGGGCCTATGCGTCGAGCGCCAACGGGAGATACTCTCCGACGTGTGGGACGCCTTGCGCCCCGGCGGTCTGCTCATATACAGCACTTGTACCTACAACCGGGAGGAAAACGAAGACATGATACATTTCCTCTATAAACATTTCGGCGCAACACCCCTGTCGGCCGACCCGCCTGCGGCATGGCACATACGCCCTTCGTTCGACGAAGACCTACCCGCTTACCGGTTCATGCCCCACTATACCCGGGGAGAAGGGCTTTTCATGGCCATCGTACGCAAACCGGGCAACGCCGACGAATGCGAACGTGATGAATGGTTGCAACGAGCCGTCCGTAAAAACGGGAAAAACAGGAACAAGCGTCCGACCGCCAAAGGCGACACCGAAGCATGGCGTTCGTGGATTTCCACACCCGAAAAATATGTTTTCGATACCGACGACGAATCCGTTACCGCACTACCGGTACCGTTCGCTCCCGATTACGATCTTTTCGCCACCCGGTTCGACCTCGTACATCGGGGTATTCCTGTCGCCCTACGCAAAGGTCGCGAGTGGCAGCCGCACCACGCACTCGCCTTGTCGACCGGACTCAATGCCGAAGCCTTCGATGCGTTACCCCTCACGACCGACGAAGCCATCGCCTATTTGCGGCGGGAAACATGGCCCACACCTGCCGATACCCGACGCGGCATGCGCCTCGTTACCTGCGACAGCCTCCCGCTGGGCTGGTGCAATCACTTGGGTAACCGCATCAACAACCTTTATCCCCCAGAGTGGCGCATACGCAGCGGCTACCGCCCCGAAAACCCGAATCTCCCCGTATGGTAAAAATTTAAGGAGAGAAACAGCTATCATCTCAATTATTTGATTATATTTGCAAGAAGTCGAAGTAGATTTTATTCCGACACATGTCTAACAACCCTATTCAAACCTATAAAAAATAGCATCATGATTTTAAATTCATTGAAAGACTCCGCATCGGTCGAGTCGCTGCACCCGCTTTTCAAAAAAGCCTTTGACTATATCAAAGCCACCGATTTCTCGAAAGTACCCGCCGGGAAAATCGTTCTCGACGGCGATAAACTCTACATCTCGGTAGCCGAACCTACCGGTAAGACCAAAGAAGCCGCCCGCATGGAAACCCATGACAAATACATCGACATACAGATGCCTCTCACCGCTGTCGAGACAATGGGCTGGAAAGCAACCAACGAACTGAAAGAACCGACCGCCCCGTACAATCCCGAGAAAGACATCACGTTCTTTGCCGATAAGCCTACGACCTACATCGATGTGCAACCGGGCGAGTTTGCCATCTTCTTTCCCGAAGACGGCCATGCTCCCGGCATAGCCGAAGGCAACTTCCGCAAAGTCATCGTAAAAGTAAAAATCTAAAAAGTACACCTTTATCGGGCGGCGTCCTTCCTATATGCCGCCCGTTTTTCCTTTTTCCTTTATTAACCACCTTAAATCTAACGGTATGCTCAATTTGATAAAAAACGATCCGTGGCTGGAACCGTTCTCGCCCGTAATCGAACATCGTCATCAATCGGCTCTCGAAAAAGAAAAAGAGCTTTGCGGCAAAAAAAGTACGCTTTCCGACTTTGCCGACGGATACCTTTACTTCGGACTACACCGTACCGAGAAAGGCGGGTGGATAATACGGGAATGGGCACCCAACGCCACCGAAATATTCCTGATAGGAGACTTCTCCGACTGGAAAGAACGCCCGGCTTACCGGTTCAAACCTTTATTCAACGGCGTATGGGAAATCAAGCTCGATGCCGAACAGTTGCACCATCTCGACCTCTATAAGCTCTCGATGCACTGGGAAGGCGGACAAGGCGAACGCGTACCGGCATGGGCAACCCGTGTCGTACAAGATGAAACCACAAAAATCTTTTCGGCACAGGTATGGTCTCCGGAGAAACCTTATACCTTCAAAAAGAAAAAATTCACCCCCAATACATCGCCTCTGCTCATTTACGAATGCCACATAGGCATGGCGCAAGAAGACGAGCGTATCGGTTCTTATGACGAATTTCGCGAAAAAGTTCTTCCCCGCATTATCGCCGACGGATATAATACCATACAGATCATGGCCGTACAGGAACACCCCTACTACGGGTCATTCGGTTACCATGTATCGAGCTTCTTCGCCCCCTCTTCACGCTTCGGCACTCCCGATGAGCTGAAACACCTTATCGACGAAGCCCATCGAAACGGCATCGCCGTCATCATGGACATCGTTCACTCCCACGCCGTGAAAAACGAAGTCGAAGGGCTGGGACGTTTCGACGGCACACCCAACCAATTTTTCTACGGAGACCACCGCCGCGAACATCCGGCCTGGGACTCGCTCTGCTTCGACTACGGAAAAAACCAAGTAATCCATTTCCTGCTCTCCAATTGTAAATACTGGCTCGAAGAATTTCGCTTCGACGGATTCCGCTTCGACGGAGTAACCTCCATGCTTTACTACGATCACGGACTGGGTAAGGCTTTCGGCGGGTACGGCGACTACTATGACGGCGGACAAGACGAAAATGCCATTACCTACCTCACCCTCGCCAACCGGTTGATACACGAAGTAAACCCTCACGCCATCACCATAGCCGAAGAGATGAGCGGCATGCCGGGCCTCGCTACAAAAATCGAAGACGGAGGCATAGGCTTCGACTACCGCATGGCTATGGGCATACCCGACTTCTGGATAAAAACCATCAAAGAGAAAAAAGACGAAGACTGGCATCCGACCGGTATTTTCTGGGAACTGACCAATCGCCGCTCCGATGAAAAAACCATCAACTATGCCGAGAGTCACGATCAGGCTCTTGTCGGGGACAAAACCATCATCTTCCGCCTCATCGATGCCGAAATGTACTGGCACATGATGAAAGACGACACCGGCAGCCTTATCGTAGACCGGGGTATGGCTCTGCATAAAATGATAAGGCTGGTTACCCTCTCAACCATGAACGGCGGATACCTCAACTTTATGGGAAACGAATTCGGACACCCCGAATGGATCGACTTCCCCCGGCAGGGCAATAACTGGTCTTACAAGTACGCCCGCAGGCAATGGAGTCTCGTAGACCGAACAGATTTGAAATATTGTTACCTCGGAGCTTTCGACAAAGCGATGATAGAACTGGTGAAAGGTATACGCGGCTTTGAAAAAAGTCCCATCATAAAATTGTGGGACAGCGGAGAAGACCAGATTTTGGCCTTCATGCGCAAAGACCTTATCTTCATATTCAATTTCAGTCCCACTCGCTCATACGAAGGATATGGCATACTAGCCCCAAAAGGCTGCTATCGATGCGTACTCGACAGCGACCAGCCGCAATTCGGCGGTTACGCCCGTATCAACCAACACATCGAGCATTTCACACAACCCGACCCTCTGTATAAGAAAGAGAAGAAAGAATGGTTATTGCTATATCTTCCAGCACGCACGGCCATAGTAATGCAACTTCAAAAGAAAAAATAGCACTCTCTCCTTATCGTGTGCGGACACGAACATAAACAAAAATATCGTCGTGTCCGCACACGAAATTTAAAAAATATATTTTACCTCAAAAATAAATCAACAGACTGAATAAAAATAAATTACATATCAACAAGGGTAATTATTACACCTAAAATATGTTATAAAACATGCAACGAACGTTTGGCCGTATAAAAAAAAAGGCACACCTTTGTTCCTGTAACCTATAACAATCTTTTTTACCTTAAAAAATTAATACCTATTGAAAACCTAATAAAGAAGGAGCTTTTGCGAAAAAGCTCCTTCTTGCTTTTTATTTATACACTGAATTACAACCGATTATACAAGAATAACATATACCAAGAGATTTTTCCGTGTACGCACACAATTCTACGTAAACCGTTGCAAGAAAATAACGAAACGTAAAAAAGTCGTCATATCCATTACGATTTGCAAAAAAAACATTATCTTAGCCAATAAGTACACCAGCACAAAACAGGCCTATGTTCGGAGTTTTCACCTACCCATGGAGCGACTGGCTATATTCCGGGATTTACACGGGATTTATCCTGACGATCATTTTTACAATCATCGTCGTCGTACTCGAAAACCGCAATCCGGTAAAAAGCCTTGCATGGATTGTCGTATTGGTTTTCATTCCCATAGGCGGATTTATCTTCTACCTGTTCTTCGGCCAGCAATACCGCCACACCCGTATGATATCGAAACGGAAAAGGCGTATTCTGCAAAGAATGTCCGATAACACGACACATTTGAGCGTGCTCGAACCCGGCAACAAACTGTCGCCCGAAAGCCGGCAACAAATCGAGCTCGGTTATCGACTGGGCGGAACCAAACTTTTCGCCCGGAATCAGATAGAAATCTTTACCGATGGAAAGAGCAAATTCGATGCCCTCATCGAAGAATTGCAGAAAGCGACCCGATTCATTCATCTCCAATACTATATCTTCGATAACGACACGTTGGGAAAAACCATCAAGGATATTCTCATCGAAAAAGTCAGACAGGGCGTAAAAGTACGTGTCCTGTACGACGATGTGGGGTGCTGGCGGGTAAGATCGAAGTTCTTCAAAAGCATGCGGAAAGCCGGGATAGAAATACGGCCGTTTTTCAAAGTTTCATTTCCCCAACTCGCCAATAAGCTCAACTACCGCAACCACCGTAAAGTGGCCATTATCGATGGGAAAACAGGATTTATCGGCGGCATGAACATTGCCGACCGTTACTGCAACGGACTTTCCTGGGGAATATGGCGCGACACGCATGCACGTATCAAAGGGCCGGCTGTCTACGGACTGCAAACCGCTTTCTCGATCGATTGGAGTTTCACCACAAAAGAGTTTCTATCGGAAGCCAATTACTATCCTCCCGTCGAAGAAACGGGAAACACCGATATACAGATTCTCACCAGCGGACCGCTGGGGGAATGGAAAGAAATCGCATTCTCATTCCTGAAAGCGATCTCCAACGCACGGAAATGTATCTATATACAGACACCTTACTTCCTCCCCACCGACAGTCTGCTCAAAGCCTTACAGGCCGCCGCACTCGCCAAAGTCGACGTGCGCCTCATGATGCCCCGCCACAGTGATTCCCGCCTACTGCAATACGCTTCGCAATCGTACTTGAAAGACATTCTTCGGGCAGGTGTAAAAGTCTATTTTTATGAAGGCGGATTCCTCCATGCCAAAAGCCTGATTATCGACGATGAATTTTCGACAATCGGTTCGACCAATTTCGATTTCCGCAGTTTCGACCACAACTTCGAAATAAACGCATTCATGTACAGTTCCGAAACAGCAGCCCAGATGAAAAAAATATTCATCAACGACATGCAACAATGCCGGCGTATCACGTTGAACCGATGGAAACGCCGCCCCATGATTACCAAAGTCATAGAATCGTTTGTCCGGCTCATGAGTCCGATATTGTAAAAGAACTCCAAAATCTTTATTTTCTCTCCATAGACTTTATTTACGACACGATATAAACACTTCAAACCACATCAAGATGAAATACCTGAAAAGAATATCATGCTCCTTTCTCGCCGTTGCGCTGTGCATGTCGATCGCCGCAAAAGACGAGAGAGGCTCGACAGCAAAATTCGATTACTTCGAATACGTAGGCAATGACGATTTTTACCGGGAAAATCCCCTTCCCAACGACAGTTCTTTCTATAATCCCATCGTCCCGGGTTGGTATTCCGACCCGAGTATATGCAGGGTAGGAAACGATTATTTCATGGTCATGTCCACGTTTACCTACTACCCGGGAGTTCCGCTATTCCATAGCCGGGATCTCGTCAATTGGCGTCAAATAGGCAATATACTCGATCGCCCGAGCCAACTACCTGCGCTTCAAGGACAACCTATCAATACAGGTGGAATCTATGCCCCGGCCATATCGTACAATCCCCACAACAAAACATATTACATGATTACCACCGATGTAGGACGCGGGCATTTCTATGTTACGACACAAGACCCATTCGGCAAGTGGTCCGATCCGCACTGGCTGCCGACCATCGGAGGTATCGACCCCTCGTTTTTCTTCGATGACGACGGAAAAGCCTATATCGTACATAAAGAAGATACCGAGGGGAAACCCAAATGGAGCAATTTCCGTTCGATACGAATCACACGGTTCGATACCACGACCGGCGAGGTTTTCGGTGAAGACATTCCTTTTCGCGAATCGGGAGTCGGCCCGGAAGAACGGCTCGACCGCAACGAAGGCCCGCATATCTATAAAATAAACGGGAAATACTACATGATTTGCGCCGAAGGCGGTACCAGTTGGGCACACTCCGAGGTCGTGTACCGCGCCGACAGCGTGCTCGGCCCTTACACCCGTTGGAGCCGCAACCCCATGCTCACCCAACGCTTGTTGAAAGCCAACCGCAATAATGCCGTAACCTGCACGGGACACGTAGATATCGTAGATACGCCCGACGGGGAATGGTGGGGTGTATTCCTCGGTTGCCGACCCGACAAAAACGGCTTCGAATGTCTCGGACGCGAAACATTCATCATGCCGGTGAAATGGAGTGCCGACGGATTTCCCTATATGACGCAAAGCAAAGACACCATTCCACTCGTCCTACACCGCAAAGGGGTAAAACGAGAGAAAGACGTTACCTTCGGTAACTTCACTTGGCGCGACGATTTCACCGGAAAGACTCTGCGTCCGGAATGGCTTTCGATTTGGGGTTCGGCCGAGAAGTACTATAAAACAGGTAAGGGATTGAGGCTATCCTGCGCACCGGTAACCCTGAAAGACCGCCGCACACCGGCTTACATAGGCCGGAGGTTGCAACATCACAAATATACCGCTACCACGTGTCTCAGATTCAAACCCAAAGAGGGAGAGGCCGCAGGATTGTTACTGGTCAAAAACGAAGAACACCAATATTTCATGGCCTTACGCAAAGGAAACATCGCCCTGCTGCAAATAGGACGGGGCACAGATAAAGAGATTGCGACCCGGCCGATAAAAACCAACGGTCGACCGATAAGCCTGCGGGTGGAAGCACACGGTACGCTCTGCGATTTCTACTACAAAGAAGAGGGTAACGACTGGCAGTTGTTGGCCAAAGATATCGATGCAACTCACATTTCTTCCCGACGGGGAGGTGGTTTTACCGGCTCCACCGTCGGAATGTATGCCGTCAAAAATCAGAAAAAATAACCTCTGGTATTTTTCATACTTTTGCCAAACCATTCATTCAATACACCAAGATCATGTTTTCAAAACTCGTTGCCATAGAACCCGTCAGCCTGATACCATCGGCCGAAAAAGCATTGCAGAATCATGCAAAAGAAGTCATACTATATCCCGATATTCCGCAAAATGACGATGAAATCGTACGCCGCATCGGAGATGCCGATGCCGTACTGGTAAGTTATACCTCCAACATCGGACGGAATGTGATGGAACGATGTCCCGGCATCAGATACATAGGTATGTGCTGTTCCCTCTATTCGCCCGAAAGCGCCAACGTGGACATACGCTACGCCGAAGAGCGGGGGATCACGGTGAAAGGTATTCGGGATTACGGAGATGAAGGTGTCGTGGAATATATCGTGAGCGAACTGGTCCGTTGCCTGCACGGATTCGGCCAGCCGGCATGGGACGGCGAAGCCCGCGAAATCACCGGACTGAAAGTCGGCATCGTGGGACTGGGTAAGTCGGGCGGCATGATAGCCGACGCTTTGAAATTTTTCGGAGCGGAAATTTCCTATTTCGCCCGTAGCGAGAAAAGCGAAGCCCGGCAAAAAGGATACCGCTTCTTGTCTCTGCACGAACTTCTTGCACAAAACGAAGTCGTATTCTGCTGCCTGAACAAAAACACGGTACTGCTCCATGAAGCCGAATTCGAAAAACTCGGTTCCAAAAAAATCTTATTCAATACGGGATTGTCCCCGGCATGGGACGAAGCGTCTTTCACCCAATGGATCTCGGGCGACAACCTCTGCTTTTGCGACACCATAGGGGCCTTAGGCGGAACGCACCTGTTGGCACACCCGCACGTGCGCTGTATGCAGGTCTCGACCGGCCGCACCCGTCAGGCATTCGTCCGCCTGAGCGAAAAGGTACTGGCCAATCTCTCAGAATACGACGGGTGAAACGATGTTGAGCAGCGTATTCACGACCGACCACCCTGCGATCTCGGACGTAGCGCTGTACACATCTACAACGGCCCGCACCTGCTCGTTCTCTATTTCGACCCTTTGCGTATCGCCCTTGAAACCGGGTGTAGATTGTATGGTAACGCGCATCGCTTCGGGACCGACCGATGCGCGCGAGGCCGCAACCGTTACGTTCACTTTCGTGGGGAACAGACGAATCGCTTCGGCCGCATTGCCCGAAAAAACGATTTTCTGTTCCGTTTGCAAAGAGTCGGTATAAACCGGCGTTCCTTTCAGAGCATCGGGACCTTTTTCATTGAAAAACCGCGCCGACGCGCCGCCCATCAAAGCAGCTGTACGCAACACATCGAATCCGCCGGTAGCCCCCGAAGCGATATAGATACGCGTTCCGTACTCGGCGGCAACCTCGGAAATTTCCCGGTAAAATTCCTCATCGGCCAATGCCCCGATAGATAGGGTAACGATAGAAGTCCCGTTCTTCAAAGTAGGGACAGCCCATTCCCTCAAAGCGGCAGGCGAAGCCGTCTCCACCAAAATATCAGGCTTCAACGCCAGTAACTTTTCCATCGACTCGCACACGGTGCAGGCACGCCCTGCTTTTTGCATTTGACCGGCAATACGCTCGGACTTGGCCGTCGTACGCGAATATACGCCGACCAAATCATACTCAGGCAACAGCCCTTTGACGACGGCTTCCGCAACAACGCCGGCTAACCGTCCGCAACCTACAATTACAAATGTTTTCATCATGACACAAAGATAACACTATTTTACGAACCGACGAGGTATCGGGAAATAAACCCTCAAAAGCATGTGCCGTCGCAGGCCGCCCCGGAAACGGACATGCAAAAAAAATTCCCGAAGTTTTCCTATCAATCCGGCAACTTGTCTTCGAGATATTCCGGTGAGATATTGACAAGCAAAAGACGTCCCGTAGTCCGGGTAAAAGCGGTATACAGCCAGCGGTAAAAATCGAGTCCCAACATATCGGGACGTATATACCCCATGTCGACAAAGACATTGCTCCATTGTCCGCCCTGCGCCTTATGGCAAGTTACGGCATAGGCATACTTCACTTGCAAGGCATTGAACCACGGATCGTTTTTCAGTTTCTTCAAGCGTTCTTTTTTCGAAGGTACGTCGGCATAATCTTCCATCACGGCATTGAAAAGCCGGGTACTCTCTTCGGAGGTCAGCGACGGAGCTTCGGAGTGCAACGTATCGAGTATCACTTTCGCCTCTATTTCCTCTTCATAATCGGGGAAATAAAGAGCGACATCGGCAAAGCGAAAACCGTACATCTCGCAAACGTTTCTCACGCGCATCACCCTTGCGACATCGCCGTTGGCGATAAAATCGAGCTTCTCATATTTCTCGCTCCAAAAATAATTGTTCCGCGCCACCAGCAACAAATCACCGCCGGTAAGTTCTTCCTCCCGATATAAAATACGGTTGCGCACGCCTTGATTGAATATATTGGCACGCTTATTGGAGCGGGTAACGATTATCGTCTCGTCCATACCGTCCCGCTGATAAGCCGATGAAAGCCTCTCTATAAGCTCATCGCCCCCCACCCTGCACACATCAGGAAAATTCCCCAAGCGAATCCGGGGTACAGGCAGGGGCGATTCCTGCATGACTTCCCGTAGTCGGGTCGCATTGAAAAGCACGCCCGACTCTTCGAGTTGACGCACTACATGGGTGAGCACAAAAGTATAAATCGGGAATCCGTATCGCCGTACATAGTTCTCATCGAGAGCCGGGCTCTGCACCTGCCCCACCGGAGGCAACTGGGCCGTATCGCCAAGCAAGATCAGGCGGCAACCGTTGCCGGAATAGACAAAATCGAAAAGGTCGTCGAGCAACAATCCCGAACCGTAAACGCGCCCCTCGGCCGTCTCGTTAGCGATCATCGACGCCTCGTCTACGATAAAAAACGTATTCTTATGCGCATTGTGAGCCAGTTGAAAACCCGAAAAATCACCCGTAAAAGCCCGCTGACGATATATCTTCTTATGTATCGTGTACGCCGCATGACCGGCATACGAGGCAAAGACCTTTGCCGCCCGGCCGGTAGGAGCCAGCAATACGCAGGTACGTTCAAATGCCTCCAACGTTTTGACCAGCGCGCCGATCAGCGACGTCTTGCCCGTACCGGCATAGCCTTTCAATAAAAAAACCGACGGCACGTTATCGTCCCACAAAAAAGTCGACAACCGGGCGATAAGCTCGGCCTGTTCCTCGGTGGGGACATAAGGCAGATTCTCGGAAAGTCGTTGTATAAAATAGTCGCTGAGCATGACTCCTCAAATTTATTGAACAGCAGGTAATTCGTTACAAACATACAAAAATTTCCTCCGGCAGAAAAGCCCGATACTCCTTTTTGCAGACAAAAAACATTACCCGATTACAACCGGGCATGTCTATTTCGACTTTTTGAAAAAGGGAATATGTAGCAAAAGAAAGATGTAAAAACAA
>URHG01000010.1 GCA_900547555.1 uncultured Porphyromonadaceae bacterium | reverse complement strand
GGGACGCATTCAGGAGTTGGAAAAACTGTTGATGACGCTTTATCCACAACCCGATGATTACGAGAAACAAAGTCGGGAAGCTGAATTGTCGTTTTTGCAAAAGAAATAAAACCTTTTAATATAGCAAGATATGGATTTATTTGTTCTTCTTATCGTGGCACTATGTATCGCGGCATTGGCCGTGTTCTTTTACTTTGTGCCTTTTTTGCTTTGGATATCGGCTCTGGTTTCGGGAGTGCATATATCCTTGGTTCAACTCTTTCTGATGCGTATCCGTAAGGTGCCGCCTCAAATTATCGTGCGGGCAATGATCGAGGCTCATAAGGCCGGATTGAAATCGATCACCCGGGACGAATTGGAAGCGCATTATTTGGCCGGTGGTCGTGTGGAACGTGTCGTACATGCTCTTGTATCGGCGGCAAAAGCCAATATCGATCTCGGTTTTCAGATGGCTACGGCTATCGATTTGGCTGGTCGTGATGTGTTTGAGGCCGTGCAGATGTCGGTCAATCCCAAAGTGATCGATACGCCTCCGGTCGTGGCGGTTGCCAAAGACGGCATTCAGCTTATCGCCAAAGCCCGGGTAACGGTGCGCGCCAACATTCGCCAGTTGGTGGGTGGTGCCGGCGAAGATACCGTTTTGGCTCGTGTGGGTGAAGGTATCGTGTCGTCTATCGGTTCGTCCGAGTCGCATAAGTCGGTACTTGAAAATCCCGATTCCATATCGAAGCTCGTATTGAAAAAAGGTTTGGATTCCGGTACGGCATTCGAGATACTCTCTATCGATATTGCCGATATAGACATAGGTAAGAATATCGGTGCCGGGTTGCAGATCGATCAGGCTCAGGCCGATAAGAATATCGCGCAGGCAAAGGCCGAGGAGCGCCGGGCTATGGCTATCGCTCTCGAACAGGAAATGAAGGCCAAAGCGCAAGAAGCCCGTGCCAAAGTCATCGAAGCCGAGGCAGAAGTGCCCCGGGCCATGGCCGAGGCGTTCAGAACGGGAAATCTCGGTATTATGGATTATTATCGAATGAAAAATATCGAAGCGGATACTTCAATGCGTGATGCCATTGCAAAGCCCTCGGGCGGAGCGTCCAAATAGTAATGAATACAGGTTCGACGCGCGATGAAAATTGTTTTCATCGCGCGTCTGTTTTTTCCCATTCCCGACAGAAAAGTAGGGCGGTACGGCATAAAAACCAAAAAGTATACGTTTTTGAATGTTTTTTATACACTTAATATGTGAGAAATGTTTTTCTTTGCGAATATCTAATCATAAAAAAACAAGTACCATGAAAAATTTTTTAGTGGCAGGAATGTTTTCGGTGCTCTTGGTCGGTTGCGGAGCAGAAAACATAGATGTGTCGAAAGTCCCCGAACGGGGTTTTTACAGTACTCGCGCGGCGTCGAAGTGGGAAGAGTCTCTCGTTACGGGAAACGGTACGATGGGTGTAATGGTAGAGGGGAATCCTTTTAGGGAATCGGTCGTGTTCAATCACGCACTGCTTTATCTGCCTCTTCACAAACCTTTGAAGCCGGTCAGTCAGGGTAAATATCTGAATAAGATACGTCAGATGATGCTCGAAGGAAAATTCGGAGAAGCCTCTCGTTTTGTTGTCGATTTGGCCAATTCCGAAGGATATACCGGTAAACATGCTACCGATCTTTTTGTCCCGGCGTTCCGGTTGGATATATGCGGCGATTCCACAGACGTGGCGGATTATCGGCGGACAGTCGATTTCTCGACCGGAGAGGTCGAAGTGAAATGGCGGGATAAACGGGGAGTTTTCAGCCGGCAATTTTTTGTATCGAGACCCGACAATGTGGTTGTTATCCGATTGAAATCTGGTGATGGCGGTCGTATAGATAATGTATTGGATCTTTCGCAGATAACGACTGGCGACCCTCGGACGGCGAAAAAATACAACCTCGACGAAAAACTGGGGATTGCGAAAGTCGAGACGAATACGCTCGATGGCGGGTTATCGTTCAGGGCATGGTACGAGAGGCCTTGGGAAGGAAGCTTCGAGGGTTACGAAGGTATCGTGAAAGTGGTGCGTTCCGACGGTACGGTGCGAGTCGATGGAGACAAATTGTTTATAGAAGGCGCATCGGACGTCTTGCTGTTGGCTCGTGTAGAACCTTCGTCCGATATGGAGCATTCGGCAGTAGAAGATATGTTGTCGGTTTTGGCGGAATTGCCCGCAGACTATGATAAGTTGCTCAGTCCGCATAAAGAGATACACGGAGAGTTGTTCGGGCGAGTATCTCTCGATTTACACGCTCCGGCTGCCGACCGGCTTAAATCTTCGGAAGAATTATTGGCATCGGGCGGAGAGAATCCGGCACTGATAGAGAAAATCTTCGATGCGGCCCGTTATAATGTAATATGTGCTACGGGAATAAATCCGCCCAATCTTCAAGGTATTTGGGGAGCAACGATGACGCCGCGATGGTCGGGCGATTATACGACAAACGGGAATCTGCCCGTAGTCATATCCCATAATTTGCAGGCAAATACACCCGAACTCATGCTGCCTCTTTTTGACCGGTTGGAATCGTATATGGACGATTTCAAGGTGAATGCGCAGGAGTTGTTCGGTTGTCGGGGCATACATGTTCCGTCCCGTTTCAGTACGCACGGATTGAACAATCATTTCGATGCCACATGGCCTATGACTTTTTGGACCGTAGGAGCGGCATGGTATTCGCTGTTTTATTATGATTATTATTTGTACACGTTGGACGAAGACTTTTTGCGCAACAGGGCGTTGCCGTTTATGGAACAGGCAGCTCTCTTCTATGAAGACTTTTTGGTCGAAGGTGAAGACGGGAAATATATATTCAACCCATCGTATTCACCCGAGAATCACCCGATGAATAATCCCAATCAGGCATGTATAAATGCCACGATGGAGGTTATGGGGGCAAACGGTCTGTTTCGGACGATTATCGAGGCCAGCCGGATTTTGGGCGTGAATGAGGAAAAAATACCGGTATGGCAATCGATGCTTGCAAAGATGCCCGCCTATGAGCTGAATGAAAACGGCGAGATAAGAGAATGGTTATGGGGAGATTTGCAGGATAATCACCAGCACCGTCACGCATCGCAGTTATTCGGCCTTTATGACCTTCATGACCCGTTGATCATGGAAAGCGACTCGTTACGGGAAGGTTGTAAAAAGGCAATCGACAGACGAATGGAAATACGGCGGAAGGATAACGGTGGCGTTATGGCTTTCGGTATGATACAACTGGCCTTTTCTGCTTGTGCATTGGGCGAGGAAGAGACGACTTACGATATCTTGAAATGGCTGGGAAATTGCTATTGGAACGACAACATGGTGTCGACGCATGATCCCGGAAAAACCTTCAATGTGGATATTTGCGGCGGATACCCGTCGTTGGTCATGAAAATGCTGGTGTATGCCGAGCCCGGTTTGGTTTCGTTACTGCCTTGTACGCCCCGGGAGTGGTCCGAAGGTTCGTTGAAAGGGACGGCTTTGCGCGGGGGCATTGTGATAAACGATTTGAGTTGGAGCGGAGAGAGCGTAACAGCGACACTGGTGTCCCGGATAGACCAGACGGTGAAGGTCGAACTTCGGGGACAATATGTAGAAGATATAGAGTTGAAAGCCGGTGTGCCGCAGACCATTTCTTTTTAGTACTTGTACCGGATATGTGTAAAAAAGAGGGAAGATATTTTCAAAATATCTTCCCTCTTTTTTATTCGCAATATAAGTGGACAAAAGTCCTAAATAGGGTGCTATTTTCGGTCTTTCTGATTTTGGCGATGATACTGATAGGTATAATATACTATATTTGCCTATAACAAATTTTATATGTACCATGAAAAAATTACACATTCTTGTGGCCGGTTTGTTGGCTATGTCGTCGGTATGTACGACTGCACAAACCGTGCATACGATCGGCGATTCTACGATGGCCGATTACAATGAGTCGACTACCGATCAACGGGGTTGGGGGCAGATGTTCCAGCAATTTTTCGATGAAACCATAACGGTTAATAACAGGGGAAAGAGCGGAGCCAGCAGTAAAAGTTTTTATGAGGAGAGCGCATATTGGGCGTCGGTGAAAAAACAGATTGCCGAAGGCGATTATGTCATCATACAGTTTGCGCATAACGATGAGAAAAACGGTGGAATGGACGGTGATTCGGTACGGGTGAAAACCGGCGATATGACGGTCGATTATCGGGGAACGACTCCACAGGGTACTTACAAGGAATATTTGAGGAAATATGTCAATGAAACCCGGGCGTTAGGAGCCACTCCCATATTGGTATCGTCGATGTGTCGTAAATATTTCTCCGGTAATACCATTCGCAGAAATGGTCGGCATGACCTCGGGGATTCTTTTTCGATCTTGCAAGATGACGGGACGATTACGACTGGTAATAAAGTTCCCGAGACCGACCGCTCGATGGATTATCCCTATGCCATGAAACAGGTCGCCGAGGAGATGGACGTTCCTTTTATAGACCTGACGACGAAGTCGGCCGAGTTGTATGTCAGTTATGGAGAGGCTGCTTGTTCGGAGTTGTTGTTCGGTAAGAACGACAATACTCACCCCATAGCGTTGGGTGCTACATTGATAGCCCGTATCGTGGCACAAGAGATGGCTGCCCAAAATATTCTGGCGGACCATATCCGGCAGAATGCCGACTTATTGGTCAATCCGGTATCTCTCGATTTCGGTAAGGCATATGCCGGTCAGCAGTTGGTGCGGGAAGTATCTGTTTCGGGTTTCGATTTGACACCTGCCGACGGTTCGCTTTCTGTAACGGCTTCTGACGGTTTCCTCGTTTCTCTCGATAAAAAAGATTATGCATCTTCGTTGTCGCTCGATTATGCAGGTGGAAATCTCACTTATACCCGCATTTATGTGCAGGCTACGGTGGCCGTTGCCGGTGTCGTATCGGGTACGTTGGCATTGACCAACAGCAATCACAGCAAATCAATTCCTCTGACTTACGAAGGGGTCGATTTGGCCGGAGGAGAAGAAGTTCTGTTACAGTGGCCGTTGGCTGAGAACGATTCTTATCAGCTCACCGGACCGGCTATTGCCGTACCGCAAAGTTGGAGCGAAATGACCGTACAACGGTATGCCTCTCCCAATGCCAATACGATATGGCCCGAAGGATGCGGTCTTGTCAACGGGCAATCTACCCAGCGTAATCTTATTGTCGGGGAGAAGTGGCCGGCCGGAGAGATCGATGAAGTTTCGACCCGTTATATACAGTTCGGGATTACCGCTTCCGAGGGAACTGTACTGCATATCGATTCGATCGGGCTTTATGTTTGCGGCGCAGGTGGTAACGGTATGCGATGCCGCGTCTCTTATTCGACAAACGCCGATTTCTCAGAGGCTGTTTCCATTGCCGAACTGACGACTTCGATGGTGGCCAATACAATGTATGCCGTGTCGGCTCAGCCGGTTCTGGAATTACCGGCGGGAGAGACATTGTTGTTGCGCATCTATCCGTGGTATAGTTCCGAGGCGACCGGAAAGACGATCTGTCTGAGCCATGTTACTTTGCACGGTGTTGCCGAGTCTACATCATCTATACAAGAGACGAGTGCGGCCGAAGCCCGATTGTTGCAAACGACCTATTATGATATATGTGGAGTACAACTGCTTTCACCTCCCGAGAAAGGCGTTTACTTAGAGCGAAACAGCTATTCCGACGGTCGTGTTTCTGTCTCGAAAAAACTGAAATAGTATTTAACCTTAAACGATTATTGTATGAAAAATGTAAAATGCAGCTTATTGGCCGGACTGATTTCGTTTGCGGCTGTGGGTGTGCCACTCTCTGCGGGGGCACAGGAAATCAATGCTGTCGATGCTTCGGTACACTGGACATTCGACAAGGCTTCGGAAAATACCACGACTGCCGATGTTTTCGAGCCTGCCGCCGTGTCGGCCACAAGTTTCGACTTGGGCAGCAATCTCTATTTCAACGGCACACAGGGATGTAGCAATGAGATGCTCGGTAGTGCGACTCTTTCTAAACTCAATCCTTACGAGGCCATAGGGAAAGCCGAAGAAAAGGAGGCTTATGTCGTATTCTCCATTATCCCCAAAAAAGGAATTGCTTTTACGCCAAAGAAACTCAAATTCAATGCCGCCAAGTGCGGAACGAGCGGCGGTACGCTCAATATCTATGCTGTAACGGGCGATAAGCGGGTAGAAGTGGCGAAGGCATTCGATCCTGTCCGGAACAACGACTTTTCTGCTGCCGAGTACGACCTTTCTGCTCTTGGTGCTACGACCGAGAAAGTCGAGATTTATTTCTATGTATATAACCTTGCTGCTAACAAGCAACTGGCGATGGGTGCTATCGAGGTCATCGGCGACTTTGCAGGGACACCCGAAAATGTACCCTCATATACCGTTTCGGCTCAGTGTGGTATGGACGGTGCCGGTTCTGTATCGGTAAATCCCTCCGGTACTTCATTTGATGAGGGTACGGTACTGACGGTTACCGCCACGGAGAATTTCGGTTACCACTTCTCTGCGTGGGTGGACGATAAGGGCAATACCGTCTCTACCGAAAATCCTTATACATTCGAGATTGCTGCCAACACCTCTCTTACGGCTACATATACCCGGAAAAACGTATATCCCTTGAACCTCGATGTTGTGGGTGGTGCCAACGATTACCTCGTGGAGTTCTTTCCTGCGGGAAATATCGTAGATGGCGTTCATTACTATGAGGAAGGTACAGATGTGGAACTCCGTGCCCTCAATAACCGTATTCTGACCTTTACCAACTGGGAAGATAATACGACCCAGCTCGAACGCATCGTTACTATGGACGGAGAGAAGAACTTGACTGCCAACTACTCTTGCGAGGATTATATCGTGGCTTGGGACTTCTATCGCAAATCGCCTACAAGCGACCGTGCGGCCGACTATAAGGCTGAGAGCGACAATGCCGGCTTGCTCACCCTGCGCAAGCTCGACGGTTCGACTACGGGCTGGCTCGGAGCCGGGACTGATGAAGGAGCTGTCTATTTGGAGGGTAATGCCCGTCCGTGGAAAAATCGTTCGGAAAAATATTATTTCGAAATATCTTTCGGGACGAAAGAGTATACCGACATCAAACTCGTTACCAAAATGGGTAAGGACTACATGAGCTATACCCTTTTCAATTTCGAGTATAGTATAGATGGGAAGAACTATACCAAGTTCGGGGAAATATCTATTCCCGAAAAAGGTTGGTACGAAGCCGAAGCCACCTTGCCTGCCGAGGCCGAAGGCAAGGATCGCATCTATATCCGTTTTATGCCCGATTTCAATTCGGCCGTAACTGGCAATGAGACCGATTTGGACGGCGTCAAGTTGGGTCCCACATTTGTTTTGGCCTCTCTCGATGCTGTTTCCGATGACGTGGCTCCGCAACTCGCGACATCGATTCCTGCCGCAGGAGCTGTCGGAGTTTCGGCCAACGGTTCGATTATCCTCACGTTCGATGAGAAGATCGTTGCCGTCGATGGCGCCAAAGGAATGCTTGCCGGGGAAACGATCACCCCGACCGTAACCGGGAAGTCGCTCATCTATCCTTATTCCCGTCTGGCTTACGATACCGAATATACTTTTTCTTTACCGGCCGGTGCTGTTACCGATCGTAGCGGAAACGCTTGTGAGGGAGTGGAGATCACTTTCACCACGATGAGCCGTAAACAACCCGATGCCCGCCTCTATGATGCCGTTATTGCCCAAGATGGTACGGGCGACTATACCACCGTGCAAGCGGCCGTCGATGCTGCACCGTCGGGCAGTGCCAAACCGTGGCTCATTTTTATCAAAGAAGGCGTCTATAAGGAGCATGTGAATATTCCCGCCGGCAAGTCAAATCTCAGTTTCATCGGTCAGGATTACAAGAAAGTCTTTATCAGCGATGACCGTTTAAGCGGTGGGGACAATGCCGTGCATGTCGATGAAGGGGCTACGGTCGTGGCTCGTGCGAAAGATTTGTTCTTCGAGGGTATCAGTTTTGTTAATTCCTACGGCGTGGAGGAGAAGAATGGCCCGCAGGCTTTGGCACTTAATACCAAAGAAGACCGTGTCGTATTCAATAAATGCGGTATGTACAGTTATCAGGATACGTGGATTACGACCAGTATTTCCAATGCCCGTTGTTATGCCAAAGATTGTTTTATCGAAGGGGCGGTGGACTTTATCTACAACAGCGGCAACTATTATTTCGATGCGTGTACACTCAATATCGTGCGCGAGAGTGGCGGTTATATCGTAGCGCCCTCTCATTCCTCGGATGTAGAGTGGGGATATGTTTTTGTGAACAATACCATAACAGCTCCGGGAGTACCGTCCGAAACAGAAGTATGGCTCGGTCGTCCGTGGCATAACAGTCCCAAGACCGTTTGGATCAATACGGTTGCCGAGGTTACTATCCCTGCGGCCGGCTGGTACGAGACGATGGGCGGTCTGCCCGTGATTTGGGCCGAATATAATACGATGGATGGCAATGGTGATCCTGTGGACCTTTCGCAACGTCGGACCAAATACTATAAGACCGTTGATGGAGAAAAAGTGTGGGGAACGGCAAAAGCCGTGCTTACGGCCGATGAGGCTGCGGAGTATACGATCCAGAATGTACTCAGCGGAAACGACAACTGGCAGCCCGAACTTCTTACCGAAGCTTGTGCCGCACCCAAGCCTGTGATTACAGGTTCTATGATATCATGGGAAGCCGTACCCTATTCTATCAGTTATGTCATTCTCAAAAATGATAAGGTAATCGACTTTACGACCGAGACGACATATACTCCGGAACAACCGGCAGATGCCGATGTATATCGCGTGCAGGCGGTCAATGAATATGGCGGTCTTGGAGAGATTTCCGACCCGGTGGCTTTTTCCTCGGGCTTGTCGCAACAGTCTGTCGATGAAATTTTCGAGATTTCGCGTATCGACGGTGGAGTAGCGGTAAAGGGAATAATGCCCGGTTCGCAAGTCGATGTCATAACGGTTGGCGGAGTGGCGGTCTATTCGAGAAAAGCAATATCTTCCGAGTGTATCGTGAACTTGTCTGTTCCCGGTGTGTATATTATGAGAGTGAACGGTGTTTGCAAAAGTTTCGTTTATTAGCGACGGAATAGAATAACCCTATTATAATAAAGAGGACAACTCGTCGAGTTGTCCTCTTTTGGTTTTGTAGACTTCTTGCAGGAAATTACCCTTCTTTCAATCTCTATTGAAAAAGAAGTGTCTTTCTATCTTTTAGGTTTAAAAAACGTTTTTGTGCGATGGGCCCTTTATCGATTGTTCGACATGTGTTTTACCACTGATGTAAAAAAGAAAGGGAGCATCAAACTCCCTTTCTTTTACGCTTTTAATAGCCGATGGATATTTCTGTCCGATCTGTTCCGATCTGCTCGCGGCTGCTTTCCACAGGGTCGGAGAATTGGACCTCTACCTCCCAATAATATTTTGTACCATCTTCTCCCACAAAGGGTTCTTCATTGGGATTTGTTCTGACGATAGTCGCCGTACGTTCGTAAGAAATGCGGTAGACCGGCGTTTCGGTAACGATTCCGGAAAGATCGTTGTCGGCATCGAAAGAGTATTGTGCTGTCGCCTTGTTTTCATCAGATTCTGTTACGGTGTATGTGTCGGTCTGTGTAGTACCGATGAGATCTTCACGTACAGGACGTTCGATATCCCATCCGGGAGTGGGCGATGAAGCCATATCCCAGTAGTTAGGCACGACGTAATGTGCACTGCGTTTACCCAGCAATCCGAGCAACCCAAGAGGGGAAACGCCGCTTTCGCTGTAACCTCCGGAAATAATCCAGTTGATATCTAAATTTCCGGTGTTTTCATATTCCGAGTAGCGGAAATCTGTGTCGCTGTACCCACCGTAAGTGGTTTGTGTAAGATTCCCGTTCGTCCACTTGTATTCGACGGTATAGTCGTTATAATCATCTGTTTTGCCCGTTTCTTTGGTGAGTTGTCCCTCATTGTCGTACGCGAGTGTTATGTCGATAGTTTGGTTGTCGTCATCGGTATCGACATAACGCACCTGTGTGGCACGACCCCGGGCGTCGATGGCAGCTGTATATTCTTCTCCGTCGCGTCCTTTTATTTCTACGTTGCCATCGGTGTAAGCTATGATATATTCATACACGTCTGTTTCGTCTTCATACACATCTTTGCCAATTATCTTGATAAGCTGCCCTTTCTCATTGTATTCGAATGTGGAGGAGATGGTTTCTCCATCGCTGGTGTCTTTTATCATCAGTGATTTGATATACTTTCCATCGAATGACGGGGGCAGGGGGGTATCGGCCGTGCCGAGCTGGGTGATGAGGAGTTTCTCTTCATCGTTGGCACAGCGTATGTCGATTGTGGCCGTACGGCTTGTTTCGGATGTGTTGGCTGCTACGGTAAGATTTACAGTATACGTGCCTGCCGCCCCTTCGAGGATATCGGGGGTGAGCCAATCGGTTGCATCGGTGTGCAGACTCCATGTATCGGGTGCAGTGAATGTAAAAGATGCTTGGGTCTGCGAAGCATTGATTGTGAGCTTGTCGCCTCCTTTGATAACGATGTCGTTATCGGAAGACTCGTCGCACCCTACCGCCAATAGCAGTATGGGGAGAAAGAAATAGAAAATGTTTTTCATAATAGTTTTTAAATATTACATGGAATTATTTCCGCAAAGATATGAAATGTGATAATAGAATAATGTATGAAATAATACATTTCCCCTGAGAATAGTTTTTTTGATAAAATTTAATTGTAAAAAGGGCTGTTTGTTATATGCACGGAATGTGATAGAACCCGATTTTCATTTTTTCTTCGGGTACGCTATTTTCTTGAAAATAAAACTCCGTTATATTTCTTTCCGCAATATATCGTAGGGTCGGTCGGAGAGTACGGCGACAAGATCTGAAAAAGAACTGTAATACGATCCGTAGAAATGGTGTGTTCCGGCAAGAGTATAAAGCTCTGCAACAGCCTCTTTCATTCCTTCTATGGAGTTGCGGTCGGCTTTGCCCGGGGAATACAGAATGCGGTTCCCGAATCGTTCCCGGAGGCGTTCTTTGACTTTTTCGCTGTCGGTTGCCAGATAAAAGTGCGCTTCGGGGTATTTCTTCAAGTCCTGCTCTATTTGCTGTATGAAAAGGGTTATTGGGCTTTCAGCGATGGAAATGGCGTTGTCGATGCGGCGTATATGTAATCCGAATGTGGGAGTTGTAAAAGCCGAGCATCGTTTCTTGATTTCGTCGGTTATCTCGTCGGTAGGGCGAAACAGCTCCCGAAATAAAAAGGCTTCGGTCGGGTAAAAAGGAAGTCCGCTGGCGATGTAACTGTTTTTGCCGGCAACAAGAGATTTTATTGCACCGGCATCGTCGCGCAGTTTTTCTATATCGGTGTCGTAAAGTCTTTGGCTGAAATGGCGGCGTTGATATAGGGTAGGCAGGTAAAAGTTTCTTTTCAGCGGGACATTGTATTTTATGAGAGAATCGATTTTAGAGCTTTCTATGAGGGTGATGCCATGCTCCATAGGACGGAACAAGCAGTCGAACGGACAATTCAAATCCTTGTTTTTCAGCCAAATGACGTCGAACAATGAACCCACCGCTTTGGATAACTCATAACCCGAAGCGATTGCCCGCAGGCGGTTGGCCAGTCCTCCTAATGGTACGAGCGTGATTTTGTGTTTATCGGTCATGGCGTTTGTGTTTGTACTTTGTTTTTGCGACGGCGCAGCCATGAGAACCATTCGCTCCACTTGTTGAACTCTTTGCGATACATGATACCGACGCCTTGCGTAGTCAGGGCCGATTTTACATAGTAATTTTTGTCGTTGTAATGGTTATAGGCTTTCAATCGTATATTGCCGCTTTTGTTGAGCAGATATTCGAGATCGAAGTCGCCGATAAACGTATTGTTGTTGACGGCATTATCTCGATAACCGATATTTCCGTTGATGATGAGCCGGTTGTTGAGGAGTTGGCTCGACAATGCGACTTCGACTTCTACATCGGAAAAATCGCCTTTGTCGCTGCGCAGATTGGTTCCTATATTGATGTTTTCATTGATTTGCCCCAGCAGGTTGTTGAGCTGGCTCGATAGAGCCGAAGAAGCGACAGAGGCCAATTCGTTGTTGTGGGTTTGTCCCACGTTCATGTAATCGGGGGTATAAAATTTGTTCAAGGCGAGCAGATAGATGATTTGCCGGTTGACCATGTCTTCGGAACTGATGATACTGCGTATTCGCCGGTCTATGTCTTGCGTAACGGTCGGAAAATCGAGGTCGAATCGGAAATCGGGTTGTTGCAGATCTCCCGTGAGGTACAGCATGGCACGCACGGGAATGGTCGTGCGGTTCAAGTCTTGTTCGGTGGCGAAACTCTCGTCGAGGTCTTCGAGATTGGCTGTGAGGGCATAGTAGGCTTCGATATTGAGGTTGGCGTCCTTAGGAGCTCCTACAAACGATATGCTGCTGCCCGTCTTTATTGTAAAGTCTTTTGTAATGAGGTCTTGCAGGCTGAAATTGTAATTCCCTTTATCGACTGTGTAAGTGCCGTATAGCTTTATGTCGGAGAAGGTATTGTATTCCAGTCTTATGTTGCCGCTGCCTGTGGCGCGTATCATGTCGCCCGTAGACGGGTCCATGAGCAGATTCATGGACATTTGCGGAGAGACGTCTATTTGCAGGTTGAGGGTAAGCAGGTGGGGCGATGTCTCGGGCAGGACGATAGGAGGAGGCGTCGTGCTGTCTTTCCGGATATAATTATTTATAGCTCGGGAACGATCGACGAATGTGATGAATTGGTATTCTTCGGCTTCGGCATTGTCGGAGAGTACGAATGTGAATTTCGAATTGTCGTCGGTCGCCATGTTGATGTCGATACCCGTGTATTGCATATCTCCTTCGATGCTGATGGAGCCGCTGCCGTAAACTTTCCCGTAATATACCGAATTTTGTTTTTCGGTCGTGTTATAGACCAGCATATTGTTTATATCCGAGACGTTCAGGGAGTATTCGATATTTTTGAAATGTTTGTGTCGCATGATGCCGTTCACTTTTCCCAAGTGATTTTCTGCTCCTGTCAGTGTCATGTTATCGACGATAATGGCGTCGGGGGTAAGACGTATCGAGTCGGAGATGTAAAACCGGGTGTTGAGATAGTCGATTCCGAATCCGAATCGGTCGACGTATGCGCTACCTTCTACGTTCAGGGCCTTGAATCGTCCGTAGAAGTTGATTTTTCCGGTAGCGAATCCGTCTACGTTTTGCAGAATTTTTTCTGTAAACGGATTGAGGAAAGCCAATGAAATATGTTGGGCATCGAATCGGAGATTCAGGGAATCTCTTGTCGGGAAGATGTAGCCGTCGACCAGCGTATTGGGGTATCCTTCTTGGGTGACTGTTCCGTTGAGAAGAATACCTTTATTCTCGTTATCCCACCGGCTGTATAAGTTCAAATCTCCGAATTTGGCGCGATTGTAGGAAAAATCTTTGACAAAGAATTTTTTCGTACTGAGGCGGGGGACTCCGTTCAGTAGATCGGAGATGAGGAAATCTCCGGTGGCCTGCCCACCGAAAACTACGTTTTTCAAGTTGAGGGCGTCGAAGATATAGTCGAGGCTTACGTCATTGAGCGAGAGATTGAGCATATCGGTCGGATTTTTTGAAATAAGTCCGTCGATAAGCATGTATTGTTCTTGGTGACGTACTTCGATGCGGTCGATGTGTCCTTTCCCGTTTTCTATGTCGATGGTTGCCGGCCGGATATGCCATACCGAGTCGCCGATAATGATTTGCGTGGGCAAGATGCGGATATTATAGTCGATACCGTGCGCACTGTTCTGCAATAGGGCGAGCGTATTTATCTCACCGCAGAAGGTCGTATCGCTGTTGTTGCTCCAATTCAACCTCGATGAAATATGGTTTTTGTAAGCTTCTGTGTTGAATGCCCAGCCTGTAAATTGCCCTTTTTTGTTGAGCATACCGGTGTGGGCCGAGAGCATGAGAGCTGAGTCATTTGTATGTAATCTGATTTCGTTATGGAGCAGACGTTTCGTTTTTATTTTCAATTCCGGGGCATCGATTTGTAAGCTCATGTTATGGCTTTCGGCATCGAAATGTCCCGATACGGATACATCTTTTTGCAAAGTTACGGGCAGTTCGAAGGCCGAGGAAAGTTCTATACTGTTGCTTAGATCGAATGCGTAGCGGAAATTGTTCTGCCCTACACTTGTACTGTCAGGAGAAGAAACGGCATCGGGAAGATATAGGGAAAGTAATTCGGTAAAATCTCTTTTTATTTGGCGGAAAGAGTATTTACCCTCGATGTATCCATTGATGAAGTCCGATTTGATTTGCAGATTTTTCAGGCTGTCTCTGTTTTCTGCTGTTACGGTGAATTTCCCGGTAGAGAAGAGCTTCCCTTTATTCTCGAAACTGAGTGTGTCGATAACGATTTCACCTTCGATATTATCGATATGATCTCCGTAAAAATTGCTGGTTACATTGAAACTGGTGGTCGATTCGGAGTATTGGGGGGCAAGGTTCAACCGGCCCAGCCGTATATTATTTCCTTCGGCCAAGACCCGTATGACAGGCCGTTCGTTGAAAAGGTCTATTGTCCCTATGAGTTGCATTTGCCCGTTCGGGTCATTTACCGAAATGACGCCGTCGTAATTGGTATCGTTGTAGTTGCCGCTTACGACGATGTTCTGATAGGTGTAATTTTTGAAATCGATATGGTCGATATACCCCTCGACGCGTCCCCATAAACTTCCTCCCCGTGTTTGTTGGTTGAGATTCAGTTTTATGTCCAAGCCTACATTTCCCAAAAGGGGTTCCACGGAGAAGAATTTCCCGATTTGGAAATCGGAAGTTTTCAGTTCCCCATTGAGACTGAATACATCGATACGGTCATTGTCCGATATATCCATGTTGACGTTACCTTGTATTTCCCCCAAGTAACAAGCGAGAGTACCGTTGGCGTTTAATCCGTCGGGATTTTTATCGATTTCTCCGTTGAATTGCCATTCGCCTATGGGCGAAAATCGCTTGGCGAGCCCCGGTCGTTCGGGAAGAATTTCCTGCAATAATTGCGGGAGTGCGGTGTTTGTTACATTTAGTTTTTCGACTTTCCCGGAAAAAGTCGTTTTTCCCGGATCGGAAAGGTGTCGGGCCGAGGCTTCGGCCGAAAGGACGATATAGTTATTTCCGTAATCGATATGCAAGTCGCCTTTGAGATTATCGACCGTTCCTTGCAAATGTGTAGCGATACCCATTGGTGTTCGGGTATTTTTCAATCTGGGAATAAACGCACCGAAATCGGACAGAGTTATATACGATTTTTGTATTTTGATGTCGATGGGACTTTTGTTGTAAAAATCTTTCAGGTTATCATACGATAATATATCGGTTGATGTCCGGTTTATCAATATATCGGTATGCGGTAAGGTAATCCTAAAATTGCTTACCATGACGTTTTCCCGGTTTCCGATGAGTTTGACTCCGAATTTGCGGAGTGAGAATCCCGATTGTTCGTCGAAACTTATTTTTCTGATGTTTACATTGATAGAGTCTCTTTCGAAAGATTTGAGGGAAACAGTGGCAAGAAAATTGTCTATTTTTATGTGGTACGGATCGAAGACCCCTTGTGGCGATCGCTTTTTTGAAACGACATCGTAATTTATTTTTCCCCGACGGGCGAGTATCGTATTGACTTGGGAATGCAGGTCGATGGCCGACGGTTCGTCCTTCTTGAAACGGTCGATGATAAATTGCAGGTTGAGCGGGGAGTCGGTATTTTTCTTTTGCAGGGAAACCTCGAAGTCATAAAGTTGTACGGTTGTGAAAACCAATCGTTTTTGCAATAATTCCTGCCAGGCGAATCCGGCGATGAGTTTTTGAGTATATAGCAGCGTATCGCCTTGTCGGTCATAGAGACAGACGTCGGAGAGTTGTATTTTGTTGAAAGGGAATACATGACCCTTTCCGATGGTGAGCCGGGTGTCGAGTAGTTTCGATAACTCTTTCTCTCCCAAACGGGTTACTTTTTGTTGTACCGAAGGTATGTTCAGTAACAGATATGAAGCTGTTACGGAAACGAGAAATATTGTCAGCGTACTGACAATCAGTATTTTGATAATTCTGAATAGATATTTCATACACCAATCAAGGACAAATTTATGATTTTTCGCAGAATAAATAAGTATATAATTCTTTTTTATTGTGTAATTTCGCCTCACAAAAAATTTGCGTATGAGTATTACTGTTTTAGGTATAGAATCGTCGTGCGACGATACGTCGGCAGCCGTTATTCGCGACGGAGTGATGTTGTCGAATGTTATAGCGTCTCAGGCTGTGCACGAATCGTTCGGAGGCGTGGTTCCCGAGTTGGCTTCGCGTGCGCACCAGCAGAATATCATACCGGTCGTTTCCGAAGCGATCCGACGGGCCGGAATCGATAAATCATCGCTCGATGCATTGGCATTTACCCGGGGGCCCGGGTTGATGGGCTCGTTGTTGGTCGGAACCTCTTTTGCCAAGGGTTTTGCCTCGGCACTCGATATACCGTTGATCGATGTGAATCATTTGCAGGCGCATGTGATGGCGCATTTTATCCGAGTGGAAGGCGAAGAAAACCGGCAACCGACATTCCCTTTTATCTGCTTGTTGGTGTCGGGCGGAAACTCGCAAATCATACGGGTCGACAGCTACAAAAATATGACGGTGATAGGACAGACGATCGATGATGCCGCAGGAGAGGCGTTCGATAAATGCGCGAAAGTGATGGGACTCGGTTACCCCGGAGGCCCTGTCGTGGACCGTCTGGCCAAAGAGGGAGATCCGAAAGCCTTCCATTTCAGTAAACCTCATATCCCGGGTTACGATTATAGTTTCAGCGGATTGAAAACCTCTTTTCTCTATCTTTTGAGAGATGAGTTGAAGCAAAACCCCGATTTTATAGAACAGCGTAAAAATGACCTTTGCGCGTCGTTGCAGGCGACGATCGTCGATATATTGATGGATAAGTTGCGCCGGGCGGTAAAGGATACCGGTATACGGGAAGTTGCCGTGGCCGGAGGCGTGTCGGCCAATTCGGCTGTACGGGGAGCTTTTCAGGAACATGCCGCCCGTTACGGCTGGAACATTTATCTGCCCCGATTTTCGTTTACGACCGATAATGCGGCTATGGTCGCTATTACGGGATATTACAAGTACATGGATAAAGATTTCTGTTCGATAGACCTCCCTCCGTTTGCCCGGGTGGAATTGTAAAAAAGACAACCATGAATGTAGAAATTATAGCCGTAGGAGATGAGTTGCTTATAGGGCAGGTTACCGATACCAATTCGGGGTGGATTGCCCGTCAGTTGAACCTTATGGGGTGGGAACTGACCGAAGTTACGGTGGTCAGGGATCGAAAGGACGAGATAAAAAAAGCGGTTCTCGATGCTTTTACTCGGGTTCCGGTCGTTTTGATGACGGGCGGTTTGGGTCCTACCAAAGACGATATTACCAAAAAGACCCTTTGCGAACTTTACGGGTGCTCCTTGCATCGCGATGAGAAAGTGCAGGAGATGAATGAAGAACGGTTTGCCCGTAAAGGTTTTACGATGAATGAACTTACACGCGATCAAGCATTGGTGCCCGATGCGTGTACCGTCATATACAATCCGGTGGGAACAGCGCCTGTCATGTGGTTTGACCGGGACGATAAAGTGCTCGTATCTATGCCCGGCGTTCCTTCCGAAATGCAGTATGCCGTTTCTCATGAAGTGTTGCCGCGCTTGCGGAGTCGCTTCAACGACCATTCTTCGGTTCGTCATGCTACATGTTTGGTCAAGGGGTATACTGAGTCGGGATTGGCGATTGTCCTTACCGATTTTGAGAATGAGCTGCCGCCGTATATCCATTTGGCCTATCTGCCGAAACCCGGTGTAATACGTCTTCGCCTTACGGCGACGGGATTAGATGATGCCGAGGTTGAGTCTGGTCTTGAAATACAGTTCGAGAAGTTGACTGCCCTGTTGGGTTCCCATGTCTTTTGCCGGGAAGATGTGTCTCTGGCGGGGGCGTTGGGTAATATTTTACGGGAACGGAATCTGACGATTGCGACAGCCGAGAGTTGTACCGGCGGGAATATTGCACATGAACTTACTCTTGTCCCGGGCTGTTCGGCCTATTATAGAGGAAGTGTCGTATCGTACGCCAATGATGTGAAGACATCTTTGTTGGGAGTTTCTCCCGAAACCATAGAACAGAACGGTGTGGTAAGTCTTCCGGTTGTAGAAGAGATGGCACGGGGTGTGCTGCGTGTGCTGCATACCGATTGTGCAATCGCCACCTCGGGAATTGCCGGCCCCGATGGGGCAACTCCCGGGAAACCTGTGGGTATGGTAGCCATTGCTGTTGCTTGCGGCGGAAATGTCGTATCGAAGATTGTGATGGCCGGCACGCAACGGGAGCGTAATATCGAACGATTTACTCACTCGGCACTTTTGCAAATGATTGATTTGTTGATTCCTTGAACCGGATTTTTCTTTCGATTTAATCGACGAAAAAACAATTTATTTGAAAGAAATTACAAAGAAAATTTGGAGGGTATTTTCAAAATCGCTTACTTTGCACTCTGTTTTGTAAACACCCCCTTGAAAATAATAAAAATAGATACAGAGATGTCGAAGATTTGTCAAATTACGGGAAAAAAAGCCATGGTTGGCAATAATGTATCCCACTCGAAAAGACGTACCAAAAGAAGATTTAACGTCAATTTATTTACGAAAAAGTTCTATTGGGTAGAACAAGATTGCTGGATCAACTTACGTATTTCGGCTGCTGGTCTCCGTACCATTAATAAGGTGGGATTGGATGCCGCTCTCAAACAGGCTGCCAGCAAAGGTTATTTGAACGCTTAAATTTAAGAGGACCAGAACATGGCAAAGAAAGCAAAAGGTAATAGAGTACAAGTAATTCTCGAATGCACGGAGCAGAAAAATAGTGGTCTGCCCGGAATGTCGCGTTATATTACCACCAAAAACAGAAAAAATACCACTGAGCGTTTGGAGTTGAAAAAATACAACCCCATTTTGAGAAAAGTAACCATTCACAAAGAAATTAAATAATAAGAACTCATGGCAAAGAAAACCGTCGCATCTATTCAAAAAGGTGAGGGTCGTACCTATTCTAAGGTGATCAAAGTTGTGAAATCGCCCAAGACCGGAGCTTATGTGTTCCAAGAAGAAATGGTACCCAATGATAAAGTAAACGAGGTTCTTGCGAAATAAGAATTTTCAAGTTATATATCGAGAGGGCTGTATCTTAGGTGCAGCCCTCTTTTTATCGTATTAGTTGGAGAGTACTCTATTTTAGAGATCATCGGTATAAAAGTACATAAGTTTCTATTTATTTAGTAGGCATTTTTCTGACCTTCACCTCTTTCATTTCTCCTGAATACTTTTGGCTGTCCGGTGAATATATCGCGTCATGTCAAATCTTGATGAGATATTGCTTGACGGAGATTTCTGCCGTGAAAGATTAACCTTGTTTGGGCGTGGTGTTTAGAGTCAATTTCGGCGTACAAAAAATCCCGGATTCCCGGGATTTTTTGTTATAAGATTATTCCTGCTGTTAGGAGAGTAGATAGAGGTAGATGACAGTTGCCGGAGATGCGAGAAATACGCTGTCGAGGCGGTCGAGCAATCCGCCGTGTCCCGGTAATATGTTGCCGGAATCTTTGACATTCAGTGTCCGTTTCAGTAGCGATTCGCAGAGGTCGCCCCATGTCGAGAAAATCGATACGACGGCACTCAATCCTATCCACTGTCCCATATTGAGGAAAGAACATTGTGTCGACCATATCCAGCCTAAAAGCAAGGAGAAAGCAAGTCCGCCGAAAAATCCTTCCCATGATTTTTTCGGAGAAATACGTTCGAAGAGACGGTGTTTCCCAATGGTGCAACCTACAATATATGCTCCGGTATCGTTTATCCATATAAAAGAGAAGAAGGCAATGACTAAGAGTGCATTGTAGGGCATCAGCAGATATTCGGCTGCTAGGGGCGGATAGGCAATGAAGCTGAGTAATCCTAACGGCAGCGCAATATACACTTGTCCGAGAAAAGAGTGTCCCCATGATGCAATCGGTTTTTCTTCTTTGAGATAAAGTCGTATAATGAACGAGTAGAGCAGATAGATAAGATAGGGAATGAATGTATAAATGGCAGGCAGACCGCTTTGCATATTGGGGATAAGGAATAGTATTCCTACCAAATAAGTACCGCCGAGAATGTCGCCGTAAAGTATCCACCGGCTTATGTTTTCGTTGACAAGTCGGTAAAATTCCAGTAAACACAGGATCGTGGTAATGAGAATAAGACCTCTGAATGATACCTGACTATACCAGATGGCGCCCAAAATGACGGCAACGAATAAAATTCCGGTGATAGACCGTGTGATGAGATTTTTCATGATGTTTTGTTTGTGGAATGCTATAAAAAACCGCAGCTTACCCTGTGGGTAGGCTGCGGTAATAGCTGTTATTGCACTTTATCATTAGGTTCGTTTGCTTTTTCCGAGCCTGAAAGAGTTTTACTCTCTTCGTTTTGGGAAGACTCGTTTTCTTCGGCCTCATGGCTGTCGACCCGCTCTTTTTCCGAGGTAGAAGAACTGTTCTCGTCAGCGTTCTCGCTGTTTTTCTCTTTTTCTTCTTTTTGGGCTTGTTCGTTGACTCTCAGTATTTCTTCACTGCGAGAGGCCCACGGGCGTTTTCCGAAAATTTGTTCCACATCTTCTGTGAAGATGACTTCGCGGTCGATGAGTACTTGGGCGAGTTGTGCATGACCCTCGGCATGTTCGAGGAGGATTTTCTTTGCACGTTCGTATTGTTCGGTAATGATTCGGCTCACCTCTTTGTCTATGATACGGGCGGTCTCTTCACTATAAGGCTTGGTAAAACCGTATTCTTGCCCCGTAGAATCATAGTACGAGAGGTTGGGAAGTTCGTTGCTCATACCGAAGTAGGCGACGATAGCGTAAGCCTGCTTGGTAACCCGTTCGAGGTCGTTGGCAGCTCCGGTCGAGATCCTGCCGATGAAAAGCTCTTCGGCAGCTCGCCCTCCCAGTGTCGCACACATTTCGTCGAGCATGGCTTCTTTGGGGGTGATCTGTCTTTCTTCGGGTAGATACCATGCAGCGCCCAGAGCCTTTCCTCGGGGAACGATCGTTACTTTTACGAGCGGATTGGCATATTGCAGGAACCAACTCAGTGAGGCGTGTCCTGCCTCATGTATGGCGATGGCTCGTTTTTCTTCGGCGGTCGTGATTTTAGTTCGTTTTTCGAGACCTCCGATGATGCGGTCTACCGCGTCCATGAAATCTTGTTTTTGTACCCATTGTTTCCGCTTGCGGGCGGCAATGAGGGCGGCTTCGTTACATACGTTGGCGATGTCGGCACCCGAGAAGCCCGGGGTCTGTCGGGCCAGCAGGTCCGTATCGACCGAATCATCGATTTTTACTCCGCGAAGGTGTACTTTGAAAATCTCTTTCCGGTCGTTCAAGTCAGGTAATTCTACATATATCTGACGGTCGAAACGTCCGGCACGAAGCAAAGCTTTGTCGAGAATGTCGGCCCGGTTGGTGGCAGCCAATACGATGATACCGCTGTTGGTCCCGAAACCGTCCATTTCAGTAAGAAGTTGATTCAGAGTGTTTTCTCGTTCGTCGTTCGATCCCATGTTCGGATTACGTCCTCGGGCGCGACCGACGGCATCGATTTCGTCGATGAAGATGATACAAGGGGCTTTTTCTTTGGCTTGACGGAAAAGGTCCCGTACTCTGGATGCACCTACGCCGACGAACATTTCGACGAAGTCCGATCCCGACATAGAGAAAAACGGTACGTTTGCTTCTCCTGCAACGGCCTTGGCCAGTAATGTCTTACCGGTTCCCGGAGGACCTACCAGCAAAGCTCCTTTCGGAATTTTTCCACCTAATTCGTTGTATCGTTTAGGGTTACGGAGGAATTCGACGATTTCTTCCACTTCCTGTTTGGCTTCGGAGAGTCCCGCTACATCTTTGAATGAAACTTTTGTCGCGCCTTCTTTATCGAACAGCTGCGCTTTGGCTTTTCCTACATTGAATACTCCGCCGTTACCTCCACCGCCGTTTGACATACGGCGCATGATGATAAACCAAAAGACGAACAGCAAAATGATCGGACCGAAAGACCAAAACATATCGCCGAAATCACTGCTTTTTTCATACTTGATTTGCGTACCGAAACCCGATTCTTCTTTCCACTTGCTTACTTCTTGGTTGAATGTGGCTGCATCGGGAATATTTACGTATAGTTTGGGTGAACGGCCCAACTTTTGACTGTCGCCCGTACCGAATACTTTTTGTGCGGTAGAGTCGGAAAGAAAAGCCTCTAAATAATCTTTGTTGGTGTAGACGGTGATTTGTTTGATACCTCCGTCGCGGGCAATTTGTTCAAATTCCGACCATGTAACTTCTTTCGATGAAGAACCGTCGTTCATATAATAAACACCTATCAGAGAAAGTGCTATAAGGGCGTACATCCAGTATAGGTTGAACCGGAATGTTTTTTTATTTCCTCCTTGCGGGTTGTTGTTTCCCATAAAAATGTGAATGTGGGGGTTAAAATTTTGTTTTGTCGATTTTGTACAAAAATCATTCCACGTCGGGTAAAACTGTCAATTTGGCATCACTCCACAACTCTTCGAGATTATAATATTTTCTCGGTTCGGGCTGGAAGATATGCACATAGATATGGCCGTAATCGATGACGATCCATTGTGCATTTTTGTATCCGTCGTAGTTAAACGGTTTCACACCGATTTTTTGCAATGTCGTTTCTCTTACCGAGTCGGCGATGGCTGCTACTTGTGCCGGCGATCCTCCTTGACAAATGATAAAATATTGAGCCGAAGACGACTCTATTTCCGAGAGGTCTGCGGTAACGATTTGTTTACCTTTTTTTTCTTGTATTCCTTCGATGATGATTTGTATCAAATCTTGGTTTTCTTTCATGTATATTTTTATGCAAATTCTTTATATGCAAAGATAAATCGAATTTCGATATAGAGAATAAGTTTTGTAGATTTAATCGAGAATTTTAGATATATTCTATTTCTTCATTTATCTTTTTCAGAAAATTGCGTTCGTTCCTAATCGAAATATTTCTATCTTTGTTGAGATAAATCTTATAATTATTATTTCGTATGGAAATTAAAGGCCGCATCATTCATGTCATGCCGTTGCAAAGCGGTATCGGCCAAGTGAGTGGAAAAGAGTGGAAAAAACAGGAATATGTATTGGAGACGCAGGAGCAGTATCCGCGTAAAGTTTGTTTTCAGGTAAGCGGAAATCGTATCGAGCAATATCCCGTTTCGGTGGGCGATGAGGTTGTGGTAAGTTTCGATTTGGAAAGCCGTGAGGCAAAAGGTCGTTGGTACACCGATGTGCGTGCGTGGAAAATAGAAAAAGTACAAGCTTCCACTCCGGCTCATGGTGAAGGTGCTGTACCTCCGCCCCCTGCCGATTTCGAACCCAATGCTCAGACCGATGACCTTCCTTTCTGATGAGGGTTTGGTCCCGTAGAAAAAGAAAAATGCCTCCCTATGATAGAGATAGGAGTGGCATTTCTTTTTTTTAGAAAATTCAGTATGTAGCCAGTTGGTCGTTTTGTATCGTTGCGAGCATCTCGGCTGCCTTGTGATACTCTTTGGTAGTGAGCCATTCGCTGATGGCCCGGGCTTGGTCGAGGTTGTGCAAATCGCTGCCCAAAAATTCGATCATTTCGTTCTTGCACAACCACCATGCAATCTCTTTTATTTCTTTGCCGTAATAACCGGCCAAAGAGAGTAGATTGACCTGAAAATGGCAACCGTTGTTGTGCAGATGTTGGTATATTTCTTTATGGGCGTGATAATATCGATACCGTTCGGGGTGAGCCAAGATGGGCTGAAAACCTTTCAGCATCAGTTGGAAAAGTATTTCGTCGAGGTCGATGGGTGCTTGCATGAAAGAATTCTCTACCAAGAGTCGTTGTCCCGGCAACGGTATAAATGCCGACTCCCCCTCTTTGAGAAGGTCTCTGAAATGCTCGTCCATACGGTATTCGGCCGAGTAATGGATTTTCATCTCGATGCCTTCTTGAAGCCTTCTTTCTTCGAGTATTTTGTAGGCGGCGTCAATACTTTCCCTTGTATTCTCATACGTACCGGCAATGACATGAGGAGTGGCGAAGGTGTACTTGATTCCCCATGATTGTAGAGCTTTGAGGAGGGCTATTGACGATTCGATGTTTTGAGAACCGTCATCGATACACGGTAATACGTGGGCATGCAGGTCGGTATGATAGAATAGCGTACTTGGAGCTTTCTCTTTATGGAACCATCTCATAGGGATATCTTTTTTAGTGGTTGTATATTTGTTCTTGGAAGACCCGAAAGAGTTTTTTGTATAGAACGATTTATCCACAAAGATAGTACAAATGAAATGTCGAAACAAATTTATTCAAGCTGCGTAAGTCGTATGTTTTTTTGTATGCGTAGAAAAGAATATGTAGGATAACCGATGAAAGTAAAGATAAGTTGCATTGCTGTTTTTTCAGAGGGGAAAGAAATATTTGTTACGTATCTTTTATGTAACGGATAGGATAAGATGCAATCGGATTTTGTAAAAAGGGAAAGAAATATTTTTGTAAATCAAAAGTTATGCGTACATTTGCAAGCCATTATAAAAGATGCACGTTTTACCACCGTGCTTTGATTTGTAAATATAAAAAAGATATACAATGAAAAAAGGAATTCACCCCGAGAATTATCGTCCGGTCGTATTCAAAGATATGTCGAACGATGAGATTTTTATTACCCGTTCTACGATAGCAGCGAAAGATACTATCGAGGTTGACGGTGAGACCTATCCGTTGGTAAAACTCGAAATCACCAGTTCTTCTCACCCTTTTTTTACCGGAAAGCAGAAATTGGTCGATACGGCTGGTCGCGTAGACAAGTTCATGAGCCGTTATGCAAAGCACATGCAGAACAAACAGAAATAAATATTTGTTCCTTTATAAAGAAAACGGGCGAAACCTATGGTCTCGCCCGTTTTCTTTTTGTATTGTATTTTTCTAAATTGTGCAGTATGCAAATATTTTACAGCAAGCGCCCCGATTTGCATATGCCCAATTGTATGGCCCAGTTGTTATCGACCAGTGTTCCTGCGTCGACGGCCATGCTTAATCCGAATTTCCAGCCTTGTAATTGTCTCGGAGCATAGTTGACTTCGAGCATACCCGAGAATTCTTTTTCGATTTTTATATAGGGAGAATAAGGTGTTCCCCAACCGCGTTGTAACGAAGCCAGAAAACGATAATCAAATTCCGGTGTGATGTGCCCGTCGATACCTATATGCAAGGCCTCTACACGGGAACTTTTGAATCCTAGATAACCGTCGGTGTTGTACCCGGGTGAAATCATGAGCGGATTGCCTATCGTATGCCCGCGGTGCACCCACCCGTTATATACCACGTGCCCGTAGTACCAGTCGCCGGCACTTACCTGTATAGGTATTTGCGGGGTTTTGTCCCATAAGAACGGCCCGCTTTGGTCTTTGGTTTCGAGAAACTCCACGACAATACCGCTTACGACGGCATGAGGGCTCTTGCTACGGTATTCGATACCCCAAAGACCGTCGGCTTTGTTTCGGAATATCATACCCGAATGGTCATCGAACGGGTGTTCGTAGTAAATGCGGCCTTCCCAATTTTTCTGTCTTGTTCCTATGACAAAAAGATATGAGCCCAAATGGTTTCCTGTAACGTTTACTTGGTCTATACCCGGAGAATTTTCCCCGCCCGAAAGGGGTACGAATACTTTGAAATATTGTTTGATGTCGGAGGGAAAGTCGAGAACGAGTTTATTCCCTTTATAGGTTTTTCCTCCGAATTGGGCTGCCATGTCGATTCCGACTATGCCGTAAAAACGTTTGCTCGTCTTCCCGAAGCGGAGTAATAAATTTTTGCGGTGATACAACAAACCGGTCGTGTAGTTCTCATTTGCCCCGTGTGTATGTCGTTGGTACTTGTCGTCGACAAATCGTCCGTAAGCGATTTCCCCTTTGACCTGTACCGTTCCATTCGTCCAAGGCATATTGACAAATTCGGGAATACCGATACTTACTTGCGGGACAGGGCGGCTGTTGCCGCTCCATACCCAACCACCACTGCTTAAAGCCTTGTCCCACAACAGCGAGTATTCTTCTTGGCTGCCTACCGTAAGACCGAGAGCAAGGAATTGTAACGAGACATAAGCCTGTTGTATGTAGGCCGGCACATCGTCGTTGTAAGAGGTCATGGCGTCGAGACCGAAACCATAAGAAAAACGCCGGGTCGTGTCGATATCTTTCATGACTGCTGCCCGTAAATATCCCGTATTGGGCGTAAAAGATACAGTTCCTCCCCGGTTGTTCATCAGGTAAAACGGAGTGTATTCGCCCCCTCCGGCGATGATATTGGCTTCGACTTTATAGTTGAGGTGTATTTTCTGTGCACTTCCCCCGATCGAAGAGACCACCAGTAAAAAAGAGACAAGAAATAAATTGCGGAATGAAAACATGGCGGCTAAAATTTATGAAAGTGGTACAATGTATCCCGACAAGAGAGAACAAGATTTTTTCGGGATACTTCATCGATGCGGTAACTCTTACTGTTTTTCCCGCCGAAATGATAGGGAGGATCTTGCAGGTCGAACTGGCTTACCGAGGGGAAATGTATCGATAAAGAATCGTCTGCTGTGGTATACAACCCATGCAAGCGGGAACTTCCGTTTCCTTTGAAACGTTTTTGCAGTTCGAAAACACCGCGGTCGAAACAATAGAAAATCGAGTCGTTGGCGAATGTCCCACCGTCGGGGTACTCGCAATATCGGAATTGCCAGCGACCGTACAGCTTATCTCCTTCACTCTTTGTACAACTTGAGAATCCGATGATCAGCAATAAAGCGCCCAGAATAAAAAGAATATAGGAGGTGTACTGCTTGTTTAGTTTCATAGTGAAGATTCTCTTTTTGATATATTCAAGATAATGGGGTGGTGAATTTTCGCTACAAAGTTAGTGATATGTTTGTATTTATACCTATAAGAGTAGGCTTATAAATATAATTAAAGATTTATTTGTCGGGGATTGACATCCTTTTAAGGTTTCCGTTTTTTATGTTTCCCGATAGACTACAACTTATTGGTATAGAGTAGGCAGGCAAATTTTATATAAGGGCCTATCCGATTTATTCGTGCCGGTTGTGCGACAAATCTCCATAACCATTCGCAGTTTATTTGCTGTAATAATTTAGGGGCTCGTTTGAAGTTGCCTACATACAAGTCAAAACTTCCTCCTAAACCTTGATAAACGGCTTGGTGTACCTCTTGCAACTCTTCCATCAGGTATTCTTGTCGGGGAGAGCCCATTGCGACGAACACAAAGTCGGGTTTTTTATTTACAATATCGTTCTTTAACTGTTCTTTTTCGGTTTCATTTTTAATGAAACCGTTTCGAAATCCCGTAATGTTTATGTCGGGAAATGTCCTTTTCAGTTTTTCGGCGGTTGCCATAACCACCTCGTCTGTCGATCCTATCAAGTAGTACGATGAAGATGGGTGGCGTGCAATGATTTTTAGCCACAATTCGCAGCCCGGAATTCTGATCGCATCTTTATATCCTTTCTTTTGGGCTGCTTTTACGGCTCCCATTCCATCGCAATATCCGATATTAAGGTTGATGATTTTCCGCAGACGATCAGATGCTTTGATTGTTTTCTCGGCATTTATCGCAACTAAAATACCTTTGTATTTGTCTATATGGTCCAATATTTGTTCTTCGGAGACGAAAGGGAAGACCTCTATTCCGTTGAGCGAAAATTTTTTCATTAGGTTGTGTCTGTATTTTTTATGGTAAAGGTTATCGTTATGAGAGGAGAAAGAGTCGAGGTATCTATCCTATTTCACTGAGCATAGTTGTGTTATTTCGTATAGTCTTCCTCTTTTCCCTCCTGTTTTTCGATAGAAATCGATATATTTCATATCCCCAAAATTACACAATAAGTTTCTATATGGCAACACTATATTGTAAAAATAATATAGCGAAGATGACAGGTCTACATATTGTCTATTTGCCTATAATATTGGGCGGGAAGGTCTATCAGTTTATCGAATTGGGGGCGGATATTTGTGTCAATGTCTGGTGTAAGAGTAATTTCTCCGAATATTGGTTTTCCGTCTATTTCATAGAAGTCGATGCGTGCGAAATCGACATCCTGCGCGATTTTCGTTACAAGTCGAGTCATCAACTCAAATGATTGGGGACGGGGAATATCGTGATCGGTAGGACGGAGTACTGCTTCCGGCTGCGGATTCCATGCCATGTCAAAAAGCATATTGGGAGTGATGTGTCCATTGGGTCTGCGTCCTTCGTAATACAATACATAATAAGGTTTACCCATAAAACAGAAAAATTTGTAATCGCAGGGTAAAGCCTCTTTGTCTTTATTATTTTGTTCGAGAAGGCCCTCTGCAATAATACGGGGTGGAATAAGGGAGTAGTGAATTTGTCCGGTCAGGTCTCCGTAGGGAAAATGCAGCCAATAATCGAGCTTTTTTCGTGTCTCTTTCACATTGAGTTCGGACTTATCGCGCACAATGATGTTGTTGCCGCATCCGTTATTGGTTTTCAATACGAATTTATCGGGTAATGCATCGAAATCGATATCTTCTGCTCGTTTATATACGCCGTAAAGCCGGGTGAGGTATTGCTCTCCTATTTTTCCCTTGATATATTCACGCACTTCATATTTATCGGCAAACATGGCATATCGTTGCAGGTCTGTTGTTGGATCGAACAATTTGGCAATACTGTAATCTTGCAACTTTTGCGGATTTTTAAGATCGTACTTTCTACCGGTTTTCCGGTAAAAGCGCAATTGCAACATGGCCTTAGGAAAATATCGTCCTAAAAGCGCGATGGGTTTTATGATAAAGAGGGGGTAATTATAGATACTCATGTTCTCGGTCGTTTTTATTGAAGTAGCGATGTATAAATGCGTTCGAGCGTGGCACATACATTTTCGGGGAAATGGGGTTGTACTCGTTCATAAGATATTTTACCCATCGAAGAACGCATTTCGGCATCATTCACCATGCGTTGCAGGGATACAAATAGAGAATCTTTGTTTCCCGGTTCTACAAGCAATCCGTTTTTTTCGTTCGTTACAATCTCGGGAATACCACCTACGGGGGTGGAGAGTATGGGTAGGCGGTAAGACATTGCTTCGAGTATAGATATGGGTAGGGCCTCTACGTAAGAAGGTAAGATAAAGAAGTCGGCCTGAGAGAGTAGTTTTGCTTTTTGCTCTTCACCTATCCAGCCCTCATATTTCACCATATCGTCGATGCCATGCTGTGCGATAAGGCTTTTCAGACGTTTTGTCTCCCCGATGCCTCCGATGTGTAAACAGAAACGAGAACGGAGTGTATCTTGATGTTCGGCAATGACGTTCACAAGATCGAAAATGCCTTTGTTGTCGTTGATAGCTCCGAGAAATAGGGCTTCGACAAAACCCGCACTGTCTTGTGCTGTCAGTCTCGGGTGCGGTACGATATTGGGTACAACCTCAACACAGGGACAATTTAATTCTTTCTCAAAGAATTCTTTCCAATAGTCAGAGAGTGCAATTACTACATCTGTTTTTTGCAGAGATTGTAATACCGCCTGACGATTGCCGGCTGTAAAATCTTTGAATTTACCTCCGTGAACATGGAAAACGACTTTTTTTCCATACAATTTTGCCAGGAATATAAAAATGCGTTTGCGCCAAAAACTGACATAAGAGGCGCTATGTATGTGTACAATCTTAATCCCTCCGAACCAGCATTTCTCGCTAAAAGAGATAATTGCCCATAATAGGCAGAATAGTTTACCGACCTTATTCCCGATAAAAGTTGTACGTACAAACCGGAATGGATTCAATACGTTATGCGCATAACTGTATAATACTTGTGCCATTCCGCCTTTGGGATCGTGGTAGTCGACACCGATTGTCAGTATGTGCTTCGAAATGGAATAGGGAATCATGGTGTTATGGGTTATAGGAAAATGTTTTCTTTAAGAGTTCTGATAAGCCTTAATATAATTTAGGGAGGTGGTAACGATATCAAAATTTTGAAAAACAAATTCTCTTGCGGGGTATGTTTTTTGAATGTACTCGGGATAGTTCTGTATAATCGTTGCTATTTTTTCGGCACACATATCGATATTATCTACTTCAAAAGTTGTTCCGAATTTACCATTGTCGATAATTTCCATGGGCCCTTTGATATCGGAGAGTAGTACGGGTACTCCTGCACAGATGGCTTCTGCTACCGTTAATCCGAACCCTTCCTGACGCGATGGTTGCACCGCTAATTGATATTCATGCAGATGTTGGTATATGAATGCCCGGTTGCGTGCTCCTAAGAATGTTACATGTTTCTCGATTTGTAATTCTTTGGAAAGTTGTTGTAGATATTCTGTGTCGGGACCACATCCGATAAGGTCGAGAGATAAGTTGGTAATTTGTTTTTTGTATATGAGAATATGTAAAGCTTTGAGTAGAATATCTTGTCCTTTTTGTTGTATAAATTGTCTCCCGATTTGTACGATACGGAAATTTTCGTTTTTTTCAGGTTGATGTTTATAGATAATCTCCGATGTATTTATTCCGTTATAGATTAATTCTGTCGGTACGGTATAGCGTTGACGAATGTCTTGAGCAACATATTTTGAAATGGCGAATATTTTATCAAATCGATTGGGTTGCATAATGTCGATACCATTGGTATGCGCCGTAAAGAAATATCGTGTATTTTTTTGTTTGATAAGAACGGGCATGATATTGTAATTATGTATATGTACCACATTGGGTTTTAGATAATATAGTAGTTTATTGAGGAGAAAAAACGGATATGGATTTTTTGAACCGGTAGTTCTTCCGATGATGTATTTTTTTATTCGGGGGTCAATGCTTTGTAAAAGATGAGGATCATTTTCTTTATTGATGACAATAAGTGTTATGTCTTCATATTTTACTTGATTATTCATAATGTCGACAACCATTGTTTCGGAACCTCCGATATTGAGGTTGTAGAATAGATGAGCTATCTTCATAATGAATTATTTAGGGGTTCTTTATTGATATATTCTTGTTTTGCGGTAAGAAGTATCGTTCCGATGGTAAGTCCCAACAACAATAAGCCATGATGTGAGATAAGTCCGGCAAAACCTCCTATACCGAAAAGTGAAATACAGACAAGTACGACGAGATAGGACTTGCTATATGGAAGAGGGCGAAGTACCCAAAAATAAATGGCAAGAAAATAAAATGCTTGTAGTAGAAATCCTATAAGGCCAATATCGAGAATTGTTTGTATCTGCGTAACTTCTACACGAGCTACTGTTTCTTCACTTTTAGATACATCGGAGTAAAATTCGTTGGTAATGGAAAATTCATTAGCTGTGGAGAGGTCATCGTGGAGGAACCCGAAACCGGTATATTGTTTTCCCGTTGACAATAAGTGATCTATTTTAGGCAATATTTGAGCCATTCGCCCGGTTCCGAATTCGACCAATAGTTCAGGGTCATTAGGGTTTTTCAAAACCTCGAATTGTTTCACCAGTTGTTGTATTCGCAGTTGTCCCTCCATAGCTCCATCTATATAATATCCTGCAATGAAAATTACAATGCCTATTCCTATGTATTTGATCGTTTTTACGGCATTTCCCGTAAAAAAAAGGATTGTAATTATGATACCGCCGATAATCGAAAATGTACGACAAGAAATCAAAGCCAAAGCAAATACTATATAATGTTTGGCTTGCAATGAATAGAATTTCAGTGCGGGAAAAATACAAAGAGCTAATAAATACAGCCCGGGCGGATATTTACGGGGAAAACTACCCGGGTAACAATAAAATTTGTAGTAGGTAGAATAAAGTCCCGAAAAAGTAAATGTTCGGGGCACCAAAATACTGCCACCGAATATGAGACTGTCGATGATATAAAAGGTGGCGATGATGAAAGCGTAGGTGAATATTTTTCGATAGAAAATTTTAATATCGAATTCTTCCCGGGCAAAAATCAATAAAGGGAACATAAAATAGATAATGCCCCAGTATTCCCTCATGCGTCGTATCTGTATCATTATCGATTCGCTACTTATCAGAGCGAGGAGGAATAACACAGCGAAATATCCGCCGGTGAACAACAATAATTTGTTCAATGTTTTATCTCGGCGATAAATGACAATTGCAATGATGGATAGAAGAAGGGCAATATCCATCCATTTGAAGGGAAAAGCCTTGTCTTCATTATAAAAACCATATGCTCCGCATAAAATGGTAAATTGTATGAGAAAGTCGTAGCGGTTACGCAAGAACGTCGTAAAAAGAATGACTGGAAGGAGAAGGTAGGCAGGAGGAAATTCCAATCCCAAAAGACTGAGGGTAATCAAGAAGATGAAAGCCGAGAAAAGTTCGTTAGGAAAGAGGTGTAGTACCTCCCTTTCCGAATCATCGCGTCTGACAGTAGGTGTATATATATCGGTAGTCATTCTTGAATTTTTTAGGAGAAATAAAATAAAGATTTCCCCGGCTTTACCTGCATGATTCCCATATGAATACAAGAAAAAGGTTCTCGGTCGAATTACGAGCGGACATTACAAATCCGCTCGAAAGAAGTATAAGTACTTTTACTTACGGGTGTCAGCCACCCAATGGCCGAGATTATTTTTTACCTTTTAGTGTATTCTCGATTTTTACTTTTTTGTATTCTTACCGTAACCGTATCCCTGTTGCGCTTCGGTCCCGTTGAGTATGATGGAGACTTTGCCCAAGCGTTTTTCTGCTGCAATACGGTTGACATAGCGTATGTATTCTTTCTTGGTGTAGTTGGCACGACATACATACACGGTGGTATCGGCGATACGGGTAAGGCTGAATGTATCGGCAACCATGCTTACCGGTGCCGAGTCTATGATGATGTAATCATAGATTTCTCTCAGTTGACCGAACAGTTCGTCTACACGGTTGCTTAATAGCAATTCCGAAGGGTTAGGCGGTACGGGACCGGCCAAAATAATATCCATGCCTTTCTGTATGGCACTGGAAAGCGTAATGTCTGAAATAGATACACTCGTATCTGCCAAATAATTGGTCAATCCTTTCGGGCTGCGTATATTCAGGTAGCTTCCGAGTTGCGGGTTACGTATGTCCATACCGATGAGCAGTACCCGTTTGCCGAGCAATGCCATGGAGATGGCGAGGTTGCTGCTGATAAAGGATTTGCCTTCGCCGCTGATACTCGATGTAACGAGTATGACTTTTTCGTCTTTATTATTGAGGACGAATTGTATGTTGTTGCGAATCAGGCGGAAAAGCTCGGCAATAGAACTGTTTTCGCCTTCACGTATGACGATATGGTCTTTGTTTTTATGTGTACAAATTTCTCCGAGGACGGGGAGTGCGGTAAGAGCTTCGAGCTCGTTTCGATTGGAGAATTTTGTGCGCAATAAATCTTTAAGGTACAGATATATAATGGGCAATATCGCTCCTATGAGAAGACCGACGAATAAAGTGATGATTTTGGGCGTACTGATAGGTTCGCTCAGATTATAAGCTGCATTTACGATTGTACTTTTGGGAGTTGCCATCGACTGATTCAGAGCATTTTCTTCTCGTTTTTGTAATAAGAAGAGAAACAATTCTTGTTTGATGAGCTGTTGTCGTTGCATGTCGATAAATTCTCTCTCTTGCGTAGGCATGTTTTTGATGCGTTCGCCGAACTTATCTTCTTGGTCGAGAAGTGTTTTTTGGGAAACCGTCAAACTTTCTCGTATGCTTTTGAGCGTACTCAATACATTGTTGCGAGTGGCGTCGATTTGCTCATCGAGGATAGCCAATGATTTGTTATCTCCTTTTGCCGAGAATGCGATTTCCATACGTTTCAATACCAGGGTATTGTATTGCTGGATAGCTGCTGCCGATGCCTCGTCCGATAGACTGGGATTGAACGGAATCAGGGAGTAGCGGTTTTTTTCTTGTCGGAGAAAGTTCTCGATGATTTCGACCATTTGGTTTTGGGCTTCGATCTCGATCTGTTTTTCTTTCAAAACCGTATTTTGTTCGAGTATGATTTTAGCCTCGGTCTCTATATCGGTGAGATTGTTTTTCTTTTTGTATTCTTCGATTTGTTTTTCAGTTTGAGCGAGGTCTCGCATGACGAGGTCAATACGTTCGTCGATAAATCCGGCTTTAATTTCAGCCTCTTTGTTTTTTTCGTCAATACCACGTTGGTTGTATACTTGTATGATGGTGTTGAGCAGGTCTTTGCCCCGGTCGATGTCGCTTTCTTCGATTTCGAGATGGATAAGATTGGATTTTTTATCCGGAATCGAAATGAATGTGTGTGTGTTCACGTCTTCCGCAGCTTTGTCATATCCGCAGATAGAGATATTGGTTGCCAACTTTTCTCCGGCCACATAATGTGGTGTGGAGTTGAGAATGAAATCTCCGTATTGGGTCGGTACGACAAGAGGGAAACGACTCCCTTCCACTTTTTCGTGGCCTTCGAGTGCTTTATTGACTTTTACGACAATGTGGCCGGCTTCGTCGATACGGACTTTAAAATTGAGGGTTGTGCTGAGAGTATCTTCTACCGTAGGAGAGGCGTATATCTCGATGGGATAGTTTTTGTAAAGGTCTTCTTTGTCGAAAAAGCTGTGTCGAAGTATATATTTTTTATTCAGGCCCAAATCTTTTACCACTTCTCGCAAGGTGGAATGTGCCGATACCATGTTGATTTCGTCATCGACTTTGCCTCCACCCCCTACGAGATTACCGAATGAAAAACTTTTGAGCATGGCCGATTGCATACTTCCTCCACTGCTGTTTTCATCGCTGATGAGTATGTCGGCTTTTATCAGATAGATATCTTTCTTTATTTTGACGTAAGCGAAAGTTATGACCCCGCATGCAATAATGGAAATGGCAAACAAGTACCAGTTTTTGAGATATTTTTTGATCAGACCCGAAAGGTCGATGTCTATCAGTGCGCTGTTTTTATTGAAATTTTCCATGCGTATATCTTGGACTATTGTGCTGTAATTACTTAACGAATAATGCAATGATAAGAGATGCGATAACAGAGACTCCGCTGATGATAGTCGATATCATAGAGACGTTGAACTGTTTGTTGCTATTGTAACTTGAGTTGGACTTACGATAGTCGTTGGGTTCGACATACACGACATCGCCTTTTTGCAGGTAAAATCCCGGCGATGAGAATACATCGGGTTTCGTAAGGTCTACCCGCATACTGATCAGTTTCCCGTCTTCGGTTTCACGGGTGATGAGAATATTGTCGCGGCGGGCGTAGATGGTGAGGTCTTTGGCCAACCCTAAGGCTTCGAACAGAGAGAGCCGTTCGTTGGGTATTTCGAAAGTTCCCGGAGTGGTTACTTCTCCCAATACGGTGATATTATTGGTCAATATCTGAACTTTTACGATAGGGTCGGTTACCATCGGTTCCAATTCTTTTTTTATGTATTGTTCGAGTTGGGAACGGGTAAGTCCCGTAACCTTGATACGGCCCAAAGAAGGGAAGTCGATATATCCGTCGGGATCGACGAGATAATTTTGTAACGACGGGTTTGACGACAACATGGTTTCTCCCGGTTTCAGAGAATTTGTTACGGGGGGATTGTAGGCGGCGACGGCTTCGGGGTTGGCTGCCGATACGGTGATGAGCAATGCATCGTTGGTATTGATGGTTGTGGCGATTTTTTCGGTCAGGGGAACGATGTCGCCCGACTCCAAGCCTTGTACATAGGCGATGTCCTTATATGATTTACACGAGTGAAAAATAATAGCCGAAAGTATCAGCAGTGCAAATGTGGCTTTTTTCTTCATGAAGCGGTAGTGTTTTTCTATATTCAAGCTGCAAATATAGCCTCTTTGTGCATTATCTGCAAAATAATAACTCTTATATTTGATAACGGCTTTTATCTGTTTTTGTTGTGGCAGTAAACCGATATTATTCTCGTATTGGTGTCTCGTTTTTTTGTTTATTGATCTTTTGGTGGAAGGGATTTAAAACGACTGTTCCGTTTGGGTGCTTCACAGAGATTACCTATTTTTGTATCGCGTTAAATGCGATTGATATGAGTTCTGAATCTTTTATACGTTTATTGTCTCAACCTCTTGCTGTATCTGTGATTGTTTATGGCTCTTTTGCCGTTGCTTTGTTGCTTTTTCTCGTCTATATCGATGTAAAGTATTACCTTAGAGTGTATCGGTTCTGTCGCAAAAATACAGAAAGAAGCGGGACTCGGGAAAAGGAATTTTTACCGTCTGTTTCCCTTATTGTGTATGCTTGTGAAAATGCGGCATCATTACGTCGTAATTTGCCCGAACTTTTCAAACAGGATTATCCCGATTTCGAGGTTGTGGTGGTCGATGATGCTTCTACCGATGAAACTCGGGATCTTTTGAATCGGTATGCGGAGCAATATCCCCATCTTTATTATACATACGTCCCTTTCGATGCTTGTGCGCTGAGTCGTAGGAAACTGGCTATAACGTTGGGATTCAAAGCTGTCAGAAACGATTATGTCGTTGTTCTCGATGCGACATGTCTCCCGTCATCTCGATATTGGTTGAGGAATATGATGCGTCGCTTCTCCGATGGAGTCGATATTGTTTTGGGTTATACGCGATTTGATATGTCTTCTTCACGTGGCGCTTGTTATGCTGCTTATGACCGGTTGCTTTTTTCGCTACGCTATTTGTCTTGTGCGTTGTGTGGAAATCCTTACATGGGAGAGGGAACGAATGTAGTGTATCGAAAATCGCTTTTTTTCGGACATAAAGGCTTTTCCCGTACTTTAAATCTTCGTTACGGCGATGATGATCTGTTTATCAATGAAGTGGCTACGTCCCGGAATACCCGGGTGGAAATTTCACCCGAGAGTCGGGTCGATGTATGTACCGATGATGTCGTTTCATTGTGGCGTATGTCGAAATTGCGTTACTGTTTTACGGCACCTTATCTTCGCCATAGTCGTCGATATTTGTTTGTGTTCGAACAACTGTCGGTCTACCTTTTTTATGCGGCTTTGGTTACTATGGCGGTGATACAACCATCGCATCCTGCGGTGTGGGGGGCGATACTTTTGCTGTTGTTGTGGCGGGGAATCATGCAGACATGGGTTTATAAACGCCTTGCATGGACGATGGATATGCCACCTCTCGGCATGAAAGTCTTGCTATATGAGTGGTTGCGTCCGGCGGTGAATTTGTACTATTACTTTTCGGCCCGCCGACGCAAGGAAGAAAATTATACATGGCGTCGTATGAAAATATAAAAGGGTACTTTCATTGTGAAAGTACCCTTTTATATGATAACCTCGAACATTATTTGATTTGGATTTTTTTAGGTTCCGTGTTCTCTGCTGTTTTCCTCTTGGGAATGTGTATGGTAAGCAGTCCGTTTTCCTGTTTGGCTTCGATACTTTCTTCATCGATATTTTCGGGCAGTAAAAGAGTTTGGCGGAATTGGGAGCAGGAAAATTCCCGACGGATATATTTCCCTTTCTGAGCCTCTTCTTCTTTCTCTTTTTTTGTGTCGACCGTAATGATCAGATGGCTGTTTTCGTCGATGCGTACGTTTATATCTTCCTTTTTTAGTCCCGGAACGGCTACCTCTACGGTGTAACGTTTTTCGTCTTCCATGATGTTGACTGCGGGAACTGTCGAACGGTTTTTGGTTATCCACTCGTTGCCGAAGAAGTCGTTGAAGATCGACGGCAACCAACTTTGTGTTTGCTGTTTGGTAGGTGTCATATTATTTTCCTCCCGATGAATTGGTGAAACAATTGATTGATTATAACGATACGGAGTTTCTCTGTCTCGCTACCAATAAAAACAATGTGAAAGGAAGAATGTTTGTCGAATGTGCGGTAAACGTCGTTAAAATAGTCTAACCTCTTATTCGACGTGTCAGATATTTATCGGGTTATGGCTATATCGTATCGTAGTAAAGTGAATGTGATTTTAAATGGGTAACTCGATTCTATACTTTTCCCGGTCGGAGGGGTCATGTAGTAGTAATATTGGCGATTTTCATCGAAACTGTCGATCGAGAATTTTTTGGTCATACCGGGTAGAATTTCTTCATCGAGGAAAATTTCCCGGTAGTCGAGCATTTCGTTTTGAGGTGTTTTATACACGATGCGCAGTTTTATGCGGGTAACCGTTTCTTGTGTACGGTTTTGTATGAGAAGCGATTCTTTTTTCGATGATAAAATTTTTTCAAACCCCAATACCATAATGGCCTGATTGAAAGGAATTTCTTGTTTGGGAACATATTTTCGACCGTTAGGTACTGTTTCCTGCTTTGCCGGAATCGATGGCGATTGCTCCTGACTCAGAGTGCATATTGTCGTCCCGAAAAAAAATATGATAGAAAGAGCAAGCGTGAGTTTCATAATATCCATTATTATCGGTGAGCGGAAAAATGATATAAGACCACATACTGCATATTGGTTGTGGCTTGTTGCCAAAGATAATAAATTTATCGGAATCGTAGTCCTTTTATATATTTTGCTTGTGGTTTTTATCTATTTCTTCGATAAGATGAAGTTGAAATCTTGTTTTCTTTTTATCTTTATGGCAGTATAAATTCTGTACGATGAAAGCATTTGTTTGGTCTGTAATTTTGTGTTGGGCCGTTTCCATGCCGGTTATGTCCGACGGTAAAGTACAAGTAGGAGCCGATCGCCTCGAAGAGTGGTTATCCGATCTCGATGGGCGTCGGGTTGCGTTGGCGGTGAATCAAACATCCTTGTTGACGGCTTCTTCGGTACACCTTGTCGATACGCTTCTGGCCCGGGGGGTAAATGTTGTTGCACTTTTTGCTCCTGAACATGGTTTGAGGGGGACGGCCGATGCCGGAGAAATAGTGTCGGATGGTAGAGATGCGCGTACCGGATTGCCGATCTATTCGCTGTATGGTGTGAATAAGAAACCTTCGGGCCGGCAGTTGAAAGATATCGATGTTCTGATTTTTGACATTCAAGATGTCGGTGCGCGTTTTTATACCTATATTTCCACCATGTACTATCTTATGCAGGGGTGTGCCGAGCAAGGTGTGGAGATGTGGGTCCTCGACCGACCGAATCCTTGCGATTATGTCGATGGCCCGGTGATTGAGGATTCGTTACGTTCGTTCGTAGGTATTTTACCCCTACCTGTCTTGCATGGTCTTACGGTGGGGGAGCTGGCCTGTATGATAAAGGGTGAGGATTGGGGCGGCACGGCGCAGATCGATCTGACGGTTATTCCTCTTCGCGGGTGGCGGCACGGCGATCGGTATTCATTACCGGTGAAACCGTCGCCCAATCTGCCGAACGATACGGCGATACGATTCTATCCTTCACTGTGCTTTTTCGAGGCCACACGAGTGAGTGTAGGCCGAGGTACTTATATGCCTTTTCAAGTGATCGGTTATCCCGATTCGACATGCGGGACTTTTATATTCAAGCCTGCCTCTTTGCCCGGATACGATAAGAATCCGTTACAATGCGGTAAATTGTGTTATGGGATAGACCTGCGCGATTCTGTTCCGCCCGAGGGTTTGTCATTGACGTATTTGTTGCGATTTTTCCATCGGTCGGGGAAGGGAGCCGAATTTTTTTCCAGCCCTTCGTTTTTCGATAAATTGATGGGGAGCAGCCGAGTGCGCCGCGAAATTATCGAAGGAAAAAGCGAAGCCGATATACGCGCTTCATGGCAAAAAGATTTGGCGGCCTACAAGGAGTTGCGAAACAAATATTTGCTTTATCCCGATGACCGCCGATAAATGAGGGTTTTTATTTTTTAAAAAACGTAGGCGAAACCGATATTGAGGTAGACGTTATACATTTTGAATCCGATGGCGGTAAAGTCGCTCGGGAAAATCGGAGTGAGTCCCCATGTCAGGTCGGCGTAAATAGAGAGGTGTTTGTAGGCGACGAATTCTGCACCCAAGTCGAGTCCCCAATCAAATTGTTTTGTATCGGCCGAGAAATCATAGGGGGCATCTGTTTCGAGTTTCGGCTCGGTCGGGTGTGTACGCATATATCCGTTTTTGGCTTCCCCGTCGAAATTTCCCCGGAGCAGGAACGATACATATACACCGGCTTTCAGTTTCCATCTTTCCCCGGCCTTGTATGCGGCTTGTAAGGGCAGCGTCAGATATTGATTGTTGACTTTGGTTACGACATCACCGGTATAGATACCCTCGATATAGCTCCCGTCGTTTAGCAGTTTGATGACATAATTTTTTACCGAGGCATCGGTTTCCATTCCTTTCGTCTCGAAGCGTAGACCCAAATTTACACCCCATTTGGGCGAGAACCAGCGTATTACATCGCCGCCGATCGATAGGGATAGGGTAGGGCTGAAAGAGTTGATTTGCCGTATTTCGGCCGGCAGTCCCATAGGAGATGTTCCTCCGATATTGAATCCCGCTTTTACACTGAATTCATATACTTTGGCTTTCTTGTGCTGTTGATATTTTTCGGCTAAGGTTGCAGCCTCGTCAATATCTTGGTTGGTAATTGCTTGTGCCGGAATTCCAATAGAGAATACGGCGAGAAATATATACAGAAATTGTTTTTTCATAGATCTTTTGATTATGGCTGTACGGGGACGTCTTCGTAATGAATCGTGAGGTCGTCGATTGTTAACTCGCTGTCGATGGCACCTTCGAAAAAGTCGCCGTAATAACTCGAACAGCATACGATCGCTAAACTATATTCTTGTTTTTTCAGTCGTTCGGGATCGATAAGAGTACGGTAATCAACGCCTTCTTTTTGGCCTTTGAAGGGTATATTGACGTGTTTCCATTCTCCGTCGGTTCCACCTTCCCACTTCCGGTATTCTTCATTATCGCATGTATGCAGGTTGGCAATGGCGATAATCGATGAACTGGTGAATACGTTAGAGCCGTCGAGGGTGGGTATATCGAGCGGGTTTTCTTCTTTGGCTATTACATTGTCGAAGAAAACGGCATAGATAGCGCAGAAGTCGGGAGTCCCTTCGCGAGTCGTGAATACTTCGCCGGTATGGGCGTAAGTACCCCGTTTGTATTTGAAATAGACATCGAACGAAGTCGGTATCTTGTCGTAAGGATAACCGAAGCGGGTCGCTTTCAAGGGTTCTGCCATCAAGTTGATGCCTTTACCCGAAAATTCTCCGAGAAAAATATTCCCGGCGGCGATGGGTTTGTTGAGAGTCGCACCTAACGTGCCGGTCTTGCGGGTAACGAGCTTGGCGGCTTTGCTGCCGCTGTAAGCATCGTCGGTCGAAAACGTAGGGTATTCTTTCGGCCCTTTTCCGCTGGCGACGGCCGAAAATCCGAGGTTACCGCTATCCCAAAGATAGAGGTCGATCTCGGGGTAGTGTTCTGCTGTCCCGTCATCGTTGGTTATGGTCATACCGTGTTCGTAAGACTTTTCGTATTTGCCGTCGACAGCCCAATATTCGAATCCGAAGTGAGCCGGTATTTCGGTCGGAGTGAATAATACCGTATAGGTCTTGCTGTATTGTTTGTCTTCCGAAGTTACTTTCACGTATTCGATATGTACGGCATCTTTATCGGTTTCGTTCTCTATGGTGTATGTGGCTCCGTCCGATACAATGTATGTAGGGTTTATTTCACTTTCGAAATTTACCGATTTCCGTTTCAGTGAGACGATAGCCCGGTCTCGGTCTATCTTGGTATATGTGATGAGGTCTTCTTGTGCAACGACGATGTTTTCGATGTCGCATTCTACATTGGCTTTTTCGTCTTTGATGCAACTTGTCGTCGAGAATGCGACCACTATTCCGCAAAGGAGGAAAAAGGTATGATGCAATTTTTTCATTTGTGCGGTTTTGAAATATGTATAATTCTGCCAATGACAAAAATGAGGATTATTGTACTTCCGAATCGTGAAGACTTCCCGAATTGTATACTCTTTTTGTGAATTGACGTTGCAAAGGTAAGGTATTTTTTGATAGCCGGCCAATCTATACTTGAAAAACTTTTGAAATATCGATAAGTTTTTTTTAAAAAAAAGAAAACGGCTTCGTCCCTTATTTTGAACGAAGCCGGAATAGATAGGTAGGGTATCGCTTAAATAATGTATTGCGAACTGATAGATTCGTTTTCGTAAACGCGCCGTATCGTATCGGCAAACATATCGGCGATACTGATGATATGTACTTTGGAACAGTTTTTATAATAGGGAATACTGTCGGTAAATATCATTTCGGTCATTTTCGATTCTGTAACACGCGATGTTGCGGGGTCGGACATCACGGCGTGGCTGGCGATGGCACGGACAGAAAGAGCACCTTTGCTTATCATCAGGTCGGCAGCTTTGGTGATTGTTCCGGCGGTATCGACCATGTCGTCTACGAGAATGACGTTTTTATCTTTGACATCTCCGATAACGGTCATGCTCTCGACTTCGTTGGCTTTGGCTCTCGATTTATGACATAATACTAGAGGTACACCGAAATACTTGGCATACGAGTTTGCCCGTTTTGAACCGCCGACATCGGGCGATGCGATAACCATATCTTTGAGTTTGAGGGATTTGATGTATTCACCGAAAACGGTAGAAGCGTAAAGGTGATCGACCGGAACATTGAAGAAACCCTGAATCTGGTCAGCGTGCAAGTCCATTGTAATGAGGCGGTCGATGCCGGCCACGCTCAGAAGGTCGGCGATCAGTTTGGCGGCGATCGATACGCGGGGTTTGTCTTTACGGTCTTGTCGTGCCCAGCCGAAATAGGGGGTTACGGCGATAATCGACTCGGCCGAAGCGCGTTTGGCAGCGTCGATCATAAGAAGGAGCTCCATCAAATTGTCGGCGTTGGGATAAGTCGATTGGATCAAAAATACTTGGCAACCGCGAATCGATTCTTCAAAAGACACCGAAAATTCACCGTCAGCGAAGTGCTGAATGTTCATTTTTCCTAATTCGCAACCTAATGAGTTACAGATTTTTTCGGCCAGATAACGCGTGTTCGTTCCGGCGAAAACCTTGAATGGCGGTCTTTGGATCATTTTTTTCTTTCTTGGAAAGGTTTTTGATATTCTTCGGCAAAGGTAACAAGAATATCGTTATTTCATGTGTGTTAAGGTGCTTTTTTTCGAGCTAATTCGGGTTGTCTTTATTTTGCATTTCCATACGACGGCACCATAGGCATGTATCGATGTCTCAAACAGTCTGTCGGGAGAAATGTTTTTTGCAGCTTTTTCTCCTCCCAGCAGCTCTTCGCAATCGTATTCGCCGGGGATTATATTCCAACAATCGAAGGCGTGCTGGGGTATGCGTATTTCGGTATTGGCAGGCCAAGCATTGAAATTGACGGCTATGAGGAGCAGTTCGTTTTTGTATCTCCTTAGAAATGCGTAGTTGTGCTTGGCATCGAAATGTCCGTTGTCGAAATTGACATACATCAAGTCGAAAAAATCTCCTTCTCTCAGAGCGGCCTCTTTATTACAGAGGGTAAGTACTTGTCGGTACATCTCTCTCAGTCGCTTTTGATCATCGGTGAGCCGGGTATCGTTGCAACGGCCGTTGTTGTACCAGTTACGTATGGAAGGAACGCTCCAATAATCGAAAATCGTAGTGCGCCCGTCGTATCCGCTGAACCCTTCGGCATCGGTGCCCGGCTCTCCCAGCTCTTGACCGAAATAGAGAAGAAAAGGATTCCGGTTCATCATCGCCGATACGATGAGGGCGGGATATGCTTTGAACGGATCTCCGGCGTTTTGGGGGGAGGCGACACGTTGCTCATCGTGGTTTTCCAGAAAATTTACCATATCGGTATTGATGCCTTCGAGCGATTGCCAACAATGGCTTATTTGCAGCGAAGAAGCATGTCCGCTTACGATATTGCGTAAAAGGTCGTAGAGCCCCACTTTGTCGTAAAGGTAGTCGAAGTGTCCGTTATGCAGGTAGTTGCGGTATTCGCAGGGATTATATACTTCGGCGATGAAAATCAGGTGTGGGTATTGTCGCTTGATTTGAGGTATGGCCCAACCCCAAAATTCTACCGGCACCATTTCTGCCATGTCGCACCGGAATCCGTCGATGTTTTTCCCGCCCCAAAAGAGCAGAATGTCTCTCATTTTTTCCCATGTGTCGGGTATCGGGTCAAAGTTTTTTTTCATGCAGTTGAGGTAATCGACGCCGTAGTTCAATTTTACGGTTTCGTACCAGTCGTTTTGCCCCGGAGAGGGAGAAAAACAGTCGTTTCCGGTTGCTTTGGCGGGAAATTCGTTGTAGCGGTTCGTCCCTTCTCCGATATCGAAATGCGGGGAGAATTCTTGTCCCGGAATGTAATAAAAATTGTTGTGCGTATCAAATGCATGTGCCGTGTTGTCGCAACAACCCAAATCCGTGATGCCGTCGGGTTTGGCGTCCGATCGGTATTGACGCGCCACGTGATTGGGTACGAAATCGATGATCGCTTTCAATTTATTTTGGTGCGTACGTTCTATGAGAGCCTCGAATTCCTGCATACGGTCGGGAACATTTACGGCGAGGTCGGGATCGATGTCATAATAATCTTTTATGGCATACGGCGATCCTGCCTTGCCTTTGACGACATGAGGATTGTCGGTGGCGATTCCGTATCGGGAGTAGTCGGTTTGTGTGGCATGTTCGATGACACCGGTGTACCATACATGAGTGCAACCCAAACGGGCTATTTCCCGCAGGACTTTCGGAGATATGTCATTTAGTTTTCCTACGCCGTTTTTTTCGATCGATCCGTTGGGGACACAGTCTGTTGTCGTATTTCCGAAGAGGCGCGGTAAGAGTTGGTAGATAATGATTTTCTCTTGTTTCATAGAACGGTACGGGTATTTCAAATGATATAGTCGACGCAGGCGCGCGATTCTTTGGTCTCTTTGATGATTTGTGTCGCAGCTACGTGGTCGGGGTGCTGCGCGTAGTTGTGCAGATCGTCGAATGTCTCGAATGTGGTAGTCAGAGCTATATCGTAAGATTCTTCCGCATTCTCGTTTATCCCTACTTCTATGGACAAGAGACAGGGAATTTTTCCTTTTAGGGCTTCCAGTGCGTTTTTGAAATTTTGCGTAATGCTTTTCTTCTCGTCGGAAGAAAGAGTGGTTTTTAATTTAAAAAGGACGATATGTTTAATCATGACTTGAAATTTTGTATATTCGCAAATCTATTGTGGCAAAAATAGTGGATTTTTTTGACATGATAAATTAAAAGATGAGTATATGATAAAAAGAAAAATGATGGGATTGCTGGCTGCGTTGGCCGTAAGCGCGACATCGTGGGGGCAAGAACCCTTTACTGTTAAGGTTTGGCCCGACGGTCCGGCCGAAGATAACGGTATAACATCCGAAGAAAAGATAACTAAGGAAGGGCGTGTACTGAATGCACGCACGGCCGAACTTTTTGTGTATTTACCGGCCCGCGAGAAAAATACCGGAGCCGCAGTGGTGATCTGTCCCGGTGGCGGATATGCCCGTCAGGCCATGCAGCATGAAGGTGTGCTTTTTGCTCGTATGCTTGCAGAGAAAGGCGTTGCGGGCGTTATATTGAAGTATCGTTTGCCTAACGGTCATCATGCCGTGCCTCTTGCCGATGCTCAGGAATCGATGCGTATCGTGCGGGCGAATGCTGCCGATTGGGGTATCGATCCCGGCAAAGTAGGTATCGCGGGTTTTTCGGCCGGGGGACATTTGGCGTCGACGCTCGGTACGCACTGCGACTCGACATGCCGTCCCGATTTTATGTTGCTTTTTTATCCGGTCGTAACGATGGGAACATATACGCATAAAGGTTCTCGGGATAATTTGTTGGGTGATCAAAAGAATAATCCTGGTTTAATCGCTCTATATTCCAATGAGTTGCATGTTTCCGAGAATACTCCGCCGACACTTTTTTTGCTGAGCGATGATGATAAAAGCGTACCTCCGGCAAACAGTATACAGATGTATTCTGTTATGAAAGAAAAAGGAGTTCCTTCATCGATGTATATTTTCCCCGAAGGGGGACATGGTTGGGGGTGTCGTCCTACATTCTCTTATTATGATACGTGGCCGGTCCTTATGTGGCGATGGTTGCAAAAACAAGGTGTCCTGCCTTCGAATAAGGGATAATTTGTATAAAAAAAGTGTAGAATATTTTACGAATTCTAAGGAAATGTTAGTATATTTGCATATTATCTAATTCAAAACTTATATTATGAAAAAGAAATTGGTTGTGGCTGCCGCCGTACTTTTGAGCGGAAGTCTTATGTTTTCTTCGTGTATCGGTTCTTTTGGCTTGACCAATAAACTGTTTTCGTGGAATAAGGGTGTGGGAGAAAAATGGGTAAATGAGGCTGTATTTGTTGCATTCTGCATTTTGCCGGTTTATGAAATTTCTCTTATCGCCGATGCTTTGGTGATCAACTCCATCGAATTTTGGACGGGTAACAATCCTATGGCCGATAATGTGAAACACATCAAAGGTGAAAATGGAAATTATCTGGTAGAGTCGAATCAAAACGGATATGTCATCACCGATGAGGCTACTCAGGAAAAAGTAGAGTTGACCTATAACAGTGAAGAAAACTCTTGGGCTGTCGAGGGTATTACATTCATGACTTTTGTTGACGACAATCATGTAAGCATCTATGCCGGAGAAGGCGAAATGGTAACTATCGAAAAATCCGAGGCCGGATTGATGGCCTACAAAGCTATTGCCGGTGCGTATATGGCTTGCAAATAATTCAGGCTTAAAAAAACAGAAAAGGGAGGCATCTGTAAGATGCCTCCCTTTTTTTATGCAATATCGTCGAAAATCAAAGCAGAAATATGTTGTGGCGGGCACATTCTGCAATTTGTTCTTCGGGCCAGATGCTGGCTTGGACCTCTCCGATGTGGGCTTTTTGCAACAAATACATACATAGGCGCGATTGTCCGATACCGCCACCGATGGAAAGGGGCATATCGCCGTGCAGGAGAGCTTTGTGGAAATCGAGATTCAGACGGTCGGTGCAGCCGCATATTTCCAATTGTTTGCGTAAGGCCTTTTCGTCGACACGAATTCCCATCGACGAAATTTCGAACGGGCATTCTAGAACGCTGTTCCATAAAATAATATCTCCGTTAAGGCCATAATATCCGTCCGAGTTTGGTGTCGTCCAGTCGTCATAGTCGGGGGCACGACCGTCGTGAGGTTCTCCGTTCGATAATTCTCGGCCTATGCCTATGATGAAAATAGCCCCGTATTTTCGGGTGGCTTCGTATTCTCTGGCCTTAGGGGAGAGGCCCGGGTACATCTGTAATAATTCCTCCGAATGTATAAATACGATATCGTCGGGAAGCATGGGTGTGATATGCGGGTGGATTTCGTAAAGTTCGGCCTCGGTATCTTTCAATGCTTTATATATTTTGCGGACGGTTTCTTTCAGGTATTCGAGGGTGCGGTCGATTTCGGTGATACTTTTTTCCCAGTCCCATTGGTCGACATAGAGAGAGTGCAAATTATCGAGGTCTTCGTCGGAACGGATTGCATTCATATCGGTATATAACCCGTATCCCGGTGCGATGCGGTATGCCCCGAGTTTCAGCCGTTTCCATTTTGCTAATGAATGGACAACTTCGGCCTGACGGTCTTCCATACATTTTATGGGAAATTTTACTGCGCGTTCCGTTGCGTTGAGGTCGTCGTTGATTCCTGTACCGGAGAGGACGAACAACGGGGCTGTAACGCGGCGGAGATTCAGATTTTTTGCCAATGCCCGTTGGAAACTTTCTTTCAACCCCTTGATGGCTTGCTCGGTTGTCTCGGGCAACAATTTCGGAGTATAGTGTTTCGGTATGATTAGTGCCATGTTTTCTATTTTATATTATTGTATTTCAATTTATTGCATGTTTATGGAAGGCGGTGCGCGTTTTTTTATTGTTGCTTTGTTCTCCTTTGGGGAGCAAATATAGTTATTTTGTCAGTAATAATGCTTATTTCTTAATCTTTTTGCTAACTCTTTAAAAAGAATTTTGCATTTTTTGTATGCTATACCACTATCCTTAGATGCATTTCGTCCTTCTGTTTTTTTATTGTATTTTTGTGCGGTTATAAAGAAAGAGATATGCCGTTAAATATACCGTCGAAATTGCCGGCCGTCGAAATATTGAAGTCGGAAAATATATTTGTCATGGATTCGCAGAGGGCTTCTGCTCAGGATATACGGCCGCTGCGTATTATTATCCTCAATCTCATGCCGTTGAAGATAACGACCGAGACCGACCTTATACGACTTTTGTCGAATACTCCGTTGCAACTCGAAATCGATTTCCTGAAAATCTCCGGTCATGTTTCTAAAAATACGCCGGCCGAACACATGATGGCTTTTTACAAGGAGTTTTCGGAAGTATGCGACCGGCGTTACGACGGAATGATTATTACCGGGGCTCCCGTCGAGCAGATGGCTTTTGAGGAGGTTTCGTATTGGGGTGAGGTCTCTTCTATATTCGACTGGGCACGAACGCATGTTACGTCGACCATGTATATTTGTTGGGCGGCGCAGGCCGGATTATATCACTATTACGGCATTCCCAAATATCCGTTGGCGAAAAAACTTTTCGGCGTTTTTCTCCATCAGATTTCCGAAGTGGGAAAAACAGCCCCGTTGTTTCGTGGGTTCGACGATGAGTTTTATATACCGCATAGCCGACATACGGCGATACGTACCGAAGATGTGCGGAAGTGTCGGGAGTTGACCATTATGGCCGAGGGCGAGGTTTCGGGGCCGGCTGTCGTCATAGCCCGCGGAGGCAGGGAGATTTTCCTTACGGGACATTCCGAGTATGCTCCCGATACGCTGGGGAACGAATATCGTCGGGATTTGGCAAAAGGGTTGCCTATCGAAATGCCGCAGAATTATTTCCGGAATGATGATCCCGACAAGGCTGCGTTGGTGCGTTGGCGTGCACATGCCAATTTGTTGTTTTCCAACTGGCTCAACTATTACGTTTATCAGGAAACCCCCTATAATATCGAAGAAATCCGATGAGTGTATCTCGCCCTATCGAATTGTTGGCTCCCGCCAAGACGGCCGATATAGGTATCGAAGCCGTTTTGCATGGAGCCGATGCCGTGTATATCGGCGGCCCTTGTTTTGGTGCAAGAGCAGCTGCTGCAAACAGTGTGGACGATATTGCCCGGTTGGTCGATTTCGCACATCGATACGAGGCGCGCGTATATGTCGCTTTGAATACGTTGCTTTACGACGATGAACTGAAACCTGCCGAGCGGCTTATCACCGAACTTTATCGGGTGGGGGGCGATGCGCTTATCGTGCAGGATATGGGTGTCTTGCGTCTCGATATACCTCCTATTGCCCTTCATGCCAGTACACAGACCGATAATCGTACGGTAGAAAAAGTCCGTTTCCTTTACGATGTGGGGTTCTCTCGTGTCGTGTTGGCTCGGGAATTGTCGGGTGAGCAGATACGCACCATTGCCGAAGCGGTGCCGGTGGAGTTGGAAGTTTTTGTGCATGGGGCTTTATGTGTCAGTTATAGCGGACAATGTTATTTGAGTCGGTCTCTTTCGGGGCGAAGCGCCAATCGAGGGGAATGTGCCCAGTATTGCCGTCTTCCCTATACATTGCTCGATGCCGACCGTCGTCCGCTTATCCGCGACAAGCACTTGCTTTCTCTTAAAGATATGAATCGTACCGATCGGTTGGAGGCTTTGCTCGATGCCGGTGCGACTTCTTTGAAGATAGAAGGACGACTCAAAGAATTATCGTATGTGAAAAATGTTACGGCGTGGTACCGACGATGTCTGGATGAAATTTTCGAGCGTCGTCCTGAGTACAGGGCCGCATCTTCGGGTCGGGTCGAGTTGTCTTTTGACCCGATGCCGCAAAAGAGTTTTAACCGGGGCTTTACCCGATATTTTTTCGATGGTCGTCCAGATAAGGATATGGGGTCGCCCGACACGCCGAAATCTCTCGGTGAGCCGATAGGGCGAGTGGCACAGGTACGCGGTGCGGCTTTGAAGGTGCAGGGAGGTGAGGTGTTGCATAATGGCGACGGACTTTGTTTTCTCAATAAAAAGGGGGCATTCGAAGGCTTTCGTGTGAATCGGGTCGAAGAGGCGGTGGTTTATCCGTTCGAGAAATTGAATATATCGTCCGGTACTTTGCTTTACCGTAATTATGACCGGTTGTTTGAACAGACATTGCAGAAAAAAAGTGCGCAACGCCGTATTCCCGTCGATTTGCAGCTCTATGAAATTCCGAGAGGGTTTGCATTGAAGATTACCGATGATTCCGGTCGTTCGGCGGTAGTTGCCCGGGATTGGGAGAAAGAAGAAGCCCGTACTCCGCAATCCGAAAATCAGAAAGCACAACTTTCTCGTTTGGGGGATACTTGTTTTTTCGCCCGTTCGGTAAATGTTTTGTCGGAGAAAGCATATTTTCTGCCGGCTTCTTTGTTGGCTGATTTACGACGCGAAGCCGTAGAGAGAATGATGTTGGTCAGGAGGCTCTCTTATCGTCCCTCGCGTCGCAGGGAAGAAGGATCTGCTTCATATCCGGTTTCGGAACTCGATTATTTGGGAAATGTATCTAATGCATCGGCCCGTGCGTTTTATCGGGCTCATGGGGTGAAGAAAATTGCGCCGGCTTACGAATGTGAACCGGTCGAGGGAGAAGCCTTGATGTTTACCCGTTTTTGTCTGAAAAGGCAGTGGGGGCGATGTCCGCGTGAAACTGTTCGGCCGCAGGACGGGGGAGTGTGGAAAGAGCCGCTATTCCTGCAATATCGGGATACGTTGCTGCGTCTCGAATTTGATTGCCGGCTCTGTCAGATGCGCCTTTATCGGGTATTGTCGTCGGAGCGATCGCTTTGAGATTCTTTTTCGGGCTGTTTTACAATATTTTGAAGGTCCGGCAGCATCGAAATGAAAAAAAAGAGAAATGACGCTTTTTTGTGCTGAAAAATCTTTGTGGTTTGTCGGCAAAATTACTATTTTTGTAACTCCAAAAAATGAACAAAATCAAAACGATATGGCTGAAAATAAAAAAATCAAAACCGCATTAGTTTCGGTTTATCACAAAGACGGGTTGGACGAAATTCTTAAAAAATTGCATGCCGATGGTGTGGAATTTATTTCGACCGGTGGTACTCAATCGTTTATCGAGTCTTTGGGGATACCTTGCCGCAGTGTCGAAGGTCTCACTGGTTACCCCTCTATTCTGGGCGGTCGTGTGAAAACATTGCACCCGAAGGTCTTCGGCGGCATACTCAATCGTCGGGAAGAGGAGGGCGACCGTCAGCAGATTGCCGAATACGATATTCCCGAGATCGATCTTGTCATTGTCGATCTTTATCCGTTCGAAGAAACGGTAGCTTCGGGCGCCGATGAAAGTGCCATCATCGAAAAAATCGATATAGGCGGTATCTCTCTTATCCGGGCCGCTGCCAAGAACTTCAAAGATGTCGTTATCGTTGCCTCCAAAGCACAATATGCTCCGCTTTTGGATATGCTCAACGAAAAAGGCGCTGCATCTTCTTTGGAAGATCGTTATTGGTTTGCCAAAGAGGCGTTTGCTGTTTCGTCGGGATATGATACCGCCATTTTCAATTATTTCGACGGCGGTAACTATTCGGCTTTCCGGGCTGCTTGCAACGATTCCAAACCGTTGCGCTACGGAGAAAATCCACATCAGAAGGGATTCTTTTTCGGAAACTTCGATGAAATGTTCGAACAACTTCACGGAAAAGAGATTTCGTATAACAACCTGCTCGACATCGATGCGGCCGTATCGCTTATCTCCGAGTTCTCGGAATTGACATTCGCCATATTGAAACACAATAATGCTTGCGGTATCGCTTCGCGTCCTACGTTGCTCGAAGCATGGAATGCCGCATTGGCGGGAGATCCCGTTTCGGCATTCGGTGGTGTTTTGGTCACCAATGCGGTGGTTGATGCTGTTACGGCCGAAGAAATAAATAAACTTTTCTTCGAGGTTATTATTGCACCCGGTTACGAGCCGGCTGCTCTCGATATTTTCTATCAGAAGAAAAATCGTATTGTCCTCGTCCAGAAAAAAGCTCCCGAGGCCACGATACAATTCCGTTCCCTGCTCAACGGCGTGTTGATGCAGGAAAAAGACTTGCATCAGGAAAAGGCCGAGGAATTGAAACAAATCACCGAGAAAGCCGTAACGCCCGAAGAAGTCGAAGATTTGTTGTTTGCCAATAAAATCGTAAAACATAGCAAATCCAATGCCATTGTTCTCGCTAAGGGAAAACAACTTTATGCCAGCGGCGTGGGACAAACCTCCCGGGTAGATTCTTTACGCCATGCCATCGAGAAAGCCAAGTCGTTCAATTTCGATTTGAAGGGGGCGGTCATGGCATCTGATGCTTTCTTCCCGTTCCCCGATTGCGTGGAAATCGCCCACAAAGAGGGTATCGATACGGTGATTCAACCCGGCGGTTCGGTACGCGACGACTTGACGATCGACTATTGCAACAAGAACGGTATCGCGATGGTATTCACCGGTATTCGCCACTTCAAACACTAATCATTTTTACAACGAAGAACAATGGGATTTTTCTCTTTCAACCAAGAAATAGCCATCGATTTGGGTACGGCCAATACGATTATACTTTACAACGATAAAATCGTGGTCGATGCTCCCTCAATGGTTGCTCTCGACAATCGCACGGGTAAACTCAAAGCGGTGGGGCATGAGGCGCAGGCCATGTATGGTCGTGCTCCCGAGAATATTCGTGTGATACGTCCGTTGCAAAACGGTGTGATTGCCGACTTCAATGCGGCCGAACAGATGATGAGGGGCATGATGAAGATGGTTTCCATGCGTAACACTTTGTTTTCTTCGTCATTGCGTATGGTGGTGTGTATCCCGTCGGGAAGTACCGAGGTGGAGATACGTGCCGTACGCGACTCGTCGGAGCATGTGGGTGGCCGGGACGTATATATGATTTACGAACCGATGGCTGCCGCTATCGGTGTGGGTATCGATGTGGAAGCGCCCGAGGGCAATATGATTGTCGATATAGGAGGCGGTACGACCGAGATCGCCGTTATATCGCTGGGCGGTATCGTTACCAACAAATCGATACGTGTGGCAGGAGACGAATTCAACGAGGATATTCGCGAATATATGGGTCGCCAGTATAATATCAAGTTGGGAGAGCGTACCGCCGAATTGATAAAAATCAATGTAGGATCGGCGCTTAACGAACTGGAAAATCCCCCCGAGGATTATATCGTACACGGCCCCAACCGCATGACATCTTTACCTATGGAGTTGCCGGTAACTTATCAGGATGTTGCTCATTGCATAGAGAAATCGATATCCAAGATCGAAGCGGCTGTATTGAGTGCTCTCGATACCACACCTCCCGAATTGTATGCCGATATTGTGCGTAACGGCATCTATCTGACCGGCGGCGGTGCGCTTCTTCGCGGGCTCGACAAGCGACTTACCGATAAGATCGGTATTGTTTTCCATGTGGCGGAAGACCCCTTGTTGGCGGTCGCTCGCGGTACGGGAATCGCTTTGAAGAATGTCGACAAGTTCTCTTTCTTGATGCGATAATGTTATAACCGGGACAGTCTATTCCCAATGCGTAAACTGATACAATTTTTTGTCCGGCATAGTTCGGTTTTTGTCTATTTCTGTTATGCGGTACTTTGCCTCATTTTGTTGTTCGGTTTCAATCCTTATCAGCAAAGTGTTTATTTCAGTTCCGCCAGTCGGGTAGCCGGCAGCCTTTATTCCCTTTCGGGAGCTGTTACCGGATATTTCGGATTGCAGAAAGCAAATAACGAGCTCTTGGCTCAGAACGGTAAGCTCCAAAACGAGCTTGCCGTTCTGCGTAATGCTCTTGCCCGGTATCAGGCCGAAGATTCGCTGTCCCGTATCTCTGTACCGGCTGTTACCGGAGATACGACAAATATGATTATCGCTCGTGTCATCAATAACAGTATCGCCCGTAAAAACAATTATATCACTATTGATAAAGGAAATCGGGACGGGGTGTTTCCCGAAATGGGTCTTGTCGACCAAAATGGCGTGGTGGGAGTCGTTTCGTCGGCTTCGTCGGGTTATGCCGTCGCGTTGTCTTTGCTCAATCCCAATTTGCGTATCAGCTGCAAGGTTAAAAATACGCATTATATCGGCTCGTTGGTGTGGAGCGGAGAAGATGTCCATTATGCCGGCTTGGAGGAATTACCCGAGTATATGACCGTGAATGTTGGAGATACGATTGTTACCAGCGGATACTCGGGTGCTTTTCCCGAGGGGCTTGTCGTAGGGTATGTCGAAGATACCCGTAGGGTAAAGAAGAATAATTTTTATGTTCTTACCATACGGTTGGCCGCCGATTTTTCTTCCTTGAATTTTGTGCGTGCCGTCGATCATCGCAAATCCGTAGAACAAACACAAATCGAAGAGGAGGTGCAACGTTATGAGTAAATACCGGTTATGGCGTATCATCGGTGCGGCGTTTGTCATCTTGTTGCAGATACTTATGTGCAACCGTATCGCTCTTTGGGGTATCGCTACACCTTTTGTCGTCGTATATCTGTTTTTGAAGATACCTTCGGGGCTCAAACCTCATTTTTTGATGACGGTTTCTTTTTTCGTCGGGCTTCTCATTGATGTGTTTACCAACACGTTGGGTGTCTATGCTTTGGCGTCGGTTACCGTCGCATTTTTGCACAATCCGTTGTTGTCTCGGATACAATATAGGGACAGAGGGGAGGAGTCGTTTGTCCCTTCGTTCGATTCTTTGGGACTGTGGGGATATGTGCTTTACACGTTTGTTCTTACTTTTGTCTTTTGTGCGGTGTCGTTTTGCGCCGAGTCGTTCTCGTTCTTTTCCCCGTTATTGTTGACGGGTCGCATTGCGGGTAGTACATTGCTTACCGTGTTTGTCTTGTTGGTTGTCGATTTGCTGATAGAGAAGAAACGGTGAGAAAGAATTATAATTACGAACGGCGGAAATATATTATCGGAGGATTTATGCTTCTGATAATTCTCTTTTATATCGGAAAATTGTTTGCCTTGCAAGTTCTCGACAACGAGTACAATCAGTTGGCCGATAACAATGCCATTCTTACCAAAATACAATATCCTTCCCGTGGGCTTATTTATGACCGGGAGGGGCGTTTGGTTGTCGATAACCAACCAACGTACGACCTTATGGTGATACCCCGCGAAGTACAGCCGTTCGATACGCTCGATCTTTGCCGTACGTTGGGTATTACCTATGACCAGTATAAGGAACGATGGCGCAATATGTCCAACCGCCGCCTCAATCCCGGCTATTCCTCTTATTCTCCGCAACGTTTCATTTCTCGTCTTTCGGTCGAGGAATACGGTTTGTTGCAGGAAAAACTGTATCGCTATCCCGGTTTTTTTATTCAGAACCAGTCGATTCGTCGTTATACCTACGACGCGGGAGCCAATGTGCTGGGAAATATACGCGAGGTATCTACGCAAGAACTGAAAAACGACAGCTATTATATGCAGGGCGATTATACCGGAGACCTCGGTGTGGAGAAATCGTATGAGGCATATTTGCGTGGGGAGAAAGGGCAGGAGGTATTTTTGCGGAATGCCTATGGTCGTATCAAGGGGCGTTATGAAAACGGTGCGTTCGACCGCGAAGCCGTTCCCGGAAAAAATCTTACGTTGGCTATCGATATGGAGTTGCAACAGTATGGCGAACAACTGATGCAGAATAAAGTCGGGGCTATCGTGGCGATTGAGCCGTCGACGGGAGAGATACTCGCTTTGGTTTCGAGTCCTACTTATAAACCCTCTTTACTGACTGGCCGGGAGCGTGGCTCTAATTACGCGCAGCTTTTCGAGAATCCCTATAAGCCGCTTTATGACCGGGCTATTATGGCGGCTTATCCGCCCGGTTCTACGTTCAAACCCACGCAGGGATTGATATTTTTGCAGGAGAAGGCTGTTACCCCTTATACGACTTATCCCTGTCATCATGGTTTTTATTCGTCGGGTGTCAAGGTCGCGTGTCATGACCATGTTTCACCCATATCGCTTGTACCGGCTATATCTACTTCCTGCAATGCCTATTTCTGTTATGCATTCAGGGCGATGATCGATAATCTCGATAAGTATGGTACTACGGGAGCTGCCTTTGAAGCTTGGAAAAAGTATATCGTCGATATGGGTTACGGGTATCGGTTGGGTGTCGATTTGCCCGGAGAGAGCAGGGGATTTATCCCGAACAGCGATTTTTACTCTAAAATATACGGGGCCAACGGCTGGAAAGGAATAACCGTAATATCGGTCTCTATCGGTCAGGGGGAAGTCTTGGCGACACCGTTGCAGATTGCCAATTTGGCGGCGACGATCGCCAACCGGGGGTATTACTTCACGCCGCATGTCGTCAGGTCGGTCGAGAATACGTATTTGGGAGATGATTTTTCTCGTCCGCATTACACGGGAGTAGACCCGTCGTATTACGAATTGATGGTGGCGGGTATGCGTATGTCGATGATTCAAGGTACTTGTCGCATCGGAGAAATTCCCGGGATAGAGGCTTGTGGAAAAACGGGTACGGCGCAGAATCCGCATGGAAAAGACCATTCGGCTTTTATGGGATTCGCCCCCCGGGAAAATCCCCGGATCGCCATTGCCGTGTATGTCGAAAATGCCGGCTGGGGTGCGGCTTACGGAGTCCCTATCGGCAGCCTGATGATGGAGAAGTATTTGACCGGAGAGATAGCTCCTTCGCGCAAATGGCTCGAAGAGCGTATGCTCAATGCCAATACGATGATACAAGAAGAGGAGGAAGGCGATGTCGCGAAGGAATAATATATGGTATTCGCTCGATTGGTACACGGTGGCACTTTACCTTGTACTTGTCTTTTGCGGCTGGATAAGCATCTATGCGGCGAGTTTCGATTTCGATGCGGCATCGACGATATTCAGTTTCGATACGCGCTCGGGCAAGCAGCTGTTATGGATATTGTTGTCATTGGTTATCGGTTTCTTTATATTGATGACCGAGCCGAGGACATTCGTTTCGTTATCTTATCCGTTGTATATCGTTTTTATCGTCCTGTTGATCATTACGATATTCGTCGCTCCCGATATAAAAGGTTCCCATTCTTGGATCGTATTGGGGCCCGTACATTTGCAACCGGCCGAATTTGCCAAGTACGGCACGGCGTTGGCTTTGGCCAAAATGCTCGATAATTATGATTTCGATTTGAAAAAGCCGAATTGTTTTTTCAAGGCTTGCGCGCTTATTTTGTTGCCGGTTGTTTTTATACTCATGCAGCAAGAGACCGGTTCGGCGCTGGTTTATTTGGCACTTATCTGCATTCTTTACCGGGAGGGAATGAGCAGTCTTTTCCTTTTTGCCGCTTTGTGCGCGATTGTTTATTTTGTGTTGGCGGTAAAGTTCGCTTCGGTCGAGTGGCTTGCCACGCCGGTGGGTGAGTGGTTGGTTCTTACGCTTATTCTGTGGGTGCTGGCTTATATGGTGTCGGCCTATTTGCGTAACTCCCGTTTTTTCTACATCTCTTTGTTTTCGACTTTGCTTCTCGAAGGTGTCGGGCTGATTGTCTCGTATTATTTTTATGAATTCAATTTGCTTTATATCGCGTGGCCGTTGCTTATCATGGCTGTTTTGGCAACGGCAGGGCTCTACTTCAAGACTCTCGAACGTAGGTTGTGGATAGCTGTTGTATTCGCCTTGTTGTCTTGCTTTTTCTTGGAATCGGTCGATTATGCTTTTACCCGTGTGCTTGAACCGCACCAGCGTACCCGTATCGAGGTGGCTTTGGGAATCACCGAAGATCCTATGGGGGTGGGTTATAATGTCAACCAGTCGAAAATAGCGATCGGTTCGGGCGGGTTTGTCGGGAAAGGTTTTCTTAATGGGACGCAGACCAAACTTCGTTATGTACCCGAGCAAGATACCGATTTTATTTTCTGTACGATCGGGGAGGAACAGGGCTTTGTGGGAACAGTAGGTATTCTGCTCCTTTTCGGACTGTTGTTGGTGCGCATCATACAGCTTGCCGAACGCCAACGCTCGGTTTTCGGTCGTGTTTACGGCTATTGTGTTGCAGCAATCATCTTTTTCCATTTGGCAGTCAATATAGGAATGGTCATCGGCGTTCTGCCGGTCATCGGTATACCGTTGCCCTTTTTTAGTTACGGCGGTTCTTCGCTGTGGGGATTTACCATTTTATTGTTTACCCTGTTGTGTATCGATGCCTCCCGGAGTGATAGCCTTTGATTCTTTCTTGATAAAATATAGAGAAAATCGGGGGTGTCCGAGGAAAGAGGAAAAAATACAAAAGCCGCAAACATCGTTTGCAGCTTTTGTGTGATTATGGGGGGGTACCGATTCTTAGAGAATGCCCTGAGCCATCATGGCTTTGGCTACTTTCATAAATCCGGCAACGTTGGCACCTTTTACATAGTTGACATAACCGTCGGCTTGTTTTCCGTATTTCACGCATTGAGTGTGAATATCGAACATGATTTGTTTCAGACGGGCATCGACTTCTTCTTTGGTCCAGCTCAGTTTTATCGAGTTCTGGGTCATTTCCAGTCCGCTTACCGAAACACCGCCGGCATTGGCTGCCTTACCCGGAGCGTAAAGGATTTTGGCTTTGAGGAACTCTTCGATAGCTTCGGGAGTGGAGGGCATGTTAGCGCCTTCCGATACGGCGAAACAGCCATTGGCAAGAAGAGCACGGGCATCGTCGCCGTCGATTTCATTTTGGGTGGCCGAGGGCATGGCAATATCGCATTTCTCGTTCCAGGGACGGGCTCCTTCGACATATTTGCAGCCGTATTTTTCGGCGTATTCGCGGATACGTCCGCGGTAGATGTTTTTCAGTTCGAAGATATAAGCCAATTTTTCGGCGTCGATACCGTCGGGATCGTAGATGTAGCCGTTGCTATCGGACATAGTGATGACTTTCGCACCGAGACTGATCAGTTTCTCTACCGTGTATTGTGCAACGTTACCCGAACCGGAAACAGCGACTACTTTGTCTTTGATGTCGATGTTGCGGGTTTTCAGCATTTCGAGCAGGAAATATACGTTTCCGTAACCGGTTGCTTCGGGACGAATGAGTGAACCTCCGAATTCGAGACCTTTTCCGGTGAACGTTCCGGTATTTTCACGAGCCAGTTTTTTGTACATGCCGTACATGTAACCTACTTCGCGGCCGCCGACACCTATATCACCGGCAGGAACGTCGGTCTGAGGACCGATGTGTCTCCACAATTCGGTTACGAAAGCCTGACAGAAGCGCATGATTTCGCCGTCGGATTTACCGCGCGGGCTGAAATCCGAACCTCCTTTACCGCCACCCATGGGGAGAGTGGTCAATGAGTTTTTGAATGTTTGCTCGAAAGCGAGGAATTTCAGAATCGAAAGGTTTACCGAAGAGTGAAAACGGATACCGCCTTTGTACGGGCCGATAGCGTTGTTATGTTGTATGCGGTAACCCATGTTGGTCTGTACTTGTCCCTTGTCATCGACCCAGGTTACTCGGAATGAGAAAATACGATCAGGAATGCAAAGTCTCTCGATCAGGTTGTATCGGTCGAACTCGGGGTGCTCGTTGTAAGCCTCCTCAATAGTTCCTAACACTTCGGCAACGGCCTGATGATATTCGGGCTCGTTGGGGAATCGTCTTTTTAAATCACTTAATACTTTTTGAGCATTCATTGTATTTTATAATTAAAAGTGAAAAATAAATTGCAGTATCGAATAATATGAGATAATTTTTTTATTTGTTTTTGTTTCTTCGCTGCAAAGATAATACAAAGAAATGGATAAAATCAAATATTTTGCAAGAAAAATGGACAAATGACGATAAAAAAAATATTTTTATTGCAAAAAGATGCGTTTTTATGCTTTTATTTTGAATTTTGATATGTTTACTCTCCTTTGGCGCAGAATTCGGAGATTACTCTTATCTGCCTCTAAGAACTCATTCTTTTCATGATATGGTTTACGTTATATATAAAACAGTAGATGAAATGACTGCTTTCCCGAAAATTCATTACTTTTGCATCTTACGAAATATATTCTCTGCAATAATGAGCAGCATACATCTTTTTGCCCCTGAACGGGTAGATGCCCGCATACAGTTGCCCTCGTCTAAGAGTATTTGCAATCGGGCGTTGATTCTGAATGCTTTGTCGGGTAGCGAATGGCCTATCGGGAATCTTTCCGATTGTGATGATACCCGGGTTATGGTACGAGCTTTTAAGGAAGGTGGGTCCGATTTCGATATTATGGCTGCCGGAACTGCCATGCGTTTTCTGACGGCCTATTTGGCCCAGAGTGAAGGATTGTGGACGATTACCGGGTCGGAACGTATGCGTCATCGCCCTATCCGTTTATTGGTAGATGCGCTTCGTTCGTTGGGGGCTCGTATCGATTATATAGGAGAAGAAGGTTTCCCTCCGCTGCGGATTTATGGAAAGACGTTGGAGGGGGGACGGTTAATGCTGAGTGCGGGAGTCAGTTCGCAATATATATCGGCCTTGCTTATGGTCGCCCCTTATATGCGGGAAGGTCTTGTATTGTCTCTTGTCGGAGAGTTGATCTCGAAACCTTATATAATGATGACGCTCAGCATGATGAGACAGTGGGGCGTGGGCAGTGAATGGAATGGGAATGAGATACGTGTATTGCCCGGGCATTATAAACCGGTGCGCTTCTCGGTGGAGTCGGACTGGTCGGCTGCGTCTTATTGGTATGAAATAGTCGCTTTGATACCCGGCGCAGTCGTGGAGCTGTCGGGCCTGCATGATGTAAGCGTGCAGGGAGATTCCCGGGTTTCCGAGTATTTTGCCCATTTGGGGGTGGAAACCGATTTCTTGCAAGATGGCGTGCGTTTGCGCCATGTGGGAATGAGTGATAGCTCTTGTTTGTCGATCGATTTGACCGATCAGCCCGATTTGGCTCAAACATTGGTCGTTACCTGCGTGTTATTGCATAGGCCGTTTTGTTTTACCGGCTTGCAGTCTCTTAAAATAAAAGAGACCGACCGTATTGCCGCATTGAAGTGCGAGCTGGCGAAATTGGGGTATCGTATTACCGATCGTGAAGATTCTATTCTCGAATGGACCGGAGAACAGACCGAAGCGGAACATTCGCCTGCCATCGATACCTATGACGACCATCGTATGGCGATGGCTTTTGCTCCGGCATGTATTTTTTATCCCGGTTTGGAGATTCGCTGTCCCGAGGTCGTGAGTAAATCATATCCTGCATTTTGGGAACATTTGCGACAAGCCGGTTTTGAAATATCTCGCGTATGATGGGGCTTGTCTACATAATCGGGGCGATTGTTTTATTGGGTGTCGCCTGTTATTTTTACGATTACAAGCGACGGAAAAACAAACGTCCTGTGGAGAATTCGGAGCCGGAGAGGATCGAAACCGAATGTTGCGGGCAACACTTGATTTGCGAGAAAGAAAGTTTGCTCGCAGGGGCAAGCCGGGAAATCGTCTATTACGATGACGAGGAACTCGACCGTTATGTCGGACGGCCTTCGGATGGCTATGCAGCCGATGAAATCGGGGAATTCGAAGATGTATTTTATACGCTTGCTCCCGGTGAAGTCGCCGGTTGGGTACGGAGTTTGCAGTTGAGAGACATTTCTTTGCCCGATGCTTTGAAGGCCGAGATTGTGTTGGTCATAGAAGAACGGCGCGGACAATCAGCCCTAAATTAACAGAACTTTATGGAAACCGTCCGGTGAAAGTCCGGCGATAGGGGAATATAACAATATGTTCGATATTTTACAATATACTTTTTTTCAGAATGCACTTTGGGCGGTGTTGCTTATCGGGATTGCCGGCGGTATCATCGGTACTTATATCGTTACCCGGCGCATGGTTTTCATTACCGGAGGAATTACGCACGCCTCTTTCGGCGGATTGGGTATCGGGCTGTATCTCGGTATCAGTCCCACATTGGGAGCATTGCTTTTTGCCGTAGGTTCGGCATTGGGAGTCGGGTGGCTTTCCCGGCGTGGAACCGTAAGAGAAGATTCTGCAATCGCCACGTTGTGGGCTTTGGGTATGGCGGTGGGAATAATCTGTATTTTCAAGACGCCCGGATATGCACCCGGGTTGAATGAGTTTCTTTTTGGGAATATACTTACTGTAACATCTGCCGATCTCGGTTGGTTTGCTCTTTATACGGCTTCGCTTCTTCTGTTGTCGGGACTGTTTTACCGTTCTCTTATTGCTGTCGCGTTCGATCGTGATTTTGCTTTTACCCGGCGGTTGCCGGTACGGCTTATCGATTATACGATGGTTGTAATGGTGTCGTTGTGTGTGGTGTTGACGATACGGCTGGTTGGTATAATGCTCCTTCTATCGATGTTGACGATTCCGCAAATGACCGTCGAACTTTTTACCCGACGTTACAAGACGATACTTTGGGGTTCGGGACTTCTTACCGTTGCAGGAGGTGTGTCGGGATTGTGGCTGGCCTATTTGCTCGATGTACCTTCCGGTGCGTGTATCGTTTTTTTGCTTATCTCCGTTTATGCGGTCGCACGTTGCGTATTAAAGGTTTACCGTCGTTGTGCGGTTAGGGATCCGCAAAGGCAATAAACGTCGGGATTTTCAGTTTATATTAAAGATGAAAAGCGCTTTTGTTCGTAAGCTGTTGCTTCGGAAGGGACGTTTGTGGATATTTTCCCTTTCGTTGGTTTTGCTGGCGTCGTGTTCTACGCAGAAGAATACGCGTGCGACCCGCTTTTTCCATTCTTTTACGACTCGTTATAATGTCTATTTCAATGGTATAACGAGTTTTGAGGAACAACTCGATGCGATGCAGGATGGCTATGAAGATAATTTTACGCATCTGTTGCACATGCATCCGGTCTCGGCTTACGGAGTCCCGTCCGATCCTCAACCGAAAGGCGATTTTTCCCGGGCTTTGGAAAAAAGCCAGAAAGCGATACGGCAACATTCCATACAAAAGCCGCCTAAACGCAATCGAAAAAAAATGAGCGATCCCAAATATCGGGAATATGTCAAGCGCGGAGAATTCAATCCGTTCATTCATAACGCATGGGTGTTGATGGGTGAGTCTCAATTTTATCAGGGCGATTTTTTAGGAGCGTTGGCAACCTTCATATATATTACCCGTCATTTCCCGTGGAATACGGCTCTGATGGCCGATGTCCGGGTATGGACGGCCCGTTGTTATCTCGAATTGGGTTGGCTTTACGAGGCCGAAGACGCTTTGCTTAAAGTTTCTAAGGAATATACCCTTTCGCCGAAACAAAAAAGATGGTATGCGACCGTCTATGCCGATTTTTTGATACGTTCGGGGGAGTATGCCGAGGCGATACCCTATCTGAAAGAGGCATTGAAGATGGCCGACGGGCATTCTCAGGAAATTCGCATGACGTTTTTGTTGGCGCAGTTGCAGGCCAAGACGGGCGACAAAGCTGGGGCATATCGTTCTTATCAGGCTGTGATCAAGAAGAACCCGACGTTCCGCACCGAAATGAATGCCCGTATCAACCAGACCGAGGTATTTACGGGAAGCGATATGTCGAAGATCGAAAAACGATTGCGTCGCTTGGCGCGTAATTATAAAAATAGAGATTATCTCGACCAGATTTACTATGCGTTAGGAAATCTCTATCTGTCTCGTCGCGATACGACAAAAGCCGTAGAGAACTATATAACGGCAGCGGAAAAGAGTACGCGTCGTGGGGTGGAGTTGGCTATCAGTCAGCTTACACTGGGTGGAATTTATTTCGACCGGCGGGAATATACCAAGGCGCAACCTTGCTATGCCGAGGCCTTGCCGCTTGTCGACGAGAGTTATCCCGATTATGAGAATCTGGTACGCCGGTCGACGGTTCTCGACGAGTTGTCGGTTTATGCGGGAAATGTGGAGTTGCAGGACAGTTTGCAGCGGGTGGCGGCAATGCCGGAGGAGGAGCGTAACCGGCATATCCAGAAAATTATTGATGACCTGATTGCTGCCGAAGAGCAAGCCGCCGAAGAAGCTCGCCGGGCGGCTCTTCTTGCCGAGCAAGAGGCCAATGCGCCCCAGCTCGATAAAATACAGCAGGTAACGACTCCTACCATGCCAGGAGGAAGTACTTCATGGTATTTTTATAATAGTTCGTTGATTACGGCCGGTAAGTCGGAGTTCCAACGGAAATGGGGACGGCGTAAGCTCGAAGACGATTGGCGACGCAGCAATAAGGCATCGTTCTCGCAGGAAGATATAACCGAGGGGGCAGATGAAGAAATGTCCGAAGACGTACCTTCGGAAGATGTGGAGGTTGCCGAGACCGACACGTCGTCGTATAGCGACGATCCCAAAGATCCACGTTTTTATTTGCAGCAGTTGCCGTTTACCGAGGAGGCGATAGCCGCTTCTAACGAAATCATTGCCGACGGCTTGTTCAATATGGCAATGATACTCAAAGACCGTCTCGAAGATATGGACGCAGCGATGGCCAATTTCAATGAACTTGACCGTCGTTTCCCTCAGAACGATTACCGTCTCGAAGCCTATTATAACTGTTATCTTATCGGTATGCGCATAGGAGATGAACCGATGGCCGAAGAGTATAAACAGCGAATTTTGAGAAATTTCCCCGATAGTAAATATGCCGTAGCGTTGTCCGACCCGAATTACCTCGAAAATCTCAGACGCATGGACTTGGTTCAGGATTCGCTGTATATTTCGGCTTACGATGCTTATTTGGCCGGTGATAATGTAACCGTGCATACGCTTTACGAATATACCCGCACCACTTATCCGCTGTCGAAACTCATTCCCAAATTCATGCTTATCGATGCTTTGGCTTATGTCAATGACGGGGATATAGAGCATTTCAAGTCGGGTTTGAAGGCTTTGCTCGATTCCTATCCGTCGGAAGATGTAAGTACATTGGCATCGGATATGCTCAAAGGCGTGGCGCAGGGGCGTGAAGTTGTAGCCGGAGCCGCCCGGAATGATATATGGCGTGTACGTCTGGGGGGAGGAGACGAGGGTCTCGAAACAGGTATTTCCGATACCACGCAGGAAGCAGCTCCTTTTGTGTCCGACCTCGATGTACCGCATTTGCTTGTGTTGGTCTACCCGACCGGTGGAATCAATGCCAACCTGTTGCTGTTCAATATTGCCAAATACAATTTCGCGCATTTCATCATTCGGGATTTTGATCTTGAAATAATGAGCTTTAACGAAATAAGTATGTTAGTTGTCAAAGGTTTTTATAACTTTGACGAGTTGACTCAATATCGTCGTATGTTGAGTGCGCCCGACGGCGTACCGATGCCCGACGGCGTGCGTCCCGTAATGATCAGTGAGCAGAATTTCAAATTATTGGTCGAGGGGCATACGTTCGAAGAGTATTTCAGATTTGTCGAAGATAACCAGTTGTTGCAATATGAAGAGTGAAATCATTCTTTGGGCCGATGATGAAATCGATTTGCTGAAACCGCATATCCTGTTTCTTCGTCAGAAAGGGTATGAAGTCGTTACTGTGACCAATGGCCGCGACGCCCTCGATAAGGTCGAGGCCGAGCATTTCGATTTGATAATCCTCGATGAAAATATGCCGGGACTGAGCGGCCTCGAAACGTTGAGCCGTATCAAGGAGTTCGCTCCGCAGACTCCGGTCGTCATGATAACCAAGAGTGAGGAGGAGGATATTATGAATCAGGCGATCGGCAATAAAATCGCCGATTATCTGATAAAACCGGTCAATCCTAATCAAATCTTGCTTTCTATCAAGAAAAATCTCTATCGGAAAGAGATTATTTCGGAGAAAACATCGAGCGGTTATCAGCAGGATTTCAATCGCATCAATATCCAGATCAACGATTCTTTTTCGTGGGAAGACTGGTATGATGTGTACCGTCGGTTGGTATATTGGGAGCTGGAATTGGAACAGACGGAGGGGCATCTCAAAGAAATGCTTCTGATGCAGAAAAACGAAGCCAATTCCGCTTTTGTGAAATATGTCAAGCGGAATTATGAAAAATGGCTGACGGGAGCGGAACACCCTTTGATGAGTCATGAACTTTTCAAGCAGAAAGTATTTCCGTTGCTCGATAACGGAGAGAAAGTGTTCGTCGTTCTTATCGATAATTTCCGTCTCGATCAGTGGCGGGTGCTTATGCCGCTTCTCTCGGAGTATTTTATGGTAGAGGAGGAGCTGTATTTCAGTATCCTTCCTACGGCCACGCAATATGCCCGTAATGCGATTTTTTCGGGTTTGTTGCCCGATAAGATCGCATCTCTGTTTCCCGACTTATGGGTCGATGAAGATTCGGAGGAGGGGAAAAACTTGAATGAAGCTCCTCTCATCGGTACGCTGCTCGAACGTTACCGCAAGCGCTATACCTATGCTTACAACAAGGTCAACGAGTCGCATTTCGGAGAAAAGCTGGTACGTGATTTTGTCAACCTCGAACGGTATGACCTCAATGTCTGTGTTCTCAATTTCATCGATATGCTTTCGCACGCCCGTACCGATTCCAAGATGATTCGCGAATTGGCCGGTACCGATGCCGCATACCGTTCGCTGACGCAATCTTGGTTCAAACACTCTCCGGCATTCGATCTTTTCAAGAAAATCGCCGAGAAGGATTTCAAGGTGATTCTTACGACCGATCACGGAACGATATGGGTGGACAACCCCGTAAAAGTTGTTTCCGACCGGAATACCAATACCAATTTGCGCTACAAGGTGGGGAAAAATATGTCGTATAATCCCAAGCAGGTCTATGAGATAAAAACGCCGTCGCGCTTCGGATTACCGTCGCCCAATATGAGTTCGGCTTATATTTTTGCTTCGAATCATGACTTCTTTGCATATCCCAATAACTATAATTATTATGTGAGCTATTACAAAGATACTTTCCAACACGGAGGTATTTCCATGGAAGAAATGATGATTCCTCTTGTTACGCTTACGCCTAAAAAATAAAACCGTCATGACGCAATTTGTCATACATCACATCGACGAGATACGAGATGTCGCCCGTTCCTTTATCGGGGCGATGGGTGATAGTACCGTTTTTGCTTTCCGGGGCTCGATGGGAGCCGGAAAGACGACTTTCATAAAAGCCTTGTGTGAAGAACTGGGTGTAGATGATGTCATAAACAGTCCGACGTTTGCCATCATCAACGAATATGGACCGATGACCGATGGCCGATCTATTTATCATTTCGATTTTTATCGCATCAATAAACCCGAGGAGGCATTCGATTTCGGTTATGAAGATTATGTCTACGGCGATGCACTGTGCTTTATCGAGTGGCCCGAAAAAATCGAAGATTTGTTGCCGCCCGATACGGTCGATGTATATATCGAAGAACAGCCCGACGGGTCGAGACTCATAACGATGAAGCATTCGTAAACGGTACGGTTCTATGTTGCGTGCCGCTACTTATATCGTATTCTTTTTGTTTGCCCTTTCCGGAGCACTCTCGGTCGGAGCGGCGGTATGCCGGTGGCGGTGGTTTTTTGAGACGCAGAATAGCCGGGTCATGATGCGTTTCTTCGGGCGTAGAGGGGCGAGGGTGTTTTACTTTATTCTCGGCTTGTTCATTTGGGCGATGGCTTATGTGCTGTACCGGGATCACGACTTGTTTTGAATCTCTTATTCAATATCTTTTTATTAGCGTAGTGTTTTTGATTATTCAAATTGCTATCTTTTGATATCAAGAAAGGTATTAATTTAAATATATGTGTATAGATATTAATTATAGAGAAAATGGGTGTGAAAAAGTTGAGTCGGGGGAAGATTTTTTTGAGATAAGATGGAAATGAAAAAAGAAGAAATTGCTATCTTGACTTTGCAAAAAAAGAAAAACATGTTATATTTGCCACAAATTACCACGCGTACAAGATGGAGGCCTTTTTTAAAACGCATAAATATTTGGTGGAACACGTAAGTTCTCCTGTGAAAAGGGGACTTATGCAGGAAATCGACTGGTCTCGACGTCTTATCGGTATTAAGGGCAGCCGAGGGGTGGGAAAGACAACTTTCTTATTGCAGTATGCTAAGGAAAATTTCGGCCCCGACGACCGTACCTGCCTCTATATCAACCTTAATAATCTCTATTTCGCCGATAAGAAACTGTCTGATTTTGTCGATGAATTTTATCGCTTGGGTGGCCGTTGCCTCTTGATCGATCAGGTGTTCAAGTATCCGACATGGGCCGAAGAGTTGGCGTATTGTTACCGTACTTATTCCGATTTGTACGTTATTTTTTCAGGTTCGTCGGTGATGCGTCTGAAAGAAGAGGAATCTCCTATACAGGGTATTGTCGACTCGTATAATTTGCGGGGATATTCTTTCAGGGAGTTTCTCAATCTGATGGCGGGTACGGATTTCCCGTCGGTGAAACTCGATGATATATTGCGCGATCATACGGCTTTTGCCCGGGAAGTCATATCGCATGTACACCCTTTGAGCTACTTCAAGGAATACCTGCATCACGGTTTCTATCCTTTTTTTCTCGAACAACACAATTTTACCGAGGCTTTGGTGAAGACGATGAACATGATGATGGAGGTGGATATTCTTTTCATCAAGCAAATCGAACTCACCTATCTGCCCAAGATACGCCGACTGCTTTATTTGTTGGCGACATCGTCGCCCTGCTCTCCCAATGTAAGCCAGTTGAGCAAGGAAATCCAAACGTCGCGTGCCACGGTCGTCAATTATATCAAGTACTTGAAAGATGCCCGTCTCATCAATATGCTGTATCCGGTCGATGAGGAGTTCCCGCGTAAGCCGGCTCGCGTATATCTGCATAATACCAATCTTATGTATCCCATAGGGCCCGAGCATATCGATCCGCAGGCCGTGCGGGAAACGTTTTTTTACAATATCCTGCATAAAGACAACCGTCTGAACGAAGGAATACGCAATACTCATTTCTTGGTAAACCGCCGTTACAATTTCAAGATCGAAGGTGAGACGTTGCGCGGGCGGAACAATCCCGATTATTACTATGCAATGGATAATAATGAAGTCGGGAAAGAAAATAAGATTCCTTTATGGTTATTCGGTTTTTTGTATTAACTTTGCTAACTAAGAGACAATAATATAACCTTAATCCTCAAATATTAATTTGTATGAGCAAACAAAAGAAATTCATTACCTGTGATGGTAATCAGGCTGCTGCGCATATCTCGTATATGTTCAGTGAAGTTGCGGCCATTTACCCCATCACTCCGTCCTCGACCATGGCCGAGTATGTAGATGAATGGGCTGCTGCCGGAAGAAAAAATATCTTCGGAGAAACGGTTCTCGTAGAGGAAATGCAATCCGAGGCCGGTGCTGCCGGTGCTGTACACGGTTCGCTGCAAGCCGGTGCGTTGACCACTACCTACACCGCTTCGCAGGGATTGCTGTTGATGATTCCCAATATGTACAAGATCGCCGGAGAATTTTTGCCTTGCGTGTTCCACGTTTCGGCACGTACGTTGGCTTCGCACGCTCTTTGTATCTTCGGAGACCACCAAGACGTGATGTCGACCCGCCAGACCGGTTTTGCCATGCTTGCCGAAGGTTCGGTACAAGAAGTTATGGATCTTGCCGGTGTAGCACACCTCTCGACAATCAAATCGCGCGTTCCTTTCGTCAACTTCTTCGACGGATTCCGTACCTCGCACGAGATTCAGAAAATCGAAGAGTTGGACATGGAGGAAATTCGCGGATTGGTTGATATGAAAGCTTTGCAGGAATTCCGTGATCGGGCTCAAACTTCAGAGAACCCTGTAACAAAGGGAACCGCACAAAATCCAGACGTGTATTTCCAGGGTAGAGAGGCTGCCAATAAGTTCTATGATGCAGTACCTGACATCGTGGCTAACTATATGGATGAAATGTCCAAGATTACAGGTCGTACTTATCGTCCGTTCGTTTATTACGGAGCTAAAGATGCCGAGAATATCATCATTGCTATGGGTTCCGTGACCGAGACTATTCGTGAGGTGATCGATTATAAACTTGCTCAGGGAGAGAAAGTGGGTATGATCGCTGTTCATTT
>URHG01000009.1 GCA_900547555.1 uncultured Porphyromonadaceae bacterium | reverse complement strand
GCAAGCGTAAACATCTCCGTTCCACTCCATAACCGAAGCATGACCGCAAGTGGGAGAAAGGGTGCATATCCCGGGTGCCTCGCCTACCCAATTGGCCAATGTGGCATCGAAAAGCTGGATAAAACAGTTTCCGACATCGGCTTTCACCCACTCGTCGAACAATACGCAAAGAAAATTGCCCCATTGCCGGGGGGTAACAGAAAATGGCGTGAGCTCGCAATCGCCCTTATCTCCGACATGAGCCAATACACGGCCATCGGGCGAACGCTTAATACGCTCTACAACAGGTGTAAATTGAATATATTTGCAACCTATCTGTCGAAAAAAATCGTAAAATTCCAACGGATAGTCGACATTGAAACTATTGATTACAGCCATAGCGTTCCATTCCACGCCATACTTGTCGAGCATTTCAATACCCCGCATCACACGCTCGAACGAAGGCTCTCCCCGACCGTCGCAACGACATGCGTCGTGAAAGCGCCGGGGCCCATCGATGGAGACACCGACCAACCAACCGTTTTCTTTCAAAAAACGACACCAGTCATCAGTAAGCAATGTTCCGTTGGTCTGTATACAATTATCTATCGACCGACCGCGAGCATACTTCTGCTGTAATTGCAAAGCTTTCCGATAAAATTCAAGCGGACGCATCAAAGGCTCACCACCATGCCAAGTAAAAAGAATTTCAGACATGGTTTGCGACTCGATATACTCCCGGGTGAAACGCTCGAGCAAGTCGTCGGACATGAGATGTTGCGCCTCTTCTTTATATAATCGGGCTTTTTCTGTATAGTAACAATAACGACACGCCAAATTACACCGCGCACCGACAGGCTTCAACATCACATAAAGCGGACGAGAAAAAGGGGCATAAAGCGACATAAAACGTTACTCTTTATCGTGTTTTTCGCCCGGTAACGGCCAATTCGGCGAAGGAGTCCGCGCCTGCTCCATTTGACGTTCAAACTCTGCGACCATATCGGGATATTGCTCTGCCAAATCGAGCGATTCGGAAACGTCTTCCTTGATATTGTAAAGTTCAAGAGGCATATTCTTTTTTACACTGACGACTTTCCAATCGCCACGACGAGCCGCACGTTGCTTACCGGGAAACTCCCAATAGAGCAAGCGATCATCGGTATCCAACTTTTCACCCTGTATCAACGGCCACAGATTCATACCGTCCCGACGTGTCGGAAGATATTCCGATGCTCCGGCTACAGCTGCCAATGTAGGCATTACATCGGGAAAGTACACAAGATTGTCGAGTTGTTGCTCGGGTACACGTCCCGGCCAATTGACAATAAACGGTACTCGTATTCCGCCTTCATAAAGCATACCTTTCATTCCTCGCAATTCTCCGTTGCACCCCAACCCCTCGATAGGTGCTTGCTTGGCAGCTCCGTTATCGGAAGCAAAAATTATAAGAGTATTTTCCCGCAATCCCAACCTTTCGAGTTCTGCCAATAAGCGACCGATGGCTTTATCCATGTGCGTGATGAGCGAAGCATAACGCTTGGTATTCATCTCCCACGTTTCGTCATCGTACCAGTGGGTATCGTCGATATTATATGGCTCGTGAGGTGCATCGTAAGCCAGATAAAGGAAAAAGGGAGTCTCCCGGTTACGACGAACGAAAGCTATGGCATCATCGGTAGAAATATCGGTATTGTGCCTGATATGACGATCGCCTTCATTCTCCTCGATATTCCCAAGCCGATAATTATCGAAACGCCAATAAGGGTAATAATAAGGATCATTGGAATAAGACGTACTGATGAGCCAGCCATAAAACTCGTCGAAACCGCGATTGAGCGGCGTCGCTTCGGGATTGAAACCATCGAGATGCCACTTATTGACCAAGCACGTCCGATAACCATCGGCGACAAGCACAGTGGCAATGGTCGTATCGGTCGGCAATAAGTGCATGCGACGAATGGGCTTCGTCCCTTTCAACCCTTCGATACCGCCGGCCTGTGCAAAATTATCGCGAATGGTGGTATGACCCGTATGGCGACCCGTCATCAAAGAGCAACGCGAAGGCGAACTCAAAGCCGAACCGGCATAGCATTGTGTAAAACGGGTTCCGGTCTCTGCCAAACGATCGATATTAGGGGTCTCGATATATTTATTACCATAGCATGCGAGATCGGAATATCCCAAATCGTCCGCTAAAATAAAGATGATATTGGGTTTCTTGTTTTCTTTGTCCGAAGTTTTTTGGGCATAGGCTCCTATCTGAGGAACAGCGATGAGTCCCAGTGCGCAAAGACTTCTCCATATCTTTTCGTTATACATAAGTATTGTTTTTCGTAAATATAGGCTTTTTTCTTTTGTCAAAAAGAGAATCGAAATTTAACGATATTTTTTGAGATGAAAAACATTCGAGAATACATTTTTTTCACTCCTGTATCGGCGATAAAAATATTTATAATTAGCACATGCTTTCATTATAAATATCTGATTCTTTTTTTGTAATATTGCACCCGTAAAATTTACCTGAACCTATGCTCACGCTCGACAAAATTTACCACGCATCTTTCGTTCTGAAAGAGGTATTGCGACGCACCGATCTGATCGCTGCACCTCAAATCGCTCCCGGCTCATCGATCTTTCTAAAACCTGAAAATCTGCAACTTACAGGTTCTTTTAAAGTAAGAGGCGCTTATTATAAGATTTCACAGTTATCGGACGAGGAAAAAGCAAAAGGCGTAATTGCCTGCTCGGCCGGCAACCATGCACAAGGCGTCGCTTTGGGTGCGACAAAAAACGGTATCAAATCATTGATATGTCTGCCCTCGGGCGCCCCCATATCCAAAGTCGAAGCGACAAAAAAATACGGGGCGGAAATCTGTCTTGTCGACGGTGTTTACGATGACGCATATCAAAAAGCCTTGCAGTTGAAAGAGGAAAAAGGATACACGTTTGTTCACCCGTTCGATGACGAAAATGTCATTGCCGGACAAGGAACTATCGGCATCGAGTTGCTCGACCAGCTCTCCGATGTCGATGCGGTCATCGTTCCGGTCGGCGGTGGCGGACTTATATCAGGAGTTGCATTCGCCATCAAATGTTTACGCCCGAACGTCAAGGTTTACGGAGTACAAGCCAGCGGAGCCCCAAGTATGGTACAATCCTTGTACCATAAGCGCATAGAAAGGTTACCCGCCGTAAAGACTATCGCCGACGGTATCGCCGTAAAAGAGCCCGGTACGCACACATTCGATATTTGCAGTAAATATGTCGATGATGTCGTAACTGTTACCGACGACGAAATATCTACGGCCATACTATCTCTCATCGAACAACAAAAACTCGTTGCCGAAGGTGCAGGAGCCGTATCGGTCGCTGCCGCCATGTTCGGAAAACTCCCTATCGAAGGTAAAAAAACGATATGCCTCGTATCGGGTGGTAATATCGATGTAACGATTCTTTCCCGGGTCATCAACCGGGGATTGCAAAAATCGGGACGTTCTTACGTACTTACCGTAGAACTGATGGACCGACCCGGCCAACTCGTGGGCGTTACCAGCATTATCGCCCGCATGGGGGCCAATGTGATTTCGGTACACCATGAACGAGCCGGTAAAACCACCGATATCGACGCCTGCTACTTACAAGTCGTGCTCGAAACCCGCAACCAAGAACATATCGACAAGATACGACAAGAACTTATCCGATCGGGTTACCACGTCATCGTCTAATGATAAAAGACTTTATAGACATCGGCCGGAATTCCGGCCGATGTCATTTTTTGCTCTCCGGCTTTTTCACAAAGAGCTGTTCGAGTTTTCCCATACACACTTGTATATCCGCAGAATAAAAATTAATTTTGCAAAAACAAACCCACTGATATGATATATTCCATGACAGGTTTCGGCAAATCCATTGTCGAACTTCCACACCGAAAAATCACCGTCGAAATCAAGTCGCTGAACAGTAAGCAACTCGATCTATCCATGCGCATACCTCAAATATATAAAGAGTTGGAAATGGATATACGCAGTGAAATAGCCCGCCAACTCGAACGAGGTAAAGTCGATTTTTCGATACAAGTAGAGAATAAAGTTTCGGCAGATTGCAATGCCGAATTCAATACCGATATCATCAAAAATTATTATGAACGGCTGAAAGCCATGACGGTATCGTTGCAAATTCCCGAACCGGTAGACTGGTTGCAAACGCTGTTACGCCTACCCGACGCTCTGAAAAACGAAACGGTAGAAGCATCGGAAGATGAAAGTCTCGCCGTAAAAAAAGCGGTAGGAGACGCCATCGCCCATCTTATAGAATTTCGAGCACAAGAAGGCCTCATGCTACAAAAACTGTTTACCGAAAAAATCGGGAATATCGCACATCTGCTGACCGAAGTCGCACCCTTCGAAAAAGAGCGAACCGAGAAAATAAAATCCCGCATCATCGACGCTCTTGAAAAAATCGATAATTTCGATTACGATAAAAACCGCATGGAACAAGAGATGATTTTTTATATCGAAAAACTCGATATAAACGAAGAAAAAAACCGCCTCGATAATCATCTGAAATATTTTATGGAAACGATGGAAGGTCATTACGGACAAGGGAAAAAACTGGGTTTCATCAGTCAGGAAATCGGTCGGGAAGTAAATACGATGGGCTCAAAAGCCAATCATGCTGAACTTCAAAAAATCGTCGTCCGCATGAAAGACGAGCTCGAACAAATCAAAGAACAAATTCTCAACGTAATGTAATACCATGCAACCGGGAAAACTCATTATCTTTTCCGCTCCATCGGGTTCGGGAAAATCGACCATTATCAATTACCTGCTCACGCAGAATCTGAATTTGGCATTCTCCATCTCGGCGACATCGAGAGCCCCGCGAGGAAAAGAAAAAAACGGTGTCGAATACTACTTTCTCTCCCCCGATGAATTTCGCCGCCGCATCTCCGATGGCGACTTTTTGGAATACGAAGAAGTGTACACCGACAAATTTTATGGGACATTGAAAAGTGAAGTCGAACGGCTTACCTCTGCCGGAAAAAATGTCGTTTTCGATGTCGATGTCGTAGGCGGTGTCAATATCAAACGGTTTTATGGGGAACGGGCATTGTCGATATTTATCCAGCCGCCCGGAATCGAAGAACTTCGCCGACGGTTGACAAGTCGCGCCACCGATGCTCCCGAAGTAATAGAAAGTCGCCTTGCCAAAGCCGAATATGAAATGAGCTTCGCACCTAAGTTCGACCGGATTGTCATCAATGACGATCTGTCCACAGCCGAGCAGGAAGTCTTGCAAATCTTAAAGAAATTCTTGGACAAGTAAGATTGCAACGCCATGAGCAAGAAGGTGGGTATATTCTCGGGGTCTTTCAATCCCATACATAACGGACACGTCGCCATTGCCCGTTATATGGTCGAAAAAGAAATGTTCGATGAAATATGGTTCATCGTATCTCCCCAAAACCCTCTGAAACCACAAAGCGGATTGCTCGATGACGCGATAAGGGCCGATATGACAAAACTTGCTATCGAGAACGAACCGACATTCCGCTATTGCGATATAGAGATGCATTTGCCCCGTCCGTCATACACCATCACAACCCTACGAACTCTCAAAAAGCAATATACACACACAGCATTCTGTCTGCTCATAGGATCGGATAATTGGAAAATTTTCGATCGTTGGAAATCCTATGAAGAGATCATAGAAAATTATCCTATATATATATACCCACGCCCCGGATTTCCCATCGAAGCAACAATACTCCCTCCCACCGTACACCTTACGCATGCACCTACGATGGAAATTTCTTCTACGGAAATACGGAAACTTATCGCCACCGGCCAATCGACAGAAAAATATCTTCCCCACTCGGTACACGATTACATCGTAAAACACAATCTATATCAAAATCCCAAGTAAATATGGACAAATATATATACGCAAAAAACAGCGTCGAATTCGTTACCGTAGGTGTCGAATACTGTGCGTTCCTCGAACGGGTACAAGAACTCACCCAAGAGGAGTTTGCTTCGACCGCAATCAAATTGTTGCCGTTGCTTTATCTCAAAGCGACGCTCCTTCCCATCGACGATGAAAATGAAGATTATCTCGATTCTCCGGAACATTTCGTAACCGAAGACGATTATGAATTCCTACGTGAAAATATAGGTCGCCTGATGGGTGAAAACGATGCTTATCTTGTCGTACAAAGCGATGAAATGAAATACAGCGACTTACCTTTGGGAGCCAGTATCGCCGAGGATATGGCCGATATATATCAGGCCGTAAAAGATTGTGTCGCGGCTTACCGTACCGAAAATGAAGATACCATGCGGGTTGCCCTCACCGAATGCAGAGAGGAATTTTCGAGTTACTGGGGTTCCAAACTGCTGAATGCTCTTGCCGCACTGCACCGTATCTACTATTCTTTGGACGACTTGGACAATGACTATGATTGCGAATGTGGACACCGTCATTCCCATCATCGCGATGACGAAGAAGATAATTTCTATCAAAAAAGACAATCGGCATGGCTCAACGACGAAGAAGATGCCGATCGTTGGCTATAACCTCCTTTCCCGACATGACATCTCAAATCAACGCTGAAAGTCTGGCTGCATTGGAAATTATCAAATTTCCAGGGAAAATAGTAACCGTCAATACCGAAAACGAAGCATACGCGGCAGCAGAAAGCCTCATGAACGAGACCGTAGTCGGTATCGATACCGAGACACGCCCCTCTTTCAGAAAAGGTATCATGCACAACGTCGCCCTCGTGCAAATATCGACATGGGACACATGCTATCTGTTCAGAATATGCCGAATAAACAATATCCACGCCATAAAACAGATTCTCGAATCGACCAGCATTCTGAAAATCGGATTGTCATTGAAAGACGACTTCACAGGATTGCGTCGCCTGTCTCCGATAACCCCGCATCACTACATCGAACTGCAACAATATGCGACGGCATTCGGTATCGAAGAAATGAGCTTACAAAAAATCTATGCACTTCTTTTCGGGAGAAAAATTTCAAAAACACAACAACTATCCAATTGGGAAGCCCCGGAGTTGACAAACGCCCAACAGCTCTATGCGGCAACCGATGCATGGGCCTGCCTCCATATCTACAAAGCCCTCAAAGGAGACCCCCTTCCCGCCGAATATCGGAAAATATTCTAGACTCCCCAACAGAAAGGAAGCGACAAACGTTTTATCCAGAAATAACATCATCATGAAAATAAAGAAATACGATCTTATCCCTCTATTATTACTTATATACACCATTGTCATGGCCGTATGGGGCTGGAATCAGTTCGACGGAAACCGTTGGGAATTTATCGGTATGCTTGCAGCCAACATTCTCGTCATCATACTGCTGCGATTTGTACTGAAACGCAGGGAAAGATACCGCAAAGAAATGAGAGAGAGAAACAAAATCCTCTCCCAGCAAGAAAATACGCCGAAAGATTCGGAATAATCTTCTCCCCACTCCAACAACTACGGTCAAATCTATTTTTAAGATTTGGCCGTAGTTGTTGGAGTCAAAAACGATTTACCTATCGGGAACGCTTCAAGGTAAAGCAAGTAATCTCGGGCTCCATACCTATGCGCATGGGAACCCCGACATAACCCAGTCCGCGATTAACATAAAGTAATTGCTCCTTTTCTCGATAAAGGCCTTCCCACTCATCGTATATCCATGATGAAGGAGACCAATGCAATTTTCCCCAAGAAATGCCGCATTGTGCTGCATGAGTATGCCCCGACAATGTCAAGTCGATAAACCGATGCTCCAAAACTTCTTGCCTCCAATGCGAAGCATCGTGAGAAAGCAGTACGGTAAACAATGTCGAATCGACTCCGGATATAGCCAACGGCAGATTTCCGTACTGACGGAAAGGCGGTTTACCGGTATTCTCCACTCCCACCAACAAGAAAGAAGTATCTCCAACCGCAATCGTGCGCGAATCGTTCAGCAATAAATCAAATCCACACTCTTCGATACCGCTTTTCGTACGATTCAGATTTATATTTTTTTCTTCGGGTGTCCTCCATCGGGAATAATCACCATAATCATGATTCCCTAAAATGGCATATTTCCCATAACGGGGCATATCCATAGAGGCAAATATATCTACAATCTCAGGTGTAATCTCCGACGAGAAATTATTAACAAAGTCTCCGGTAAAAACCACCATATCGGCCCGGCAATCATCGATCAACTCCACCGCTTTGCGCATGGCCCGAGTATAATCGCCCCAATTCCCGATATGCAAATCAGAAAATTGTACGATTTTAAAACCGTCGAGTTGCTCAGGCAGATCCCGATACGCCAAATCCACTTCTTTTACATGCACCCGAGTGCGACCTATAAAGGCCGCATATACAAACAAAACAGCCAAGATAACAGCGATACCCGCACCGATACGAGAGAGCCATAAACCAGCTGTCTTACAGAATCCTATCATGGTACGACCGGCCACATCGAAAACCGTATATATGGCCTTAGGTATATATATAAGAGCGAAAAGCCATAGAATCCACGTAATCCGAGCCATGAACTTATAATCGGGAACATCGTTCGAGAAAAACCGCATACCGGCAAAAAATAAAACAAAGAAAACTGCAGGCAGCCAATAAATCAATCGCAAATACTTATTACCGATTCGGTTACGAACTTTCAGATAAATCCAAATATCGGGACCGATGATAAAGAGCAATCCGACAAGCATGGGCAGAAGGTAAAATTTCATATCCAATTACAGATTAATAACAATTAAACAAATAATCCCATTTTTACACCCTCAATCTTAAACAATTTCGTCTATGAAAAAACAGTTATTTTTTCATGTTCGGATCTTCAAGGCCATAATGCGAACGAGCATCTTCTCTTTTCAGCCAAAGGGAAATGAATATGGCCACAATCCCAAAGGTAGCAAAAATAAGCATGGGTATCGTATAATCATACGTTACAACACCTGCTCCATCGACATGTGTCGAATAGGTCTCTATCACCCAGCCGATAAGTACCGGTACCATAGAGAGACCGATATTCTGAATATAGAATATCGTCGCATAAGCCGATCCGAGCTGTTTCATAGGAATAATCTTAGGTACACTGGGCCACAAAGCCGAAGGTACCAAAGAAAACGCAATGCCCAAAACAATCATTATCACGATAGCAAACCACCATGTAGGCAAAATAGGCAACGCAAATAAAAGATGAACGATTGTCAGCATGACCGATCCGATAAGCATAAGCGTAGCTCCTTTACCTATACGGTCATAAAGAGTACCGAAAACCGGAGTCAATAAAATCGTACCAAACGGCAACATGGCAGGAATAAGCCCTGCCATTTCGGGTTCTACATGATACTTGGCAATCATCAGCTTCGTAGCAAATTTCAGGAACGGGAACACTCCGGCATAGAACATTAGGCACAACAAGGTAATTAGCCAAAAGCCTTTATTGGTAAAAATCAGTTTCAGGTCTTTCAATTGGAAGCCTTCTTCCTTTTCCTCACTGACCGCTTCGACAGACCGGTCGAGTTTCTTATCCATGACACAATATACCAAGTATGCCACCAAACCTACACAAAGGCAAAGCGCACCGAAAAGTACCGGATAAGAAACACTATGCATCGCTCTCGCCATAGGCAGGCTACACGCCAACGCCACAGCCGTACCGATACGGGCCATCGCTACCTGCAACCCCATAGCCAATGCAACTTCATGGCCGGTAAACCATTTGATGATGACCTTTGAAACCGTAATTCCCGTAATTTCGGCACCCATACCGAAAACGGCAAACCCTAAACTGGCCAGAACGACTTGAAGGTGATACCCCATAAACGTAGCATCGCCGAAATCGGTTGCCAAAGCATACCATTTGAGCAAAGCTCCTCCCAACATAAGAGACGAACTCATGACTCCCGTAAAACGAATCCCGCACTTATCGAGAATAATGCCACCGAAGAAAAGCATCAGCAAGAAAACATTGATATAACCGTAAGCGCCCGAGAAGAAGCCGTATTCCGAACTGCTCCAACCCAAACCGCCATCGGCAACGGGTGTTGTACACATAACTTCGAGCGACGCCATAACATCGGTGATAAAATAGCCGCACATCATGGTAAACGATACGATAAACATAGCCGTCCATCGGGCTATGGGACTGTCATTGAGTTTTTTTCTGATTAATTCGGTCATTTCTATATTGTTTTTTGATTTTCAAACACAGAAAAAGAGAGGTCTTCCGAAGCCTCTCTTTTTTACTTTTATTTCTTCTCCAACAACACAACGTTCTCGACATGATGCGTATGCGGAAACATATCTACCGGCTGCACGCGGGCCACCCGATAATCGATATCGAGCAGAGACAAATCTCTCGCTTGGGTAGCCGGATTGCAACTCACATACACAATACGTCGGGGTGCAGCAAAAAGCAAGGTCTTGATGACATCATCGTGCATGCCGGCACGAGGAGGATCGGTAATGATTACATCGGGCCGACCGTGCCCTTCGATGAAGGCAGGAGTCAGCAAATCTTTCATATCTCCGGCATAGAAAAGGGTATTATCCAACCCATTGAATGCGGCATTGGCCTTTGCATCTTCTATCGCCTCGGGCACATACTCGATACCGATAACTTTACGTACACGACGGGCTACGAAATTGGCAATCGTCCCGGTTCCCGTATAAAGGTCATAAACCAACTCGTCGCCGGTAAGAGCTGCAAAGTCGGCCGCCACTTTATACAACTCATAGGCTTGGACCGAATTGGTCTGATAGAACGATTTCGGCCCTATCTTGAAACGCAATCCGTCCATCTCTTCGAAAATATAATCACGTCCCCGGAAGACATGTACCTCTTGATCGGTAATCGTATCGTTGGCCTTGGTATTGACAATATACAACAGCGAAGTGATCTGCGGAAATTCTCCGGCAATAAAGTCCATCATGGCCTGTATCCGTTCGGTATCGTCTTCGAAAAAAACGACGATAAGCATAATTTCTCCTGTCGAAGCCGTACGAACGATGATATTGCGCATGAGTCCCGTCTGCTCGCGCAAATCAAAAAACGGATAGTTGTTGTCGAGAGCAAATCGCTTGACGGCCAATCGTATGCGATTGGATATATCGTCTTGTAACCAACATTTTTTTATATCAAGAACTTTATCGAACATACCGGGAATATGAAATCCTAATGCATTTCTATCGGTATATTCATCGGCCGATGCCAGTTGTTCGGTAGTAAGCCATGATTTATTCGAAAAAGTAAACTCCAACTTGTTCCGATAAAACTCGGTATGTACCGACCCTTTGATCGGATCGAACTCAGGCAAAGGAATTTTTCCGATACGGGTCAGATTATCGAATACCTGTTTCTGCTTATATTTGAGTTGGTATTCATAAGGAATATGTTGCCATTTGCACCCTCCGCACACGCCGAAATGTTCGCAAAACGGAACAACCCGAATCGGAGAACTGACATGAGTCTTTATCACCCGCCCCTCGGCATACTTATGTTTCTTACGGTATATTTGCAAATCGACAATATCGCCCGGTGCACCATAAGGTATAAAAACCACCAAATCATTTACCCGGGCCACAGCTTTCCCCTCGGCTGCAATATCGGTTATCTCGACCTGTTCGAAAACAGGGAGTTCTTTCTTTTTTCGAGCCAAAACAAACAGATTTTGAATAAAAACAAATTCGTTCAAAGGTAATGATAATTCTTTTAATTCCCCTATTCTATCGAAAAAAAATGACACGGGTATTAAATATGATATACAATCTTTTGCATATATCGATATTCCTTATATTTTTGTCCACACCAAATGAAAAACATTTTATCAGTCATTTTGTATTTTATACTGAAAAGAAAATTTTATACTAACCTTATTTTTATATGAAACAAGTCTATACTTTCGGTAACGGCCAGGCAGAAGGTCGTGCCGACATGAAAAACCTTTTGGGCGGGAAAGGTGCCAACCTCGCAGAAATGAACCATATCGGTGTTCCTGTCCCTCCCGGATTTACCATCACTACCGAAATTTGCACTGCATATAATAAAAACGGCAAAGAAGCCGTCGTAAAAATGCTGAAAGATGATGTGGAAAAAGCAATCGCACACGTAGAAAAACTTATGGGCACGAAATTCGGCGACGCCGAAAATCCGCTGTTAGTCTCCGTTCGCTCGGGAGCACGCGTCTCAATGCCGGGTATGATGGACACCGTTCTCAATTTGGGTATGAACGACGATGCCGTAGAGGGAATCGCCCGGAAATCGGGCAATCCCCGTTTTGCATGGGATTCCTACCGGCGTTTCGTACAGATGTACGGAGATGTCGTTTTAGGCATGAAACCTCAAAATAAAGACGATATCGACCCCTTCGAAGAAGTCATGGAGGAGGTAAAAAGTGCCAAGAATATCAAAAATGATACAGAACTCTCTGTCGATGACCTGAAAGAATTGGTCGTACGTTTCAAAGCGGCCGTAAAAACTCGCACAGGAAAAGACTTCCCCTCTTCTCCCTGGGAACAACTGTGGGGTGCGATATGTGCCGTGTTCGACAGCTGGATGAACGAACGCGCCATACTGTACCGTCGCATGAACCAGATTCCCGAAGAATGGGGTACGGCGGTAAACGTGCAAGCTATGGTATTCGGCAACATGGGTAACACCTCGGCAACCGGTGTAGCATTTACCCGCGACGCTGCAACGGGAGAAGACATTTTCAACGGCGAATATCTCATCAATGCGCAAGGTGAAGACGTGGTGGCCGGAGTGCGTACCCCCCAACAGATAACCCTTGAAGGTTCACGCCGTTGGGCCAAGTTGCAAGGCATCGGCGAAGATGTACGCGCCTCGCAATACCCCTCGCTCGAAGAGGCCATGCCCGAGTGTGCCAAAGATCTCATCGCCACCCAACAAAAGCTCGAAGATTATTTCAAGGATATGCAAGACCTTGAATTTACGATACAAGACGGTAAATTATGGCTTTTGCAAACACGTAACGGGAAACGTACCGGTGCCGCTATGGTAAAAATAGCAATGGATATGTTACGTGCCGGAATTATCGACGAGAAAACAGCTCTCAAACGCATGGAGCCGCAAAAACTCGATGAACTGTTACACCCCGTTTTCGATAAAGATGCTGTAAAACGTGCCCAAGTCATGGCCAAAGGCCTCCCTGCCTCACCGGGAGCGGCAGCCGGACAAATCGTATTTTTTGCCGACGATGCAGAAGCGTGGGCCGAAAAACGCAAAAAAGTGGTCATGGTACGCATCGAAACTTCGCCCGAAGATTTACGAGGAATGAGCGTGGCACAAGGTATTCTCACCGCACGCGGCGGTATGACTTCGCACGCTGCCGTCGTAGCACGCGGAATGGGTAAATGCTGCGTATCAGGTGCCGGTGAAATAAAAGTCGATTACAAAGCCCGCACACTCGAAATGTCGGGTAAAACTTATAAAGAAGGTGATTGGATTTCATTGAACGGTTCAACCGGTGAAGTATATGACGGACAAGTCCCGACCGTAGAAGCAGACATGAGCGGAGACTTCGCCGCCATTATGAATTTGGCCGAAAAATATACCAAAGTCGATGTACGTACCAATGCCGATGCTCCCAAAGATGCCTCTGTTGCCCGTAAATTCGGAGCCAAAGGCATCGGCTTGTGCCGTACCGAACACATGTTCTTCGAAGGTACACGCATCAAAGCCATGCGTGAAATGATTCTAGCCAAAGATGAAGACGGCCGCCGCCACGCTCTCGACAAACTCCTGCCAATGCAACGCAGCGACTTTGAGGGAATTTTCGAAGCAATGGACGGTTTCGGCGTAACGATACGTCTGCTCGATCCCCCATTGCATGAATTCGTACCCCACCAATTAGCCACTCAGAAAGAACTGGCCGAAGAGATGGGACTCACCATAGAAGAGGTAAAACTCGCTTGCGACTCGCTGGCCGAATTCAATCCCATGCTGGGACACCGGGGTTGCCGTCTGGGGTGCACCTATCCCGAGATTACCGAAATGCAGGCTCGGGCTATCATCGAGGCCGCCCTCAACGTAAAATCGCACGGCATAAAAGTATTCCCCGAAATCATGGTTCCTCTCGTGGGAGTAGTCGAAGAATTGAAATTACAGGCCGAAGTAATCCATCGTACGGCCGCCCAAGTATTTGCCGAACGAGGAGACAGTATCGCTTACAAGGTAGGTACCATGATAGAAGTTCCTCGTGCCGCCGTAACGGCCGACCAAATCGCCGAAGTGGCAGACTTCTTCTCTTTCGGTACTAACGACCTTACACAAATGACATTCGGTTACTCGCGCGACGATGCCGGGAAATTCCTCAAAATATATAAGGAAAAAGGCATTCTCAAAACCGACCCGTTCGAAGTACTCGACCAAAAAGGCGTGGGGCAGCTCGTACGTATGGGCGTAGAAAAAGGCCGTTCCACCAAACCGGGACTGAAAATCGGTATCTGCGGTGAACACGGCGGTGAACCGTCATCGGTAAAATTCTGCGCTTCCCTCGGCATGAACTACGTAAGTTGCAGTCCATACCGTGTACCTATTGCCCGCGTAGCTGCGGCGCAAGCTGCCATTGAGTAGGAGAATCTTCGACAATTCTATATTAGTTTATAGTCACCCGCTAATATTAACGGGTGACTTTTTTGTTGTCCAAATTGTTAATTATACAAAAAAGAATCCATATTTATTTTTACTCGCTTTATATTAATTATATCTTTGCATAAAATAAATTTATCTAATATGAAATATATAACCAAATACATCTCGTTTACTCTATTATTAGGACTAACAAGTTGCGGCCTTTACGGAAATCTGACAAGTAACCAGAATCAAAACCAAACAAGTGTTGTTTTAAGTGAAGCTAATTTCAAATACATAGGAACCGTATCGGGAGAAGTATCACAGACATACATATTAGGATTTGGTGGCATACGACCGAAAGCTCTGAAAGATAACGCAATCGATAAAATGATGCGAGAAGCTAGGCGTAATAATCCTGATTTGATGACCGGCTCCAAAGCGATCACAAATATTTCTGTGGAACAAAGTATAAAAATGATTACTCCCTTCTATGTAAAATGTACAGTAACAGCACATGGAACAATCATAGAATTTACTAAATAATCATCGTATAATGAAACAAAGTCTCATTATATTATCTATTTTATTATATTCTCTAAATATTGCCGCACAATTTCATGGAGAAATACACCTCAAAAACGGATATTCCATAAAAGGATATATCGTATCGGATTTACAAACAATAAATATACAGACCGATAAGAACAACTTTCTATTCATGAAATCTGATATCGCATCGATAGATACACTATCGAAAGCAGAGTATCTTTACGAAAAAAGTGATAAAAAAAGAAGTTTCCGCAAACTAACTACACGACCCATTTGGAGTGTGAGAACGGGATTAAATATCTCCTCTCTAAAATCTAAAAGTAACTATTACCCTTACAATAAAAGCAAAGCAGGTTTTCACATCGGAATTATCACCGACATACCTTTAAATCTTAAAATCCTCAATGGTGTAAGTATACAAACAGGTATTTTCTATTCTTTAAAAGGGACAAAAGACCAATACGATACAACGCTTCCATTCCACTATTGTCAATTACCTATACATATAGCCTACCGATATAATTGGGACAGTATATCGTTTTCTGTATTCACCGGCCCATTCTTCTCACTAGGTTCGGGACTACGTGATAGCGATACTTCTCGAGGTTTTAGTTTTGAAACAGGTTGGAGTGTAGGGGGTGGGATACAGTACTATCAATATTATTTAGGCATACAATATGACTGGGGAGTCGAAACTTATGCATATAATAACCCACAAAGTCGTAATTTCAGTCTCAGTATCGGTTATGAGTTTTAGTATGACCATAGCATTTTATTTAAGTTAAGTTCGACCGGAGGAGTGTGTTCCTCCGTTTTTTTATCGAAACACCAACAACAATCAACAGCTTAGAATCCCCCTCCACTCGGCGATAGCTTTGATTAACTTCCGTTTTTCTCTTTCATACCTCTCTATATAGCAGAGGTTCGATGTTGATTCGGAATGACAAATGGAACTATCATGCGAATGCACGTGAAACACCTCGACCAGATACTCGTCTCTCTCGTTAGATGGGATTATACCCTCTCTCAAAATGGCAACATTGTCATTCTGATGGCCGGAGCGGGGAAGAATCTCGTAACCCAAAGAATTCTCTCACGAGATCTCACACATTAGTTATGACAGAATGGCATTGATTTGAAAAATTTCCAACTTGAAAAATAATTCCTCTCATATTTCTCACAAAACGATACCAGCCTCATTCGGAAGACAATGAAGACAAAATCATTAAATTATGTACGCAAAAGCAGAGACGCCGTATCGAGATACGGCGTCTCTGCTTTTCAATATATCAGTTCGTATATTAGGTATTATACTCCAAGCGAAGCGGCAACGGCTTTGATTTTTTCTTCGGCTGCTGTCACGGCATTATCATAATCGACACGCGATTTGAGCTCTCCGCTGACTTCGATATAGAACTTGATTTTGGGCTCGGTTCCCGACGGACGTATCGAAACTTTCGTACCGTCTTCGGTAAAATATTGCAGCACATTCGAGGTGGTCGGCATATCGAGCGTATATTTCTCTCCTTCCACAAAATCATGTGCAACAAGTGTGGCGTAATCTTTGGCCAAAACAACTTTCGACCCAGCGATTTCGGTAATGGGGTGTTCGCGGAAATTCTTCATCATGGCTTCGATTTCTTCTGCACCCGACTTTCCTTTACGCACGACCGAAATACCTTTTTCCTTAGAAAATCCGTATTCGACATATATATCCTGCAACAGCTCATACACCGTCTTACCGTTATCTTTCGCCCATGCAGCTATCTCGGCCATCATGGCACAAGCCGACACAGCGTCTTTATCTCGAACGAAATCTTCTACCAAGAAACCGTAACTTTCTTCTCCTCCGCCGATATATTGGCGTTTACCCTCGAACTCCCGCATTATGGCAGCAATCCATTTAAATCCGGTGTACACATCGAAGCACTCTATTCCGTTACGATCGGCGATTTTTTTCATCAATTCGGTGGTTACGATCGTCTTTACCATATATGCTCCTTCGCGAATGCGGCCGGTCGCCTTATACTGCGAAATAAGGTAATGCGTAAAGAGCAGAGCATTCTGGTTTCCGTTCACAAGAATCCACTCGCCCTTGTCGTTCTTTATGGCGATACCCATGCGGTCGGCGTCGGGATCTGATGCCAATACAATATCGGCATCGACCTCTTTGGCTTTACGTATAGCCAAATCGAGAGCCGCCGGTTCCTCGGGATTGGGTGATTTTACCGTGGGGAAATCTCCGCTGATGACATCTTGCTCGGGCACATGTATCACATTGGTAAATCCGTAAGCAGCCAAAGCTTCGGGGATAAGTCTTACCCCCGTACCGTGTATCGGGGTATAAACGATTTTCAAATCGTGCTGACGGGCGATAGCCTCGGGATTGAGCGATAAGGCTTTGACACGAGCAATATATTTTTCGTCGATTTCTTTTCCGATAATCTCGACCAAAGCCGGATTTCCTTTGAAATTGATATCGGAAACCGAACGTATTTTATTAACCTCGGAAATAGTATTTTTATCGTGCGGGGAAATCATCTGCGCACCATCGTCCCAATATGCTTTATATCCGTTATATTCTTTGGGATTATGCGAAGCGGTAAGAATGATGCCGCTCTGACAACCCAGTTCCCGAATGGTGTACGACATCTCGGGTGTAGGTCGCAAAGACTCGAAAAGGTACACCTTTATGCCGTTTGCCGAAAAAATATCGGCCGATATTTCGGCAAATTTACGGCTGTTGTTCCGGCAGTCATGCCCGATAACCACTTTTATCTGCGGCAGTGAAGCAAATTCTTTTTTCAGATAATTGGCCAATCCTTGCGTCGCAGCCCCAACGGTATAGATATTCATGCGGTTGGAACCGACACCCATGATACCGCGTAATCCTCCGGTACCGAATTCCAAATCTTTATAGAAAGCCTCTATAAGGTCGGTTTTATCTTCGCTATCGAGCATACGCCGCACTTCGGCTCGTGTCTCTGCATCATAACCTTCACCCAACCAAACTTGGGCTTTTGCGGTTACTTCTTTGAGTAGAACTTCGTTTTCCATGTTATAATTCGATTTAATTCATATCAATGGCTATATGACAAATATAGGAATAATATTTCTAAATTCACAATTATTCGTGCGAAATTTCACAACCGTCAAAAAGAAACTTTGAGACGATTGCCGGCATCTTCGACGATGGTACGATAGAATTCTTCGGAATATCCGGGGAACTCGGGATATTCGGGTATACCGTATGCATTATACATGAATTGCCCATCTTTTTCCCGTTTACGATTTCCATCGAGATATTTCACCAACAGGTATTCTCCCAACTCCCGCCAGCGTACGGTCGACGAATCGGCCGCTTCGCGGCTGTACTTATCGAGAACGGCAAGGGCTTTCTCGGGTTGGTCGTAAAATATTTCCAAAACACTCTGTTCGAGTTTGGGCTGTTGCTCATTGAAGGCAGTCTCTATTTGCCGCTGCAACGGACGTATATCTTCGATCATCTGATTATATCGGGCATAAGCCATGTTTGCCACCCAATTATAGACCCAGAAAGCCGATGTCCACGAAACTTTATAAAGAGAGCCGTTGCCTTCTCTGAAACAGAGAGGGACTTCGCTAAGCGCCCCGACATATATAGGTACATAAACCGATGTATTGGCATCGTCTACTCCAAACCACAACACTCCGCCGAGAGCTGCCGGCAACCACTCCCGTTGCTGGGCGACAAGCGAGAACCCTGTCTGCTGAGTAGCGATGGCCCGCTCATTGATATACTCCTGACTATCGACCTCAAAAGTCATGGGACGGAAACGATAAGGCACCTTGAACGGCCCTGCGCCCGCATCTTGGGTCATATCGAACGGCGTACCCTCGAAATGATCCCTCATGGCATCTTTCATATCCTGTACCGAAAGTTTGCGGTCGGGTTTTATATACAATGGCAACGGGGTCGACGATTCTCCGTATATATAAGGCAAGTATGAGACCATCGTACTATCGTAATGATTGTAAAAACTCCATACACGCGCTTCGCAAGCTCTCAACTCTTCAAAACCGGCAGGCGCATAGGCCGCCGAGAAACTGAAATCACGATTCAATCCGTCGAAATATTTCTGTTCGCGGGCAAATGAAATAACATCAGGCGAATAGAGGCAATTTTCGGGATCATCGAGGGGAAACCGATGTATGCGGGAGTGATTGGCATGTGCAGCTATACAATCGTCGGGAATACGCACTGCCACCCACACGGCACCTTTCGATGCACTGCCCTTCCCTATCATTTCAAGAATCCATACTTCCTCGGGATCGGCAATCGAAAAACTCTCACCACTGCTGTAATAGCCGTATTTCTTCACCAAATCGGTCATCACGGTTATGGCTTCCCGGGCTGTTCTCGCCCGTTGCAGGGCCAACTGCATGAGACTGCCGTAATCGATGATTCCCGTCGTATCGACCAATTCGGGACGTCCGCCAAATGTCGACTCGGTGATCGAAAGCTGGTGTTCGTTCATAAATCCTACCACTTTATAGGTATGCTCGACTTGCGGAATTTTTCCCAACGGCTTATTCGTATCGCAATCCCTTATTTCTATCTTACTGCCTTTGGGGTGATCGGCAGCCGGAGTAAACGAAAGTGCGCCGTACAAGGTATGCGAATCGGCCGCATAGGTTATGAGTGTGGAACCGTCGACTGTCGCCTTACGGCCGGCCAAAAGGCTGGTACATGCATAAATGGTCGTAACGACAAATAATAAAGATACGGTAACGAATATTCTTTTCATATATCAATAATATTAAATGCTTTTTAAAATCGATTTTCTATTTCAAGCTCTTATATTTCGAAAAGCCCTAATTGCTCAAATGGCTATACAAATATAATGAAAATATATCTTACTATACCGTTTTTACAACATAAGAGAGAGATTCTTTACCTTACTCATGTTCCTTCGGGATAACCAATACCCAAATGCTTTCTCTTCTAAAAAATCTCATAATGGATTATTACAGACCAACCAGAAACAATAGATTATAAACAAAAAAAATTGATTGTCTCACGACAACCAATCTCTGTTAACCTTAAATCTAATACCATGAAAAACACAGTGCAAATATAAGGCGTTTTATGTTATATAACATAGTTTTTGAGCATAAAAATGCCGCAAGTTTGCATCATTTAACTTTTCAGCATATAAAATGGCATCGCAGAGCCTACTTGTAGCCGTCATATTCTTCTTTATTCGGGAATATACTGTCCCAAATGGTATCTTCGCGAGAAATATAATCTTGATAAAAAATCAAGAATGCCTTTCTCTCATTATACCCTTTCGACACACACCATTCGGTGAAATTTTCCTTCAACTCCTCATCGGCCTCCAACAATGAAAGAAATTGAGCTTCGGCCGACTCTACTTCGGGATACTTCTTGATAATATCTACCAGCAATTCTTCAATATCAAAATAATTCATACGCAAAAGTTAAGATTAATAGAGATCACTTAATAAAACACTTTTTGCTGCATTTTGTTCTACAATGAGAAATTTTATCTCCAAATATATAAAAAATTCTTCATACAGCGTCAAATTATTGCGTATAAAAGATAAAAATAGGCTGTTGCGTTTCTGTAACAGCCTATTTTCATCTTTTTCCATGCAAAACATCTCAAAAGCGTACCATAAGTTCGATAACGATTTTATCTTTTTCCGAAACGGCCACTATGGCATCCTTTTTATAGAAATAATTTTCATAGTTGATACGCAAATCGGCAATGAAAGGTTTTGCCAGACTCAAAGTCGTTCCTATCGTAATGCGCTTGCGTGCCGCATCATCGACTACAAGCAATCCGCCATCTCCTGCTTTTCCGTTACTATGGTCGCTCATACAATCGAAGCGACCGAGAAACGATATTTTTTGAAAAACCTTCGGCAGGGGCTGGTCATAGCAAACAAATCCATCAAACGCATCGACGTTCGAAAATGCACCATTCGCATAATGTTTCCGTAAAAATTCCGCCTCGACATGCCACCGCCCGGACTGATAATATGCGCCTACATCATACATATGAATATCGACATTTTCCGGCGAAATCTTCTGTACGCTGCCCACCAGATTAAAACCTTTGGGTAATTGCAGATGCGCTTTGGCCGAATAATTGATGCGATTTGTCCAAAAATCTTTTTGGTCGGTCAACCCCGACCCGTTGAAAATACCAGCTTCAAGCCGAATGGGAATTCCTACCTGTAATGTATAGGCCAATGTTGCCCCGACATCCCGCACATTCCCCACTTGCTTGGCGATAAACGACCGGTTGGCAAAATACTGCTGGTGAGGAGAACGATGCGCATCAATGGTAAAAGGGACACGCATCTGACCAATTGTAATGTCGAATGTCGGGAGCGGTGTTACACGAGCATAGGCGTCGAGCATTTTTATTGCACCTTCATCAGAAAGGTCGATTTCCGCTTTATAGGAAACGATGGGAGCAACATTTCCCGTAAGGCTGAATCGGGCATTGCGAACCTCAAACCGACCCTCTTTTCCCTCGTGTTGATACTCGTACTTCCCTCTTATCGTACCATGTATTTTAGGAATATAATCTGTCTTTTTCTGGGCGTAACCCACCCCTGCAAGCCCTATCAAAAGGCCTGTACAAATGATAATTTTTCTCATATTCGTCGATTTCCCGGTGAAGCTAAGCCTGATTCAATTTACGGTCTGCCCTCAACATATGTCTCAACAAGGAGACGGTTTCCTGCGATTCTTGCAAAAGATTGAGATACACATACAGAACACTTATGTATTCGCTCCGTTCCTCGTCCTGAATACTTTCGACCAAAGCCTTACGTTTGCGAGAAAACATATCTTTCATTCGTTCGCAATCGGCACGTAACTCGATCGTTTCTTCAAAACGTCCGTTTCTCAAAATCGTCAGAGCCTGTTCAAAAAGCAAGATGACACCATTTTTCATGGGAACGAATTCATCAATGAACTTCTGAGGAAGCGGGGTGAAATTATTATCGATATGTTCGAGGCACGGTTCACAGATACGACGCAAACTATACATGATCTGTTCGCAGCTGTTGCACCCCAAATGGAACCATGTATTTTTCTCAATGGCTATTTCTTTTGTTACACGGTGCATTCCCAACGTCTCTTTACGGCGTACATTTTTCAAAATACTTTTTTCCTGCCGCAACATGGTATCTGCCTTACGCAACATTCTCAAATCTTCATGAATAAATCCATCGGTTATATTACCGTATATCTGTATCGTATCGGAAAGGAAGATACAACGGTTTTCAACGATATGACGATGCAATAAAGTCCATACCTGTTCTTTGTCTTTCGTTGCCAACATATCGTAGAATATCATGTCTTTTTTCTCTGTCTTCGACTTCTTACGATAAACGATATTACTGCGAATCAACACGCCTACTCCCAATACGACAATCGCAATGGCTGCCCATACCCCACCGAAATACATGATAAGGGCTATGGCAAAAGCAATCAGGAAAGCAGCTCCGGCCGTTATAAACCAACCGCCTATCACCGAAAGGACTCCGGTAATACGGAACACGGCACTTTCACGCCCCCATGCCCGGTCGGCCAGAGAGGTACCCATAGCCACCATAAATGTTACATAGGTCGTGGAAAGAGGCAATTTAAGAGAGGTTCCCATAGCGATAAGCAAGCCCGCCAAAACCAAATTGATGGATGCCCGAACCAAATCGAAAGCCGCTCCGTTCTCTATTTGTACTTCATCTTGATTGAAACGGCTATTGATCCACAGACGTATTTTCTCGGGGGTTACGTCTACCACCCATGCACTGACCGAAGTAAACCAGCGGACAAGGCTACGTGCCACACGTGAAGACCCGAACACCTCATCGCCCGTATCCTGCCGAGAAAGGTCGACCGATGTTTTCACCACGTTATGCGCTTTTTTGGAGGTCGCCAAAGAGAATACCATTATCGCCCCTGCCGCGATCAGGAAAAACAAAGGCGTCTTGGCCGGGCCGTTCAACGATCCCATCAGAAAACCCGTCGGATCTCCTGCCCCGTTTGCCATATAATCCTGATAGGAAGAATATCCGGCCAACGGCACACCGATAAAATTGACCAAATCGTTTCCGGCAAAAGCCATTGCCAAAGAAAATGTTCCGACAAGAACGACCACTTTGAAAACATTCACTTTACACCAGTGCAATATCTGCATCAGAACCGTAAAGAACACCAAGCAGCCACCCAGTATAAGCGCGGTATGATCATGTACAAAAGCTTTATTCTCTGCCGTCATGAAAGAGAGATCTTTCACCCCCTTTATAAGCATGAAATAGATAATCGCCGTTACTGCTATACCTCCGAACAAGCCGGCTTTCCATCGCATCTTGCTCTTATAGTTGAACGTAAATATGATGCGGGAAATATATTGCACCAAAGTTCCGAAGAAAAAAGCAATAGCCACAGAAAGGAAAATACCCAGAATCACCGACAGGGCTTTCTCGGTATTCAGCAGATCGGCAAATGTAAGTCCGGTCGTGTCGGAAGCCAATTTGACCAGAGCCAACGCAAACGACGCTCCTAAAAGTTCAAAGACCATCGACACAGTCGTCGATGTAGGCATTCCCAAAGAATTGAATATATCGAGCAATACGATATCTGTAACCATCACAGCCAGAAAAACATACATCAATTCATAAAAATAAAATTGCTCGGGACGGAAAATACCGTGCCGGGCTATATCCATCATACCGTTGCTCATCGATGCCCCACAAAAAACGCCGATGGCGGCGATAATGATTATCGTCCTGAACCGGGCAGCTTTCGCTCCAATAGCAGAATTCAAAAAGTTCACGGCATCGTTACTCACTCCGACCCACAAATCGAAAATGGCCAAGAGGAACAAAAAGACAACGAAACCTAAAAAAATTGTATCCATGTTCTTTAATTTTGGTGCAAAGATAAGAGCATTATATGAGGGAAAGATAACAAATTCATTACATTCTTATTACAAAAATAGGTATAAAAATTCAAAACAAATAATCCTTTACCATATTCTACCGCTCCCCTCCCGAGATATTCCCGATAATTGCTATCTTTGCATCGCTATTTATAGATAAGGTATGATCATCAACGAAAGAGAGACCCGTAAAGAGTATATGCTCGAAGCGGCCAAACAAATCATGCTGGCCGCCCGCACAGCCCCCAAAGGCAAAGGTGTAGATATTATAGAAATCATCACGCTAAGCGATGAGGATATCGACGCCGTATCGGAAGAGCTGCTCCGACTCGCCGAAGAAACCGGCATGAAGTTCCTTATCCGGGACAGCGAAAACATACAAAGCGCCGACGCCATGATTGTCATCGGAACTCGCCAGGCTCCGCAAGGACTTAATTGCGCCTACTGCGGCTATGCGACCTGCGCCGAAAAACCGCAAGATACTCCCTGCGCCATAAACTCCATCGACGTGGGAATTGCCATCGGTTCGGCTTGCGCCAAAGCAGCCGATTTGAGAGTCGACAGCCGGGTTATGTTTTCGGCCGGCTGGGCCGTCGAACGGCTGGGCCTGCTGAAAGATTGCCACCAATGTATCGCCATACCCATCAGTGCCTCATCGAAAAATCCGTTCTTCGACCGTAAACCCAAAGAAAACAAGTGAAACAGACCAATTACATACTTCCGGCCGAATGGTATCCGCAATCGGGCATACAACTTACATGGCCACATGCCGAGACCGACTGGCATGACATGCTCGATGAGGTAGAATCTTGTTTCACCGATATAGCCCGTGAAATTTCCCAAAGGGAACCGTTACTGATCGTCGCACCCGATATAGAGCTTGTCCGCAGCCGTATCGAAGCAAAAGTCTGCGGGAAAAACATCAAGTATCTTCAATGTGAAACCAACGATACTTGGGCGCGCGACCACAGCGGCATCACCCTCATACAACAGGAAACCGGCCAAACCCGAATTCTCGATTTCGCATTCAACGGCTGGGGACTAAAATTCGCCGCCAATCTCGATAATCTGATTACCAGCCGTATCCATGAACACAGGTTGTTCAACGGCGAATATATCAATCGACTGAACTTTGTTCTCGAAGGCGGTTCCATCGAATCGGACGGTAAAGGGACACTGCTTACGACATCGGAATGCCTGCTCTCACCCAACAGAAACGGAGAATGGGATAAAAAGCAAATCGAAGGCTATCTGAAAGAGAACTTCTCGGTAGAACAGGTATTATGGCTCGACTACGGTTTCCTGTCGGGCGACGACACCGACAGCCATATCGATACACTGGCCCGCTTATGTCCCGACGACACAATCGTATATGTACGTTGTGCCGATAAAGACGACATGCACTACGAAGCTCTCACCGAAATGGAACGGCAACTCCGTTCGTTCCGTACGCTTGATGGAAAACCTTTCCGCCTTCTACCATTGCCTATGGCCGACCCCATCTATCACGAAGGCGAACGGTTACCGGCGACGTATGCCAATTTTTTGGTTCTGAATCATGCCATTTTGTACCCTACATACAATCAACCTGACAATGACCGGGAAGCGGCACGCATTTTGCAGCAAGCTTTTTCCGGATATGAAATCATAGGTATCGACTGTCGACCGCTTATCAAACAACACGGGTCGTTGCATTGTGTTACCATGCAATACCCGAAAGGCGCATTAAATATCTGACAACGCATCATGGAAAAGAAAATCACCGTAGGTCTGATACAACAGTCCAACACTCCCAACCGGGAGGAAAACATGCTCCGACTCAAAGCCGGCATAGAACGTTGCGCCGAGCAGGGCGCCCAACTCGTGGTACTCCAAGAACTGCACAACAGCCTATATTTCTGCCAGACCGAAAATACCGAATGTTTCGACTGGGCCGAAACCGTCCCGGGACCGTCGACCGACTTTTACAGCAAGATAGCCCGTCAATCGGGCATCGTTCTCGTTACATCGCTCTTCGAACGCCGGGCACCGGGACTATATCACAATACGGCCGTTGTCTTTGACAAGGACGGCTCCATTGCCGGGAAATACCGCAAAATGCACATTCCCGACGACCCCGCCTACTACGAAAAGTTCTACTTTACGCCGGGCGATTTGGGATTCGAGCCTATAACGACCTCGATAGGCCGTCTGGGCGTACTGGTATGTTGGGATCAATGGTATCCCGAGGCCGCACGTCTCATGGCATTGCGAGGGGCCGATCTGCTCATCTACCCCACCGCCATCGGTTGGGAAAGTAGCGATACCACCGAAGAAAAAGAGAGACAACGCGATGCATGGATCATTTCACAACGAGGCCATGCCGTTGCCAACGGGCTTCCGGTCATATCGGTCAACCGTGTCGGTCACGAACCCGATCCCTCGGGACAGACCCGAGGCATACAATTTTGGGGAAGCAGTTTCGTCGCCGGCCCGCAAGGTGAAATTCTGTGGCAGGCGCCAAACGACTCGGAATCTGTCCACACGATCGAAGTAGACCTTTCCCGCTCGGAACAGGTGCGTCGTTGGTGGCCGTTCTTACGAGACCGGCGCATCGATGCTTACGATAACATAACCCGACGTTTTATCGACTAAACACCAATTAAATACTAAAAAAATAAATATATGAATCTTTTAGCTGAAATCGCACCGCACATCTACTATGTGGGAGCAAATGATCGTAAGACCCACAAATTCGAAGCACTTTGGCCGCTTCCCTACGGCGTCTCGTACAACTCCTATTTGATCGTCGACGAAAAAGTAGCGCTTATCGATACGATAGAGGCAAGTTGTACCGAAGCCTATCTCGACAATATTCAAAAGATTCTGAACGGCCGCACGATCGATTATCTGGTCATCAACCACATGGAACCCGACCATTCCGCATCTATTGCCGCCGTAAAACGTGCTTATCCGCAAATAGAAATCGTAGGCAATGCCAAAACGCTCGATATGGTAAAAGGGTTTTACGGCATTACCGACAATACGATTACCATAAAAGAAGGCGACTCGCTCTGTCTGGGTTCGAAAGAGCTGGTGTTTTACCTGATTCCTATGGTACACTGGCCCGAAACTATGGTATCGTACTGCCCACAAGAAAAGATTCTGTTTTCGGGAGATGCTTTCGGTTGTTTCGGCGCTCTCGAAGGCGGCATCGTAGACACGCAACTCGACTGTGATATATATTGGGACGAAATGGTCCGCTACTACGCCAACATCGTAGGCAAATACGGTGCTCCCGTGCAGAAAGCCTTATCGAAACTTTCGGGAGTCCCCCTCGAACTGATATGCTCGACCCATGGCCCGGTATGGAAGGAAAACATTGCAAAGGTCATCGGTATATATGACAAATTGAGCCGGTACGAAGCAGAAGAGGGTGTCGTCATCGCTTACGGAAGCATGTACGGACATACGGCACAAATGGCCGAAGAAATTGCCAAAGAGCTGGCAGCCAATGGCATAAAAAATATTGTATTGCACGATGTTTCGGTATCGGACAAGTCGTATATCCTACGCGATATTTTCCGGTATAAAGCCTTGATTATCGGAAGCCCGACCTACAACACTCTGCTTTTCCCCGACGTAGAACTCCTTGTATCGGCTCTCCGCAACCGGGAAATAAAATCACGTATCTTCGGTTGTTTCGGCTCATACAGTTGGGCTTGTCGTTCGGTCAAAGAGCTGACGGCATTCGGAGAGCAAATGCATTGGGATATGCCCGGCTGTCCGGTCGAAATGAAACAAGGCGGAAACGACGAATCGATGCAGCAATGCCGCGAACTGGCAAAAGCGATCGCCGACAAACTGCAAATGGCGTAATCTGTTTTCCATACGAATAAAGAAAGGAGGCGACAGCCTCCTTTCTTTATTTATTCAAAAACCGATCCACTTTTCTCCTTCACGCTTCACTCCGGAACGTCCGAAAATATATTCCATATCATCTACAAGAAAATAAAAGACTTTTGATTATATTTGTAAAATATAGGACGTGGTTCGGCAGAGTCAAATTCAAAAACTTCGTTTCCATTTGCCCCTGCACTCGACTTTCACTATATTTGTCAAAAGAAATTATGCTGTAAGCCATTCTTCGCCGTAAAAATATAGGAAAGGATAAATCACCGAAAAACACATAGCTTATCAATTACAGCCCAAACCCGACTCGCCATTCCGTTCTTCGGGAAATAGAAATTTCAAGACAGATACCATGAAACAACGGTCAACGAATGAAATATCATATAAAAAACTGACAAACGCAATCGTTCTATCGATTCTATTCGTCATAAACGGATACGGACAGAAAAGTTTTTGGCGCCTCCAAGTTATCGAGACACCCAATTATGTCGTCAAGTCGATTCTGCAAGATAGCGTGGGCCTGATTTGGCTGGCTACCAATGAAGGACTTTACAGATACGACGGAAGTGACATCAAACAATATTTCCCGATTCCCGACTGTCCGTTATCATCGAACCGCATAGACCGTATTCAAGAACACGCTTCCCACCATATCTTATGCCAACAGCGGAACACGATTGTCATGTTCGACCGGAAACGTGAAAAGTTCGGCAACTTGCCCGAAGATTTGCAACAACTGAAAGACGTACGGGAATACAAACGGAACAAAGCCGTACCCAACGACCGCTGGCAGGAAATTCTGGCATCGGTCGAGTGTCCCGAAGTCAACCGTATCTATATGCACACATACGACCGCGACAGTAACCTATGGATAGGTACAAGCAGCGGATTGTGGCTCATCACCCGTCAAACATCTCTGTTCGATAATATCGACAGAAAAAGCGAAGTTGTTACTTTTTCCCGCGATGATAAACAACGCGTATGGGTCGTATCGACCGACAACCGCATACAAATACACGACGCGACCATGAATCCGCTCGGCTATCTCTCCCCCGACGGACGTATCGTAAAGGGAAATACAGCCTTTCCTTATCCTATCCATTCTATCAAACAGGATCGTCGTGGAAATATCTTGATGACTGCAAGAGAAAACGGATTACTCATCTTGCAACCGCAAAACGGCGGGAACAGTTTCAAAATCAAGAAATTCAAAACCGATGCAACAAACCCGGAATATCCCGATTTCGAGAACATATACGAAATCCACATCGACCGGCAAGGTACGTTATGGGTCGGCGGACAGTACAATAAACTCAATATCGCCCGCCCGGACAGTACAGGCTCATATATTTTTTCCAACGCATCGACCGGTTTGAGTAAAGTTCAGGGTAAAATTCCCGAATCCATCAAAGGTTTTTTGGAACTCAAAGAGGATATACTGCTGATTTTCTCCGAGAACGGTTTATACTGTTGCAACACACGATTCAATGATTACAGCGAACTCCGGTTCTACCACCAAACACACGACAAGACCGATACGACCTCTCTCCCGCAAAACAATATATTAGCCGTTACGCAAAGCCGCAACGGTCAGGTCATACTTTCCTGCGGAGGCCAGTTATGCGAAATCGTCGGGAAAAACTACCTGCAAGAAAAAGTTCCTTTCCGAAAAATCGATACCCACCAATTTCCCGCTTCGGTCGCCGCTTTGTATAGCGACGACAAAGGCTTGGTTTGGGGAGTTACCAATCGTTCGGTATTCTCTTATGACCCGATAGAAAAAATCATAAACCATTACCCGCCCTCTTCTCCCAAAGAGGTAAGGCATTTTTCCATCAATCCGTTTTTCGCGCTGAACGATTCTTGTATCATGAAAGGGTGTCGCGAGGGCTGGGTACAATTCGATCCCCGGAAAGTCGCCAAACGCTCAAACTTCGCCCCTGTTTATATCTCGGAAATACGAACCCTCAAAACACAAAATTCCATTATCGTCGATACCGACACTATGATCTCTTTGCGGCCCGAGGAAAGAGAATTTTCCGTCCTGTTCTCGGTTCTCGACTACAATCGCACCTCCCCGGTATGGTACGCCTATCGCATGATCGGCAAAGATAAGGAATGGCTTCTTACCGAACAAAACGAGACCGCCCCTTATGTCGACCTCCCGGCCGGGAAATATACTTTTGCCGTGCGGTCCACCAATGGAGACGGCCGATGGCTCGACAATGAACGACAACTTATAATTGAAATACAACCCTACTGGTACGAAAAAACAAGCATACGCTGGTGCATGGCCATACTGCTTCTGCTGTCAATCGCCGGAGGTTGGAGACTCATCGACCGATACGTAAAAAAGCAGACTCAAAAAGCGATGGAAAAGTTACGGGCATTGCAACAAGAAGTCAGCGCACCCGACGTTATCCCTGTGCCAGACTCCGACTCATCGTTTTCCAGTCCCGAAATAACGGACAAGAACGATGCATTCAGCCGAAAACTTCTCGCTTACTTAGATGCTCATATCAGCGATACCGACCTCAAAGTGGAAGACTTGGCTTCACACCTGGGTATGAGCCGCAAACAACTCCTACAAAAAATGAAAACGTTATTCAACTGTACCCCGATAGACTTTATCATAGCGAACCGTATCACACGAGCGCTCCAATATATGCAGGGCAATAACGAAATGAGTGTCGCCGAAATCGCCTACTGTTCGGGATTCAACGATCCCCGGTATTTCAGCCGATGTTTTAAAAAGCATACGGGAAAGTCTCCCAGCGAATATCTCTCCAAAGTGAAAGGGAAACAATAAAATCGCAAAATATAAGAGAGATAGGACCGATGACCTACGCTCTACAAAAGGTGCTGTCATTCCGACGATCGTAGGGAGAAAGAATCTCTCGCAAAACGCATGTCATTCTGAATGTAGTGTAAACGAAGTGAAGAATCCCAAAGGAAAAACAAACCTCTTGCAGGAGATTCCTCATATTCATTCGGAATGACACTCCCGTAAAAACAAGGGATTCCTTGCATACGCTCAAAATGACATTATCGTTATGACGGTCTTTTCCCAAAAGGGTATTGTCATTCTGAGGTATGAAACACCGAAGAATCTCTCAATAAACGAGCATCTTGTATGAGAGAAATCTCTTTCGTTCGAGATGACATCGCAGTCTTACTGAAAGGCTTTGCCTTGAAAAATCTTCTTACTATCGTAGTCAGAGATTCCTCACATGCGTTCGGAATGACACTCGGGCAAAACAGGAGACGCTTCACACTTGGCCTACCCGCCTCAGTTCGGAACGACAAACGGGCCGTTACCCTCGATTCGGAATAAGAAAAAAGGCGAGCCGGATAAAACCGGCTCGCCCACCATAAAACTCTACATCAAAGAGTCATGAATCGTAAAAATCACTCACATCATTATTTTTGTATAAATTTCTTCCCTTTCTGTATATAGATACGGTTGGGTTCAACATGGAAGACCCGACGACCCATTACATCATAAATCGGTTCATCTTTCGATATTTGTTCATCGGCTTTTACTTCTTCGATCGCCGATCCGTCGGTCGTTGCCGACACCCGCATCTCTGCAACATACAAGAAATATGTATTGATTTCAGCATCGCCCGTAGCCTGCGGAGGAGTCATCGTGCGTCCGGCTTCCACATCGGCAATCACACGTACCCATACGGACTCTTTTTCTTCGAGCGCAGCAGGAAGCTCGGCTTCGAGCGGGAACCACAATCCTTGTCCCATCAAATCGGGATTCTCGGAATCGGCCGCTTCTTTGATCGTAACCGATGCAAGAGAAGTCCAACTCAATCCGTCCAAAGAATATTCGAGGTTTATTTTATCGGAACAATAACCGTCGGTACCCACAACAGCATGGAATTTTATATCGGAACAACCTTTGGTCGGGAATTTGATATAGACATAGCCCGGATTTTTGGTTACATCGAGCAAGTCGGAACTTTCTCTGATAGCGACACAATTACGGAGATCCAAAACGCGGCTGGAAAACTTATTGTTACGCGTGCTTACAAAAGAAGAATCCGATCCGTCGAATCCGGCATAAGCAAGTGTATAATCGCCGGTCCTCTTTGTATAATTAGCAGCTACCGGTGATGTAAGCGCTTCATTATTTTTTGTCAGTTGATCGAGATTCCAAGCCGCCAGATAATCGATTTCAGTAAATCGGGCTGTTATCGTCAAATCGCCTTCCAACACGATTTTATGTTCCAAATCGGTATTGCCGTCGCTCCAACCGTCGAATGTATTGAGTCCGTTACAATCGGCCGTCAATGTAATTTCATCACCGATGAAATATTGGTCTTTCAGGGGTTCTATATTCACTTTGGCCGATTGAGAACCTTCGACTTCACAAGAGAACGACGCTTTTATTTTCTGAACATCGGTGTACCATCTCTCGGCTCCGATAAATTTACCCTCTACAAGTCCTGAAACAGAAACTATTCCCGCTTCATAAATCTTTTCTCCCGTCCATACCGAGAAGTCTCCGCTTTCCCGGGCAGCAAAATCCGACCATTCCAATTCGGCCTCAGCCATCGTCATATTTCCGGTCGTATCACAATCCAACCACTCTCCTTCTCCTTCTTCATCAAGTTGCTCGCCTGTACTCCAAGGTGCGTAATTCTCGATGACATTGTTATGTGCATATAAAGAACCGTAAGAACCACTGAAAATTCCCGGTTTAATACCCTCCGGCAATGCCTGATTCTCTTCATTCACCCAATCGGGATAAAGGAAAAGATTGTTGTTGATATGAAATTCTGAACTTATACCACATACACCCGCTTGAATCAATGCATCTTTTTTAGCATTTGCCATAAACACACTGTTATTTTCAAAGCACAAATATAAGTCTGGTATATCTGCCAAACCCTCACTCACACGGGTTTGAGCAAAAATGGCCTTCATATTGGGCAAATTATAAAATGTATTGTTGACCATAAAAGCCTGAGAAACAGGCATTGAAAAACGGAACATCTCGGCTGATCCATATGCGTCATGGAAAGAACAATTGCTAACTTCGAACCACATAATTCCTCCACCGGGACACTCTGAACGGAACGGCCAACGGTCGAAATCGGTAAATTCGCAATTACGGAAAGCCAACGTATCCATATAAACCGGCTTTACACGACAAGAAACGATCTGAGAAGTTCCTGTACTGCGACGTGTAAGTTGCAAGTTTTCAAAAATCAAACTGAACGTATTCTCTTCACACGTATCGATGCCTAACTCAATTGATAATTTAGGATAATTGCCGGTTTCTTCTATCTCTTTTCCGATAATATAAAGTTTTCCTGCATAACAACTGGCCGAATCCAACGAATAACGGATTCCTTCAATATTTGCCATAACCCATATGGTATCTGCTTGGCCTATTGTCCTACCCATCGTTTGAAGTCCCGATGTAAATTCAGCTTTGTTCGTCGCTTCATGCGAGTCGGCCCATGCCGCCGTCGATAACAGCAACGCCCCCACGACAAAAGAAATAATCTTTTTCATAACATTTAATTTTTAAGTGTGTTTTTGTGTATCAATAAGGAAAGTAATATATACAAATCAAATGTTTATACCCTCAATTTTTGACAATGCGTTTGCTCAATATGCGCCCGTCTCCCATGTCGGCAACGACCACATAGCCCCCTCTATCGAGGCGTCCGAGCCACATATAGTCGCCTACGACATAATCGCAAGATACTCCGGAAAGGTTGTAGGCACGAAGAGCCGACGCCCCTTTTATGGAAACGGATTCCGAAGTAATCTGCCAATCGGCATCGGCACTTTCTTGCTCCGTTACAGGAATACCCGATTCCAAAGATTGGCATTGTTTCGTAATACTATTGACCAGCGTACTAAGATAATACTCCAACCAACTGTAACCCGATTTATGGATCTCCAATGCATCATTGGGATCGGAGGGGTCGAGGCCGTACATATCTTCCCAATTATCGGGAATACCGTCGCCGTCGCTGTCGAGCTTATTCCTCAATTCCAGCTCGGTAGCCGTATATTCCACGTATCCGCCGACATCTTCGGGAGCATCGATCAGACCGCCCGTACTACCGTTGGAACCCTGATTTCCTACTGCATAACTGTAACCTCCGGTACGTACGTCATTCACCACACGCTCATCGATGGCATCACGTCGAAGGCAGCAACCGCCATAATAAAGTACCTTTTCATAAGCAATCTCAGCAGTGTGGGTTGTAGTTGGTTTAACGAGAAATTCACGAGAGGAAATATAATCATCTTTCGTTACAAATTCATTTTCATCAACATGAAGTCCCTCATAGTTATCCTCATCTGTCGCCTTGGCATAACTTACAGCTTTCGAACCCAGATATGGACTGGAATAGTCGAAACGATTTCCACTTACATAAAAATCTCCGTGCGTATAAAATTCCGTGTTAAACCCGGCTTGGGTAATACGTCCGGCAATCTGAGCCTTTTGATCGGTGGCAGGTCCCGGTTTATAGTAGTTGTTGACGAAATTATAACTTCCGCCACCGCCACCGTAACAACCCAATACAGGGCCCCAGTTATAAATGACGTTGTTGCGCATATCGATAAGAATTTCTTCGGGAAACTCATCATTGCCAACAAGTCTCGGTGTACGGCTGTAATGATGCGCTAACAGATTATGATGGTAAGAAGCGTTTTTTCCACCCCAAAGCCCACCATACCCGTGAGCACCTTTCACATGCGTAGAGGCGGCAAGGCTCTCGGTAATGTAACACCACTGCATCGTAAAATTCTCTACTCCGTAAAACGAAGCCGTCTCGTCAACGCTCCAAGAGAACGAACAGTGGTCGACAATAATATCCTTTTGGTTACGTGCCCAAGCCGCATCGGTCTCAGCCCCGGAATCATCGCCCAACCGGCTGCGAATGTAGCGCACAATCACATTATCGGTTTTAATGTGGAAACAATAATTTTTCAAACAAATACCATCTCCGGGTGCCGTCTGTCCGGCAATCGTTACATCACCATTGACAATGACAAGATCGCTTTTAAGTTCGATAGTTCCGGCCACATCGAATACAATGGTACGGGGTCCTTTCTGCTCGACAGCGTAACGAAGCGATCCCGTATTTCGGGCATCGTCTTCGAGCGTCGTAACATGATACACTTTTCCTCCACGACCGCCTGTTACATAACACCCGCCGCCTTCGGCACCGGGGAAAGCCAACAATTTGTCCTGAGCAGTACCGGCAACGGCCGCGCTCAACAACAGAGCCACGTTTGCCGTGCGCAAGAACGATTTCAATTTGATTCGATTCATAGCAATTTCATTTTAAGATATACTCTATTTTTATTCCCGATTCCAGTCTCCTTACTCCATTACGCATCTCCGATGAGATATATACCCGATAAAATACGTTATCCGATGAATACAAGACATAATGCATTTCATGGCGGTAAGGTTATATATCGATTCACAAAGTTAGAATCCGGGGAGAATCGAATGTGGATTCTATGGCAAAATCATGTGGACTTTTTATCCCTTAGTCAAAAAATCCACATTTATGGTCATTTTTTAGGAATTTACTTTTCCTATATTCCTCACTGCCGTCGCCATATCTCGATATGGGTAGCATTTTGCACCGCTCCACCTCTCCCCTTCGTCCTCGGGAGTACGCACAACATTACAGATCGATAAGCCCAATTCACAAATAAATACCCCTTTATGCTCAAAAAGCATAAAGGGGTATTATTATCTTCACAAAGGGGATTCCCCCTCTTGAATGAAAACAGGATGTGTCTTACCGGCGAATATGAATCTGAATGGCTTTTTCGACCGGTTGCTCACTGACGAATATCAAATATCCGCCCCCTCCGGCACCGCTCAGTTTCCAGCCCAAGACCGAATCTTTATGACGGTCGATCTCCACCTGTATATCATCGTACATCATATTGGGGAACATGGCTATCTGTGCTTCAAATGCTTTTCGCATCTGTTCTCCAAAAGCACGTGCATCGCGTGCCACAACAGCATCCCAGCAAGCCCGGGCAGCATCGCTCAGCGCTTTGGCATTCTCGGGTGTTACATGCGTATCGGCCAGCACATCGTATGACGAACGCCGGGGATAAAGCGGATAAAGCCATATACGCTCTTCGATCCATTTCAACAATTCGGGATCGGTATTGCTTTCTATCTTCTCGGGCCAATAATCGCCGTTATATTCGAGCTTGTTCAAACCCGGCATGACGATACCCAACGAATCCTGAGAGCCGCTGACATATTTTGTTCCGGGAGGATTCTCAAAACAGAAAAGCGTCTTTGCCAATTTCTCCCTATCGCCTTCGGGTATATCGGTCTGCCACAGCTCAACCGCCTTTTTACGGGAGGAAGTGGACATTCCGCTCCGGTCATTGAACTCATATTCGGGTTCGATAGAAATCGTCAATACGGGGCCGGCGCAACAAGAGCTGACGAAAGGCTGGTCGAGCCAACCGCCGGCCAAATCGATACGGTAAGGTATGCGGCACTCTTTGCGCAACATGGTCGTGGAACGCACCGGCAGATTGGCGTGAGGGAGACGCTTGCTCACCATATATTCTATACCCAGTTCCTTGCATAACTGTTCTTTCAGCGGGGTCGCACCATCGGAATTCACAAAAAAGATATCGGGTTTGAGTTCCCGTAACTCTTTTTCAAAATCGAGCAATCCGCTGCCGCTATTCACCCACGCGTCTTTTACAACCCGAAGCGCCTTGACCATATACAAGCGTTCGGCTTCGGTATTGATGGTCTTACGAGCTTTCAGCTCATAGATCGTCTTATCGGAACCTATACCGACATACAAATCGCCATGCGAAGCCGCTTCTGTGAAGAAAGCCACATGCCCGCTATGCAGCATGTCGTAACAACCCGATACGAAAACTTTTTTCTTTTTCATTCTAATGTCAATAAATTATCTGTTCGTGATTTCACTTTGAGTATTCTTTTATATGTTGTTCGTCTTCCAGCCGGCATATCAGCAATGTACCGTCTTTCTCGGCTACGATATAACCGTCGAGCCCCTGCACGACGACCCGTTTTCCCGCCGGGACATGCACGATGCAACGGTGTGAATCTATCATCTTCACGGAATCTCCCACGCAGGCATTGCCGGACTCGTCTCTCGGCAACAAGGTATGCAAGGAACCCCATGTTCCCAAATCGGACCAGCCGAAATCGGCCGGAAAGACATACATATCCGAAGCCTTTTCCATGACGGCATAATCGACCGATATATTCTCGCAAAGCGGAAACATCTCATCGACGGCCGATTGCTCGTCGGGTGTATAAAACGAAGGTGCAAGGCGGTCGAATATATCGGCCATCGCGGGACAATGGGTGCGGAAAGCTTTTTCAAGGGTCTGCACATGCCAAAGAAAAAGTCCCGAATTCCAAAAGTAATTACCCGCCTGCAAATACTGTCGCGCAACATCGAGCGAAGGTTTCTCCCGAAACGATTCTACGGGAAGGATTTCTCCGGCCGACACCCCGCTTTGCCGTGCGGCGATATATCCGTAGCCGGTCTCGGGACGGGTAGGTCGCATGCCCAGTGTGAGTATAGCCCGATCTTGATTTATAAAATCCAACGACTCGGAAATAACCCGCTGAAATTCGGGAACATCCGTTACTATATGGTCGGACGGCGTAACGACAATCGCCGCATCGGGGTTTTTCGACTTGATTTTCCAACCGGCATAAGCGATACAAGGCGCCGTATTGCGCATACACGGTTCGAGCAGGATATTCGATGCCGGTATGTCGGGGAGCTGTTCCCGCACCAAACGTTCATACCGTTTCGAGGTTACGACCCACATGTTTTCGGGACGAACGACCGACATGAAACGGTCGGCCGTAAGCTGTATCAACGATCGCCCGCAACCGGTAATATCGATAAATTGTTTGGGAACCTCGGGAGTACTCATCGGCCAAAAACGACTGCCGATTCCCCCTGCCATAATAACGAGATGTGCCTCTCCTGCCATTTTCACACGATTCATTCTAATTGCTCGCTAAGATATGGCATTCTTTTTTTTTAAGCAAATAAAGCTAATGAAAAGAACCATATCGGGCTGTCGCACATTATACAGAAACGACCCTTTTATGTTCAATATATCCATATCGAATTCAAAATTTTTTTTACAAATCATTTATTTCCAGGCAGAACAGCTTTTTGGAATCCTCTTGGAAAATAAATACTCGGAGAAAAAAATCGAATACCGTATTTTATATTGCACAAAATAGCCTATATTTGTGCAGTTTTTTTGAAACAGAAATTAAGATGACACCGACAGAAGTCGCCCTCAAAGAAAAAGAACCCGCTATATTACAATCTTTTAGCGGTATATTTCCCTCTATCGACACATTTTACGCCACTTGCTATCTCATAATCCGCAATGGTCATCAATGGGAACAGGAAAAGTCGGACATGTGGGAAAAAAAATGTGAAACCGTTGCTTGGTTCCGCCATAAAATAGAACGTATCCTGACCCAAAACGAATTGCCGGGCGAAGATATCGTCGCCGATATAGCAAGCGATTACTTCGAAGACTATGTTCATTACATCGACCGGGCTTTCGACATAAGCAACGACGAATACATCAATTATATCAAGCAACTACAACTCATCTGAAAACACCGATAAATCCGAATCATAATGGACAAAAGTTTCAACGCATATATCGAAAACTCCATCCGAGACAACTGGGAGCTGACCGCACTGAGCGATTTCAAAGGAGTTTCTTACAGTTATAAAGACATCGCCCGCAAAATAGAAAAGATGCATATCCTGATGGATGCGGCCGGCATAAAAAAAGGAGATAAAATAGCCATCTGCGGCCGTAACTCCTCACACTGGGCCGTCGCATTTTTCGCCACTCTCACTTACGGGGCTGTCGTAGTACCTATCCTGCACGAATTCAAGCCCGATAATGTGCATCACATCGTCAATCATTCCGAAGCAAAGCTCCTTTTTGTCGGCGACGTAGTATATGAGAACCTCGATAAGAACAAAATGTCTAACCTATCGGGTATTATCCTCATCAACGACTTCTCGGTTCTGCATAGCAAAAGCAAAAAACTGACCGATGCCCGGGAACATCTCAACCAATATTTCGGAGACAAATATCCCGAACGGTTCCGCCGGGAAGATGTTTCTTATCACAAAGATAGCCCCGAGGAGCTGGCTCTCATCAATTATACATCGGGATCGACAGGTTTCTCCAAAGGGGTCATGCTTCCTTACCGTAGCTTGTGGACCAACCTGAAATACTGCTATGAGAATTTTGAATTCCTACACCCGGGAGACCCCATCGTATCGATGCTCCCGATGGCCCACATGTACGGATTGATGGTAGAACTGTGCACATGTTTCGCCAAAGGTTGCCACATACACTTCCTTACGCGTGTTCCTTCACCGAAGATCATCATGGACGCATTTGCCGAAGTGAAGCCCCGCCTCATCATCACCGTACCTCTCATCATCGAAAAAATCATTCGCAGTAAAATATTTCCCATGCTGGAAAAACCGCTTATGCAAGTGCTGATGAGAATTCCCCTCATCAATACGCAATTGCAACAGCAGATCAAAGCCAAGCTCGAAGAGGCATTCGGCGGGAACATGTTCGAAATCATTATCGGCGGAGCGGCTCTCAACCACGAGGTGGAAATCTTCCTCCACAAAATAAATTTCCCCTATACTGTCGGGTACGGCATGACCGAGTGTGCCCCGCTTATTTCCTACGCACCGTGGGATAAAGCCCGGGTCGGCTCTTGCGGTCGGGTAATAGACCGAACAGAAGCCCGCATCGACTCGGCCGACCGAGCCCGTATCGTCGGCGAGCTGCATGTCAAGGGAGACAGTGTGATGCTGGGATACTATAAAAATCAAGAGGCAACCGATGCCGTGCTGAAAGATGGTTGGCTCAATACCGGCGATCTCGCCGTCATCGACGATGACAACTACATCTACCTCAAAGGGCGCAGCAAAAGTATGATTTTGGGACCATCAGGGCAAAACATTTATCCGGAAGAGATAGAGGCAAGAATCAACAACCTGCCCTATGTCAATGAATCTATCGTCATCGAGCAAGAGGGAAAACTCATCGCCCTGATTTATCCCGATTTCGAGAATGCCGAAAAACAGGGTTTAACCAATAAAATCGAAGAGGTAATGGAGGAAAACCGTATTACGGTGAATAAAATTCTCCCGGGTTACAGCCAAATTTCCAAAATAAAAATATACTACGAAGAATTTGAAAAAACACCGAAACGCAGTATCAAACGGTATCTTTACCAAAACGCGTAAATACTATATCTGCAAAGATAGGGGGCGCGACAGAAAACTGTTGCGCCCCCTATCTTAATTCCAAAATCTACAACTTCTCTTGTAAATATTTTCCGGTATAAGATTGCGGGCAACGCACCACTTCCTCGGGAGTACCGCAACACACGACATGACCGCCGGCCTCTCCGCCTTCGGGACCCATATCGATAATGTAATCGGCGCACTTGATTACCTCCATATTATGCTCCACGATCACCACCGTATGACCGTTGGCTATCAATGCATCGAATGCCGCCAAAAGTGTCTTTATATCGTGAATGTGCAATCCGGTCGTCGGCTCGTCGAAAACGAAAATCGTCGGTTCCTGTTTTTCATTACTGAGAAAATAAGCCAACTTCACCCGTTGATTTTCTCCCCCGGAAAGCGTAGACGAAGTCTGCCCCATCTTGATATACCCCAGACCGACATCTTGCAGGGGTTTCAATCGCCGTACGATTTTCTTCTCGGCGGTTCCGCTGCTTTCCGAGAAAAACTCTACGGCCTGATTGATCGTCATATCGAGAACATCGGCAATATTTTTACCCCGGTATTCCACTTCGAGTATATCGGGTTTGAAACGCTTCCCATGACACGACTCGCAAGGTAAAACAAGATCGGCCATAAACTGCATCTCTACGGTAATCGTTCCATCGCCCTTACACTCCTCGCAACGACCGCCCTCGACATTGAAAGAAAAGTAGGCTGCCGTAAATCCCATCTGCTTGGCAGCCTGCTGCTCGGCAAAGAGTTTGCGTATTTCATCGAAAGCCTTCAAATAAGTCGCCGGATTGGAACGGGAAGAATGTCCGATAGGATTCTGGTCGACAAACTCTATATGTTTCATAAGCGATACATCGCCCGACAAACGTCCGTAAGTACCCGGCATTACCCCTTCATCGTCATAGCAACGCGCCAAAGAACGATAAAAGACATCTCTGACGAGCGACGATTTTCCCGAACCGCTCACTCCGGTAACTACCGTCATGACGTAAAGCGGAAAACGCACGTCGATATTTTTCAGATTATTATGCACGGCGCCTTCTATCTCGATGTAATTGTGCCACGACCGCCGTTGCACCGGAACGGGAATACTTTCTCTGCCGGTAAGATATTTGGCAGTATAACTGCGCTCGGCATTCACCAATCCTTCCGACGTTCCTTGATAGACGACTTCTCCCCCCAGACGCCCGGCCTGAGGACCGATGTCGATGATATAATCGGCAGAGCGGATAATGTCTTCGTCGTGCTCGACGATAATCACGGTATTGCCCAACTGTTGAAGCCGGCGCAAAACCTGAATAAGCAAAGCGGTATCGCGCGAATGCAACCCGATACTCGGCTCGTCGAGAATGTAAAGCGAACCGACCAGACTGCTACCCAACGATGTCGCCAAATTGATACGCTGGCTCTCTCCGCCCGAAAGCGTCGACGACAACCGATTGAGGGTAAGATACCCCAACCCCACATCGGACAAAAATTTCAAACGGTTATTTATCTCGGTAAGCAAACGTTTCGCCACAGCGGCATCGTACTCGTCAAGCGTAAGATCGCTGAAAAAACGCCGCAATTCGTCGATAGAAAGCACGACAAGTTCGGCAATGGACTTTCCTCCGACCTTCACATACTGCGCCTGCGGCTTCAACCGCCCGCCATGACACTCGGGACAAATCGTCTTTCCCCGGTAGCGGGCCAACATGACCCGGTACTGTATCTTATATTGGTTCTCTTCGACCATGCGGAAGAAATCATTGATTCCCTTAAACAGAGAATTGCCATTCCACAAAAGTTTCTTCTGCGCCTCGGTAAGTTGATAGTACGGACGATGTATGGGAAAACGAGACAAATCGGCTACGCTTATCAGAGCTTTTTTCCATTCGCTCATTTTCTCGCCTTTCCAGCAGACTACGGCATCGTCATACACCGAAAGGGATTTATTGGGTATCACCAAATCTTCATCGATACCGATGACCTTTCCGAAACCCTCGCATACGGGACAAGCGCCGACCGGACTGTTGAAATTGAACATCAAATCGTTCGGTTCTTCAAAAACCATACCATCGGCCTCGAAACGATTGGAAAAAGTATGCGACTCGATACCGTCGTCGGTATAAAAACGCAACAGGCACTCACCATGTCCTTCGTAAAAAGCGGTCTCGACCGAATCGGACATACGGCTCACGGCATCGTTCGTGCGGGAAACGACCGAACGGTCTATCAATAGAAAAATCCGCGCCTCTTTCAAGTCTGCATCGTTCTTCTGCAACAAATCCTCGATGCGCACGACTTCACCGTTGTACTCGGCACGGTTATATCCGCCTTTCAGGAATATATCGAGAACGGTATGCGGCTCGCGGTCTTCGGGAAATCGCAACGGTGTAAAAAGAGCCATGCGCGTACCGTCGGGGTACGACAAGATACATTGCACCACATCTTCGACCCGGTGCTTTTTCACTTCTTTCCCCGACACGGGAGAATACGTTTTCCCCACACGGGCAAAAAGCATACGCAAATAATCGTATATCTCGGTCGATGTTCCTACCGTGGAACGCGGATTACGGGTATTCACTTTCTGCTCGATAGCAATTGCCGGCGGAATCCCTTTGATGTAATCGCACTCGGGTTTACTCATTCGTCCGAGAAATTGCCTGGCATAAGCCGAAAGGCTCTCGACATAACGGCGTTGTCCCTCGGCATAAAGAGTATCGAATGCCAACGACGACTTACCCGACCCGGAAAGACCTGTGATAACGATAAGTTTGTTGCGGGGTATCTCCAAATCGATATTTTTCAAATTATTGACCCGGGCCCCTTTTATGGATATGAATTGTTCTGACATACTTGCCACGTATTGTATAAGATGCAAAGATAAGGATAAACCTCATATGCACGAACGGAATATATTCTCTATTTGCTCTCGGATTACCGTTTTTTCACGCATGGAATTATGAAAGAAACAAAAAAGCTTATTTTTTCGCCGGCCGAACGATACAAGCCACGATTTTTTTGTTATCTTTGTAACAAACCCATAAAATTTTCGGTATTATGAAATGTGCATCTTTATTAGCAGGATTCCTCACCGGCGCAGCCATCGGTGCAGCCTTAGGAATACTCTTCGCTCCCGAAAAAGGTGAAGACACGCGTAGCAAAATCAATGAGGTCCTCCGAGAAAACGGTATCAAACTGAGCCGCGAGGACATGGAAAACCTTGTCAACAAAATCGCAGCCAAGCTGAAACTCGACAAAGCTGTTGAAAGAGAAGATTGATTTTTCCAAGCTCAAAAGATTTTCCCGGCAGTATAGTATCGATTGTCGGGAAAATCTTTATGTAATTTCTTGAACATATTCTACTTATGAATACCAATACAACTCCATCACTGAGACAAATCATCGCAGAAATCAGACAATACCTGTCGCTCCAATACGAATGGGTAAAACTCGACGGAGTCGAGAAACTGACACGCATCGTATCGGCACTCGTTCTGCTTATCATTTCGATTATCCTCATCTCCATCACATTGTTGTACCTTTCTCTCTCGGCTGTTCATTACCTCGAATCCTATACGGGAATCATTGCCGCCTATTCCATCATCGCCGGCGCATTTTTCCTGCTCTTCGTTCTTCTTTGGCTTTTACGTCGTCCTTGTGTGATCAATCCCATTTTGCGTTTCCTGTATAAAATCTTTATCACCCCCAAAGAAGATCAAAACGAACTTACTCAAAATAAAAATAACGAGTTATGAACGATACGAAAATAACGATGAAATCATTGGCCCGGCAAAAGGCCGATGTGCGGGCAAAGATAGCCAGACAACACAGCGAACTCTCCCAAACGTATTGGGACACACTCGCCCCGTTTTACAGACTGGGAAATTCGCCGTTTTCGGTGCTGAAACGGTTCTCGGTAGGTGTCGCCCTATTCGAAGGGGCTATCACCAGTTTGCGAATGATAAGAAAAGTACGCAGTTTATTCCGGAAATAGATCTTTTTGTCCTTAAATGGTCTATTCTCGCAGAAAACGCAAAAATACTCCGAAAGTTTTCCGTATTTCAAATGAATATATTATCTTTGCCCTCAAATTTATAAAGAAAACTCAAAAAAAAGAATTATGAAAAAGAACTTGCTTTATTTGCTTATGTTTTTGGCTATGCCTCTCGCATTTGTTGCCTGCGGCGATGACGAAGATGATGACAACAACAATAACAATGGCATTACAACACCCATAAACGCTACGGGAGAATACGATGGCAATATCGAAATTCTCGTAAATGGAGAAAATTTCTTTCAAGCCGTTAACCCAGATATTACTTCAAGCCCAGTTTCTTTTACCATCAATCAACAAGCCAACGCCACCTCTCTCTCTATCAACGACTCGATCTTAATATTGGGAGAACTTGTTCTCCAAGTTGACGGAGTCCCCAGTACAGCCGACAGTGAAAAGTTGACATTGAACGGTATCAATATGGATTTGGAGAAAAATATCATAGGAATGGATGTTATTATCAACACTCTGACAGGAAATATTACCAAAGCCGGTGCTGCCCAACTTTCTATCGAAGCATCTGCCTTTAAAGATACTCCCGCAGAACAAACAGTAAACATCGAAATCTCCGCACAGAAAAAATAATCATTAAACAAGATTATAAAATAAACTGGGATATGTCTGCGGGACATATCCCAGTTTTTATTTCAACCTCTTTCAAAGTCAGAGATTCCTCACACTCGTCTTTCAACTTCGGTTCGGAAAAACATAGCTGTCATTCTGAACGAAACGAAGTATAGTGAAGAATCTCCTCCCGAGCGCACACCATTCTGAGGTATAAAACGCCGAAGAATCTCCCGCCATGAGAAACGGCGTATCAGAGACTCCTCACATGCGTTCGGAATGACACTCGGGCAAAACAGGAAATCCCTCACACTCGGCCTACCCGCCTCAGTTCGGAATGACAAGGGGCTGCTGTTCTCAAAAACACTGTCATTCCAACGACCGTGAAAGAGGAAGTACTTTCCCACACAACGTATGTCATTCTGAACGAAGTGAAGAATCTCAAAGGAAAAACAAACCTCTTGCCGGTGGTTCCTCATATTCATTCGGAATGACAGACAAAAGGAGTACGACGAGAACCCGAGCAAAGCGTTTCCAATAAAGTAATTCTCCATATACGGTTTTTGAGATAAAAACGGGCTGAATGACATATAATTTTCTATTTTTGTATATATCAAAAAAACACGAATCATGAGCCGTATTGCTAAACAACTGACCGACCTTATAGGAAATACGCCACTACTCGAATTGACAGGTATTTCTCAAAAATATGGAGCTTACGCCCGAATCGCCGCCAAACTGGAATCTTTCAATCCCGGCGGTAGCGTAAAAGACCGCACGGCATTATCGATGATAGAAGATGCCGAGGTGCGGGGCATACTATCGCCCGGGGCAACGATCGTCGAACCGACAAGCGGAAATACAGGAGTCGGTATAGCTTGGATAGCCCGAGTAAAAGGATACAAAACGATTCTTACCATGCCCGAAACAATGAGCCTTGAACGGCAACGGCTACTACGGGCTATGGGAGCAGAATTGGTGCTTACGGAAGGAAGTAAAGGCATGTCGGGAGCCATAGCAAAAGCCGAAGAATTATTGGGATCGATAACCGGAGCAATCATGCTACGGCAATTTGAGAATGCCGCCAATCCGGAAATCCATAGAAACAGTACGGCCGAAGAGATATGGCGGGACACCGACGGTGAAGTTGATATTTTTGTCGCCGGAGTAGGTACGGGAGGAACATTAATGGGTGTTTCGGAGGGATTGAAACGCCATAAACCGACCGTATGGGCCGTAGCAGTGGAACCCGATTCTTCACCGGTCCTTTCGGGAGGAATGCCGGGAACGCATAAAATACAAGGAATCGGAGCCGGTTTCGTTCCGGAAATTTACCGTAAAAAACTGGTCGATGAAGTGATACGTGTAACAGATACAGATGCGTTGCATATGGGACGGGAACTCGTTGCTTGCGACGGAGTACTGGCCGGTATCTCTTCGGGGGCAGCCGTAAGTGCAGCCTTGCGTTTGGCCTGCCGGGAAAAGAACAAGGGAAAATTGATCGTTGTATTATTGCCCGATACCGGAGAACGGTATCTCTCGACCGAACTTTTTGCATTCCCGGAGTAACATTTTCATAGAGAGGAGTGCTTCGAGACTATGCCCTTCAAAATCGTAAAAACATTTTTATTTCATCGATGTAAAAGAAATTTCGGACATATCACAAATCTTTTTATACAAGGAAAGCGATATACTCCTACCGTAAAACCGCACAAAAATCGTATCTTTGTCTCCAAAATTAACGGCGATCATACCCTGACATCATTTACCCAAGTCGTTTCTTGGGAGGGATATATACGCCTTTCCTAAAAACCTTTTTATGAAAAGAATTTTTACACTTATTCTTCTATCCTGCCTGTTCATCGGCTCGATATGGGCAGAAAGCCCGTACAGAAAGAAAACTTTCGACTTGTTCGTTACAGGAAATATCCTGCAATGGGAAAGTGTCATCGATACAATGAAAAACGACCCGGCCTGCCAATCTCTCGAAGATAAAGAAGAACTGCTCTCATACTATTACGGACTTGTGGGACACCTCATCGACCTCAAAGAGAAGAAACACGCCCGTAAAGTTCTCGACAACGCCCTGTCCATCATCAAACCTCTGGTCGACGAAAATCCCGAAAACGGTCGGTTGTCAGGTCTTATGGCCAATTTTCAGGGATTCCAAATCGCCCTCTCCCCCCTCAAAGCGACAACTTTGGCGCACAGTATGCTGCAACGCGCCAATAAAGCCGAAAAAATATCTCCCGATGATCCCGATGTAAATATTTGGAGTGCGAATATCTTGTTTTACATGCCTAATGTTTTCGGCGGAGATACCCAATTATCGAGGAATTATTACCGAAAAGCATTGCAGTTATACGAGGGAAACGAGGCCCTACGTACCAACAACTGGATGTATCTGCAACTTATCATAACTCTCGGACTGGTCGAAGAGAAAGACGGAAACTACGAGAAAGCTCATGAATATTTCAGTAAGGCGATGGAACTCTATCCGGAATATCCTCACCTCAAAAATGTCTTGTACCCCCGAATTCTGAATGAACTCGGAAAATCTTAATATCGATTTTATGAAATATACCGAAATCCGACTCAATGTCAAAGCCGATGACGTATCATTGGTTACCGACGTCATCGCCGCTTTGCTGGCCGAGGCCGGATATGACAGTTTTGTACCCGATGCAACAGGTGTCTGTGCCTATATTCCCGAAAATAAATATTCCGAATCGGCTCTGCGACAAATTATCGACAACCTGCCCATTGACGCAAAAGTCGACTGGACTTGTAAACATTTTGCCGACCAAAACTGGAACGAAGAATGGGAAAAACACTACTTCCAACCTATCGTAGTCGATAACGAATGCGTAATACACAGTACATTCCATACCGATATACCCGACGTCCGTTACAAAATAGTCATCGATCCCAAAATGGCATTCGGGACAGGCCATCATGAAACGACATCGCTCATGCTCGAATGGATATTGAGACATGATTTCGAGGGAGAGAATGTCCTCGATATGGGTTGCGGGACTGCGATTCTCGCCATACTCGCCCGTATGCGCAATGCCGAACATGTTACGGCAATCGACATAGACGAATGGGCTTACGAAAATGCAAAAGAAAACATACGCCTCAATGGAACCGACCGTATCGAGGTGTTGTTGGGAGATAAACATCTGCTTCATACGGGTCTCTCATTCGATACCATTCTCGCCAACATCAACCGAAATATACATCTCGACAACATGCAGGCATACGCATCGGTCATGCACGCAGGCAGCACAATCTATATGAGCGGATTTTATATTCAAGACCTACCGATTTTGCAAGAGTGCGCCGAGCAGTACGGTCTGCATTACAAAAAGCATTTGGAAAAAAACAATTGGGTCGCCGCCCGATTCGAGAAAGAATAAGCGTAAAGGCATCTGTTTTTACAGATGCCTTTTTTTATTGTAACAAAGAGCGAAGGTAAGCCTCGTTCACCGCAGGGAGCACCAATTCCGTATCGCGTTTGCGCATCTCCGCCACACCGACGTTCATTTCTTCCAAATTCTCCTGCAAAGCGGTAAATACCCGAGATGAAACGGAGATTTCTTTTCCCGATGTCAAATCGCACACATATTTGTCCCGCTCGATACGCACATGAGAAAAATAGCGGTAAAGCGCGACCTTGACCTGAGCCATAACATCGGCATCGACTTTCTCTCCCTCCCATACCGTACGGGCCACTGCATACATATCTACATCGATAAAACGATTTTCACCCACATATTTTTTCACTAACGAGGTATCGGTCTCTTGTGCATATAAGGCACCCCACACAGCTTCGTTGTCAATCCTTTGACAAGAAGACACGATGCCTACCATACATAATCCTATAAGAAAACGTCTCATACGCACCTCCTCCTTTTTCTAAATATAAAAGAAAAACGACCGGCAATTTAAGTTTGCCGGTCGCACAAATATCAAGTTTTCGAGAAACGGCAATTTTACTCCTCTTCGCTTTCCTTCATATTGTGGAATACATTCTGTACATCTTCGTCTTCCTCAATACGTTCGATAAGCTTTTCGATTTGAGCTCGTTGTTCGTCGGTAACCTCTTTCGTGTCGTTAGGTATGCGTTCGAACTCGGCACTGGCAATTTCAAAGCCATTGTCTTCGAGATATTTCTGTATGGCATTGAACGACTCGAACTCTCCGTAGATTACGATTTCTTCTTCATCGGCATCGACCTCGTCGACACCGAAATCGATCAATTCAAGTTCGAGATCTTCGAGAGACACACCGTCTTTGGGTTTGACATGGAACACGCTCTTATGTTCAAAAAGGAAAGAAAGGCTTCCCGACGTCCCGAGCGATCCTCCGAATTTATTGAAATAACTACGGACATTGGCTACGGTACGATTGTTATTATCCGTCGCCGTTTCTACAACAATGGCGATACCGTAAGGGCCATATCCCTCGAAAAGGACTTCTTTATAATCGCCCTCATCTTTCGAGGTTGCTTTCTTGATTGCACGTTCGACATTTTCTTTGGGCATATTGGCTGCCTTGGCATTCTGCATAAGCACACGCAAACGAGGATTGGCATCGGGATCGGGACCACTGGCTTTTACTGCAATAGAAATTTCTTTTCCGAGTTTGGTAAAGGTACGTGCCATGTTGCCCCAACGTTTGAGTTTGCGGGCTTTTCGGTATTCAAATGCTCTTCCCATATTGGTATTTTCTTTTTATTTTATTGTAAATGAATTTATCTCAATGATGCACCCAACTTATTCTGCAAATTTGCTACGACACGACTCATGATATGCTCGATCTGCTTATCGTTGAGAGTCTTGGTCTCGTCTTGCAACAACAAGGATATGGCATACGACTTCTTGCCTTCGGGCAGATTCTTTCCTTCATACACATCGAAAAGCGTTACTTCTCTAATCAGTTTTTTCTCCGATTCGAGAGCTACTTTCTCGACTTCGGCAAACGTGATTTTCTTATCGAGCAACAAGGCCAAGTCGCGTTTTACGGAAGGGTATTTGGGAATATCGGTAAATGTAACTTTCTTTCCCATCAATCGCATAAGCAACGTCCAATGCAAATCGGCGAAACATACTTCGACATCGATACCGAATTTTCTCAGGATCTTGCCCGATACGATACCCACTCGTCCGAGTTCTTTCCCATCGCGAGTCGCTATATCCAAAGCTGCCGAGAAAAGTTCATCGGCCGTCTGCGTCATTACGATACGTCCGCTCTCTACCCCTAAACGGGTAAAAATGTTTTCTACATAGGCTTTGAGTTCGAACACGTTCGTTTTCTCATCGGCATGTGCCCAATTTCCCGACACACGATTTCCGGTAATCCACAACCCAAGATGCATCGATTCGCGATAAGGATTCAAAACTTTCTGAGACGCATCGGCCTCGGGATCGAACGAATAACAGTTTCCGAACTCGAACAAATGTAAGTCGGGACGACGACGATTGATATTGTGGGCGACACTCTCCAATCCGCCGAAGAGAAGGGTCTGGCGCATGACACTGAGGTCGGCACTCAACGGATTCATCAATTTCACGCAATGAGATTCGGGATAAACGTTCAGATCGGTGTAGTACGATGATTTAGTCAACGAGTTATTCATAATTTCGTTGAACCCACAACCGACGAGCTGCTCGGCAATCAGATTCTGAAGCCCGAAACTGTTATCGGTAGCTGTCTTATAGGAGAGATTGGAATGTACTGTATCGGTAAATTCGACATTATTATAACCGTAAATACGCAAAATATCTTCGATCACATCGACGTCCCGGCGCACATCAACCCGATAGGTCGGAACCATCAACGACAATACGCCGTCTTTTTCTTCAACGATCTCCATTTCGAGCGATGCAAGAATACTCTTGACCGTATCTTCGGGAATTTCTTTTCCCACCAACGCATTGATATGGTCATAACCGAGGGTTACCGGATAATTGCTGATGGGCTGAGGATAGACATCGACAATATCGCCGACAATCTCACCGCCGGCCAATTCTTTCACCAACATAGCGGCACGTTTGAGTACATACAACGTATTATTGGGATCGGCCCCCCGCTCGAAACGGAACGACGAGTCGGTATTCAAGCCATGACGACGTGCCGTCTTACGCACCCACATGGGATTGAAATAGGCCGACTCGAGAAAGACATCGGTCGTCTGCATCGTAACCCCCGATTGCAAACCGCCGAATACGCCGGCAATACACATACCTTCACGTTCATTGCAAATCATCAGATCTTTGTCGGAAAGTTTACGTTCCACCTCGTCGAGCGTCGTAAACGGCGTACCTTCGGGCAAGGTCTTCACGATGATTTTCTCACCGGCAATCTGTGCCACATCGAAACAGTGCATCGGTTGTCCCGTCTCATGCAGCAAATAGTTGGTTATATCCACGATATTATTGATGGGGCGCAAACCGATAGCCAACAAATGTTTACGCAGCCACTCGGGACTCTCGGCCACTTTCACGTTACGTATCGTCAGACCGCTGTACCGAGGACACGCATCGCCATTCTCGACGGTTACCGAAACGGCTTTTCCCGATGGATCGTCGATTTTAAAATTATCGACCGACGGACGTCTCAAAGCATAGGGATAACCGTTTTGTTTGAGCCATGCGGCCAAATCGCGGGCTACACCGTAATGTGAAGCCGCATCGATACGATTGGGAGTAATATCGACCTCCAACACATAATCGCTTTCGAGGTTATAATATTTCTTCGCCGGAGTCCCGGGTACGGCACTTTCGGGCAATACAATGATACCATCGTGCGATGTACCGATTCCGATTTCATCTTCGGCACATATCATACCGTTGCTTTCGACTCCGCGTATTTTCGATTTCTTGATTGTAAAGCTTTCTTCGCCTGCATAAAGGACCGTTCCGATAGTCGCTACCACGACATGCTGACCGGCAGCGACATTGGGTGCGCCGCAAACGATCTGTGTGGGAACACCGTCTCCCAAATCCACAGTCGTAATATGCAAATGGTCGGAATTGGGGTGAGCCTCACACGTAAGGACTTTTCCTATAACCAGCCCTTCGAGGCCTCCTTTCACGGCTTGCACTTCTTCTATTCCTCCGGTTTCAAGACCTATGGAAGTAAGAGCCGAGGAGACTTCTTCGGGTGTCAACGAAAAGTCGAGATAATCTTTCAACCAATTATAAGAGATATTCATAACTTATGATTTATTTCACTTTTTACTAAATATACGAATCGGTAAAACCGTCCAGTTTATTTCGCTTTGACCTTTCGAGAAAAGGATCGCACTCATGCTTCGACAACATGGGTTTACCCGACCTTGATTCAGGCATGCAAAGATAATAAGATTATTTATTTCCCGGAGTGTTTTTATCGCCTTTTTACCGCACAACACGTTGGAATCCGGCCGGAATCGGAGTTTCAAACAGCATATCGCGACGGGTAACGGGGTGCACAAAACGCAACCGGCTGGCATGCAAAGACAAGCGCCCTAATGGATTGCTTGCAGCCCCGTATTTACGGTCTCCGGCAATACTATGTCCGAGGTCCTGCATGTGCACACGTATCTGATTCTTACGACCGGTCGCCAACTGCAACTCCACCAACGAATAACGGCCGTTAGTAGCCAAAACTTCATATCTCGTGAGGGCATACTGTCCGTTCTCCTTGTCATCGGTCGAATAGACATGAAAAGCCGAATTTTCTTTCAGATACGAAGCCACCTCCCCTTTCGACGGAGAAGGCTCGCCTTCGACCACTGCAACATACCGACGATCGAGAACCATATCGTTCCACGAACGCTGCATTTTTTCCTGTATACCCTGACTTTTGGCAAACATCATCAGCCCCGAGGTATCTCTATCAAGACGATGCAGGATAAAAATACGATTCGCAGGGTTATCCCTACGCACATAATCACTGAGTATATGGTAGGCCGTATTGGCCTTGATACGATCGGTCGACATGGAGAGCAATCCGTATCCCTTATCTACGACGATGAGAAATTCGTCTTCGTACACAATGCGCAGACGAGGGTGGCGGAACTCCTTATACCCTCTCGTAAAATTGACCGTTACTTCATCTCCCGCATGCAACGGTGTATCGAATTTCGTCGTCGGGGTATTATTCACCGCAATCTGACGATGGGCAAGATACGACTTAACCGTTGTTTTACTTCTATCGGCAAATGTTTCCAACAAAAATTCAAACAAAGGCATGTCCTTTTGCACTTTAAATACTTGTATCTTATCGGGCCCGCGACGGCCTCTCCTGTTTTTCTTCTCCATAATCAACACATTTTACAAAAAAGCAAAACAAGCCGCGAAGCAAAAAATACCATCATTGCTATATCGAATGCCGCCTGCCGCTTTCGAATCCTTGCAAAGATACATAAAAAAAGAAACGCCGACTGCGTTCTACACCATAATATCATAACTCTCCGAGAAAATATCAAAAAACAAAAAGAGATGCGCCCATACACCCCTCATCGAAAATATAAGATTTTAAAAAAGTTGTTTTGCCGTTACATAAAATCTCTCTACCTTTGTAGAAATTATACGCAAAAAACATTATCTCAAACAAAAATGAAAGTCAAAATACATAGAGAAGGAAGAAACATACTGCTCGTCTTATTCCTCATATTGCTCATTATAGATGGGTTACTCTATTATTTTTGCCCTATACGCATTCTGAATCTTATCATTTTCATCGCATCGGCCGTCGTTTTCTTTTTGGTGCTCAACTTTTTCCGCTCTCCCCGCCGGCACTTTCCGGGAGAGCAAAAAAACATGGTCGTTGCTCCTGCCGACGGAGTAGTAGTCGTTACCGAAGAGGTCGTCGAAAACGAATACTTCCACGACAAACGATTGCAAGTATCGATATTCATGAATCTGATGAACGTCCATGCCAACTGGACTCCCGTGAACGGAAGCATTATACATGTAAGCCACCAAAACGGCCGTTATATGGCCGCATGGTTGCCTAAGTCGAGTACTGAAAACGAGCGTTCCACCATTGTCATAAAAGCAGAAAACGGACAAGAAATTCTCATGCGCCAGATTGCCGGCGCTCTCGCCCGTCGTATCGTTACATACGCAGAACCGGGGGAGACCTGCCAAATCGATGAACACATCGGATTTATCAAATTCGGTTCTCGTGTCGATCTCTACCTGCCGCTCGATGCCGAAATCATGGTTCATCTCAACGATAAAACCACCGGTAACATAACCCCCATAGCCCGCCTGAAATCGTGATGCAAGCCTATTAAAATCCATCAAAGCATACACTTATGAAACGGCTCTCTTCATATATTCCAAATATTATCACCTGTTGTAACCTGACGGCAGGCAGTTTAGCCGTAATCATGGCCCTGCGTGGCACATTCGAACAAGCCGCAATTTTTATTCTCATCGCCGCCGTATGTGATTTTCTCGACGGATTGTCGGCGCGTCTGCTTCACGCCTACTCCGACATGGGAAAGGAACTCGATTCGCTCTCCGATCTCATCAGTTTCGGATTGGCTCCGGGGCTTATGGTATATACTCTATTGAACGATTACCTACTTCTTCCTTACGGAAATCTCGAATATTTGGCATACGTCGCCTTATTGATTCCGATAGCCGGAGGGATACGTCTTGCCAAATTCAATGTCGACGACCGCCAGACGACCTCTTTCATAGGACTGCCCATTCCCGCCAACGCACTCTTTTGGATAGGCGTTTGTTTCGCCGACACCCGGGACTGGCACCCGGCAATCATCTTGGCGCTTATCGTCCTTTTCTCCTATCTCATGGTATCGAACCTTCCTATGTTCTCTTTGAAGGCATCGAACCTGTCATGGAGCAACAATAAATTGCGCTACATTCTCGTCATCACCTCTTTGGGACTCGTCATCTGGCTGGGACTTACGGGATTGGCCGGAGCTATCATCGCCTATATCCTTCTCTCGCTGATCGCTTGGATTCGGAAATAAAAGCTTTTTTATCTTCGTTTTAGATTTAATATAAATGGGGATAAAATTGTTGTTGTATATTTACAGTCATAATCGATTTCTAATCACCAACCGAAAATGTTCATTTTTCAATTTATAATTTTCATCGGCTTTATCTTGCTTTTGGCGGTCTTGGGATTCGTGTTCAGAATCATGAGTACATTCGGCGGTCGTAACAGACAACCGTTCCACTCTTACCGAAAAACCGAAAACAATCAACAAAACGAAACTTATAGCGAAGAGAAAAGTTCGTCCCGACCTCAACGGAAGAAAAAAGTATTCGACCAATCGGTCGGCGAATATGTCGACTTTGAAGAGATAAAAGACAAATAGTTTTTAAAAACAAAAGGCTTCTTGGAAATAAGAAGCCTTTTGTTTTTTATCATCGATCTCCGACTAAAAAGGGAACAACAACGGTAAAACGAATATCATGACGATACCGAGAACAAGTTGTAAGGGCAATCCCACTTTGACATAATCCATAAATGTATATTTACCGGCCGACATAACCAATGCATTGGGCGGTGTAGAGAATGGAGAAGCGAAACACATGCTCGCCGCTACGGTTACGGCAAAAAGATAAGGATAGGGACTCACACCCAAACTGATGGCCGACTGCATGGCAATGGGAGCCAAAAGCACCGCCGTAGCCGTATTGCTGATGAACATCGTCATCAATGACGTCGTAAAATAAATACCGGCCAGCAATGCCAACGGGCCGTACTCTCCAAGTCCCGAAACGAGCGCCATAGATATTCCGGACGAAGCTCCGGTTTTCTCCAAAGCCAACGACATCGGCATCATGGCGGCAATCAATACGATGCTTTCCCAATTTATCGTACGATAGGCATCTTCGACATTTCGCAAGCACCCGGTAAATACCATCAATACAGCCGCAATAATAACCGCCATCACCGCCGGAACCCAATCGAAAATCATCGCCAATATCATAAGCAACATAATACCGGCAGCGACAGGCGCCTTGCGATCGATCGTTACTTTGGCAACCTGCTCGATAGGTTGTCCCAATACGACCCAATCGTTCTGCTCCCTGCTCATGCGGGCTATATCGCTCCACTCTCCCTGCACCAACAAGGCGTCCCCGCTATGCATACGGAAATCACGCAAGTCATGCACATAATAGGTATCGTTCCTCTGTATACCTAATATATTGATATTGAATTTTTCCCGGAAGCCGCAATCGCGCACCGCCACATTATGCAGCGATGAATTATGCAACAGCAAAACTTCTGCCACTCCCGTCTGATTCATCTTATCCGACTCGGACGTATTGTATATCGTATCGAGCTTCCACAAGGCATTATCTTCGACCATTTGGGAAACATGTTCGGCATCGCCCGACAGATAAAGTATATCGCCGCTTTGTATCACGGTATGCGGCCCGGCCGTTATATGATCGTAAATATTATTGAAAAAATGCCGGCGCGTAGAAATTTTACGCCGTATCTCCAAAATGCCGACACTGTATTTCTCCGAAATATCCAACTCTTGTAACATTTTCCCGCAATAAGTAGAATCGGCAGGTACCTGTACTCTGAAAAGGCGCTGTTCCAACTGATATTCCCGCAATAATTCCTCCATAGAAGGGTGAGACTTTTTTTCGTCTTCGGCCTGCCGTTTCTTCCGGGAAAGAATCCATTTCGACAACGGTATCAAAACGATAATACCGACCACGATACATACAACGCCCACCGGGGTAAAAGAGAAAAACGACAAGGGTTCCAACCCAGCGTCTACAATAGCTTCCTGAATGACCAAGTTCGGCGGCGTACCTATGAGCGTAAGCATCCCCCCCATACTGCTGGCAAAGGCCAATGGCATGAGCAGACGCGAAGGAGACATATCGGCACTATTGGCCAAACTTACCACAATGGGCAACATCAAAGCTACCGTACCGGTATTACTCACAAATGCCCCGACAAAAGAGGTTACCAACATGACCAGTATGAAAAGAAGAAACTGGTTCTTCCCGGCCGTCTTCATGATTTTTCCGCTTACCATTTTGGCCAACCCCGTTTGGAAAATCGCACCTCCTACGACAAACAGGCCGACCATCATGATAACGACACTATTGGAAAATCCGCTCAAAGCCTCTGCTGGAGTAAGAATATCGAACAGTACCAAGAGGATCAACGAACACAAGGCTATCAGGTCGGACCGAATCTTTCCTATCATAAAAAAGATAGCCGACAATGCCAAAATAACAATAGTAACCAGCATCATATTCATCAAAATTAAATTATCATACCATACAAAGATAACATTTCTAAAACCGAATTGGAAAAAGAAAAGTGCAATCTGATCCAGAAAAGAACTTTCCGACACAGATTACACCTTTTTATACAACACAAGCTACTTACTCGGTAAACTATAAAATATAACGTTCAAAAAAACGATAAATCTCTTCGAGTGCTTCTTCTGCAAAAACATCGGGCAAATCGGGTATTTCCTCCTGCGTGCACGTTTCGCAATGCTGGAACATGTGATTCAAGCCGGGCAAAGAAACGATCTCATAATGCTCGTTTCCTCCCATACGCAACAAAGAATCGGCCGTAGCCAGATTCGGGCCGGAGGGAACCATAATATCGCAATCTCCATTGAGAGCCAATACAGGCACTCCGACTTTCGGGACATAATCGGCCGGATTGTAATGCATCAACTGTCGATACCAAGGGGTATCGGCTGTCCGCAAATAACGGGCCAGATACATCTCCTCCCGACCTTTCAGTCCGGTCATCTGCAATACCGTATCGTTTTGGGAAGAAACCCAAGCCATAAATTTCTCCCGAAGCGGAGCAGCCAACGGTTGTGAAAGCGGTATTTCGTAAACCCATGAGAAAAGAGTATGCAAGAAACGTTTATTGACACACCGCCACTCGTCGGAATATCCGGGATAAGCATCGATAATCGCATCGTTTTGTAAACGGAGGCTGGTCAACCCATCGGTAGAGAGTCCGGCCAAAGTAACCACAAATGCAATATCGTCCGATTGCGCCGCAGCCATCATCGCTGCCGCTCCGCCTTCACTATGGCCCATCAACCCTATTTTAGACGGACGTATTCCTTTACGATGTTTCAGCACTTCGACCGCAGACAAAGCATCGGCCGCGAAATCGGCAGTCGTCGCATCTTCATAACGTCCGGTAGATTTCCCCACATCACGATCGTCGAGCCGCAATACGGCAATCCCTTTTCGGGTCAGGTAATCGGCTATACGGGCAAAAGGCCGGTGGCCTGTAAATGAAGCGTCCCTATCCTGCTTGCCGGTTCCCGAAAGGATTACAACAGCCGGTACACGCCTCCGCCCGTAAGGTCGGGTGAGCGTACCCGCCAAAAGAATCGTATCATTGACCGGTACAGTGATCTCTTCTTCGATATAGGGATAAGGCGGAACGGGATTTTGCGACCAGTAATGCGGCTGTAACGTATCGACACGTACAAACCTCAAATCATAACTCTTACCATAAAGGGAAACAACGGCATCGATTTGCTGTCGTGAAGATGCAAAACGTCCTTTGAAAACGATTTGTCCCCGATTGAACCGAAAATCGAGCGAATCGCCCGACAGACTCATCGAATCGCAAACCGCTCTTTCTATCCAAAACTCCGGCAAGGTCAATGCAGTTCCCGACGTCGTATAATCGGTTTCCAAATAAAAACGGCGACTTCCCTGCTGTCCTTGCCAATTATCGGCCAATAAACGGAATGCAGGTATAACACAAAGAATAATTACTAAGATCTTTTTCATCGTTCTAAAAAAAGGGGAAGGAGAAAAACATCTCCTTCCCCACTCAAATTAAAGTCAAGGTTCAGGTATGAAAAAAATTATTTTATCACGACTTTCTGAGAGAAGGCATTTCCTTCGGCATCTACACCTTGCAGGAAATAATAACCCGATGCAAGCGACGACACGTTCACCGAACTGCACACAGGTGCGTCGAGAACCAAAACACCGGCGGCATTGTATATTTTAACAGAGGCCGGTGCCGAAAGATAAAGACAATCGACAGCAGGAGTCGGATAGGCTTTAACGGCAGCTGTCTCGACACCCGTCTGAGCTATCGAAGCTGTCCATTCGTTATTGAAGGGATTGGCGATGATTTCATTCGATTTCTCCGAAGTTCCAGTCGTGTAAACGACTTTTACAAAAAGGGTTACATCTACACCTTCGGGACCATCGAGACCTTCGGTCTCACATACCCAAGTAGGCAAATTGAGGGTAGCGGTAGTTTGGTCGGCAGCTACTTCTTGATAGCTATACTCCGAGTAATATACATAGTAAGACTTAATCGTCGATTCGGTAGCAGGAGCTTTCCAAGATACGGTAACAGGATAAACCTCCGAACCGTCGACAGTTGTTTTCTCTGCCATAGAAACCACAGTGAAATCGGTAGCCGGTTTCACACCTTCATCATTGAGCGTTATCGATTTATATTCCGAAATATTTTTCATCATATTGTCGACAACTCCCACTACGGCAAATTCGTGTGTACCGTTAAGCAGTACTTCGGTCGTATAAGTCGTCTCCGACAACAACTCCGACCACGCATTATCGATCAAAACATAATAACCGCTGACAGTCGATTCGGGAGCTTTCCATGTGAGGGTAATCACATTCTTAGCCGACTCGGTTATTTGCAAATCTTTCACGATATATTTGGCATCGTATGTGGTATAAGCATACTCTTCGACCGTTATATAGCGATCCCCACGACTCATCATCGAACTTTCTTTTTTCACCAAATTACCGTTCTCGTAAGTATATTTCGATGGTCCTCCATTCTCGGTATATTCCCCAGAAGTGGAATTATAGAGATATGCCTGTGTAGAGGTCAATACACCCGACTCATAAGTATATTCGGTTTTGCTGATGATATTGTAGTTCTCCCCCGAAAGCACTTTTTCAACCACAGTAGCGGGTGTCTTATCGGCATTGAACGTATATTCCCATTTACGATCGTCATACACCTGAGATCCATCTCCATTCATATTTTTACGATTACCGTAATATCCGTTTTGATAATCGGCATACTGCGTCATGCCGGTCGCTTCTCCCTCGGCATTGTAAGAAATTGTTTTCGTCAAATTATCGGCAGCATCATACTCATATACCGTCTTCGACGACAATGTCCCGTCCGAAGCATATTGTTTGGTTTCGGAAATCTTATTATCATCGCCATAAGTGTACACGGTGCGATTGTAAGATGTAAGTACCGTATTAAGGCGACCTTCTGCACCATACAAGCAAGTTTCAGACAATGATAAAGGTGGTATAACCACTCCGGATGTGTCGGCATACATCGTAGAACTTTTGGTCGCATACCCTGTCGCCTCACCGACAACAGCGGAAACATTGGCAGCAAAAGCTACCGCAGCAACCATGACAAACAGTTTTTTCATCTTTGCTAAATTTTAAGTTGAACAATATTAGTTTTTGTTTTTAAGATATTCTATGACAAAAGATATTTCGTCGACAAGGGCAGACGGACTCCCGTGATACCCCGTAGAACGGTAACGCAAATATCCATCGCCGTCGACAATCAATTTCTGAGGTATACCCGAGAAATGGAAATCTTTGCAATAACGGGAATATACCACATCGTTCGACTTCGCACCTTGAGCCGTATTATCGAGAAGTACATTCATATTGAAACCTTTCGATTTCAAAAATTTACGTATTTCGGCTTTATAATCGGGATTGGTCTCCATCGTCGCGATAAAAAAGAATTCCACATTCTCATCATCGGCATACTTGTCGACAGCCATTTGCATTCCGGGGAAAGAGGCTTTGCAAGGAGCGCACCATGTGGCCCAGAAATCGAGTACAAGAATTTTCCCCTTCATTTGGGACAAATCCACCGTATTGCCGTCCAAATCTTTCATAGCAAACAACTCGATAGGAAGTTTTACGATATTCTCCTCTATCTCCTCTTGCATCGCTTGAAGATGTGCCGAAGATTTCAACTTCTGCAAATATTCTTCATACCCGTTTTCCGAACCGTTACGCATCTTGTAATCGTCTCGAAGTGCTCCCAACATTTCGGGGCCGGCAGCATTGTTTTTCACACAAGCCTCAATGATAGGAATAATTTCGCCGCGACGCTGCGTACCGTCGAGCATCGAAATATATACGGTATAAAACTCGGCATCGGCATAAGCGAACATCGGCGACAAGCGATCCATGATTTTCATCGCTTCATCTTTACGGCCCAAATCGTTTAACAAACGGGCATGCGTAAAAAGAGCGGCTTTATTCCGTTCCCAAATCATCGCATTCCAGTCTTTCGGCGAATAAACTTCATTCCGATATTCCCGAGGACGATTCATGATCTCCTTCATAATCAACTCGGCATGCGGCATCAGTGCATCGGCCTTCATATCGCCGTTCCGGTAAGGTATCTGCACCATGTGCCAATAAAAAGTAGCCAAATGTCCATAGGGAACATCGTGTATATACTTATACAACAAAGAGTAATCGTTGTGCTTCACAATGGCATTATAAATCACCGATTGTATAAGTTTCGCATAGAAAAGGTCTACATTGGGAGAAGACACATTCTCATAACGAGAAGTGGGGAAACGTTTCAGGAGCGTATCGAGTTCCCGTGTTTTGGCATCGAGATCGGACATCATAAACAGTCGGCGAACCTCTTTGTCCCGGGCAAAAATTCCATCGGGATAATCCGATAACGCCAAAGACTCGATCGAGTCGGACAAACTCTTGTCATGCAGATATTTATTGCAAACGGTGTAGATGTCGAGCAACGTTTTCTCCGTGCGCTTGTCTGCGGGAATAGACATTATATTGATAATATCCTTGCGGATAACAGAATCGGCTTTTGCCGGATTTTTGTGAACGACCCCGTCGGCAGCATAGTAAGACACTCTCGGATAATCCATCGGGAAATAACGCAAATCCTGATTGCACCAGAACAAAAACACGTCATTGGTTATGCAAGTCGAGTCATTGATATACCCGGGTATCCCGTATTGCTTATAGGTATATTCGCTCCGGAACAACCCCCAACCGAGATAAGAAGAAGGGAGATTGCGCCCCAACGTATCTACGGTAAACTGCGAATAGGTATTACGTCCCCCGGTATCGACCTTGTCATCGGCCACGAACTTCAATGTAAGCAAAGCTGCATCGGTGGGTATATCGATAACCGACATCCACAGGTTACCCGACTTTATCATAGGAGCGTCGATCGCCGTCCAACGATAATCGTGCCAAAAATAAGCGATCATATCGACCGCACGAGCTCCTTTCAACTCGGTAAGTTCGGTATTATAAGTTACCGTGAGCTTTTTACCTACCGTTACCCGATCGGGTATGAACGCAATCGGCGACTGGTAGGCTTGCGCCTGCGTCCCTACGGCAACAAGCATCAACATACAAACAAAAAGAATTCTTCTCATAGTCAAGGTATTTTTCAATTATCAAAATTATCTTTCCCCTGCAATTTGATGCAGAGATCGGTTACTTTTCCCATGCCGTCGAAAACATTCACCGGTGCAGAGGCATCGACATTGCCGAACTCATCGGGTATATCATTATCCATACGGCCGGTATTGCGGGCAATTTTAAATTCGTAGACTTTACCTTCCTCACCGTTCCATGTCGCAACATAGAGATATTTTCCCCGGGTCGTTTCCAAAGACCTCATAATATTCATATCGGGATTCCATATCATAAGGGCGGTTATCTCCTCCCCTTCGGGAAAATCCCGATTGATTTTCTCGCACCGAACATTCGATCCGCTTATCGAAACGACATATATGTCCCTGTCGGTCGCATACATAAGTTGCGTGGCATACAGACCGAGATCATAAAATTTTGCCTTGTTTATATCCGTCAATGACGAAAGATCATAAATACGCAAGGCCAAATCGTTCAGTTCTTCGTTGTACTCCGGTGAACCGTCTTCATCGTAAATCGTTTCTGCCTTATTGAAATCGGCCCGGTAAAGTTCGCGGGACGAACCGTCGGTCATCACGGCAAAAGCATGATTGTTATACCCCTTGCCCAACCAGATAAGATCTTTCCCGACATTATTCACATCGAATGCCGTAGAAACCTGCGGGTCGAAGCTCACGATTTCTTCCGTTTCATAAAAAGTCTTGGGTAGACGGACAAAGCGCTTCCCGAGTCCATCATAGAAGATAGCCGAAGCCATAGGGAAATTGGCATCGGGAATGTAATAATAGGGGGAAACGATGATACGCTCACCTAAACTACTGCTGGGTCGCAAGGGATCGGAAAAGGTATTCGACCACTTTTGAGAAGCCTGATTGTTGATATTATATACCGATCCGTCGTTGACCAAAATCGTACAATAAGGTGTCTGCCCTTCCCTTTTTACTTTGGATAGCTGCAGACGGCTCGGTACATCATAAAACAATTCGTTCTTATCGCACTCATAAGCGAAATCATATCCCGAGAACTGCATAAATTCTTCATCGGTAGCAACATACACCCGATTGATAAGTGTCGTATAATTGACCCGAACAGACGAAACCGTAGCTGCATTTCCCGATAATTTACGATCGAGTATCGAAGATACGACATTTCTCATATGCTTGTTCTTGTCGATCATCACAGCTCCGGCCGTCGCGATATAATCGAAATCGACACCGTCGGCATCCTGATGTAATGCCAATATACCCGAAACAACACTGGGTTGTACCGTAACGGTATATTTCATTTCATAGGAAGAACCGTCGTTTTTGTTTGTAATATACAACCTGACGGCATAAGGAGTAGCGCTTGCCGGTGCTGTTATCTGCACATTCAAGTTACGTTCGGTCGACAATTCGATCGTCTCGGTATCGTCTTTTCCCCACGCATCGGAATACATTATCCACCGATACGCCAAAGCCGTCTCGGGAAGAGCCGACAATGAAAAGTTTATTTTCGGCTCGATGACAAGCGAATCGTATTGGTCGATGACAAAAGAGGTCTTCACACCTACCGTATCGACTGTTATTTCATTTAACTCTTTGTAATCGTAATTGCCCTCATCTTTGTAGCACGACGTAAACAACGCCGGCAAAAGCATGAGACACAGAATAATTTTCTTCATATTCACAGGTATCATTTATCGGGAGCAAAATATATTTCGGTTTTCACTTCGGCATTATCGTCATTATAGATAGGCCCGTATTGAGCCCGATATTGCACATAAGCATCATTGAGTTGCGTACAGAAACGCTGGAGCTCGGAGATCGTATATACGCCTTCTTCCTTACCGGATGTCTCCCGTCCCGCCTGAGGCCAATCGTAAATGCCCAACACATCGATGGCAAAACGATATTTATTTACATTATACACCCCGAAATAATAGGGCCAGTTATCGGGTTGCGTCAGAATATCGCCCCACTCCAACGAGAAATCGACACGGTCGTCCACTCCGGCAGGAAGCTCGGCATCGGCGCTCAATCTCAGATTGAGAGAAACCGTATGATCTTTCGTATCGGCCGTGCGATAAAGAATGACCGGCAAATAAGATTCATACGTGCCGGCTTTCAATACTCCGGGCAACAGTTTGTAATGAGTACCGGCGACAGCCGTAGTACCATCGGCGACAGCAACGGCCGAAAATGTTCGGTCATAATCGACAACATACCCCATAAGCCGGACTTTTATCCGAAGGGTGTCTTCCATTAAAGCCGAATTTTGCAGCGCAAAAGAATAGCTTTTCGATGTTACCGCCACATAATCGTTTCCCTGCTTTTTCTGTTCATAGAAATAGACCCGTCCGTCGAGATTATACACCTCACCATCGTCTTGGCTGCAAGCGCCGCAAAAAGCAAGTAAAAGAGATGCTGCAAAAAAATAAAAATTCTTTTTCATAATCGTATCTTATTCGTTTTCGCGCCCGCCGAATTCAATCTCGTCATCGGGCAACGGGAATATATAATCGGGTAATACATAAGTAGTAACAGGAGCTCCGTTATTGGAAGACAAGACCGGTATCATCTCGTAATCCAAACGTTTGAAATAGAACCAAAGCTGTCCTTCGCACGTAAATTCTTTGGCATACTCCTTGTATATTTCATCTGCTATTTCCTCCTTGCTCAACGTCTCGGGCAGAAGAGCGGTATGCCCGCGATGGGTGCGCACCGTATTGAGATAACCGACCGCCTCTCCCAAGCGTGTCGCCGAATGGGAAGCACACTCGGCCATAATATAATAGGCTTCGCTCAACCGCATCACCGGAGTACGCTTCAAGAAAGAGGCGTTACCTCCCGTAGGCTGTTTCAGCTTCGTCGAAAGACGTACATTCGACTGCAACTCCGTCTGATATACATAACGATAATCGGTAAAGGCCCCATAGACATCGGTCTCATAAAGCGATTCATACGTTTCTTCGAGCATATACAGACCGTTATCGGGTGTGAACGACTCGGTATATAGCGATTGCAAATCACTGTTATACAAGGCAAATACCAATTCTTGGGAGAAAACATAATTCTTGGAAGCAACATCGGTCGTAGAGATTTCGGACTCGGGCGTAAATGTAAAAGATTCCTGATTCACGACAACCCGAGCCGCAGCCTCGGCCTTTTCGTAATTGCCCATATAGAGATATACCCGCGCTTGAAGCATCTTGACAGCATAATAATTGAACTTAAACGTCCGATCGCGTTCATACGTAACATCATCGTCGGGCGAAGCGACCGAACCGGTTATTACCGGATCGTACTGCAACTCGCTTTCCGCTATTTCCAAATCGGCCAAAATTTTTGCCAAAACAGCCTCCACCGTGGAAAGGGGTGTTACTTTCTTACTGTTTTCCGTTATATAGGGAATGGCCTTTTCGGTCGGCCCGGCTGCATAGGATTTCCCGAAACAACGCAACAGGTCGAAATGCATCTGGGCACGCAAACCGTAAGCCTCTCCTCTTATCAGATGATAATTCCGCCCGGTAAACATTCGCGTATCGGCCTTGTCGACATAGGCTATCAATTCGTTGATATTGGCAATCAGGTTATAACCGTCTTCCCAAACGGCATTGATACGTGTCTCGCTCGACGAAGCGTCATAATCGTATATCACTTCATGAGCATAAGCGTGATTATCGCCCGTAATGCCGGTATAGTATTGGGCCAACACATCGAGCAAACCGAATGTGAGTTCTTTACCATACAGCGACGACGAAGTCATCGTCAGATAACAACCAGTAAGGGCATCTTTAAACCCCTGCTCGGAACTAAAATTATCTTCGGCTTTTATTTCGGTTTTAGGACTCACATCGAGCCAATCATTACAAGCTGTCAAAGAGACAAGTACAACTGCCAATCCGATTTTTGCAATATATCGTTTCATCGTTTTTTTTGTTTTTAAAGATTAGAATCGAGCTTGTATTCCGAAAGAAAATGCATGCGCACGGGGATAATCAAGACCCTGCTCTTTCTTTACGGAACTCAACCAAAAGACATCGCTCATATTGAATGTAATCTTAAAATATTCCATCGGGCTGCGTTTTACCCATTTCATGTTGGAGAAATCATACGAGAGCATGACCGAAGAAAGCATCAACTCATTGATGTCCTCGACAAACCGAGACGTCGGCTTGGTTACCGACTGATCGGTTATACTTTTATACTTAGCCGGTACGCCGGGGGTATTCCAACGGTCGGTAAGCACCCGCTTGTCGACATTCCAGTTTTTAACGTCGGCATTTTCGATTTTCTCGACCAGAGTGCTGTTATATGTCTGTCCGCCCAAACGATAGGTAAACGTAAAACTGAAATCGAAACCGTAGGTCGAGAAATTGGCACCGATATTACCGTTAACTTTGGGCTGGGTATCTCCGCACACGACCTGATCGGCCGCACTCCAATCGAAAGTCGTCGTACCGTCTTTCTTGATGTATATCTCCCGTCCGGTTACCGGATCTATTCCGGCCGACCGCACCGCCCAAATAGCGGTAAGGCTTTGCCCTTCTTCAAAACGGATAGACGGTGTACGCAAATCGTCTTCGGTCGTTGTCGATGATGACTCCTTTGAGGCATCTTGTTCCTCATTTACTTTTTTCAAAGCATTGGATATTTTGGAGATTTTATTGATATTATGAGCCAGACTCGCAAAAATATTGAGAGATGTGCGCGTCTGTGAATAATTGAATACACGATAATTGATGTTTACCTCCACACCTTTGTTTATCGTCTCACCCAAATTTTCCTTGTATGTAGAGAATCCCACCGAAGGCGGCAAAGTAACATCGCTGAGCAGATTGGTTGTCGTTGCCCAATAAAGATCGGCCCGAAGCGAAATCTTATTTATCATGGAGAGGTCGAGCCCGATATTACGGTCATACTGTTGTTGCCACTTCAAGTTGTCATTGGCTATACCCATAAGTATGGCTCCCATATCGCCATTGTAGGTACGGTCGGTAATATAGTTGTATGTAGATATGGCCTGATAGGAATTGAAATTCTGCGAACCGGTATATCCCAACGATGCCCTCAGTTTGCAGTAATCGATAAAATCTACGGCCTGCATAAAACGTTCCTTATGCAGATTCCAACCGATACCTACCGACCAGAAATTTCCCCACCGCTCTTCGGCTCCGAATTGCGAAGAACCGTTGAGGCGGTATGACAAGTCGGCCAAATAACGATTGTCGTACGAATAGTTGGCCGATAGAACAAGTCCTGCACTACGGGTCGTGCTTTCCGATCCAGTAGGTTTACTTCCTACTTTGTATCCGTTACCGAACGAAATGAAATCCATACGGTCGGAAGGGAATCCGACAGCCGTGTTCGACGTCGTTTCGGAATTGGCCTCCTCTATTGTCCATGAAAGGTTGGTATAAAGAAGGTGCTTGTTCACCTCTATTGCATACGCCGCACCGATATCGGCACTCAACGACATCTGAGCACCTTGCGCTTTGGTATATTCTCCCCGCAGCAAATAATCGTCGGAGTTGACCGAAATCGAGGCATAATCGGTATGCGAAGCCGGCTTGAATATATCGGAAGAATTTTTCTGTGTCGTCAATCCGAAGCGGGCGCGAATACGGAAATTCTTGAACGCTTCCCACTCCCCGTAAAAATTTTCGGTAATCGTCGTATAACCGGTTTGGTCTTTACTGTTCAAATCGGCATTCAGCAACGGATTGTAAATATCCGAACCATATTGTTTGATCAGAGAACCGTCGGTATTGTAAATACGCCAATAGGGATTCATTTTGGAATAATTGCTGAAAGAACCGTAAGGCGAATTCTTGGCATTGTTATTGTCTATCGACAACTGGTTTCTGAAACTCAATGTTTTATAGCGATAAGAGAGTGTAACACTTCCCGAAATCGTTTTACGGTCGGAGCCTTTCATGACACCGGCAATATGATTATATCCCAAACTGACGGCATAACGCATATCCTCGCTACCGCCGTCGATATATACCGAGTGTTTGTTTCCGATACCGGTACGCAAGGGCTGCGACATCCAATAACTGTCTACACCGCGAGCCACTTCGCGATACAGCTCGTTATATTCTTGTGTGAGACGGGCTTGTTCATAAGCATTTCCGCTCGTATATTTACCGGCTAATACTTCGGCTTGTAACTTTTCCGAAGCATTGGTCAAGTTATAAGACGTCAAATCGGGAACTGTAACATCGACCGCCCCGGTATAAGCGATCCGCAACCGTCCCGCCTCAGGTTGAATTGTCTCGATAACGACGACTCCATTGGCGGCTTTCGAACCGTAAATGGCTTTGGCAGCAGCATCTTTCAACAACGTAACGCTTTTCACCAAGTTCATATCGAGGTCATACACTTTCTCGACCGTAGCCTCGAATCCGTCCAATATAAAAAGCGGTTGATTGGGAGCAGTCTGATACTCTCCTTTCAGGTCGGGAATATTGTTCTGTCCACGCATCTGTATATCGGGCATTCTATTAGGGTCGCTTCCGAAATCGACGCTTTCGTTTATGACAAACGAAGGATCTATGTTTTTAAGACTGGACAAGACATTCTGCGTACCCATACGTTTCAGCTGATCCTGATTGAAGGTCGAAACAGACCCGGTAAAACTTTCGGCCTTGCGCACAAACATACCGGTAGCGACAACCTCGGTCGTCTGTAAAGTATTGGTAGAAGGCGACATCTTGACATTGATCTGATCTTTTCCTCGATACTTCACATCGACCGGCTCCATACCGATGCAGGTAAAACGTAACTCGATAGGTCCTTGTGAGATAGGGACGGAAACGGTATAACGACCGTCGGAAGCCGTCATCACACCTATCTTCGTATTCTTTACCCACACCGCAGCACCAGCAACGGGCTCGCCCGAGGTGTCTTCCACAAATCCCGAAACGGTTATTTTCGATTCACCTTTCGCTGCCACAGGTGCTGTATTTTTCTCAACAGACCGGCGATAACGCAACGTGATGATATTGCCCTCGACGGTATATTCAAGACCTTTTCCACGAAATATATTATCCAGCACATGGCCGAGATCGGCATTCGTAACATTCACTGTAATAGGCTCGACATAACGTGCTTGCTGCGGAGTATAAATAAAATCGACACCCGTCTGCGAATGTATTTCATCGAAAAATCGTTTCAATGTAACTCCGTCTAGCTGCAAAGTAACGACTTTATCACGGGCATCATCGGCATATCCCGTAAACGGGACAAGTAATAAGCCGATAAGCCATACGAGTTTTTTAATTGAGGTTTTAAGAAACAAGAATCTCATAGTTTTTTATTTGGATATCTCTATTTTATTACCATTCACTGCAACACTTACCCCTTGTGTATAAGAAATCGCTTTCATAATGTGTTCTATCGTCTCATAACGACCTACGCTACCGGTAAATCGCAAATCGGCTACCGTATCGTCAAAAATTTCGATCTCGACATCATACCAGCGCATCAACTCGGGCACAATGTCGGCCAGACGTTCGTTCTCGAATGTAAAACGGCCTTTGGTCCACCCGATATAAGGGGCAACGTCGACATTCGTTACAGAAATATGTTCGCCACAGACGGCCAACTGCCCGGGTGCAAGGGTTACTTCTTCCCTGTCGGCACCCGACACGCCGATACTTCCCGAAACAAGGACAACCTCGGGCACTTCGTCATAAGCATTGATGTTGAACTTCGTACCATATTGCCGCACGCGCATATTCCCCACTTCTACGACAAATGGTGTATTTTCCCGATGAGAAACTTCAAAATAAGCCTCTCCCGTAAGTTGAACGGTACGTTCTTCGTCTGAAAATGTTACAGGAAAACGTAATTGCGATTCAGCATTGATATGCACGCTGGTACCATCGGCAAGCGTAATGCGATACTCTCCGCCGCGAGGCACGACAATCGTATGGTATTCGGCTTTCGTTTTTTTGGCAACGGGCCGATAAGTTATCGCTCCGTTCCCCATCTGGGCCGAGACGGAATCGTCAAGGGCTATCGTTTTCTCTTCTTGATCCGTCAAAGCCAACTCCGTACCATTGTCCATGATGAGTATGGCTTGTGTTGCTCCGGGATCGACCTGCTCGAGCGTGAACTGCGGGGAGCCGGGGGGCTCTTTCTCATAAAGCCACACCGACAGCACCACCAGCGAAACCAAAACAGCCGCATAATACCACACACGACGAGAAAACGGAGAAAACACGACAGGACGGACATAACGCAAAAAGCGACGTTTGGCGCTCTCGATATCTACCGCCGCATAACGGTTGTACTTTTTCACCAAATCGCTTCGACTCTCCAATGAACGTATAAAATTTCTCCGCCCCGGATTTTCATCGATCCAACGACGTAAAACGGTTATTTCTTCTTCGGATAGGGTGCCGGATAAATATTTGGCAATAAGCTGTTCGATATATTCCATATATACATTTGTTATCCTCTCTCCTATATAAAGACAACAAATGACATAAATCGAGGTACAAGAAATTCAAAAAAATATCATTATATATTCATATTTAGCAAAAAGAAAGAAGACACCCCTTCAAACAAGGTTTAATAGAGGTTTAAGGTTTCAAAAATCCACATTTCTCCGCTACATACCGCCAATGAGACAAGAAGCGCTTTATCTAAATTTCCCCGGATAAAGGCCATAGCCCGTTTTTTTTGCGTTTTCACCGTCTCGACAGAAAGCGACAACATTCCCGCAATCTCCTCGTTTTTCTTTCCTTCCATATATAATAAGAAAACTTCCCGACAACGAAACGGCAACTTATCTATCAGTTCAAATAAAAGCCGGTAAACCTCCTCTTCATTGACCGATTCTTCCTCAATCGGAGAATAGGTGTGCGCAAGATACTCCATATACTTATCGGCAACACCCTGATGCTTGAGGTGATTGAGTGAAGCATTGCGTACGGCATTATAGAGATAAGCGTTAAAAGCCGCATACGAAGCAAATGTCATTTTGTTTTCCCAAATATTTACAATGATTTCCTGTACAATATCCTCGCCTACGTCTCCATCCTCGATAAAATTTGCGGCATACACGACCAGTGTACGGTAATAGCGGTCATAGAGTTCCTTATAGGCATCTAATCCCCGCTCGTTTATTCTTCGTATGAATTTTTCGTTATTCACCTATGCCGATTCTATCTGGAACGGCAAAGATATAAATAATTATTTAATCTCGCAGACTTTTATCGGAATCGGTATTTTCTTCTCATTCAATATTGTAATTTATTACAAATTCCCCTAAAACACCCTTAGCTGAAATCTTTCTATCCGACAGCTCATTCAGTAACATCATCAATACGGCCGCAATCGTAACTGCATACGCATAAACTTTCATAGACTTCATTTCTTCAATTTATACCGGCACAATACGGGATTATCGTCGAACTTTATTTTGGATAATAACCACTCAGGTACATTCTCTATCCAATCTGTTCCCGCAAGACGTTCTTTCCATTCACATACATAATCGGCACTTTCCAAACTATATATATTATCTTCATCGATACTATGCACCTGAGCCGACACCCATGGAAATTTCTTAGATATACATATATATCCTACCATTGGAGACTTTCCTTTTATATTTATATACCAATAAGGCTGCGTTCCAAAGGTAAAGGTAAAAAATCTCATTTGGTCGGAAAAATATAAATTATCAATACCCGATATCAATCGGTCTGATGGATCAGAATATCTTTCTTGCAGATATATCCTTTTAGCACTTGGCGATAGCAGCAAAAATTCAGAATCATACATATTTTCCTTGCCAAAATCCAATCGAAATACGACAGAATCTCCGTCGGGCATCGCTTCATAAATATGGTAATTATACGGTTCTGTATAATAATTATAGGCTGTTGATTTATTAAATATTGTTCGTGAATATACTGTTCCTTTCCATTCCTGCTGATATGGCTTATAACGTGATAAGATCTTTCCTCTATGTATATCCATAACATACATATTATAATATTCCGACGATAAAAAACCTGAATATAAATAGAGTAATCCCTCATAAAATTTCATTCTCGACGCATTTATAGGGATTTTCAAATCTCCTACATAAGAAAAATCGGATTTACGATAGAACATTATTTTCTTGTTCGCTCCGGCCAAAAGGCAAACCATCGTATCCAGTACAACAAAATCCGATACGTTTATATATTCTCCGGGACCATTCCCCCTACGGGATAGTTTTTGTAAATAACGGCCCCGTTCATCATATTGGCTCAATTCTTGTTGGTGGCGATCCCATATATACAATGTATCTTGCTGTAATTGTACCGACAGTGATTCCAAGCCCGACAACAGATTAGCTTCGGTGGTCTCCAACGTTATGTATTCCACCGATTCGAATATCGAGTCGGCGGAAATTGTCTGTAATCCTTTTGCTAACGGCACAGGCAGGACTTTCACATCGATTCCGCGCTCTTGCGACGTACAGCCTGCCATCACCGACAGAAAGATATATACTGCGCTATATTTCAATAATCTTATCATTCAGATCTTCGTCCAAGCGGATTCTAATCTACGATCCCCGAAATTCCTCCTGTCGGCATCGCTTCGACATCGACCCGCAGGCGTGTGGCCGTACTGTTGTTGTAAAAAGTTACTTGTGCTCGGCCCAATGAATCGGTCGCCAAATCGGGATTCCAATACAACGTACGACGGTAATCCCGCTCATCAGGAAGCACGCCTTCGCTGTAATCGACATGATAGTACTCCGCCGGTATGGAATAACCTTGCAAAAATGTTTGTCTATATCCTTTTCGATATAGTCTCCGTTCATTTAGAGGATATTCATACAGTCTGACAATGACGTACCTCGGATATTCTATAATTTCCATATTTTTAATTTCGTCCATAGACATGGACACAGCCCTTCTACGATAATCCGGTTGATAACTGCCATCTTTCCAATATCTATATAACACAAATTTCGCGTGTTTTCCTTTATACATATATTTAGGAACAGAAGTATAAGCATTTATCCATTCCTCTCCGACACTAAATAAAGGATTTATCCGCTCTAAAAAAAGAGGTATATCATCTACATAATCCCGTACCTGCGAATCGATCATCTTATCCACCTCTTCCGATACATCATATTCTATCGTAGGGCGACGATTCTCAATCCTACGCTTACCCTTGACTTCCACTTCGCCCAAATTATGGACTTTCAGACCTTCGATAGGCATGCCCGTAAGGGTGTCAGACCGCCCGTAGGTCTCGTCTTCGACATATTCCGCTTGTGCTTCTGACTCCTGAGACAACTCCTGCTCATCGGCGCGGTAAGCGCGGCCACGAGGACTGAACTGGCGGTCAAGCTCGATCAGGTAGGGCATGTTCTTTTGCTTCCCGCGACGGTTCGTCTTCCGGCTCTGCAATACAAGTTCGTTCTTCCCCCAAATGTCCCGGTCGGACAGAAACGTGAAGCGGCCCAAAGAATCGGTAGTGCAACGACCCCGGCTGTTCGTCATTCCGGAGTAAACCCACACCGATAGCTCCACTCCGCTTCGGGGTTTGGCGCCACTGATTCGGTAGTCGTAAACCCGGCCTTCGACAAGGATCCCTTCTTCGACTTTGTGTTTCGCTTCGAACGGTTCGATTCCCGTCTGTTCCTGCC
>URHG01000008.1 GCA_900547555.1 uncultured Porphyromonadaceae bacterium | reverse complement strand
CCGTCAGCTGTGCGGCGTCGGATACATCGAAGATGTAGATGTCTTCGGGGCGAATTACTACGTCCACCTGCATCTGTTCACCAAATCCTGTGTCCACGCATTCAAATTCGTGCCCGCAGAAGGTAACGGCCTTATCTTTTATCATGACTCCGTTCAAGATGTTGCTTTCGCCGATGAAGTCGGCTACAAAGGAGTTGATGGGCTCGTTGTAGATGTCGGTCGGCACACCTATCTGCTGGATGCGTCCTTCGCTCATCACAACGATGGTGTCGCTCAGGGTGAGTGCCTCTTCCTGGTCGTGGGTCACGTATACGAAGGTGATACCCAGCTTCTGGTGCATTTCCTTCAGTTCCATCTGCATGTCTTTGCGCATTTTGAGGTCCAAGGCAGCGAGAGGCTCGTCCAGCAGCAGCACTTCGGGTTCGTTGACGATAGCTCGGGCGATGGCTACGCGCTGTTGCTGTCCGCCGGAGAGGGAGTCCACGTCGCGGTCCTCATAGTCTGTCATGCCCACCATGCGCAGGGCTTGTTTCACTTTCTTCTCGATAGTGGCACCGGGCAGCTTCTTCAGGTTCAGCCCGAAGGCTATGTTGTTGAATACGTTGAGGTGGGGGAAGAGGGCGTACTTCTGGAACACGGTGTTCACCGGACGCTTGTGCGGCGGTGTCTGTGTGATGTCCTTTCCGGCAATGGTTATCACTCCTTCCGAGGCTGTCTGAAAGCCTGCAATGAGGCGTAACAGTGTTGTCTTTCCGCAGCCGGACGGTCCTAGTATTGTTACAAACTCGCCCTTACGGACAGACAAATTCACATCATTCAGCACGGCCTTGTCTCCGAAGAATTTCGATACATGTTCCACACCGATGATGCAATCGGACTTTTGCATAAGCGTCTTTTACTTTATCCAAACGAATTAAACGAATTTCGGGCTTTCAAAAAAGCGAGTGCAAAGTTACATAATTTATCGGGAATTTTCGCTTTACTCTAAAATTCATTATCCCTATGAAGTTAAAATAAACACATAGCGAAAAAGTAATTTTTGGTAAAGTGTAGATAATCAGCTGATATATCGTTTGTTACTTCCGAGCCGCAATACTCCGTATCGCTGAAAATTCTCCAATAGGGCAAGGGGCAAGCCCCTCTGCACACCCCGTCGAGAACGGTATTTCGCCGCCCTCAAAGATAGTTAGATTTATTGTTTCACAAGCCAAAAAAGAAAGGAAGGATATATGGGTTTCGTAGTTTTACACATGGAAAAGGCGCACGGCAGCGACAGCGGAACGACCGCACATATCGAGCGTTTCATCATTCCGAAGAACGCCGACCCCACACGCACGCACCTGAACCGCAGGCTCATCGAATACCCCGACGGGGTGAAAGACCGTTCGGCGGCTATACAGCGGAGATTGGAAGAAGCGGGGCTGACACGCAAAATCGGAAGCAACCAAGTACGGGCAATCCGCATCAACGTGTCGGGAACGCACGAGGACATGAAGCGGATAGAGGAAGAGGGGCGTTTGGACGAGTGGTGCGCCGACAATCTGAAATACTTCGCAGACACGTTCGGAAAGGAGAACATCGTGGCGGCGCACCTGCATAGGGACGAGGAAACGCCGCACATACACGTTACGCTCGTCCCCATCGTCAAGGGAGAGCGAAAGCGCAGGAAAAGGGAGGAGCAGACGAAGAAGCGATACCGCAAGAAGCCGACCGACACCGTGAGGCTGTGCGCAGACGATATTATGACACGGCTGAAATTGAAGTCCTACCAAGATACCTATGCCGAAGCGATGGCGAAATACGGGCTGCAAAGAGGCATAGACGGCTCGAAGGCTCGCCACAAGTCCACGCAGCAGTATTATCGGGATATACAGAAACTCGCCGACAATCTGAAAGCGGAAGTGGTGGATTTGCAGCAGCAGAAAGAAACGGCACGAGAAGAACTAAGACGGGCGAAAAAAGAAATACAGACCGAGAAGCTGAAAGGGGCAGCAACCACCGCAGCCGCTAACATCGCCGAGAGTGTCGGTTCTCTTTTCGGCAGCAACAAGGTCAAGACATTGGAAAGGGAGAACACCGCCCTGCATAGAGAGATAGCCGACCACGAGGAAACCATCGAAGCCCTGCAAGACAGAATACAGAACATGCAGGCAGACCACAGCCGACAGATGGCAGAAGTAGAACGGAAGCACCGCAGGGAGATAGCGGACAAAGAAACGAAGCACAAGGAGGAAATATCTTTCTTGAAAACGGTAATTGCAAGGGCTGCGGCATGGTTTCCCTATTTCCGTGAAATGCTCCGTATCGAAAACCTCTGCCGCCTTGTCGGGTTCGATGAAAGGCAGACCGCAACGCTCGTCAAGGGAAAGCCGTTGGAGTATGCAGGGGAACTCTACTCGGAGGAACACGGACGGAAATTCACGACCGAAAGGGCAGGTTTCCAAGTGCTGAAAGACCCCACGGACGGGACTAAATTGGTTCTTGCCATCGACCGAAAGCCCATTGCCGAGTGGTTCAAGGAACAGTTCGAGAAGTTAAAGCAGAACATACGCCGACCTATACAACCGCAAAGGAAAAGCAGAGGAATGAAACTGTAGAATTCCGATTTTAAACAGCGAGCAAATAAATCTGTTGCAACATAAGTGATTATCACAACTTTTCATTACTTTTGTGTTTGGATTGGGGAAACTCCGTCCAAGACATATTAGAAAAGAAAGAAGCGTTATGCTTATCTTGTTGTTGAAAACGTAGGAAATTTTCAAAATGAGCAAGGATGGCATAGTGGTTCTCACGCTATAGCGTGGGCTGCTATTACTACATCTGCTCATTAGGGTTTTCCTACGACCTTCAACAAAGACGTGGCATTGCAGTTCCACGCTTCTGTGTAATTAACGGCTTTATTGGAACTTAATGAGCCATAGGAATAAAGAAAAATATGAAATTAATCAAACAAATTATACCTATCGCTATTATTATAACATTAATGACATCTTGTGCATCAAGCAGGATTGTACTATCAAGCAATGCAGATGTAAGCAAGTACAAGTATGTTATTTTTGGTAGTGAATCATCAGGTGATAGAGAATTAGATGATATTATAATGGCAGTTCAAAATCAAATTGCAGAAACAAATCTAAAAGTGTTATCTACCTCTAATATCTCAAAGGTATTGGAGTGTTCTGATAGCATTCTTACGCCTAATATCCATGTTACTTCTGAAAAATGGGATGGAGGACATACATATATTACAGTAACATTTTACGACTACAATAACAATCAACGTATAGCAGTAGTAAAAAGTAGTGGAATAGGAATGACTGTAAGCCATGACCAAAATATAGCGTTAGGCGCAATAAGAAAAGAACTTGACAAATTATTTAAAGATAATTGAGTGTCCACCACAATGAGAATAAGATATGTACCCACACGATAATATTTTTAATATTTATTACAATATAGGTAAGCGAACACCATTTTTAGTTAAACGGTGTGAGTTGGGTTTAGCACGCTCATCAAGTGAAGAGAGGCGTATTGACCCTAATCGAGATAGAACCTTTTTAGTTGAAACAGTAAAGCCACGTGGTAAATATGGAAAAGCTTATGGTAAATGCTTTATGAATGGTAAACCTGATGACACTTATAGGAAAGAGTGTTATCCAAATATCAAAGATGAAGAAATCCCTTGTGCCGGATGTGGAGAGTGGGTTTTAATTGATGTTCCTGGCGTATCTCTTGATGAAATATTTCCTATTCACAAAGCGGATGAGATACTTATGTTTGGGAAATATAAAGGGAAATCTTTGGGGGATATTTATAAAATGGATTATCAATATCTTTATTGGTTAGAAACGACAGATAGGCTTTTCAAAATAGACTTTAAAGAGCTTAAACGATTGTATCCAAATGTCGAAAAAACTTTGGATATATCTATTTCAGAAAGGATTATTGATTTTGGGAAATATAAGGGACAAAAATTTGGCGATATTAAAGATGATATTTCTTATCTTGAATGGCTTGTTTCAATAGGTAAAATATCTATTGAAGACTTTAATTTATTAACTACTATATAACCAATTAAATATGATAAGTATGAAGAAAATTTTAATCACCTTAACAGTACTCTTTGCAGTCATTGACATTATGGCACAAGAGCACCTTTCGTTTAAGGGTATTCCCATTGAGGGAAGTATGACAGAATTTTGTCAAAAGCTCAAATCTAAAGGATTTACTTCAATTGGTCGTGAAAACAATATAACTTTGTTTTCAGGGGACTTTACAGGTCGTCAAGCAACGGTAGGGGTAACTGCTACAGACGATGGAAAAAATGTTTTTGCAGTTGTCGTTTTATTTGACCCAAGTGGGGAGTGGAATACCCTTGTTAATACTTACGACTATTATAAGGATTTATATACTCGTAAATATGGCAAGCCGACAATTTCAAAAGAAAACAACCCTGCCCATTTAGATTCCAATACCGCTTTAATGGCGGAAGTGCATCAGGGAACGGTTGTATATGGTAGTGCATGGGAAGTGACAGGAGGAGATATACAACTTTCAATTGAAAAGTCTTCTGGAGTTTATGAAGGTATGGTAATGATTCGCTATCGTGATTCTCAAAATGTTGAAGCCAAAATCCAAAATGATTTGGATGATATTTAGACAAGGACAGCTATGAAAAAAGTATGTATATTCATTGGTGGTGTTGTCACTGGAGCTATTCTAGTGGTTGTTGTTTCCATGCTTATAGCTGGTGGAAATTCTACTTATAAAGGAATTACATTATTTGAAAAAGAGGGAGAATGTATAAGTGAAAATTCTTTTAAGGTATTTCAAGTTTTGGATTCAGGTGAAGCCTTAGCTAACGAAGTAAAACAAGGATACTTGATACCAACAGGATTAACTGTGTTATTTTTGAATGAGGATGGACTGTCTTACTATGACGACCAAGTTATTAAGATACCTTCAGGTAAATGTGCTAAACAAATAGGGATATTCAAATATTCCGCTAAATCGGGTATGGAAAAGACAGTTCCTATAGTTGGTATACGTAACAAATAGAAAAGGTGGTCATTGACCACCTTTTCTATTTGTTACATAACATAACCTCATGAATGGGATGAATGATTTTCTTTTTTCGCAAGCCGATTTTATAAAATTGCCACCGATAGTTCGTACTTTCGGAAAAAGATATTATATTTGCAAATGAAAGAGTTATTTGACAGTATAGCAACGCAAAACGCTGAATTTCGCACAGTTGCTAAATCGTTACCTCTATTTCTCAAATAATTCGCTAAAAGTTTATTCTTCAATCGGTTAAGTCGAACCGATAAAAATCTAAAATATGTTATATCATAAAGATCGAAGAACTCACTCCATTCTCCACGAATCCACATATTGTGAAGAAATGTAACAACCACTAATATTCCAAGTATATAGGCCGAATACTCCATGTATTGTTTATAATGCCACCATTTCATAGACCAATATATACCAATCGGTAAAAAAATCAAGAAATCGAGGATATTTCCTTGTCGGGTCTGGAGTATGAAAGGATTATATTTGAAGAAAAAGAGCATTTCCGAATCCCAAAAAATAAATGGTAAAAAAGTAGTTGCGAAAGCCAAAAACACGATTGTTAGAAAATATATTTTTTTTCGGGCAGGAAGAGCTAAAAACGGTTGAAATAGAAATATGGATAACGGTATAATCGTACTCAATCTTGTAGAAAGCAACAATCCGCACAATAAACCTATTATTGCCCAAGATTTTTCAAATGGAACATGTTTAAACCAAATAAAATTTATGACCGAACAACAGATTAAAAAATTAGCCAAAAGATCGCTTCTTACAGAGGCTTCATACCAAAAGGCCGGAGCCATAAACAATAGACATAATACCTTCGTCGTAATGGTAGGATTTAATAGCCAAACGGAATAAGCAAATATAATGACTGCTACGATGATAGACAATCCGACATTGCCTAATAGATAAAACGGCAAGTGAAATAGTTGCCACACGGGAAAAGGAGAACCGTATCCTCCTAAATGAGTTTGAGCCGCATACGGGTATTCTCCTGCCAGCAAATACGTAAGGAAGTTGTGGATAGCAGACCACCGATCTACTTTTATCGAGTATGGATCTATATGCATCTGTAAAATGATAATGGCTATTGCATTTACTGTCAATAATATTACTACCTGTTTTACAGAGGACTTATTTTTATGTTTAAAGAAGATAAACCCTATCAAAAAAATCGCGTATATTAAAACAATAATTGGATAGTACGAAGTATATCTAGCTCCATATTTTACCAGATATAAAGCATTTATCAGGAAATAAAGTATGCAGCAAAGCAGAAATCCGATGGCTATTTTTTTATCGCTAACACCTTTATATAAATTCCGTAAATAAAAAAACATATAAAAAGATTTTTAATCATATACACGTTGCAAAGTTATATATAATAACACATAAAATAAGAAAGAGCGTAGAAATTTTCTACGCTCTTTACTCTTTAAACAAATACCAGTATTACCCTTTACTCCATCAATTTACGATAACGGGGACGCCGGGGCTCTGTATCTCCCAGTCGTTTCCGTTTGTTTTCTTCGTATTCGGTATAAGATCCTTCAAAGAAGAATACTTCGGAATTGCCTTCAAATGCCAGAATATGGGTACATATACGGTCGAGAAACCAACGGTCGTGCGATACGACAACGGCACAACCGGCAAAATTTTCAAGACCTTCTTCGAGGGCACGTAACGTATTCACATCGATATCATTGGTCGGCTCGTCGAGCAATAATACATTTCCTTCTTCTTTCAGTGCCAACGCAAGATGCAGGCGATTACGTTCTCCTCCCGAGAGGACACCGCATTTTTTCTCTTGATCGGCTCCGGTGAAATTGAATCGTGAGAGATAGGCCCGGGCATTCATCTCCCGACCACCCATGCGGAAAGTTTCTTGTCCTCCCGAAACGACTTGATAGACCGATTTTTCGGGATCGATGGCTTTATGGGTTTGGTCGACGTATGCGATTTTCACAGTTTCTCCTACATCGAATGTTCCTTTATCGGCTTTTTCCTGTCCCATAATCAGTCGGAAAAGAGTCGTTTTTCCTGCTCCATTAGGACCGATGACTCCCACAATACCGTTAGGTGGCAGCATGAAATCGAGGTTGTCAAAGAGCAGTTTGTCGCCGTAGGCTTTTGCCACGCCTTTGGCCTCGATTACCTTATTGCCCAATCGGGGACCGTTGGGTATATATATTTCGAGTTTTTCTTCTCTGGCTTTCTGGTCTTCATTCAAGAGTTTATCGTAGGAGTTGAGACGGGCCTTGCCTTTGGCCTGACGAGCTTTCGGAGCCATTCGCACCCATTCCAATTCCCGTTCGAGGGTTTTCCTCCGTTTGCTGGCTTGTTTCTCTTCCATCTCCATACGCTTGGTCTTCTGTTCGAGCCAAGAAGTATAATTTCCTTTCCAGGGAATACCTTCGCCCCGATCGAGTTCCAGAATCCAACCGGCCACATGGTCGAGGAAGTAGCGGTCGTGCGTAATGGCGATAACCGTACCGGAATATTGTTGGAGATGTTGTTCGAGCCAGTCGATCGATTCGGCGTCGAGGTGGTTGGTCGGCTCGTCGAGCAATAAAATATCGGGTTGTTGCAAAAGCAGGCGGCACAAAGCGACACGGCGTCGTTCGCCACCGGAAAGGAATTTGATCTGCTGCTCTTCGGGCGGACAGCGCAAGGCGTCCATTGCCCGTTCGAGTTTATTGTCGATACTCCATGCGTCGCAAGCATCGATTTTGTCTTGCAATTCGGCTTGACGGGCCATCAGAGCGTCCATCTTATCGGGATCGTCGAGGACTTCGGGGTCTCCGAATTTCATATTCACCTCTTCATATTCGGCAAGAAGATCGAGTACGGGCTGCACACCCTCTTGTACGACCTCTTTTACCGTCTTTTCGGGGTCGAGTTTCGGGTCTTGTTCGAGATACCCCACTGTATATCCGGGTGAAAAAACAACTTCGCCTTGATAAGAGGTGTCGATGCCGGCGATGATTTTGAGCAACGTCGATTTTCCGGCGCCGTTGAGACCGATTATACCGATCTTGGCTCCATAGAAAAACGACAGGTAGATGTCTTTCAATACCTGTTTCTGGGGAGGATAGACTTTGCTTACCCCCACCATCGAGAAGATAATTTTTTTGTCGTCTGCCATAAATGTTGTTCTTATTTCGTGTCGGGGTTTTCAGCGTTTGGCGTTTACGGATTTTGTCCGGTAATCGCAGCGTGCTTTTCCCCGAATGATATTATTGAGTTTCGATTTAATAAGTTGTTTGCGTATGGGAGAGAGATGGTCGATAAACAGTTTCCCGTCGAGATGGTCATACTCGTGCTGGATAACCCTCGCCACATATCCCTCGAAGACTTCGGTGTGTTCTACGAAATTTTCATCGCAATAACGTATCTTCAATTTCTCTTGACGTACCACCGACTCATGAATACCCGGCAGACTGAGACAACCTTCTTCACGGGAAATCGTATCGCCTTCGGTTTCTATGATGTGTGCGTTGATCATTGCTTTACGGTAGTTCTTGTACTCGGGCCATGTATCGGAAAGAGGATCGAGATTGATGACCAATACCCGTATGTCGAGCCCTACTTGGGGGGCTGCCAGCCCTACGCCTTCGGCGCTGTCCATCGTCTCGAACATGTCTTCAATCAATTTTTTCAAACCGGGATAATCGGGCGTGATGTCGGTTGTCATCTTACGCAATACCGGTTGCCCGTAGAGGTAAATAGGTAATATCATAGTTTATCCTTGTAAGTTTTGCTTTCCATGTAGCTTTGTAAAATGATGGTCGCGCTTATTTCATCGACCAAGGCCTTGTTTTGCCTGTCTTTACGTTTCAACCCGCCGTCGAGCATCGTCCGGTGGGCCAATGTCGAGGTGAACCGTTCGTCGAAAAACTCGATAGGCATATCGGGCAGAGATTTGCGCAATTTCGTTACGAACGGGGTGATATAACGCATACTTTCCGAGGGAGTATTGTCGAGCCGGCGGGGTAATCCTATAATGATACGCTCTACCGGTTCTCGCTGCACATAATCGAGCAAAAAAGCCAGTACGTCGTGTGTCGCTACCGTACATAAGCCGTTAGCGATCAATTGCAACGTATCGGTTACAGCAATACCTGTACGCTTGCGTCCGTAGTCGATAGAGAGAATGCGTGCCATTATTAGAGGACAAAGATACGAAAATTTGTAACATCTTCACCGTTTGAGTCTGTTTCAGAAAAAGAAACCCTTACTCTCCTTGTATAAAGAGAATGTTTTACGACGCAAAATAGACAGTAACAGAATCAAAATAATCAGTCAAAAATGACATTCATCTTATATCTTTGCAAAATAAAATTTTTAACCATGAAAAACAAAAAATGTATTATCCTGAATTTGTGGATATTTTTTCTAATTTCCCCATTTATGGTAATGGCGCAAATGCCGCAAATCGAAACGCTCGATCGGGGTATTGTGGCTGTGAATATGTCGAAAAAAGAAGGTCAGAAAAAGAACGGCATTTTTCTGAGTTGGCGTTTTCTCGACAGCGATGATAAAACAACTGCTTTCAATGTGTACCGCGACGGAAAATTACTTACCGAAACACCTCTTACAACCGTAACCAATTATACCGATACCGAGGGTACGACATCGTCGGAATATGTCATCGAAACCCTTGTTGGTGGTAAAGTAACAAAGCGTGATACTGTGAAAGAGATTTGGCCTAACATATATAAACAAATACCATTGGATAGACCGAAACCGGGAATTACTCCGCCTTACTCGGTAACCGTCGGCGGTAAACTTGAAGATTATCCTAATGGGCAATTTTATTCCTACACGCCCAACGATTGCAGCGTGGGCGATGTCGATGGCGACGGAAAGTATGAAATCATCGTTAAGTGGGATCCGACCAATTCACGTGATAATTCCCAACGGGGTTACACAGGGGAAGTCTACCTCGACTGTTACAAACTCGATGGACAGAAACTCTGGCGTATCAATCTCGGAAAAAACATACGGGCCGGTGCGCATTACACCCAATTTATGGTGTATGACCTCGATGGAGACGGTAAGGCCGAAGTGGCCTGTAAAACGGCCCCGGGCACGATCGATGGGAAAGGAAATTACGTACTGATGAATGATGATGACCCCACTAAAGATTACCGAGCCGATGGGAAAAACGCAGGTATCGTAACAAGTGGTCCCGAATACCTCACGGTATTCAACGGAGAAACCGGAGCAGAAATTGTTACCGTAGAATATTCCCCTCGACGAGGAAATAGTAAAGATTGGGGCAAAGACGATTATTTCAATCGGTCTGAACGTTATCTGGCTTGTATCGCGTATCTCGACGGAATACACCCAAGTCTGGTAATGTGTCGAGGATATTACCAACGTACGGCGTTGGTAGCATACGACTTCGACGGAAAGAATCTGACGCGACGTTGGATACATGATTCGACTACCGATGGAAAAGGTGCGTATGGTCAAGGGAACCACAATCTTTCGGTAGGCGATGTCGATAGTGATGGTTACGATGAAATCATTTATGGAGCTTGTGCCATCGATCAAGATGGTAAACTACTGTACCGAACTGGATTAGGACATGGCGACGCCATTCATTTTTCCGATTTGGATCCCGATATCGATGGATTGGAAGTTTTTTCTCCACATGAAGAAAAGACGGCAAAATACGGTTTCGATATCCATGAAGCCGGTACAGGTAAAATCATATATGGTGAATTTACCGGTTCCGATGTAGGTCGGGGTATCGCTGCCGATATCGACCCGACAAGTCGGGGATTCGAGTTTTGGTCTACGGCCAACGGCAATATTTACGATTGTCGGGGAAATGTGCTTTATACCAGCGGACGTCCGTCGGTAAACTTCCGTATTTATTGGGACGGAGACTTGCAAGACGAACTGCTCGACGGCGATAAAATCGATAAGTGGAATCCCGAGAAGAAGAAGGCTGAACGTATCTTTACGCCTTATCAATATGCTAGCGGTTCAACATGTAACGGTACAAAGAAAACCCCGTGTCTGCAAGCTGACCTCTTCGGCGACTGGCGCGAAGAATTGATATTATGGAACGGTAGTGATAGTTCATCTTTGGTCGTTTTTACGACGACTTATTCATCGTATTATCGACTCATTACTCCTATGCACGATCATGTGTACCGTATGGGTATTGCTTGGCAAAATGTGGCTTATAACCAACCTCCTCACTTGGGCTACTACATCGGCGACGGTATCGATCCGACGGCGGCCCGTCTTGTGAAAACAGGCGAAGGAAATTTGGTTCAAAACACCGAAGTGGGAGAATCAATCGAAAGCATAGCTTACACGTGGGTCAATGCCGACGGTGTAGAAATAAACGGGCGATTACCCAAAGGGATAACGGTCGACATCGATGCCGACTTGTCGTCTGTTACCATAAGCGGTACACCCGAAGAAACCGGGACATTCGAATTCTCTATTGATACTCATGGCGGAACGACCGACATTTCTTTGCCGGGAACTATAACCGTGCGGAAACAAACGATTCTTACCGAGGTTGCCGTATTCCATTTCGATGAAACCGCCGGTACGACGGCTCAAAATAAAATTTCGGGAGAGGCTACGGCTCACGATCTTACACCTGCTTGGACAAGCGGCGTGAAAGGCAATGCCATATCATTCCCCGGAACCCGAGGCTACATGGCCCAGCCTCATTACGATGCGTTGAATATGGGTACAGGATCATTCTCCATTGCCTTATGGTTCAAATCGCCCGGTGCCGACGATATAGACTGGTATCTGTTCCACAAAGGCAGCCATACGGCCAACACATCGACCGGGGCTACCGGTAAATGGATAGGTATTCAATACAAAAACAATAACCTCACATTCGGAATTGATGATAATGTTACCAAAACCAATCTCGATGTGGCTGCCTCGGACTATTTCGATAACGAATGGCATTTCCTTACATGTGTACGAGACTCGGCAAATCGACAGATCATAATGTATATCGATGGAGAAGTCGTGGGTAGCAAAGCCGACGGTACAGGCAATATTTTCGAGACCGAAGATATGGTAATCGGAAATTGCAATGTCAATTTCAATACGCCATTCCGGGGTGCTATCGACGAACTGGTTATCTACACGGGGGTATTGAGTGCGGTCAAAGTGCGTAATCTTTACGAGGAACAACGGCCTTCCGGTGCCATTGACGAAACGACGATGAGTGTAACGCAACGAGTTAAAGTCTACCCGACGACTTTCAGCGATCAGATTACCGTAACTCTCGATGGTATCGAAAGCGAAAATGTTACCTTTATTATCCATTCTGTAAGCGGTATGGAAATGTACAATCGCAGCTATCTTGTCGAAAAACATTCGCCTCTGATCATCAGTGGATTGAACGCTTGGCCCGATGGCTTGTATACCTTGACGGTCATAACTTCGGAAGGTACATTTACACGTAAATTGATCAAAGAATAAGATTTACCGCAACCGATAGAAAAAGGCTCTACGTTATAGAGCCTTTTTTTGTTTTAAAAAAAACTTACAGACACAATCATGTTATCCCTTTTACGTACATTTACATCATATTTTATTTATAACATAATATCATGAAAAGAAGTTACATTTATGCGGCGTTGGTATACGCCCTTACATTGTCGGTAACACCGGCAGTTTCCGGGCAGCCCCAGCAGGAGAAGATAGGCCGGGGCGTGGTGGCCGTCAAGACCGACGAGGGAGTTTTCGTCAGCTGGCGTTACCTCGGCACCGACAGCCCTTCGGCGGGATTCAATCTCTACCGGGACGGGGAGAAACTCAACGGCGACGAACCGATTACCTCATCGACCAACTACGTCGACAAGGAGGGGACGACCGGATCGGTCTACGTTGTGAAACGGGTCGATTACGGCAAGGAGACCGACAGTTCGGAAGAAACGGGCGTATGGGACAAGTTCTACCAAAAGATAAAGTTGCAACGTCCTCCCTCGGGTGTTACCCCGCCTTACTCGGTAACCAACGGAGATGACAAGGAAGATTACCCCAACGGGCAATTTTATTCCTACACACCCAATGATTGCAGTGTGGGTGATGTCGACGGCGACGGGAAATACGAAATCATAGTCAAGTGGGATCCTACCAATTCACGGGACAATTCCCATTACGGAATCACGGGAGAAGTCTATCTCGACTGTTACAAGTTCGACGGTACGCAGCTTTGGCGTATCAATCTCGGAAAAAACATACGGGCAGGGGCCCACTACACCCAATTCATGGTATATGACCTCGACGGAGACGGTAAGGCCGAAGTGGCCTGCAAGACGGCCCCGGGGACGATCGATGGCAAGGGGAAGGCCGTATTGATGGGCGATGACAGTGCCGACGCCGATTATAGAAATTCACGCGGTATGGTGATTACCGGATCGGAGTATTTGACCGTGTTCAACGGCGAGACGGGTGCCGAGATTACGACCGTCCCGTATAGTCCCCTGAGGGGCAACGTATCGAGTTGGGGTAATGACAGTTACGGCAACCGATCGGAACGTTATCTGGCCTGCATCGCCTATCTCGACGGTGTGCGCCCCAGTCTGGTGATGTGCCGGGGATATTACGAACGGGCAGCTTTGGCCGCTTATAATTTCGACGGGCAAGAGCTCACGCAGTTGTGGCTTCACGACTCGACCAGGTCGGGAGAGGGCGCATACGGCCAGGGCAACCACAACCTCTCGGTGGGCGATGTCGACGAAGACGGTTGCGACGAGATCGTTTACGGCGCCTGTGTCATCGACAACGATGGATCTTTGCTCTATCGTACCGGCCTCGGTCACGGCGATGCCATACACTTGACGGATTTCGACCCCGACCTGCCCGGGCTTGAACTCTTCACACCACACGAAGAAACAACGGCCAAATACGGTTTTGACCTTCACCGAGCCGGAACCGGAGAGATCATCTATGGAGAATATACCGGAAAAGATGTAGGCCGCGCCGGTGCCGGGGATATAGACCCCAATTATCGGGGTGTGGAATCGTGGACGAGCGAAGGCGGAGTCCGCGATTGTAAAGGGAATAAAATAGGAGACAATCGTCCGGCCATGAACTTCCGGGTCTATTGGGACGGGGACTTACAGGACGAGTTGCTGGACAATACAACCATCAGTAAATGGAATCCCGAAAAGAAAAAGGCTTCATCTATACTCGAACTCACCAGCTTCGAGAAAGTGAATTCCTGCAATTCGACCAAGGCGACCCCCTGCTTGCAGGCGGATCTATTTGGCGATTGGCGAGAAGAAATCATATTGTGGGACCGGAGCGATTCCGCCAGTTTGGTACTCTTTACCACCACAACCCCCACCCAATACCGAATACCCACCCTCATGCACGACCACGTTTACCGCATGGGCATCGCCTGGCAGAACGTGGCCTATAACCAACCGCCCCACCTGGGATACTACATCGGAGACGGAGAAATCGAATACGCCCGCCTGACGAAAATAGCCCCGGGAGCCCGCAACCAAACCGTCGGCATACACATGCCCATCGACACCATCACCTTCCGCTGGGAACGTTGCGACGGCGTGGAACTCAACACGAGCCTGCCCGGAGGAATCACCTCGAAATACGACGAAGACGCCCACACCATCAGCATCTTCGGAACCCCCACCGTATCGGGTACCTACACGATCGAGCTGAGCACCTACGGCAACCCCGTATCCAACCCCACCGAGACCATCACCTTTGAAATCATACCCGAAGAGGAGATCACCGCCGTAGCCCAATACCACTTCGATGAAACCTCCGGCACGACAGCCGCCAACACGATATACGGACAGGCCGTAGCCGAAGGCTTCACCCCCGAATGGAGCACCGGGCACAGCGGGAACGCCATCACCTTCCCGGCTACGGCAACAGAGACGAGCTGGCTCACCCAGGCAAGCTACCCCGAACTGGACGGACTCACCGACAACCCCTTCACCATTGCCCTGTGGATAAAAGCCGAAAAAGCCGACCAGAACCTGCTGAACATCGAAGGCGACAACGGCTCGTTTATCCGCATCGAGATGAACAAGACCTTCTCCTTCTCCATCAGCGACGGCACAGAAACGACCAAAGCCGCCCTGCGCAGCACCACCCTGTTCAACAACGAGTGGAACCAGCTCATCTGCATTCGGGACCGGGAAGACGGGAAGCTCTACCTCTACATCAACGGAGACAGAAAAGCGAATATCAGCGACAAGTGCGGCGACCTCGAGATCAGCCGTCTGACGATCGGTAACCGGACAGAAGGCGACATTCAGCTCCCCTTCCGGGGCATGCTGGACGAGCTGGTGATCTCCACCGGAGCGATGAACGAACGGCAAGTCGAAGAATACTACCAGAAGACGAGTGCCGGCCTCGCAGAAACAGCAGCATCGACCCACGAAGACCCGATCCAAGTCTACCCGACACGATTCACCGACCAGCTTCAAATCCGCTTCAACGACCCGGAAAGCCGCCGGACGAGCGTCGTGCTCTACAACAATGCCGGCATCGCCGTCTTCGAGCGGGAATACGACACACAAGGCCTTCCCCGACTGGTCATCAGCGGACTGGAATCCCTCCCGCAAGGCATGTACACCCTGACCGTCACACAAGACGGTAAATCCCTCCACACCGAAAAATTGTTTAAGTGGTAGCTTATAAGTTAAATATTCAAACAGAAACAGCCCCCGGAGTTTTTCCGAGGGCTGTTTCTTTGATGGATAGGAGGAAAAGTTATAATTGGTCTATGATTTTATTCAAGTCGTTTTTATCGAAAAGGACGAAGACATGTCCCAAAATGCCGATACTGGCCAAGTGTGATTCGCTGTCGTAATCGATAGACCCGGTCGATAAAATAAAGTAGTTGTGGGTCGAGATCATTTCTTGGGCTATTGTATCGAGCAAATAACCGCCCAGCATAGAGACAAGCAGATTATCGCTTTCTTGCAAAGATTCGTTACAGACTGTTTTTATTGCCTCGCGATGATTCTCGGCCGAAGGGCAGGTTATGATCAATGTCGATAAACAAGCGATGCCGATGAGTAATGCAATCCATTTTTTCATGAGATGAGATTTTTTTTTGAGACTTCAAAGATAAGAATTTGTAAATAAGAAAATCCGATTTGGAAAAAATAAGTCTGCGACAGAGAAAATCGGGGAGGTGTCGAAGTCATTTTTATGGAGGAAAACAGCTTAGAAAGATTCTATCTGTTTTGAAAGTCGGGAGTAGTAATCGGGTTTGTCTTTTCAGGTGTGGAAGAAAAGCATTCGGAGTCGAAAAAGCAAACGTCTTTTGGGCTGTTAAGAAATATCGATAGAGATAAGAATAGGAGCTGCTCCTGATCGGTGCAGCTCCTTGGTAGGAATAAAAGAAAACTTTGGAGAGTGTTTCTTTGTGTATCCGATTTCTGACTTTTTCTTCACGGCCGTTATTTTCAAATTCTGCATCGAAATATTCGGCGGTTACAGTTTTTGTATGGAGAAAGAGTCGTTTTCATGATACGTGTCGTGGAATTAGTCGTCGATTTCGATAAGATTGAAATTCAGGTCGAATGTCAGTTCGAGACGATTGGTCAGTTTCACTTCGTAATCACGTTTGTCTCTGTCGATTTTTACAATCGATGCATCGGGATAATTTTGTTTTACATACGTTGCGATTTGTTGCGGAATGATAGCTGCCGGAACAGTGGAATATTTGCAGTCAACTTCTTTCCAATCTCCGTTTTTGAAGAATTCGATTTTTGCACTGTTGGTAAATACGACTTCGTATTTGCTGTCGAGAAATTCCCGTTCGAATTTGGCGTACGCCACTTTCTCATTGGGGAAATGTTGTTTTATAAACTCCTGCGATTTTTGGGGCAGTTGTTTTACGGTAATCATGCGGTCATTGTCGGCTTTTGCGGTGAAAATACCCAACGAAAGCAAGATGGCTGAGAGAATCATTAACTTTTTCATAACATTTAATTTTTAGGGGTTAGACATGTTTCATATTGTTTTCTGAGACAAATATCTTACCCGATTTTGAAAAGAATTTGAAATAACCGATTTTTTTCGCGGAAAAATCGATTTTTTTTGTTTTTATGGCCAGATGATCGAAAAATAATGGCGACTATCGTCGAATCGATATTCGAGATGCAGATGGTAATACCTGCATACGGCTTTTACAAGGGCGAGTCCGAGCCCAGTAGAGCCCTCTTTTTTTTCGCCCTGATAAAAACGGTCGAAAATCCGTGCGGCATCGAGCGGTTTTGTTCCATCGTTACTTACGGTCAGCGTTTTGTCTTGCATCGAAATGACGATTTTACTTCCTGATTCGGAATGTATAAAAGCATTTTTCAGCAGGTTATTGATCAGAGTCGATGCCAAAGACTCATTCATCTTAACCGTAAATTCTCCCGAAATGTTCACACAGCATGAGAGATTACGGCTTGCGTAAATCTCATTATAGAGATCTGTTTGTTCTTGGATTATCGCCCGAAGATCGATCGTGCTGTTTTCCGGGAATTGTCCGTTTTCTATTTTGGTAAGCAGTAGAAGAGTTTTGTTTAGGCGTGTGATATGGCTGAGTGAACGCTGCATTTTTAGCAGTTCCTCTGTTTGTATTTCATTCAGTTGAGTTTGGTCGATTAACCATTCTATGCGGGTGCCGAGTACAGCGAGAGGAGTTTGTAATTCGTGTGATGCATTCCCGATGAATTGTTTTTGTTGGTCAAATACGTTTTCAACCCGATTTACAGCTTGTTGTGCCGCCGTATTGAGTTTGTAGAATTCTCTGATATGGGTATTATTGGGGACAGGATTGTTTTTTTGACCCGGTGTGTATCGGTCGAGCCAGTGTAACAGTTCGTACAAGGGACGCATACTGCGATGGAAGACCCACATGGTGAGAGCTAAGGTTGTTATGAGCAATGATAAGTAGAGGAGAATGACCCAGAATAAAATGGCTTGCCGTAGATCGTCTTTTTCAAAAGTTGGAGTCGCAACTTTCAGTTCGTAGTAATTCTCGTCATTATCTTGAAAAATAATGGTGAGGATACGAGCCGGTTCGGTTTCCTCTTTTTCGGGAATATATACTTCGGCATCGTAGTATTTGATGTGCGGGTGGGTATCGGCATACATTTCATCTACGGGCACGATCGAGTAACTGTTGTTCGATCCGCTATTGAGTGCGGGCAGCTCTCTGCCTGCCAGCATACGGATAATGATCATTTCGGAGTAATCGTCGAGTGCGTCATCGGCTTCTTCATTTATTTCGTCGACCATCGTAAAATAAAACAATATGGCCCATAAAGCCATGAGTGGCACTAAGAAGAGAGAAAGTCGTAAGGCTATGCGATAGATCAGTTTCATGATAGATGAGGTTATTCGGTTTCGGGCGGAGTCAGTTTGTATCCGAATCCGTATACCGATTTTATTTCTATGTCAGCTCCCGATTCGGACAGTTTACGGCGTAAGTTCTTCATTTGGGCATAGACGAAATGGAAGTTGTCGGCTTGATCGGCATGATCCCCCCATACGGCTTCGGCAAGTACCGATTTGTCTACGACATGATTGGGGCGCTGCATGAAAAATCGGAGTATATCGAATTCTTTTTTCAGCAATTCGATCTCTTTACCTGCGATTTTTACCCGGCAACTTTCGGGGTCGAGAGAGACATTTCCCAGAATGATATCGAGATTCCCGTCGTTACGGCTGCGGCGTACGACGCTTTTGATACGAGCTTTGAGTTCGGCCGTATGGAATGGTTTCGGCAGATAGTCGTCTGCGCCGAGTTCGAGCCCGAGTATCTTGTCTTCGAGAGAATCGCGAGCCGAGATGATAATCACGTTGTCGCGTTTGCGCAACTCTTTCAGGTGTTCGAGTAGTTTCAGTCCGTTTCCGTCGGGCAGCATGATGTCGAGAAGAATACAATCGTACGTGTAACCAGCTATTTTCGAGTCGGCCTCGGTGTAAGTCGATGCGTTTTCGACGACATATCCGTTTTCGCGTAATGCTCTCGACATGATTTCTCGTAAAGAGGGTTCATCTTCGATGATCAGTATCTTCATAATGGCAGAATTGTAATATATCCGGTTGTTTGACTGTGATTTTGTATTTTTTACAAGAACAACCGATGTTCCTATTCTTACAAATGTAACGAATTAATTTTGTAGAGAAATTGAAATAGGAGAAATACTTCGTTTACAGAAATAATGGAAATGAAGAGAGAAGGGTTTTTACCCTTCTCTCTAAGAATAATTTTCATCGATGATTTTTATTTTTCATTGTTTGCTTGCAAAGCAAGCATGTGGGCGAAAGTACTATTTTCCCTTTTCAACGTTTCAGGCGAACCTGTTTCTATAACCGTTCCATCTTCGAGGACAACGATTTTGTCGGCATGCGCTATTGTGCGCATGCGGTGGGCGATGATAAGTACGGTTTTGTTGCGAACCAGTTCCGATAGAGCGGCTTGTATTTTTGTTTCGTTTTCGACATCGAGAGAGGCTGTCGCCTCGTCGAGCAAAACGATGGGTGCGTCTTTCAAAAGGGCCCGAGCTATGGAGATACGTTGCCGTTCTCCTCCCGATAGTGTCTCTCCGTTTTCTCCTATGATGGTTTGGTAACCATACGGCATTTTTCTTACAAATTCGTCGCATTGGGCTAGACGGGCAACAGACATTACCTCTTCATCGGTGGCACCGCGTTTTCCGATACGGATATTTTCGAGAATAGATGTATTGAACAATACGACATCTTGAAAAACGACCGAGTAATATTTCAGTAAGGTTTCCGGATCGATAAGACTTATGTCGGTTCCACCCAGAGTAATTTTCCCTGATTGTATATCCCAGAATCGTGCCGACAGTTTGGCCGCTGTACTTTTTCCGCTTCCCGATGGACCTACCAGCGCGGTCATTTCGCCTTGTTTTGCAAGGAAAGAAACATCTTTCAGAACTTGTCTTCCTCCGTTGTAGGAGAAATTGACATTATCGAAAGATATATCGTAATTTTCAGGTTTGAAATCGGTTCTGCCTTGTTGGGTAGGCAACTCTTCCATTTCTTTCATACGGTCGATGCGAACATCGAGATAGAACAAGGCGGCTAGGTTGTTCAGTACCTCTTGAATAGGGGAGTAGATGCGGGAGCCGATGACCAAAAATACCAAATAAGCGAATAGGTCGATTTGATCGGATACAAGCAGTGTGGCTCCTGTGATAATAACGCTTGCCAGACCGAGTTTCAGGATACTTTGCGACCCGTTCACCAAGATGCCGAGTAACAATTCGCTTCGGGTCAGAACCCGTTCGTAAATATCGATTTTATCATTTAGTTTTTTCAGATATTCATTTTCCTGATTATATGATTTTATTTCTTGGATAGTTTCCAGCCCTTCTTGTATTTGTTCACTGACATCGCGCTTGTTTAAATAATTATTTTCATTGCTTTTGCGCATTCTTTTTTTCGATAGGAGAATGATACCCAAAGCAATGGGTACAACCCAGAAAAGTGCTAGTGTAAGTTGCCAGTTGTAGAATGCCAAGCCTGCGGCAATCAGTACTATACTGATGAGAGAGGCGAATAATTGCGGTACTGAGTGTGAGAAAGTATGTTCCAGATCGGTACAATCGTCCATGATTGTGGAAGTGAGATCCGACAAATTTTTTTCTCCGAAAAATGCTAAGGGTAATTTCCTGAGTTTTTCTGCCAACGAAATGCGTCGATTGGCGCTTTCCTCATAGACGCTTGTGTATGTACTGCGGTATTGAAATATGGCTGTAATGTACATGACGGCAAGAAAAGAAAGACCGAGCAAACAGTAGTACGAAACTCCGTGTAATGCAGTCGTTTGAGAGGTGAGTATCGGGTGTAGCCAATCGTCGAGAAATAAAAATACAAATATGGCAGGAAGCATCAATACGATATCGAGTGCGACCGTCCAGTACATTCCTTTACAAAAATTCTTCGCCCCTTGCTCCGATAAAGCAAAACGTTTTTTTATGAAATTATTCATGAGATGCCTCCTTTCCGATAATCCAATTGACCGATTGTTGATATTCTTTCCACATTTTACTATATATACCGTGTTTATCGATCAGTTCGTAATGTGTGCCTTGTTCTACCATTCTACCTTTGTCGATAACGATAATATTGTCGGCATTGGTGATGCTCGATAACCGATGTGCGATCATGAGAACCGTTTTCCCTGCTGTCAATTCTTTTAGCGCTTTTTGTATTTTGTGTTCATTTTCCGGGTCAGCAAAGGCCGTTGCTTCGTCAAGAACGATGATAGGTGCATTTTTCAGAATAGCTCGCGCCAAGACGATTCGTTGCTGCTCTCCTCCCGACAGGTAAGTACCTTCTGTTCCTATTTTTGTATTCAGGCCTTGGGGTAATCGCTCGACGATTTCTCTGCACTGTGCCATGTCTATGGCCCGATTTATAGCGTTCTCATCGGCGTAGGGGTTACCGTATGCGATATTTTCGAGCAGAGTTGTTTTGAATAGGCGGGGATTCTGAAAAACGAAGGAGATATTTTTCATCAGAGTTTCCGGTGCAATGTCTTTTACATTCGTTCCGCCTATGAGTACTTGGCCTTCATTGGTATCCCAGAAACGGGGTATGAGGCGGGCAATTGTTGTTTTCCCGCTACCTGAAGCTCCGACAAGAGCGATCCTCTGCCCTTGAGGAATGGTAAAACTGATGTCGTCAATGGCTTTTTCTTCACAATCGGGATAAGTAAATGATACATGGCTGAATGTAATATCGAATTTTGACATCGATGAAACGTTCTCATGGGAGGTCGATAATTGTTCATAATTGACAAGACGATTGAGCCTTCCGAGAGCTTCTTGTGCTTGTCCCAATGCTTGGCTTAGGTACATGCTTTTCATGATACTTTGGGAAAAGACCGGTGTTATGAGGACAAATAAGAAAAAGTCGAGCAATACCGGTGTATAATGCCCTGTATTTCCTATAAGTAGTATGGCAAGAGGGGTAAGGAAGAATACAAAACTGTTGATGATGATTGTATAGAAAGACATCGGCTTTTCCCACATACCGGTATAGGAAGATACCATTTGGTTGTAGTTCATGATACTTTTATGAAAGTTCTTGAACGAATAGATAGTTTGTTGGAAAACCTTTACTACGGGTATTCCACGTACGTATTCCACCGCTTCGGTATTCATATCTTCGAGTGATGTCATGTATGCGCGCATGAACTCTTTACCTTTGGTATTCATGGTATATCCCATGATAAGCATGGCGATGACGATGGGGACGATACATGCCAACCCCAATTGCCAGTTGAATATTCCGATGAGTAATATAGTTATTACAGGAACTAAAATCGTTCCGGATAAGTCGGGCAATTGGTGTGCGAGGAAAGAGTGGGTGATGCTGGCATTATCGTCTATGATTTTGCGGATACGTCCGCTGGTATTTGTGTCGAAAAAACCGAGAGGCATTTTTACGATTTTACGCATAGCTTCTTTTCTGAGGTTCGACTCTACCCGGAATGCAGCTAAATGGGAACATGTCAGTGCCAAGAAATAGAGTATTATTCCTCCGATGGCTGTTCCGGCAGCCCAACGGGCATAGAAAATGATGTGTTGTGAAGATGCGAAGTCCCCGTCGGAAAGTAGTTCTCTGACGATAAGCCAGATGAGGATATAAGGCAGTAGGCCGGCCAACTCGCCGAGGACCGATAGAAACATGGACAGAGGTAATAACGCCTTTCTCTGTCCCATGTAGTACATGAGTTCTTTTAGTGTTTTCATAAGAATAATGCGATGATATTACATGACCGTTTATGCGGTCGGGTAGTTTATTTTTTTTTAGAAATACCTTGTCGGGCTACGGCCTCTGCCTTTTGGCGTATTTCATCGGGGTCTCCGAGATAATGGTCGCCTGTGAGATGCAATGAGTCGTCAAATTCGAATACATACGGTGTGGCAGTAGGGATATTCAGATTGGCTATTTCTTGATCGGATATTCCTTTTAAGTGTTTTACAATACCCCGCAGACTGTTTCCGTGGGCGACGATCAATAGATTGTCGCAACACATAAGGCGGGGGAATATTTCGCAATCCCAGTATGGCATGACGCGGGCTATGGCATCTTTAAGAGACTCGGTACGCGGGAGCATATCTGGTGGTACGAGGGCGTAACGGGGATCGTGTAAAGGATTGGCCGGGTCGTTCTCGTCGAGTGGGGCCGGAGCTATATCGAAACTCCGCCGCCAGATATGTACTTGCTCATCTCCGTAGCGGGCGGCCGTTTCGCTTTTGTTCAGACCTTGTAGGGATCCGTAATGTTTTTCGTTGAGTCTCCATGATTTGTATACGGGAATCCATTCTTCATCGAGACGGTCGAGAACGTAATTGAGTGTTTTGACAGCCCTTTTCAAGTAAGAGGTATAAGCAGCATCGAAGGTGATGCCGGCTTTTCGCAGGGTAATGCCGGCATTGTTTGCTTCGATGATACCCTTTTCACTCAGATCTACGTCGATCCACCCGGTAAACCGGTTTTCTTTGTTCCATTCGCTTTCGCCGTGGCGTAGCAATACGATTCGTTTCATTTGATGGTTTTATTTGGTTTTGTTCATTTTTATCTTATAACCGAGCAGAGAGGAAAATCGGCAGCTCAGTCGGGGAAAGTGGGAGAGAATACGCATGGTGAGACCCCATCGTCGCGTGTATAATTTCTGATAGATGGCTTGCTCGATAAGTTGTAGGCGGGGTTCCCAAGATTCTACTATGTGCCCGTTGCTGATACCCGAACGTATCTGGGCTTCATGCCCCCTCAAAGAGTCGGGTTTTACCGCCCCTTTTGTCATTATCGTTCCGCATACGTCGAACCATATTTCTCCACCACCGAAACGGATGGCGAGGCGGGATAATAATTCCTTTACTTGTTCTTCGTGAAAATACATCAGTACACCTTCTATAACGAAGATAAAATTTCCCTCGGGGTGTTTGGTGCGTAATTCGTCTATCCACTTCTCCTCTAATAAAGAGCCGGCTATATACTTGTCTCTTTCCGGTTCCGGAATCAGGGTTTTGCGGAGTTCTATGACTTCGGGTAAATCCAGTTCGTAAAAAAGAACCTGCTCGTGTTTGCCGATACGTTGGTAGCGCGTGTCCAGCCCGCAACCCACATTCACTACGATAGGATTTTTATGGGAGGCTATAAAACGTTGGACAGCATCATCGAAGTAGCGTCCGCGAACAACGCACCCTATTTCGCTCATTTTCGCCCCATCGAATCGAGAGTAATCGTATTCGATGTTTTCTACCAAATATTCGGCCATTTCGTCTCGTAAAATGGCATCTTTGCGCCGGCTCTCTTTGGCTCTCATGTAGAGCGGTATAAGTAGCGTTTCGGCGACAATGCTTTTAAAATCAACTTTTTTCATCTGTTTATCTGTTTCAAAAACGAACAATATTCAATTTTGTTCAAAAAAAGAAAGGAACCTATCCTTTGATAAGTTCCTTCCAACCTGTTGTACTGAAAATCATGTATTCGGTAACGATTTTTTCTATTTCTTGCGGTTCTTTCCGATGCATCACTAATTCTTCGAGCATGGTAAACATCCATACCGTGTGCAGGTGAATGGTGAAGTCCGATATATCTATATTTATTTCGGGATATTTTTGTTTCATGCGCATGAAGTATCTTTTTACTTCGGCTGTCGAGCGATCGGAGAAGTCGTCCTTGAACTTTTCCAATGATGTACCTTGTGCCCTGAACAGCAACAAGAACAGGCGCTCTCGGTGTTTACTGAGTGATAGATACTCTTTGATGAGGTTTTGTAGATAATCGTCCGAAAACATTTCCATAATATCGGTTCCGCTTCTCCCGTGATGTTCGTCTAAGATGCGGTTGAAGTCGTCTATGGCTGGCTGCACGATTTCTTGGAATATCTTTTCTTTGCTGCCGTAGTAATTGTAGATGTTGCTGAGACCCACGTGCGATTTCGAAGCTATTTCTCGCATGGGAACTTTGGCATATCCTTTTGTATAAAATAGGGATTGAGCCGTTTGTAAAATATTTTTACGAATATGCTCTTTTGAAATCTGCATGGCTTGATACCCTTTTTTATCCGTACAAAGTTTCAAAATATTCTTTTGTTGAGTCAATACCTAAAAATTATTATTCCTTTCTTTGAAATGCTATAAACGAGGTAGGCTCTTGAAAAGGCGAACCGGGAATCTGCTCACGCAGGCTCCCGGTTCTGAATTCATCACATTATGCTTATTAAGTGCTAGAGAAGCTACGCTCACGCGCTGCTATACTTTTAAACTCTGTTTGTCTTGCTTCATGAGTAAAACACTTGTTTGCAGAAAAAGTTCGCGGAAAATCTGTTTTTTTCTTAAAATTTTTTCCCTTGAAGTTTTTCTGTCTATAAAACCCGCGACGGCGAATAAAGTTTACGGGGACGGTAGTTTTTTTCGCCCTTTCTCCGTACCTTTGTCGGGCAACAAACAAGTAGAGCGTGGAAGAGAATTATTTGCAGGAGCTTAACGAGCAGCAACGGGAGGCGGTATTGTACAGCGGCGGGCCGTCGCTGGTGATTGCCGGTGCAGGGTCGGGTAAGACACGTGTGTTGACTTATAAAATAGCCTATCTGCTGGCTTCGGGGGATTATTCTCCGTATCAGATTCTCGCACTGACTTTTACCAACAAAGCCGCCCGTGAAATGAAAGAACGCATCGCTTCTGTCGTAGGCGGTGCAACGGCTTCACGTCTGTGGATGGGTACTTTCCACTCGATATTTTCCCGTATATTGCGAACCAATGCCGAGCGGATAGGCTTTTCTCGTGATTTCACGATTTACGACCAGTCCGATTCGCGCAGTCTTATCAAAACCGTTATCAAAGAGATGTTGCTCGATGATAAGGTCTATAAGCCGGCTACCGTGCAGGCGATTATTTCCAATGCCAAAAATGCACTTATTACCCCGTCGGCTTATGCGGCAAATGCTGCCTTGCTCGAAGCCGATATGCGCTCGAAGCGGCCGCAGATACGTGACATCTATAAGATATATTGGAGTCGTTGTGCCCGTGCCGGAGCGATGGATTTCGATGACTTGTTGCTTTATACCAATATCCTTTTCCGAGACCACCCCGATGTATTGGAGTTTTATCAGAACCAGTTCCGGTATGTTTTGGTCGATGAGTATCAGGATACCAATTTTGCCCAGCATCTTATCGTCAATCAGTTGGTGAAAGCGCATCACCGGCTCTGTGTCGTGGGAGACGATGCCCAGAGCATCTATTCTTTCAGGGGGGCCAATATCAGCAATATTCTCAATCTGCAAAAGGAATACCCCGATTTCAGAATCTTCAAGCTCGAACAGAACTACCGTTCGACCCAGACTATCGTTGCGGCGGCAAACAGCCTTATCGCCAAGAACAAGGAGCAGATACCCAAGCATATATTTTCGCACAATGCCGTAGGAGCGAAAATTCCGGTCGTAAGTGCTTATTCTGATTTTGAGGAGGGTTATCTCATTGCCAATCGTATTGCGACGATGCGTGTCGCTACGGCTTCCGATTACTCCGATTTCGCCATACTTTACCGCACCAATTCGCAATCGCGTATCTTCGAGGAAGCCCTGCGTAAACGGAATATCCCTTACCGCATATACGGCGGTCAGTCGTTTTACCAGCGCAAAGAAATCAAAGATGTCGTGGCCTATTTCCGGTTGGCTGTAAATCCGGCCGATGAGGAGGCATTGAAACGTATCATCAATTATCCGGCAAGAGGCATCGGAAATACGACGGTTGCAAAAATCGTGGCTTGCGCCGAGACCCATGAAGCCTCTTTATGGGACGTTGTGAGCCGTCCCGTGGAGTATGCTCTCGGCGTAAATGCCGGGACACAGAACAAGTTGATGGCGTTTGCTGAGTTGATACGTTCTTTTGTGGAGATGAATGCGACGGCAAATGCTTATGATCTTGCCGATGCCGTCATACGTCGGTCGGGTATTAAGACCGACATCGATGCCGACCGTTCGCCCGAGAATATGAGCCGGCAGGAGAACGTGCAGGAATTACTCAACGGCATACAGGAATTTTGTTCGTTACGTCAGGAAGAAGGCGTGAATGCCGTTTCTCTATCCGATTTCTTGGCCGAAGTATCGTTGGCTACCGATCAGGACAGCGATAAAGATGGTGATGATAACCGGGTAACGCTCATGACGGTACATGCCTCGAAAGGTTTGGAGTTCCGTCATGTGTTTGTCGTCGGCCTCGAAGAGGAACTTTTCCCGGCGGCCATGTCGATGGGCAGTGACCGGGAATTGGAGGAGGAGCGTCGTCTTCTCTACGTCGCCATTACCCGAGCCGAGGAGACTTGCCTGCTCTCGTATGCGGCATCGCGTTATCGCAACGGTAAACCTACGGCCTCTCCGCCCAGTCGTTTCATTAAGGATATTGATCCGGCTTATCTTATTCTACCCGATGGCGAGGCAAATAGTCATGTGCGGGAGCGATCCTCTTTTTCGTTGGGATTTGTTTCCCGTTCTTACCGGCCGGATGAAGATGGCAGGCCTGTTTCCCATACCGAACCGTCTGACCGGATTTCTGTCTCTTCCGCCTCTTCTCGTGCCGGAGCGTATGCACAGCAGAAGTGGGTGCGTATCGATTCGTCGGCCAATCCTCCGGCATCATCGGCCGCTCCGCAGGTTGTCGATCCCGAAGGTCTTGCTGTGGGGGTACGTATCCGTCATGACCGTTTCGGAGAAGGAACGGTTACCGAAATGTCGGGCGAAGGCGATAATCGTAAAATCGGTGTCGCATTCGAGCATGTGGGACAGAAACACCTGTTGTTGAAATTTGCCAAATTTACCATACTCAAATAATATTGCGTTAATTATGATGGATATTTCCCAGATCCCGTCGCCTTGTTATGTACTGGACGAACGTCTGTTCCGCGACAATTTATCCCTTATCCGTTCGGTCAAAGAACGAGCGGGCGTAAATATCATTTTGGCTTTTAAGGCATTTGCCTTGTGGAAGGCTTTTCCCATCGTGCGGGAATATATACCTTGTTCTACCGCCAGTTCGCTTTTCGAGGCCCGTCTCGCTTACGAGGAAATGGGTTCTCCGGCACATACTTATGCGCCGGTGTACACCGATAAGGATTTTCCCGAAATCCTTTCGTATAGCAGCCATATCACTTTCAATTCGCTGACGCAGTTTTATCATCATTATCCTGCGGTGTCGGCCTCGGGTCGAAAGGTCTCCTGCGGTTTGCGCATCAATCCCGAATATTCCGATGTGGAAACGGCGCTTTACAATCCTTGTGCCCCGGGAAGTCGTCTCGGTGTTACAGCTGCTGTTTTGGGAGATACGCTGCCCGAAGGGATAGAGGGATTGCATTTCCACACGTTGTGCGAATCGTCTTCGTATGATTTGGAAAAAACGTTGCGGCATGTCGAGGAACGTTTCGGACATCTGTTTCCCCGGTTGAAGTGGATCAATATGGGAGGGGGACATCTGATGACCCGTAAAGGATACGATGTGGAGCATCTAGTGTCGTTGCTGAAAGATTTCAAAAGACGTTATCCCGATCTCGAAGTCATACTCGAACCCGGTAGCGCTTTTGCTTGGCAGACGGGCGTACTGGTCGCGACCGTAGTGGATATAGTGGAGAATGGCGGTATACGCACGGCAATTCTCGATGTCTCGTTTACGTGCCACATGCCCGATTGTCTCGAAATGCCCTATAAACCGGTTGTACGCGGGGCTTCGGACCCGATAGTCGGGAAACCGACCTACCGTTTGGGCGGAAATTCCTGTCTGAGTGGAGATTATATGGGAGATTGGTCGTTCGACCACGAATTGAAAGTCGGTGAACGTATCGTATTCGAAGATATGATACATTATACGATCGTGAAAACAACGATGTTCAACGGTATCTCTCATCCCTCTTTGGCTCTTTGGGGGAACGATGACAAGTTGACGATTTGGCGGGAATTTACCTATGAGGATTATAAAAGCCGCATGGCCTGATGCGGAATACGATCCCCTTGTGAGGAGATTATTTTATTTTAATGAATGTGAATTTTATGGTGCTTTCAAAATATAAGTATTAATTAAGCAAAAATAGAAGAAGATTTTTTGCCTTATAAGATATATCATAATGAAATATATACTATATTTGCATTGTGTTTTTCATGGTATTAAATTTAAGGTTAACAAAGATTGGTTGTCGTGAGACAATCAATTTTTTTTGTTTATGAACGAAGGTATTGAAATACCGATTGATAAAGAGCAGAATTAATAGGTTGGGATTGTTTTTCCCTTGCAAATTTTGGATAGACTGTAAATTTCACTTCCTCCATATCTCTTTTTTATTGTAAGAGCGTAGGTTTGGAAACCGATTGTTGTTGCTGAAATCATGCGGCGAAATCGGATATGAAACTTAAATTCTTCCAAAACGTTTTATAGACGGAGGATCACGAAAAAAGAAAATAGGAAGATCGATTTATTTCCGCTTATTTTCTTTACGGTGCTTAACCGTGTCAATGTTTTTAGAGATATTATTGGCATTTTCTTAATCAAATATTCTCAAAGGAAGCAGTAACAAAGGGTGGTTCATAATAGGATCTTTGAGGTTTTCGAGTTCGATAAGTAATTTATCGTCGATTACCTTGCAGAAAAACAGCATACGATAATTTTTATTTGGAAAAACCAATGTATAGACCTTTATTTCTTGAGTCTTTTCGTTGAGTTTGCAGAGAAGAATATTTTGTCCGTATCCGAGTGTGAAGAATATGTTATCGCCGACAGACTGAAAATATCTTGCCCAATAGGCGTATTCCTCATTTTTGATTTCATTGATGAAACGGGTTTTTTCCATGAAAGTTTTTTCTTCTAAATAGGAAGGAATCGTTTTCTCTCCATAGTCGAAGGCATATAGGGGGTATATCTGGTCGGTCTGAATACAAAATAGAGTATCTTTCATGGCTTCCCAATAAAGCATTCTGTTGTGCTCATAATCGGTGAAACAGACGTCGGGAAATGTGTATGAAGTTTGCACATAACGCCCGTTTATTGATTTTTGCCATTCCAAATCTTTATTCCAAAGAGAAAATAGAGCTATGTTTCTGTTTCCTCCATAACTATGGGTGCTCAAAAAAGAGTTGTCGGGCATAGGAAATAATTTGACAGGGCCTGTTTCGCTCTTGAATTCTCCCAATTTATTACTCTTCAAGTATTTTCCGTCGGGAGAAAAATACATTACTTTTTGATTTGTTTTATCGTAGATGCACAGATTTCCGCTCGATTGCCACAAGTTGCTCACGCTGAGATATTCTTTGTGCCCTTGACCTTTACTTGATAAGTCAAATAAGTATTTCCCCTTATCATCAAAGGCGCGTATGAAATTACGTGAATTGATAAAATATTTGTTATCTGTTTTTTCAATCAGGCATATATCGTAAAGCAACGAATTATTGTTTGTCTCTATGTGAATGATATCGGTCGTGTCAACTTGAAGTTCAACGATATTATCCCAGGTTATTTTTATAGTAGGGACAATCGGTTGCTCTTGTTTGTGGGCGCATGAGCAGTATAAAATAGCCCATAGTAATGAGACAAAATTTATGGTTTTTCGTTTGATAATCACGGTTCTAAGGTTTTACGTAAAGATATTGACTTGGAGTATTCTGACGTTCCTTCGGGATATTCCACTCGCGGAATAATATTTATATCTTATTTGTTCCGAGGATTTACGACTTGTATAGGTATTTTCCCATTACCGTTTTTTCTTCCCGAGTATGCGATGACGGATCACGCTGGGGGTAAGATACCAGCGTAAGGCTTTGCAGAAGACTTGTGTAAACACGGCCGGTCGCAAATACCAGCGGATAATTGTCCAGCGGTTGTAGCGGAGTTCACCCTTTTTATTCAGGAGCAGGCGAGGTAGCATGCGTTTCGATCCGCCTTGTAAGTGCAGACCGCCAAATCGTACGAGGCCCTCGCTATCGGCTTCGGGAGTAGGAGTGAGGAATTTTCCGTAAGGACGGTTATTGCGCCAGTAAATCTTTTTAGGAGCACGTCCCATCAGGTCGGTGCGGTTCTCTGTTTCAAATCCTATGGGCGACCATAGGCGCAAGTCCATGCACAACTTGTGGCGAGGAACGGCGATGTCTACGACATTGTCCGATACATAGCGGCGATATAGTTCTACGGCGGTCATGTCGGATATTGCCCCGATCTTTTTTACTTTCTTGATACCCTCGTACATTTCCCGTATGAGGGTGAGATATTTTTCTTCGGTATAGAGTTGGGTGCAGAAATCACAGAAACGTTGTAACGATTCCCGGGAAAAGAGTGCGCACATGGCTCCGCTTGTACCCAGTAACGTCATGTCGTAGGAGAGGTAGGGGCGCATGATGTTATCGATGCTTTCATAGAGCAGGTAGTCGGAGTCTATGCAGACGAAGTGCTCCATCTTTTGTTCTTTGACGAAGTCGAGGACACAGAACCAGCGTTGGAAACAGAAAAGTTCGAAGGCGACCGTATTCACGCTGTAATGGCGGTATATCTTCTGGAACTCCCCGGCCGAGGCCATATAGTCGTCGATGAGAAAATGCTCGGCGTGTGCGATACGGCGGGTCGATTTATCGCTGATAAGGCAGATGCGATTGTCGGGGTTGAAATACCGGTTCTGCCTCAGAATGGGCTCCAAATAGAAGGAGTTGCCGCAATGCACGACAATGATCGGGAGATGTTCCATGTCGCAATAGTTTTTTATTTCATGATTCTCAATTTATTCAGGGCTTTGTGGTATTTCCGGGCATTTCGGTTGTGTTCGGCGAGAGTCGCAGCGAAGTTGTGCCGTCCCGACAAGTCGTCTTTTGCACACATATAGATGTAATTGCTTTTCCGGTAATTGAGGACGGCGTCGATCGCTTGTTTCGATGCTATGCGTATAGGTCCCGGCGGAAGCCCGTAATGTTTGTAAGTATTGTAGGGGGAGTCTATCCGGAGGTGCTTTTTAAGAATCCGTTTTACCCCGAAGTCTCCGATGGCGAATTTTATGGTGGGGTCGGCTTGCAGCGGGATTCTTTTTCTCAACCGGTTGATGTAAAGCCCGGCTATGACCGGCATTTCGTCGGCAATATTTGTTTCTTCCTCTACGATAGAGGCGAGGGTTGCCACCTCTATGGGACTGAGTCCGGCTCTACGTGCTTTCTCCAACCGTTCGTCGTTCCAATAACGGTCATATTCCCGTCCCATGCGGTCGAGCAGACTTTCAGCCGATATGTTCCAATATACGTCATAAGTATCGGGCAGCAACATGGCCGGAATGTTTTCGGGGGTAAAACCTTTTTCCCGACAGAAACTCGTGTCGTTCATGAGCGCAAGCAATTCGTCTTGCGAGAGCATGAGCTGGCGCGACATAGACCGAGCGAAATCTTCTTTGGTGCGCAGGTTGTGGAATGTAATGCGTATGGGAGATGCGTTTCCCGACGTAAGCAGTTCGTATACCTCTACGACATTCATATCATCGGTTATGCGGTAAGCGCCCGTATATATATAAGGCGGAAATCCTTTGGTACGGGTAAGCCGTTTCAATCGTTTCACGCTTGCCTGCGGGACTTTACCATCGATTTGTGTGAGAATCGAGTCCAGATCGAAATGGTTTCCCACGTAAACGGTCAAATCTTTTTCGGTAAAGGAATCGAAACGGTATCGTTTGATGATGATACAACCTCCGATAATTCCTACATTGATGAGGACGAGCAGCACAATGGCGAGGTAAAGACGCAAAGCCCCTTTCTTTGAACGGGTTATTATCATACTGTTGATATGGATGAGAAAATTGATATGGACAAAGATAAAAATTTTTGTTCCGAAAATAACAGATTCCGTCAATTTTGTCTCTAAAATATTTGCAGGAAACAAATTTGTGGTGTACATTTGCACACCGATTACAGCAGGGAACTCATCGGTGTGAGTAATCACTTGGAAGGATGGGTGAGTGGCTGAAACCACCAGTTTGCTAAACTGACGTACTCGAATGGGTACCGGGGGTTCGAATCCCCCTCCTTCCGCGTAATCTGCAAAGGCTTGTCTTGAAAAGGCAAGCCTTTTTTGTTGGATTATTCTTCGGAGGGAGAAATGGGCTTGGAGAGGAATTTTATCGGTCTGTGTCCGCTTTGTCGGAAACGCAATTCTTTTAGATGAATTTCTGTATATTTATTTGCAAAACATGCAAAATTGTTTTATCTTTGTCCCCATAGATAATAGAGAAAATGAACCGATTATTAGTTACATACGGCACAGATTGCGCGTTACGGGGCAAAGCGCCTTGTTGCGGTAGTTTCATTGTGTGCGTACATTGGTTCAGCGGTTTTATTTAAATAATCATTTCCTTTTTGTTTGAGAATGTCCTGCATTTCCTGTGGGGGTATTGCAGGAAAAACAGGTGCGGCTACCGTTTGCTGCCCGTCTGTCGTACTATTTAAAAGGAAATGTCTATGTTCACAGTTATATCGGTTATACTTTTCGGCGTGGTTGCCGGGTATATATTTAGGAATATATCTTTTTTACAGAAGATCGAAAAGAGTATTTCTTGGACGATTTTTTTATTGCTTTTTGTTTTGGGGCTTTCCATCGGTTCCAATCCGTTGATTGTCGAGAACCTGTGGAGTTTTGGTTGGCAAGCCGCTGTATTTGCCGTATTGACTATTACGGGTAGTCTGCTGGCTTCGCTTATGGTGTTCCGTTTGTTTTTCAAGAAAGGAGGCAGTGATGAAAAATAATTTGGTCATGATTACTTTTTTTTGTATCGGCTGTTTGGTCGGAGTTGTCGGCCAATTCCATTCTGATATGCACGATGTTTCGCTATATGTACTTTATGCCTTGTTGTTGCAGGTCGGTATCAGTATCGGGAGTAACAAGAAATTGAAAGAGCTGGTAAAGGGTCTACGGCTCAAAATGTTGTTGGTACCCGTGGCTACCATATCGGGAACATTGCTTTTTTCATGTTTGGCTGGTTTCTTTTTGAGCCGTTGGAGTTTGGCTGATTGTTTAGCTGTCGGGAGCGGATTCGGTTATTATTCGCTGTCGTCGATACTGATCACCCAATTCAAAGAACCTTCTGTCGGTTTGCAGTTGGCTTCGGAGTTGGGAACGATAGCCTTGTTGGCCAATATATTCCGTGAAATGATAGCCCTATTGGGTACGCCGTTTTTTAGGAAATACTTCGGGCGATTAGCCCCTATTTCCGTAGCGGGAATAAGTTCTATCGACGTTTTGTTACCGTCGATTGTCCGCTATTCGGGAAAAGAGATGATTCCTGTTGCCATTTTTCACGGGATTATCATCGAATTGAGCGTCCCTGTTTTTGTCTCGTTTTTTTGTAATTTGTGATATTTGAAGAGGTTAATGGCTGCCATCGAAAACTTCGATGGTAGCCATTAATTTAAAATCGATTTTTTTTGAGTCGTTTTTACCATTTTTTGACGACCGCTGTTTGTCGGGCAAAATTTTTGAGCGACATTTGTGTCGTGAAGATTCGGTTGTATAATGCAATGCAGACGGGTATGCGATCTTCTTGTTTTTAGAGAAATATCTTATCGGGCGAAAGAGCCGATAAGAGCTGTAATTAATATTTGAAGTTATATGAAAATCGTAATTTTAGATGGATATTCGGTCAATCCCGGGGATCTTTCTTGGAACGCTTTGGAACAGTGGGGAGAACTTATTGTCTATGAACGGACAGCCCCCGAAGATATAATCGGACGTTGCCATGAGGCGGAAATCGTACTTACCAATAAAGTACCGTTTAGTGAGGAGACAATATCTCAGCTTCCCGCATTACGGTATATCGGTGTATTGGCTACCGGCTACAATATAATCGATACGAAGGCGGCCGCTGCGCGGGGAATTGTGGTGACCAATATCCCGTCATACAGTACCGAATCGGTGTCTCAAATGGTATTTGCCCATATTTTGAATATTACCAATGGAGTGGGGCGGTACGCCGAACAAAACCGGTCGGGGCGTTGGTCGCACAGTGCCGATTTTTGTTATTGGGATACACCCCTTGTCGAATTATCGGGAAAGCGTATGGGAATCGTCGGGTTGGGACATACGGGTATGGCTACGGCCCGTATTGCTCATGCGTTCGGGTTGTCGGTCTATGCCTATACGTCGAAGTCGGTCGATCAACTGCCCTCTTATGTGCATAAGGCATCTCTCGATGAGCTGTTTTCCGAGTGCGACATCGTGAGCCTTCATTGTCCGCTTACCGAAGAAACACGTCACATGGTCGATGCCAACCGTTTGAAAATGATGAAGTCGTCGGCTATACTTATCAATACCGGTCGGGGGCCGCTTATCGATGAGTGTGCTGTTGCCGAGGCGCTCAATGCCGACAGGCTGGCAGCGTTCGGTGCCGATGTGCTCGATGTGGAACCGGCGCGAGCCGACAATCCACTGCTTACGGCCCGAAACAGTTTCCTTACGCCGCATATCGCTTGGGCGACCTTGGAGGCTCGTAAACGATTGCTCGATATATGTATAGAGAATATCGCGGCGTTTGTCGGCGGTGCTCCTATCCATGTCGTCGATTGAGTTTCATGATATTCCTTCGATATATTCTGCCGACATAAGCCGGTAGAATATTTTTGTTTTTCAGAATATGTTTCATTAGATTCTTATTGCCGCTTTTTTTAAGTATGGTAATATGAACCCAGACGATTCTGATCCGTTATAGTTATGAAAGAACAATGTATGTTGGGTCGATTTCTATTTTTGCTGTTTTTCGCCGTATCATTATTTCCGTTGCAGTCTGCCGAGACATATACCGTGAAAGGACGTATCATCGGTAAACTTTCCCGGAAACCGATTCCTTATGCTGGAGTTTCTCTTTTCGGGTATCCGGGGAAAGCAACTTCTTCCGATTCCCTCGGCTTTTTCTCCATTCGTCAGGTTCCGCCCGGTGTGTACCGCTTGTCGATTTCGTGTATCGGTTATAAAAATCTTTTGACAGAAGAGTATATTGTCTCGGCAAAATTACCTTTCATAGAGTTGGAAATGGAAGAAGATGAGACACAACTCGAAGGGGTTACCGTACAGTCCATCTCTTTCAGGCGTTTAAAGGCCAATCCCGTAAGTTTGCAGATTATCGGCTTGGGGGAAATCGAGAAAAGTCCCGGTGGCAATCGGGATATATCTCGTATAGTGCGCTCTTATCCGGGTGTCTCTTTTTCTCCGATAGGATATAGAAATGATTTGATTGTTCGCGGAGGTTCGCCTTCGGAAAATCGTTTTTATATGGATGGGATAGAAATTCCGAATATCAATCATTTTGCAACGCAGGGAGCTTCGGGTGGGCCGGTGAGCATACTTAATGCCGACTTGATACGCGAGGTTCAATTTTATACAGGGGCATTTCCCGTAAATAAGGCCGGTGCATTGAGTTCTGTAATGGATATACGCTTGCGGGACGGAGATGTGGCCGGTAACAGTTTCAAAGCTACTTTGGGAGCATCGGAGGTTTCTTTCAGCGGATCCGGGCATTTTTCCGATAAAACGACTTATCTGTTTTCGGTAAGGCAATCTTATTTACAACTTTTGTTCAAACTCTTGGGCCTGCCTTTTTTACCGAATTATGTAGATGGGCAATTCAAAATAAAAACAAAATTTACACCGAACGATGAATTGGTTGTGTTGGGATTGACCGGTATCGACAATATGAAACTGAACATGGGGATCGATGGGGAAGAAGCCGAGTATTATTTGAGTTATTTGCCTCGTATCAAGCAACAGACTTTTACCGTTGGTGCAGCGTACAACCATTATATGGGAAAGCATGTATTATCATTGATAGTGGGTTATAATTATTTGAGAAATCAGAATCTCAAATACCGGGGAAACGATGATTCCGAATCCGAAAATTTGACACTTGACCTCAATTCTACGGAACAAAAATTTTCCATACGGATCGAAAATCGAACTTATGCCGACCGCTGGACTTTCACAGAAGGGGCTGAAACGTATTATGCGCATTATCATAATCGTGTTTTTCAATTGTTGTACGGAGACGAACAAATGTTTTCCGAGTATGTCTCGGGTTTGGGACTTATCGGGTGGGGAATTTATGGATCGGCTCTTTATAAGTCGAAAGATAATCGGTGGTCGGCGACTTTCGGGTTACGTGTGGACGCATGTAATTATTCGTCCTCGATGTCTCGTTTTTGGGAAAATCTGTCGCCGAATGTTTCCGCTTCATATCGTTTCCTGCCCGATTGGTCGATAAATGCGGCGGTGGGTATCTATCATCAGTTACCACCTTATACGGCACTCGGTTTTAAGACAAATGAGGGCAATTTTGCCAATAAGGCATTGAAATATATGAGGGTAAGTAATGCTAATTTGGGACTGGAATGGAGCCGGAGCGAACAGTTGGTGATTGCCCTCGAAGGATTTTACAAATATTACAATCACATGCCTTTGTCATTGGCCGATAACATACCGTTGTCATGTAAAGGAAACGATTATGGGGTTGTCGGGAATGAATGGTTGGTGTCTTCGGCTCAAGGACGTGCTTATGGTGCGGAACTATCGGTCAGATGGCAAATATCGGGGAAACTTTCGTCTGTTTCTTCTTTCACGTTTTATCGCAGTGAATGTCGGAACGATAATAAAAGTGCATACATCGCTTCGGCATGGGATAATCGTTTTATCGCCAATGTGAGTGCAACGTATGATTTACCATATCAGTGGAGTATCGGGGCCAAACTCAGTGCAATAGGGGGAAGTCCGTACACTCCTTATGATGTGGAAAAATCGTCGTTGGTACAGGCTTGGAATGTACAGGGGAAGCCTTATTATGATTATTCCCGGTACAATAGTGAGCGACTCGATGCTTTCGCCCAACTCGATGTGAGAGTCGATAAAAATTTTTATTTCAAAAATTGGTCTCTTGGTTTATATATAGATTTGCAAAATGTAACCATGAGCAAGTTGAGGCAGCCCGATGTCCCTGTGAGTACAGGTATTATAGAGAATCCTTCTGACCCGATAGAGCAGCAGAGATATAAAATGAAATACATTAAGTTAGATAGCGGAACGTTGGTCCCTTCTATCGGTGTAACCGTACAATTTTAGTTTTTGTATGGTATTAAAAAAATACCGTTCCTATTTCTTGGGCATGAAACAAGAACGGTATAAAATCGGAATGTTCGTATTTTATATGGCAAAATTCTCCGGGTGTTTTCCCTGCCGGTTTCGGTAGAAATTTTTTATTTCGGCCATCTCTTTCTCGACATTTCCCGAGGGGATAATAGATTGAGTAAGGCCGATTTGCTTGTCTTTATAGTCGATATAAGCAAGGACGATGGGGACTTGTGCCTTCAAAGCCGTGTAATAAAAACCCAGTTTCCAGTCGGGGTTGGGCTTACGGGTTGCTTCGGGAGTGATGGCAATGGCAAGCCGGTCGTTTTTTTCAAAACGGTCGGCCAATTGGTCGGTAAGAGAAGAGGAGCTTTTCCTGTTGACCGGAATGCCTCCCATAACCCGGAACAAGTATCCGAGCGGGAAAAAGAACCATTCTTTTTTCATCAGGAAACCAGCTTTCCTGCCTATCGATCCGTAGGCGAGTTTCCCTAAAATAAAGTCCCAGTTGCTTGTATGAGGAGCCACGCAGATTACACACTTCGGATAGTCGGGCAGCGTTACAATGACTTTCCACCCGAACAGGCGTAAAATGCCTCGATAGAGGCTACTTTTCATAAAACAATGATTTCAGCCGGTTATTCTCCGATTTCTTTCAGAACTTCTCCGATAGCAGCATCGAAGTCTTGAATCAGTTTTTTGTAATAGCTTTTTATCAATTTGGGAGAATCTTTTCCGTCCGGTGTATTGGCACGACGGATATATTCGTCTTGAATATCGAGAATGCGGTTAATCAGACTTTCACATTTTTCTGCAGGCATTTCCTGTGTATATTCTTTCAGAAACAGACATTCGTTTACCAATTCGTTTGTAATGAAATTGATTTCGTGTTTTAAATCTCTTTTGTTTGCCATGTCGATAATAGTTTTTTATTTTTCATGATTCGGTTCGAGTATGCTTGTTTCCCGAGAAAATAAAAGAGAGATGTTTCTCCGGAATGAGTCGCAAAAACCGTAAAATACAAAGGTAGTGAAATTTTCAGAATTAGAGATTAAAATGGCAGATTTTGTTTTGAAGATAATTTCGTGGAGATTGTCTTGTTTTTCGCTAGTGTAATGTTATATTTGCATGAGTATATATAAAAAGTGATTACCATGAAAAAAACTACGACGATTTTGTGGGCTCTTCTATTGAGCCTGTTTGTCTCGGGCCCTTTGTATGCCGAGGGAATTTTGGCGTTTCCCGGTGCCGAAGGTTTCGGGCGTTTTGCCACCGGCGGACGAGGCGGCACTATTTACCATGTAACGAATTTGAACGATAGTGGCGAAGGTTCTTTGCGGGACGCTGTCAGTAAGTCCAATCGTATTATCGTGTTCGATATTTCCGGGGTAATAAAATTGAAATCTGCTCTCGTATTCTCATCGAACCTTACGGTTTTGGGACAGACGGCTCCCGGAGAAGGCATACAGGTCTATGGAGAGCGGGTGTCGTTTTCGGGTGCGAACAATATCATCGTCCGTTATATGCGCTTCCGTATGGGGGTCGGTGGCACCAGCGGTAAAGATGCGTGCGGTGTTGCCAACGGGAAGAATATGATATTCGATCATCTTTCCGCTTTGTGGGGAAGAGATGAGTGTTTCTCGATAAGTTGGGACAATAAGGGGACAGTACCTACCGATATTACCATTCAGAACTCGATTATCGGGCAAGGATTGCAATCCCACTCTTGTGGAGGGCTGGTACAGACCGAGGGCGGCGTTACGCTTTACCGCAATCTCTATATCGAAAACAAGACCCGTAATCCTAAGGTCAAAGGCCTGAACCAGTTTGTCAATAATGTGGTATATAACTGGGGTGGCGGCGGTTGCTATATCATGGGCGACAGTGAAGGCCCATCGTGGGCGCATATCGAGAACAACTACTTCATGAAAGGCCCCTGGAAAGGAACAGCGGCATTTACCCGGGGTAATGACAATTTCAAGTATTATGCTGCCGGTAATTACTATGATACCGATGCCGACGGTACGGTGAACGGGCATGAGATGACCGATGCCGAATATGATGCATCGGGCAGTTATCGTATCTCCGACCTTGAAACATTCGATGGCGTTTCTCGTCCCAAAGCACATCCCGAGATTGCGAATATGATGTCGGCCGAGGAGGCTCTCATGTGGATTATCGATAGTGTCGGGCCTTGCTTGCCGGTGCGCGACGAGGTAGACGAGTACCTGATCGATGAGTTGAAATCATTCGGGAAGAAAGGTTCTACCAATGGTATTTCGTCCGAGCGGGATTTGCCTCACGGCGGTACGGGTACGCTTTATGGCGGATATAAACCCCTCGATACCGATGGCGACGGGATTCCCGACGAATGGGAGTTGGCCAACGGATTGAATCCGAATGATCCCTCCGATGCCGCTGCTATTGCCGGTAACGGTTATGCCAATATCGAGAACTACTCTTTTTCCATTACTGCGGCATATCCCTATATCAAGAATCCTTCGGGGTTGAAAGTTACCGCGCAGGAAAAAGAATCGATCGCATTGTCTTGGGTCGATAATGCCGATAACGAAAGCGGTTTTATCATCGAAATTTCGACCGATAATAAAACGTTTACCGAAGCCGGTCGGGTTGCCGCCGATGTAACTTCTCATACCGTTTCAGACCTGACTCCTGAAACCGTTTATTATTTTCGTCTCAAAGCCTATAACGATGAAGGAGTGAATTCGGTTTATACATCGACGTTGACGACCGAAACCATTGGAGATCCCATCCCCCCGAAACTTTCTGAAAATCCCTCTCCGGCTGTCGATGCCGAAGTCGGGACGGCCAATGATGTCGTCTTTACGTGGGAGAATGCCACGAAACCGTATTACGGGAAAGTTACCTATGCGGTTTATGTGGGAACATCACCCGACAATTTGGAACCATTAGCAACTGGACTTACATCCACTTCGTATAGCTATGGGAGTGTAGAAGCCGACAAAACCTATTATTGGCGTGTCGATGCGACCAACGATGTCGGTACGACAACAGGTACGGTGTGGTCGTTTACGGCTTTTGAAGGCGGAATTTTGTTCTATACCGATTTCAATACCCAGCCCGAAGATTGGAAAAAGGCTTACGGTTCTATTTCGGGCAACACCAATATCATCAATGGTAAAAATACGACGAAGACTGTCGGTGGCATGAAATTCGGAGCCGGAGGCAATACAATCAGGGTAGTTGCAATGAGTGCATCGAATAATTCGTCCGATATGTCGAAAGATTACGGACCGGCAACCGAGGCCGATGCCGGAGCGACCGATCGTTGCGTGCAATTCTATTCTACCGCATCGGGCGGTTATTTGCAATTGCCCGAGGTAGAAGGTCCTTGCATGATAACGATATGGGCGGGAAATCCCGATGATAAAAAATCGAAGACATTCAAACTGAATACGATTGTCGATGGTGTAGAATCCAATGTAGCCTCGTTTGCCTTAGGGAACAAGAAACGGATTTATAAATTTCAGTATGTGTATATGGGAGGTTCGGAAGTAATCTTCAAAATCGATGCCAATGCTGCTAAGTTCAATATCAACGATATTCGTATAGACCAGTATATACCCGAACCTACCGAAGAACCGATAACTCTTGTCTCGTCGCCCGAAACAGAATCTATCAGCTATGCCGATGGCAGTATGTCTTTTACATTCAACCAGATCGTTGCATATCACGGTGGTGCGACATTCAATGGCGAGCAGTACGAGAAGGTAAATATTTTGGCTTCCGGGGCTTCGATGACGATTGATTATTCGGCACTGGATGTCAATACCGAATATACGGTATCGTTTCCCGAAGGTGCATTGACCGATTATACTGGTACAAAATCATTTGTCGATGAGATAACCTTCTCGACTTGCGATTTCCCGGTTGCTAAGTCCGAGGGCGATACGCATTATGGGAAAGCGGCAGCATCATTGCCTCTCGATTTTGCCCCGTTTACCGAAGTTGCACCTTTTGAGACAGTAGGTGGTTTGGTACAGACTGTGCAGAACGACTATCCGCATTGGGTACAGGCTTCGGGTGAAATAGGAGAGGGTACTGCTGTCATGACCTCGACTTCCGATAAAATCATGGCTTATTTCGACGGACGTTCTTCCATACTCGATTTGGGGCTTGATTATAGCGGGGAAGGTAAAGTCGAGTTGAAAATACAGGAGTCCCGAAATTGTGATATAGCTCCCGGTTGGCGTACGGTAAGGGTTTTGACCGAGAAAGATTTCCCCTTCGATGAAGAGGTGTATCTGAATAGCGAAACCCGTTTCGTGAAAATTTCGGCGCCGACTCTTTCTGCCGGAAGTATAACGGTCGGTAAATTCCGTCTTTCCGATGCCGAAGGTCGGTTCGATACGAGCGGTCTTTCTCAGGTGCAGACAACCCCGACACTTTCTGTCTCTGTGCAACAGGGTGTCGTTACGGTTGCCGGCCTTACCGAGGGAGAGGTAGTGCGTGTCGTAACATTGGCGGGAAGCACTCTTTGTGAACAGGTGGCTGTGGGTGATACCGTGTCGTTTTCACTGTCGGCAGGAGCCTACCTGTTGATGGTCGATGGTCATTCTTCCGTTAAATTGGTTCTTTAAGTAGAGTTATTGATAGAAAAAGCCCGGGACACCGGGCTTTTTCTATTTAGAGCAATGAGTGTGGACAAGGATCGATGTTCGGAAAATAGGAATATTTTTACCTCTATTTGCAAAAGCAGATAAAGGCATTTATTTTTGTAGGGTGGTTTTTAATATTTGGAACACGTATGGAAAACAGGAGTTCAACCGTGCGATTGATTTATCCTCAATGGCAGGGGGCTTGCATTGCGGGATTGGTACCCGAGGTGAAAGAACCCGGGGAGGCTTCCCGGGGATATTATCTGGGAGCGGAACTATTGAATTTTCTTGCGCCCGATAACGGACAGGAAACACGAGTCGTTCCCGTTTCTACGCAAGTAGGAGAGCGGAAAGTGTGCGATGGGGTCATGGACAGAGATATTATCGTTTCGCAGACAGAGGCGGCATTGGATATACTGCGGGAATGCAATCCCGACAAAATTGTAACCTTAGGAGGGGAGTGTTCTGTCAGTGTCGCGCCGTTTACATATTTGGCCGATAAATACGAGAATGATATAGCGGTGATATGGATCGATGCCCATCCCGACATCACATTGCCCGGAGACGTTTACCCGGGGTATCATGCGATGGCGGTTACGGCTTGTATGGGATATGGCGATGAGAAAATCATATCGAAATTACCGACTAAAATCGATCCATCAAGAATTTTGTTTGTGGGGTTGCGTGATTGGGAGCGGGACGAAATAAAAACGCGGCAGAGACAATACGGGATTAGACATCTTTCACCCGGCGATGTTGCCGAAAACAGTGATGCAGTTGTAAAGTGGTTGAAAGAGATTGGCGCATCGAAAGTGGTTGTCCATTTCGACATGGACGTACTCGACCCGGCCGAAATAATAGCCGCTGTGGGTGTCGTTCCGGGTGGAATGAAAATAGATGAAACGGTCCGGGTGATAAACGATGTAGCTGAAAATTTTGATTTGGTAGGGCTTACGATAGCCGAACCGATGCCCCGTGTTGCCATAAGACTCAGAAACATGTTACATCGAATGCCGCTGCTGAAATGATCCGATAAAGTTCAGTATGACTGTGTTTGGAGAATAGTGTATATGGATAGGAAAAAGAGAGTCCGGTGGAAAATCTTCCGCCGGACTCTCTGGGCTTTCAAGAGTTTTCTACAAACGTTTATTTGTTCAAGATGATTTTATAAGAACGGGCTTTTTCTTTATCGCTTACGCGTAAAATGTATAGGCCGTTTTCTAAATTATTCATATCGATCTGATTATTTCCGCTTATCAAAGAGGTGTGGATAACCCGCTTTCCGGTAGTCTGGAAAATTTCGGCTGTGTCATAACCGTTGTTCTGTAAATTCAATACTCCACCCGATAGCATATAGGAAAGTGATTCTTTTTCCGTTTCGATGCGATTGGCCGATTTGTCTGAGATCGTGATATAAATGCGTTCCGAAACTTCATCGTAGGAATCGTTGATGTAGAGGGCGCAGAAGTATTTCCCGGCAGGAAGCTCTCCCGGTTTTACGGTGATGTACCCTTCTGTCGCACCGTATGTGTAATAGAAGCCATCCAATTCGTCTTTATTGGGATCTTTTCCCTCCAAGAAAAATCCTACCCAGTCTTTTGGTGTTCCGGGCCCGTCTTGGTAATGTATATGTATTTCTTCATCGATGTCGAAAGTATCTTTTTCGGCCCATACGCTCGATATTTTATCTCCTATCGAGAAATAGAGTCGTTCTCTCGGCTCGAAATATCCGCCTCGTGTGAAATAGTTGATAAAATAATATCCTTTGCCCAACTCTTTGCCTAAGGTCATTTCTCCTGCGTTTTGTTTGTCGGTATAGTCCCATGAGTCGGAAAGGTCGGCTGTACCCGGAATTTTTCCCATTTTGTAAATTCCTATCCAATCGCTGTCGAGGCCGGGCGCATTCTTGAAGTTTACTTTTATGCCTTCTCCCTCTTGGTAGCTGTTTTTTTCGATGCTGAGTTCGGGTATGCTGCCGACATAGAAAGCGATGCGTTCACTTATTTCGGTATAACCTTCGTCATTGAAAAGTACAGCGTAGTATTCATCGGGAGAATCGAGCGTAAAGGTGAATTTCCCCGATTGGCCCGAAGTGTACTCCCATCGGGTAGAAGGGCCGCTGACATCGGGATTTTTCCCTTTATGATAGATGCCTATCCATGCATTCTGGTCTTCGGGTGCATACTGATAAAGAACCTCTATATTTTCTCCCGGTGCGAATGTATTCTTTTCCATCGAGATAGACGGGTCTCCGTCTATGCTTCCCGTAACCGTAAATTTACGGCTTTCCGACCACTCCGACCATTCCATGTTGGCGTCGCGATAGCGAGTACGCATGTAGTAGACACCGTTTTTCAGTTTATTTTTCTCGACAGTGAAACGGGTTATGTCTTTTCCCTCGTTCAGGTCTACGGGCGTATGCCAGGGTGAGCCGGTCGAACCATAGAGATTTTCGACGTCTTGTACCTTGTCGAGTTCGAGGGTAGAGAAATCCGGTGAAAGGGAAAATTGGAACTGTGTGCTGTTCAACGCTTCGTCTGTTGAGGTGGAATAGGGGCTTCCCTTGAATATATAAGGTAATGAGAGAGTATCGGGCGTTTCTGTGATTTCCGGTTTTTGTGGAGCCGCTTTTCCCAATGTCCGGTGGAATGAGTCGATGAGGATATTATCGACGACCAGCTCTTTATTGCCTATGGCATAACATTCGGCTTTCATTTCTTTCCGTTCGAAGTCGAATTCCAATATTTGGTATCCCCAGTAATCGATCGTTTTCTGCACGTCGTCATAGTCTTTTTCCGAAGACATTCCCCACATCTGATCCCATGAAGCAGCACCGTTTATGATGTGGTACACGGGGTAATCGGTCAGTTGCCCTCTGTGGTACAAGTGGTGGTGTCCTCCGTAATTGAAAACATGTTTGGGGGTCTCGGAAAGTATGGGGATAATTTCGTTGCGAACCCAAGAAGATATGTCGCCGATGTATTGTTCGGCTTGGATAGGACGGTGATTGACACTGATGATGAAGTCTATGTTATCATCGTTTTTGGCGGCGTCGATAACTTTTCTTACCCATGCTTTCTGTGTGTCGCCGGTATGTTCGGTGCTAAGTACGATGAAGAGAATGCGTCCGGCCTGATAGGCATAGTAATTTTCGGTTCCGCTTTTTATACCGTTGTATTCCAAGTCTTCGTAATGATAATGTGCTGCATAGTGGGCCATGCCGGGGTCTTGATACGTCTCATGGTTACCTACGGCGGTCATGATGGGTAGATAGGGAGACATGAGCTGCGACTTGAAAAGGTGGATATGTTCATATTGTTCTAGTGTACCCAAGTCGACTTGGTCGCCGATATTCATGATCATATCGATATTTTCTTCGAGGTTTCCGTATTTTTCTTCGATTTTCCTTTGGGCGGCTTTCATGAGCCATTCATATCCGCTCCGGCTTTTTATCTGGTGGTCGCCCATGAGTAGAATCCGCATAGGTTTGCGGTCGCCTTTTTCTTGCATGGTGCGGAATCGGTATATGTCGCTTTCTTCGTCATTGAATACGACCTTGTAATAGTAGAAAGTCTCGGCTTCCAGTCCGGTAAGTTGTACCGAGTTCCAGAAATAAGAATCGGAGAGTTGTTCGTACGAGCCTTCTTTTCGGAGAGAAAGATTTTCTGCATCGGTTCCATATAGAACGACCGGCGTGCCAGCTTTATCGCTTTTCCAACTGACCCAGATAGAAGATGAGGTAACCGATTGCAGATAGGGCTTGGTGAATGCCGAAAAAGTATCGGGAACAACAGTCAGCCGATGTGCTGTTACCTGTTGATATTCACTGTCTCCGTCCGACAGAGGTTCATAGTAAATATCCGCCTCTTTATAATATCTACCGTTGATGGATATGCTGTCTCCGGCCGAGATGGAATGGTCGGAAATACGAGCGATGCGATGGACAAAAGAAATATCGATGCTTGAAGTGTCGGTCGAGTTGTCGTTTTTTTGCCTGATAAGCGTCAGCGGGCTGTCTTGCGATAAGAAGGTCGAGGCCAATTCTATGGTTGGAGAACCTTGACCGTCGATAATGCGGCAACCCTTTGGCGCTTTCCACACATAAGAAGCGATGTCGGTTTCGGGATTGACGGAATATTCCGTTGTGTCGCCGATTTGCATACGGCTTTTTCCCGTAATGGACACCGACGCCGATGAAACGAGATTCCCGCACAATAAAAGCGAGAAAAACAGAGAATAAAATCTTTTTTTCATGTTTGATGGTTTTTGTTAAAAATGATGCACAAAAGAACAAGTTTTGTGTTTCACCGGTGTGGCAAAAGAATGACAACAGAGTGTCGGAATTGTAAAATTTCGGTGAAGAAGGGACCGGTTATTCACACTGAGTGCCTCGGGGGGTTCCAGTTTGTCCGAGGCTGTTTGTAGGAAATGGATGCGGGGAATTTTCGAGAAATTTATCTCTTGTGTAAATTCCTTATTTTTTTGCTACACAATAGTATAAGAAAAATAAGATTTTCAAAAAGCCTGTCATATAAAAATTTTTCTGTAACTTTGTGCAGATTTTTAGAAGTCTACACTACATAACTAGAAACTGTTTTTAATATTTTCTTATGACAGAGAAGAGTCTACTCTATCCCGATTATCTGTTTGAAGTTAGCTGGGAAGTCTGTAATCTGGTAGGAGGTATATACACCGTATTATCGACAAAGGCCCATACGTTGCAAAAGATCAATAAGGATAAGAATATATTTATCGGCCCCGATGTGTGGAAAGCCACCCCTTCTCCCTATTTTACCGAATCTCATACTTTGTTGAAAGCCTGGAAGGCCAAAGCCTTGAAAGAGGGGCTGAAAGTGCGTGTGGGACGCTGGAATATACCCGGAAAACCGGTTGTCATATTGGTCGATTATCAGGATTTGTTCTCTCGACGTAATGATATATATACCGATATGTGGAACGCATTCGGTGTGAAATCGCTGCATGCTTATGGCGATTATGACGATTCCTGCATGTTTGCTTGTGCGGCTGCGCAGGTTATAGAGCACTATTATCGCTATATCGGTGGGGAGAAATATAAAGTCGTCGCTCATTTCGACGAGTGGCAGACCGGTATGGGCTTGTTGTACTTGCGTCGTGCCGTACCTGCCATAGCAACGGTATTTACGACTCACGCCACTTCGATAGGCCGTTCCATAGCCGGGAATGATAAACCATTGTACGGTTATCTTTTCGGATATAACGGCACACAGATGGCCGAGGAGTTGAATATGGAGGCAAAACATTCGGTCGAGCGTCAGGCTGCACACTTTGCTCATGCTTTTACGACGGTGAGCGATGTTACTGCGGCGGAGTGTACCCAGTTGCTCGAGAAAACTCCCGATGTCGTTACACCTAACGGGTTTGAAGCCGACTTTGTGCCCAAAGGTGAATTGTTTGCAAAGAAAAGAGCGGCGGCAAGAAAAAAACTGTTGCGCATAGCGTCGGCTCTTGTCGGGTATGAAGCACCCGACGATGCCGTGTTGATTGCGACATCGGGACGTTATGAGTTCAAGAATAAGGGTATCGATATGTATGTCGATGCCTTGAACCGTTTGCGTTCGCATTATGATGGCGATAGGGAAATCATCGCTTTCGTACTGGTCCCGGCATGGGTGAATGAACCGCGTGCCGATTTGTTGGAACGTTTGGAGAGCGGTGAATCTTATCGGACACCTTTGCCCGATCCCTATATCACCCATACGTTGCACAATATGGCAGAGGATAAGTTGGTGAATCAGATACGTTATTGCGGATTCCCACAAAAGCCCGATTCTAAACTCAAAATCATCTTTGTCCCGTCGTATCTGACGGGAAACGACGGTATCGTCGATTTGACCTATTACGATACGTTGATAGGTCTCGATGCGACGGCGTTCCCTTCGTATTACGAACCGTGGGGGTATACGCCGCTCGAAAGTATCGCTTTCGGCGTTCCTACGGTAACGACCGATCTTTCGGGTTTCGGTATGTGGATAAAAAACATGGCCAACTACGGCCTCGAAGGAAAAGGGGTTGCTGTATTGCATCGTACCGATTTCAATTTCATCGATGTCGCCGAGAATCTTTCCGATACGATACAATGGCTGGCCTCTACTGGTCAATCGACGCGGCTTCTTATGAGCCAGTCGGCTCAGAATACGGCATCGGAAGCCCTATGGAGTCATTTTATCAATTATTATCGAAAAGCTTACGATATGGCTTTGCGCCGTGCTATTGAAGAGCAGGTCGCTATCGTACCTGAAAATATAGAGGAAGAAAGCGATATAGAAGAAAAATAATTCTGTAAAATAATCATTACTAAACATATTAGCTTATGAAAGTACAAGTAAGTAATGCCAATACTCCTGTATGGCGGGATATTACGGTTGAGTCGCGTATGCCGGAACAACTGAATGTATTGCAGGAAATGGCCCGTAACATTTGGTGGGTTTGGAACAACGAATCCCTTTCCATGTTCAAATCGATAGATCCTGAAATATGGAAGGCTGTCAACGGTAATCCCGTGATGTTACTCAATCGGGTCAGTTACGAACGTCTGGAAGAAATCGTGGCCGATAAAGCCATGATGTACACGATCAATGCACAATATGAAAAGTTCCGTAAATATATCGACGAAAAACCCAATGGCAATTTGCCTTCCATTGCTTATTTCAGCATGGAATACGGCTTGGCCAATGTCTTGAAGATATATTCTGGCGGTTTGGGTATTCTGGCCGGTGACTATTTGAAAGAGGCCAGCGACAGTAATATCGATATGGTTGCCGTGGGTTTCCTTTATCGTTACGGCTATTTTACCCAGACACTCTCGATGGACGGTCAGCAGTTGGCCAATTATGAGCCTCAAAATTTCAACCAGCTTCCCATCGAACAGGTTGTCGATGAAAACGGACACCCCATTATACTCGAAGTGCCCTATCCCGGCCGCATCGTATATGCCAATATTTGGCGTGTGAATGTGGGTCGTGTATCGTTGTATCTGATGGATACCGATTTGGAACTCAACAGCGAGTTCGACCGTTCCATCACTTACCAGCTCTATGGCGGGGATTGGGAAAACCGCATGAAACAGGAGTATCTGCTCGGTATCGGCGGTATTCTCATGCTCAAACGTCTGGGTATAAAGAAAGACGTATATCATTGCAATGAAGGCCATGCGGCGCTTATCAACGTACAGCGTCTGGTCGATTATATACAAGATGAAAAGCTCTCTTTTGCCGAGGCGTTGGAAGTCGTACGTGCATCTTCTCTTTACACCGTGCATACGCCTGTTCCTGCCGGACACGACTATTTCGATGAGTCCCTTTTCGGTAAATATATGGGAGAGTTTCCCGCCAAACTCGGTATCTCTTTCGGTGAGTTGATGGATTTGGGACGCGAAAATCCCGGATCCGGCGAAAAGTTCTGTATGAGCGTGTTTGCCTGCAATACTTGTCAGGAAGTCAACGGTGTCAGCTGGTTGCACGGTAAGGTGTCGCAACGTATGTTCCAGCCCATCTGGAAAGGCTATTCGCCCGACGAATTGCATGTAAGCTATGTAACCAATGGTGTGCACATGCCTACTTGGGCTGCATCGGAGTGGAAAGAATTCTATGTAAAACATTTGGGGGCGGATTTTTTGACCCATCAGAATGATCGTGGACTCTGGCAGAAAATCTATGACGTGCCCGATGAGGACATTTGGAACATGCGTCAGATGATGAAAAACAAACTCATCGATTTTGTTCGCAATGAGTTCCGGGATAAATGGATTAAGAATCAGGGAAATCCATCACAAGTGGTTTCTATACTCGAACGCATCAATCCCAATGCCCTTCTTATCGGTTTTGCCCGTCGTTTCGCTACATATAAGCGTGCACATCTTCTCTTTACCGATCTCGATCGGCTTTCTAAAATCGTGAACAATCCTCAATATCCCGTACAGTTTATATTTTCGGGTAAAGCACACCCTGCCGACGGGGCAGGTCAGGATCTCATCAAACGTATCGTAGAGATTTCCCGCCGTCCTGAGTTCCTCGGCAAAATTATTTTCCTCGAAAATTACGATATGAAAGTGGCCAAACGTTTGGTTTCAGGGGTGGACATCTGGTTGAATACGCCGACCCGCCCGCTCGAAGCATCGGGAACATCGGGCGAAAAAGCCGAAATGAACGGTGTACTCAATTTCTCGGTACTCGACGGTTGGTGGTATGAGGGGTATAAAGAAGGTGCCGGTTGGGCGCTGACGGCCAAACGTACATTCCAAGAACAAAGTAATCAGGACCAGCTCGATGCAGCTACCATCTATGCGATGCTCGAAAATGAAATTGTTCCGCTTTATTTTGCTAAAAACAGCAAAGGATATTCGCCCGAGTGGATACAATATATCAAAAATTCGATTGCGCAAATCGCTCCCGAATTTACAATGAATCGTATGCTCGAAGATTATATCGAACGTTTTTATAGTAAAGAAGCCAAGCGGTCGAAACTTTTGATAGCCGATAATTACAAAAAAGCAAAAGAAATCGCTGCATGGAAACAAATGGTCGTTGACAAGTGGGACGAAATCGAAGTGAAAGAGATAAATCTTCCCGAAGATTTGTTGTATAAATCTTGTGCCGGCGAGACTTATGATATTTCGGTAACTATCGACCGGAAAGGTTTACCTGATTGTCTGGGTGTGGAACTGGTTGTATCTCCTGTTATCGACGGACAACAGCAGCCTTATGTCGTAACAGAGATGAATGAAGTGAAGACCGATGGCGATTTGGTGACCTATGCGTTGAGTTACGACGTGAATGTGGCTGGAATCTTCAAGTATGCATTCCGTCTTTTCCCGAAAAATCCTGATCTGCCTCACCGCCAGGACTTCTCTTATGTGCGTTGGTTCTGATTTTCCATACAGTTAAAATAAATGATATATTGGGGCGTTTTTTGACGCCCCAATATTTTTGGAGAATATATGAAAAAATTGATATTACTGTTTGGGTTGTGTGTTTGGGGGAATGTTTTTTCTCTATTTTCACAAAATGCAGTTGGGCGTGTGGTTGAAGATTCGGTGTATAGCCGGGTTTTGGATACATATCGGAAATATTCCGTATATCTTCCTCCCGATTACGATCGTTCGGCTGTAAATTATCCGGTACTCTATCTGCTGCACGGGTTGGGAAATACCCATATGATATGGCCCGAACGCGGACATATAAGGTCGGTTATGGATCTTTTGGTTCCTGCGGGGAAAGTTTGCGATATGATTATTGTTTCGCCCGAGGCCGGCGGAGATATACATACCGAATGGAATGGTTATTTCGATATGCCCGATTGGCAGTACGAAACTTTCTTTTTTACCGAATTCCTGCCCCGCATCGAAGCCCGTTATCGGATTATGGGTGATAAGGCACATCGGGCCATAGCCGGACTTTCTATGGGTGGAGGAGGAGCGGTTTCCTATGCCCAACGTCATAGCGATATGTTCTGTGCCGCGTATGCGATGAGTGCATTGGTGGCGATTCCCGAGCGAGGAATGATAGAATCAGCCCGTTCCGATGATAAGATAGCTGTCCTTACTCGTGCGGTTATCGAGCGAGATTGTATTCGTTATGTGCGGGAAGCCGGTAAGGAACGGATAGACAGTCTGCGGAGCGTTTCGTGGTTTGTAGATTGTGGAGACGATGATTTTTTACTCGATCGCAACATCGAGTTTTATCAAGTAATGAGAAATGCCGGCATTCCCTGTCAATTCCGTGTACGCGACGGGGGGCATGTATGGGAATATTGGCACTCGGCACTTTATATCTGCTTACCTTACGTGTCGCGGGTATTTACGAGTGCAGAAAAGGCAAAGACCTTTCGATAAAGATCGGGTGGCTTTGTTTTATAAATCGGCTTTCAATATCTCAGTCAACTCTTTTACACCTTCGCTTGCCCCCTTTTGTATAACGTGTGTAACGCGGCCGCTTGCGTCGTTTACGGGATTGGGGTCGATGAGAAACACCGGTGTTCCGTTACGTACATAGCGTAGTAGTCCGGCAGCGGGATATACATTCAGCGAAGTTCCTATCACAACGAAAATATCGGCTTTTTCTACCTCTTCGATGGCCGGTTCGATAAGAGGAACAGCTTCGCCGAACCATACGATATGCGGGCGCAGTTGATACCCTTTCTCGCACATATCTCCGATATGGGTATCAATATGTTCGGGAGATACGTCGTAGATGAGATCTTCGTATCGGGACGACCGCACTTTCATCAATTCTCCGTGTAAATGTATGATGTGGCGGCTGCCGGCTTGCTCGTGCAGGTTATCGACGTTTTGGGTAATAATGCATACGTCGAAGTCTGTTTCGAGGGCGGCCAGTCCTTTATGTCCGTCATTCGGTTTTACCGTCAACAGTTCGCGTCGACGGGCGTTATAGAAGTCCAGTACTTGTTGCGGGTTTCGTATCCATCCTTCGGGAGTCGCGACATCTTCTATTCGATATCCCGACCATAACCCGTTGCTGCCGCGAAACACGGCCAATCCGCTTTCGGCACTCATTCCGGCTCCGGTAAGTACGACCAGACGTTTTTTATTTTTCATAATTCCGATATAACTTGGTAAAATGTCGCCATGCGGGGAATACCCGTCATTTATGGCAAAATTAATGTTTTTTTTGCTTCAAAAAAGAGAAACTCTGTAATAAAAGCTATATCTTCGCCAGAGTTTCTTCTTCGGGGAGAAACTTTTTTATGTCGATTTATAATATAAAAGAAAAATACATGGATAAGTTGAGCTATGCCTTAGGGTTGAGTATGGGAAACAATTTCAAAGCTTCGGGAATCGAAACTTTGAAAGTAGAGGATTTTACGCGAGGTGTGCAAGCCGTTTTTGAAGGCGTAAAACCCGAAATGACCTATGATGAGGCAAAGCAAGTCATCAATGAATATTTTACCCGTTTGCAGCAGGAACTCAATGAAAAGAATCGGGCTGCCGGAGAAGCGTTTTTGGAAGAGAATAAAAAACGTGCCGGGGTCGTAACCTTGCCCAGCGGATTGCAATATGAGATATTGAAAGAAGGAACCGGGCGTCGTCCGGCGGCAACCGACAAGGTACAGTGTCATTATCATGGTACTCTTATCGACGGTACGGTATTCGATAGCTCGGTGCAGCGCGGTACGCCTGCCGTATTTGGCGTAAATCAGGTAATTGCCGGTTGGGTAGAAGCTTTGCAACTTATACCCGAAGGGTCGAAGTGGAAACTTTTCATACCCTCAGACTTGGCTTATGGAGAGCGTGGGGCAGGAGATAAAATCGGCCCTAATGCTGCACTCATTTTCGACGTGGAACTTATAAAAATACTTTAATATAGAAAAAATGAAAAAAACTGCAATTTGTTTGATGGCCGCCCTCGGAATGACGGCTGTATCTCTTACTTCGTGCGACAGTAGCTGTAAATCGGTGAAAGAGCTTACCAATGCGTCCGATTCGCTGGTATATGCTGTCGGTGTTTTGACGGGAACCGATGTCAATTCGGGTATTCAGAATTTGGGACAACCTGTCGATATCGATCAATTTATAAAAGGTGCGAAAAAGGCATTATACAGCGACTCGACCGAATTTTCTTATGAATTGGGTTTGTCTTTTGCTTCGGGTATCAAACAGCAACTGAAACAAATGTCGGAACAACTCGGTGTAACGGTCGATAACGACACCTATATGGCGGCCTTCTGTGCTGCTTTGAAGAAGGATTCGACCGCTTTGATGAACCAGATGACGGCTCAAATCGCTTATCGCACCATTGCTATGGAAGCCGAAAATAAAAAGCTGGCATCTTCACCCGAAGCTATTCAGAATAAGGCCGACGGAGAAGCATTTTTGGCAGCGAAAGCCAAAGAAGAAGGCGTTGTCGCAACTGGTAGCGGACTGCTCTATAAGGTCGTGAAAAAAGGCAAAGGTGATACCCCCAAACAAGGCAGCCGTGTCAAAGTCAATTATAAAGGAACTCTTGTAGATGGTACCCAGTTCGATGCCAACGACAATGTGCAGATGGTTGTCGGTCAAATGGTTCCCGGTTTCAACGAAGCGCTTATGCTCATGTCGCCCGGTGCCAAATATACGATCTATATTCCGTCTGAATTGGGTTATGGCGTACGCGGTCGTGGAGGAGTTCCTTCCAACGCCGTTATGGTATTTGATGTAGAATTGTTGAGCATCGAAAAATAAAAAAGGAAAGGTTCATAAAAAATCCCGGAAATTTTTCCGGGATTTTTTATGTGTATACGATTTATAACTATTTACAATGAAGAAAGGTAGAAATGTCGATATTTTTTTGAAGATGAGATAATAATTCCGGAAAAATACGTACTTTTGTTGGCAAAATGATATTCTGATATTATAAATACAATATATATGGAAAAGATAGATAATCTCGATCGTCAAATTCTTGAAATCATTATGCGTAACGCTCGTATCCCGTCGAAAGACGTGGCTGCAAAATGCGGCGTTTCCCGAGCTGCCATTCATCAACGTATTCAGCGAATGATAGACATGAAAGTCATTATCGGGTCGGGTTACCATGTCAATCCTAAAACACTGGGATATACGACATGTACCTATATCGGAGTCCGTCTCGAAAAGGGTTCGATGTATAAAGACGTAGTGCCCGAACTCGAAAAAATACCCGAAGTCGTGGAGTGCCATTTTACAACAGGTCCTTATACGATGTTGTGTAAACTTTTTGCTCGTGATAACGAACACCTTATGCATTTGATAAATGACCATGTGCAGCAGATAGCCGGTGTTGTCTCGACCGAAACGCTCATATCGCTCGATCAAAGTCTCAATCGGGAAATACCTATTTATCAAGAGGTAGTATAAATATCGTGTATAACCATAAGAAGGGGGGCTTCCGATGTCGGAAGCCCCCCTTCTTATGGTTAATGACTACACGTGTGTCAGATAAGTAATCCCTGTGCCGATTGTTTATCGAGCGTCAATTGGTAACGCAGGGCGTCCAAGTCTGCCATACGGCGTTCGGGGCGGATGTATGCCACGAATTCTATACGTATGTGTTGGCCGTATATGGATTTGTCGAAATCGAAAATATGGACTTCGATCGTCTGTGCGTGGTCTTTCCCGCTTACCGTAGGGCGAGTTCCTATATTTAACATGCCGCAGCGTTCGATATTGTCTTCGAGATATACACGGACGGCATATACACCGTTTGCCGGAATGATTTTTTCGGGAAAGTCGCAGGAAATATTGGCGGTGGGAAAACCTATACGGCGGCCCAATTGATGCCCGGCCACGACACGCCCTTCTATTTCGTAATCGTAAGAAAGCAGGAGAGCCGCATCATGTACTTTGCCTTCTCCGAGCAGACGCCGTATGATGGAAGAACTCACTTTGTGCCCTTCGGGCATGCAGGCACCCGATCGGGAAATCGTTACCCCCAATTCTTTGCCGTATCGGCAGTAATCGTCGTATGTTTCGTTGATGTTGTGTCCGAAACGGTGATCATAACCTACAACCAGATGTCGTATGTTATAATTTTCGTGTAGAAATGCGATGAAGTCGTGTGCCGACATTTGCGCCATTTGGGGCGTAAAATCCAATAATATGCAATAATCGGTACCGGTTGCCGACAGCCGTCTGAGTCGTTCCTCGGTAGAGGTGATGAGCTGCACGGCCTTGCCCGACAAAACGGTTTTAGGGTGATTCTTGAATGTGATGATGCCGGATGCCAACCCGTTTTGAATCGCTATTTTGCGTACGTCGGCGATTAGGGACTTATGCCCCGAGTGTACACCGTCAAAGAATCCGATGGTCGCAACCATGCCTTTTGGAGAAAGGTGTCGTGAATTATCGAGAATTTGCATCGCTTTACTTAAAACGAAACAAAAGTACACAATCTTTATTATCTATATGTTTTTTGGCATCATATTAACGTTTGTTTTTCTCTTTCTCCCTGATTGATAGAGAGTATTGTGTTTAAGGCTTTTTCAGATACGGCCCTATCTTCTGTTTCATAATGTTCGATATATAAGAAAATGATGTAAAAAGCCGGAAAATAATTTGGCCATTTCGGGAAAATGTCGTAATATTGCATCGCTTTTCCGGAGAGCTTCTGTATGGAAGTCGAATGAGAACGGAAAACGGTCCTATAGCTCAGTTGGTTAGAGCATCTGACTCATAATCAGGGGGTCCTTGGTTCAAGCCCAAGTGGGACCACAAAAAAGGAGAGAAAACATTCTCTCCTTTTTTGTTGATAGTCAACTTGTTACAAACAGATTTTTATATATTTGCTTAATAATTTTATGCTGAAAAACATTTTTTTATATACCATTTTTGGTTGATTTGGGCATATTTTTGCCCCGTTGTGATACCGATTGCACACCTAACGTGATACCATTATGAATTATCCAAATCTGTAACTATCTTTGTATTTGATAATTGTAGATTTTTGTTGCGTGCAGAAAAATAAAAAAGGAGCAAAAAATGACAACGATAAATATTGAATCGGGCACGAGCAAACAAGAAAGGGGAGTATGTAAGGTAATTGATAGGGTGATGAAATTTTATAGATATATGCTCTTTGTCGCAAGTATGGTTGTGCTATCTTTATTGTCGGCGTGTAACATGGCTGCTTTGCGGGAAGAGATGGTGTATGCAGAATCTCCGGTTCCCGCAGATACGCTCAAAGCCGAGGTGAAACAAGTTTCATCGTCCATATTATACCCATTGAACATCTTTGTGAGTGGAGACCTCTTGGTGGTGTGTCAGCCCGATATGGAGCAGATGTTTGCGGTATATCGGTTGCCCGATGTGGATTATTTGTATTCATTCGGACGAAAAGGACAAGGGCCGAATGAATTCTCTACGATTTATTTCAAGAGTATCGTTCCGACGGAATGCGGCTTTAAAGTCTGTTGTAACGATCGACGTATTTATCACGTATCGTTGACCGACGGATCGATTCTGAAAAAGGAGAGAATCGAATCGGATCACGAACTGTTCAACGGTTTTTGTGCGATCAATGATTCGCTCTATTGTTTTACCGATATGAGAGGAGAAGATACACCGTTTCTGATGTATAATTCGGCGCGTAAAACGACTGTGGCGGTAGGCGAATATCCCCAGTGGATTTCGGACAGCTCGTATGAGAAGACTCCCATAAAAAAGGTGATAGATGGTAACGGTTATATTGTGGCGAAAGATGATGGGACGACATGGGCGTTTTTTTACGGCTGTTTCGATTGTTTCAAAATATACGCCGGTGGCGGGGAGCTGAGAAAAACCATCTGTACGGGACAAGACCCCAATGAAGAAAAAATGACCGGGAAAAGAAGGGCATATTATCCGTATGTTCCACAGACGACCAATGAGTATATCTATTGCATACGGGGACGGGAAAAAACGTCGGATGCCGATCGGTTGCAAGTATGGCAGTGGGACGGTATGCCCGTAGCCTCGTATTGGCTCGATCGCAGTATATCATCATTTACGCTTTCGGAAAGAACGGGTAAAATATATGCGGTGAGTACCGATGAAGAGGCTGCGGATCAAATATTTGTCTATGATTTGCCATATTATTGAATTCTTTTGCAAAAGTGGGGTAGAGAACATTTCGGATATTGCCTTCCGTAAAAAGATAACCGGTGTATTTATACCATAAAATTGTCGGACGAAGATTATGTACTGGTGAAGTATCCCATTTGATTCTGGATAAATTACGGATATATTGATGTTTCGGGGTATAATAACGATTTGGAGACATCACACAAGCGATATTATTGCCATTTGTGGATTTATAAAAGCATGAAAATTTCCCGAAAATGGTTGATAAGACAAGGACGATAATCGCCGCAGCGATTATCGTCTGTTTTTGTGGATAAATATCGATTTGTTTTCTCTCTGTATGTTTGTGTTGTGTTTCTTATTTTTTTTTACTGTAAAATTTTGATATTTCAAAAATGTGTGTTAAATTTCGGATATGAGAAAAGGATATATTTCAGTCTGCATTGGCAGCGGTGATTATGGGGCCGGGATTTTTTGTATGGCAATCATAACGTTCCGAGCCTATGAGTAAGTTGGCTTTGGCCAATGTAGAAGCATTGGTAAGAGGTGAGCCGGGAGGTTAGGAGAATTGTGAAGATGGTTGCAGTACCGAGAATAAAGGGAAATATTGTTGTACATTGATAGGCCATGATTTATATCATCCTAGTGATGATGATAAAGATAAGAAATAATTATAAGAGGATATGGAGGTAAAATATTTTTGTGGACTGTTGTGTTTATCGGGATTCTTCGGTTGCAGTAGTGTTTCGGAAAAGGGAGAATCGCTATTTCGGTCTGATGATTTCGAGCTGTTGCAGGGAGAGGTGCTTTATGAGAACCTGTTTTGGGGCAGGCCGTCGAGACTATGTGTGGTCGATTCGTTTTTGTATGTCGACGATAAATATGATGACAAACTGCTTACCGTCTTGAACTTGAATACTGGTCGTACAAAAAGAGTGGTCGATTATGGAGAGGGGCCGCAAGAACTTATGCAGATAAGGACTATATCGTATAACTCAAACCGGCGGGAACTCGGACTTTATGACAGACGGGTAGACCGTGAGAATTTTTATTCGATAGCTGGTGATTCTTTGGTGTTTGAGAGGGCGGAAAGTCTTTATCGGGGAGAATTTAAAAAATATTCGTTCTATGATGTTGTCCCGTTAGGCGATGGTTATTTGGGGAACGGCTGTTTTGAGCATGGCGAGCAGTTTATCTGGTTTCGGGGAGGAGAAAAAGAGCCGTTGATGTTCGGAGAATATCCGGGCGACAAAACCGGAATAGAGCAAAATGCAGCTTTTTTTATGAAGACGCAGACCCTGTTGGCGGTGAATCCCAATCAGGAATATTTTGCGGCGGCCGGTTGCTATCACGACCAGTTGGTATTTTATCGGCGGGAGGGAGACAATGTCAGAAAACTGAAAGAGTATTTCAGTATCGAGGCCCGGTTGAAGACCCGATACAAGCGGACGGAGAAAGGCGAAATGGCAGGGACATCGTTGTTGCCGGAAACGATGCTTACCTATGAACTCCTTTATCCGACCGAGTCGCATCTGTATGCGGTGTATTATGGTAAAAGAGAAGAAGAACGGAAAGAAGAAACAGAATCTCGATGCTATATATTGAAGTTTTCTTGGACGGGAGATTTTGAAGGCGGGTATGTTTTGGATTATCTGACAATGAAATTGGCTGTCGATGAAGACAACCGGTGTATTTATACCATAAAATTATCGGACGAAGATTATGTGCTGATGAAGTATCCCATTTGATTCTGGATAAATTGCGGATATATTGATGTTTCGGGGTATATACTGAAGATGTAGATGGAAATACGATGACGACAACATATCATAATTATGTGCATATATAGAGATTGTTTGCCGCTATATTGTGTGGGGATTGTATTGCTTATTAATTCTTGCGCGGATAGAAATGATGAAAGGTGGGAAGAGCTGAAAGCTCTTCCCTACATAGAAGTGTGCGGAGAGGAGGTACATACCGATAAAAATTTTGATGGAAGGGATTTTTATGCAGTGGATAGTGGCCGGGTATTGATGTCTTCTTTATATAATACAGATACTCTTATATATGTGGGCGAAATACGGGATGACAGCCTGTTCTCTCAGAAAGGATTTCTTCACAAAGGGCGAGGGCCGAATGAAGTTTTGTGGTTTGATTTCAGTTATAATCCGGTTGCAAAGGAGTATATGATTATGGAGTCCAATACATCTTTCCCTCAATTTTTTTTAAGTATACCATCTTGCGATAAAATGTCTATATATGATCAGGAAGAGTGGATACACTATCCGATAGAACATCGCTCTGATTGGTCTATTGGCCGGTTTGTGCAATTGTCCGAGACAAAAGTGTTGCTTGCATGTCGAAAATATGGAGAAGAGTATATATTTGCAATAATGGACATAAGCACACAAGAAATTACTCCGGTGGATTTTTGGCCTGTTGATGATTTTCATGGCGGGAATATATCTAAGTCATTTGTATATACGAGCAATGCCGGATTATTTGTGAATTATGAGAATCATAAAGTTTTATATGTGTGTCGATGGGGAAAATATGCTGTTTTGTTTGACTATCGGTCGGGTAGTTTAGTCAAAGATACAGTCATGTTTGATATATGTCCTCAGTATCGACAAGTATCGAAAGCAGGCGATTATCGTTTTAAAGATTCAAACAAGAATGGGTTTAAAGTGAGAACAGACGACAAGTATATATATTTCTTATCTTTTGATTATAAAGTGGAAAATGGAGATATGGTTTCCCCGATAGAGGATTATCCATTTTATTATAATGATCATTTATATGTATATAATTGGAATGGAGAATATATCGGGAAATATAAATTCGATATTCCTTTTTATGATTTTATTGTCGATGCAAAGACGGGGTGGATATATACTTGTACGAATGATTTGAAAACCGATGATACGGAGATTTACCGTTATATTTTGCCGGGATTATAATACCCAAAGTATATTGAAATGGTAAGATAAGACAAGGAAGATAATCGCTACGGCGATTATCTTCTGCTTTTGTAGTATCGATTTGTTTTCTCTCTGTGCGGTTGTATTGTATTTCTTATTTTTTTTGCTGTAAAATTTTGATATTTCAAAAATATGTGTTAAATTTCAGGTATGAGAAAAGAGTCCATTTCAGGTTGCATTGGCTGTGGTAATCATGGGAGCGGGATTTTTTGTATGGCAATCACAACGTTCGGAACCATTGAGTGATTTGATGTTAGCTAATATAGAAGCTTTAGCTGCAGATGAATCTGGGAAAGAAACGAAATGCCCTGATTATAACTATGTTCCGGATCATTATTTAAGAGTGGATTCTGAAGTTATAATGGTTGTATGTAGTAGAAGAGGAGAGATATCCATTGGAAATACTACATTTCATGGTTCTTATAGTAAAAATGAAGAATATCCTGTAATTATACAAACTAAAAATTGCTCGGAAGTACAAAAGGGTGCGTGTTGTGATCAAAGAGAAATTGGTGTTTCTTATGTAGAAGGATAAAATATGGTTTGGAGAGTTTGGGGTATATTATGTGGTATAAGTCTGTTATATTCTTGTACCAAAGGTGGAAAAAACATAGTACATCGGGGCGATATTTTGGTCGAGGATTTACCCGAGGTAGAGTATGTTGCATATAACGATGAGACGTATATAGATTCATGCAGATATATTGCTTTGGAAATGACCGATGAGTCGTTGATCGGCTCGATAGGACATTTGGTGGTGTATCGGGAGGAATTTTATCTTTTCGATAAAACCGTCAAGCAAATCCTTCGATTTGGAAAAGACGGTAAGTTCCTGTGTCGCTATGGCCGGAAAGGAGGCGGCCCCGGCGAATATGCTACTCTATCTTCGTTTTATGTCGATACATATAGGGGAGAAGTCGGTCTGTTCGATCCGATGTCTTACCGTGTTCACCGCTATCGTATCGATGGGGAGTATATCGAGACGGTGCAGATACGAGAGAAGACTCCGATCTCTTTTTTCGGAAAATGCGAGATGTTGAATGCCGAAGAGATAGTTTGTCAGGTACACCCCAATATGATGAATGTATATAGTGTTATTGTATTGGACCGTAGCGATTACTCCATAAAACGTGTTTTATCGGAACATTATACACAAAATCGAAATTCTCGGACAGATATTTCCAATTCTTCTTTTTCGGTATGTGATGAGACTGTCAGTTGTGTGAAAATCTTTTCAGATACACTTACTGTATATGGTACGGATTCTGTAATGACACAAGTTTTTTCACGTTCGTTGCCGGCAATGCCGTTGAATGTGTTGCGACAAAGGGTGGAAGAGAAAAACTATATGGGTGCTTATTATTCGACAAACAGAGAAGGAAAGTTTACGACGGGTTTCGGGGCGATATATGAAAGCCCGCGCTGGATATATTTGGAATTTCCTTATAAACTCGATCCCGGTAGCGGCTTGCTGTGGGATAAGGAGAACAACTTTGGCGTGTTGATTTCGATGGACGGTGTTCCGGAAAATTATTTGTGGAATCTCCGAGACTTTTCGGGCGCAGAAGGGAGACTGTGGGTGAAAGTATTGACGGGCGAAAATATAGAGCATTTCAAGGACAGGGCGGGAAAAGATGCTCCGTTTGGTTGGAAAGAGTTTGTGGAGACGTACGATACCGAAAATGATAATCCCATATTGCTCTTGTATTATATGGCCGATTGAGAGATTTTGGAGAGGGAATGGAAATGAGGATTTATGTATTGTTGCGGTGATGGAATGATAAAAAGATTTTTGCAAGAGTAGGATAAAACAGGAACGACAATCGTCCATACCTTTTGTGTGTTTGGTTTCGGTTTCTTGCTGTTTTTGCACCGATAAGACGCTTTTTGTTTTTATGAAATATCGATATTTCAAGATTGTATTCCTATATTTGTAAATATCGGGTATTGTCATTATCCCGGTCGGCAGGTAAATGCCGGGTCAGATATTGACCGGACAAGTGTATTGGGTTGGTGTCCTCAGATGTATATTATGAAAAAATATTTGTTATTTGCAATTTTGTTGTGTGTATGGATAAGTTGTCGCGATGCCCGTACTGTTTCGGATATGGGATTCGAGACCTTGAAAATCCGTGTGAAAGAAGCTGTACCTTTTGACGGGGAATTAAGAGCTGAACGAACGTTTGTATTGGAAGTAAAAAATGACTTGTTTCCGGGAATGGTACAAGGAATGTCTGTGGTGAATGACACGGTTTATATATTAGATACATTCAAAGCGAAAGGATTATATGTTTATGATAAGAACGGAACTTTTTTGTATGCTTATGACAGAATCGGTCAGGGAGTCGGTGAATTCATGGATTTGGAAGGATTTCAGGTCGGGGACTCCTCTGTTTATCTGTTGGATTCCTCTTGTAAACAGATTCTGATAATAGATAAAAAGGGGAAATATATCTCAACTCAAAAATTTCCCGATAATGACTATATCTCGTCGTTTGCTGTGGAAAAGGGGGGCGGATTGTGGATTGACCGGGGCAATTCGGGTGGAATGGATGGAATTTCGAAGTTGCTGTATCAGAAGGTCAATAATGATGTCGCAATGACGGTATTGCCTGTTTTCGAAGAATTGAAAGGAAAAACCATATCGCCACTCAATTCCTTTGCGGTGTATGGTTCGGCCATTCATTATCTGCCGGCATTGGAAAATGTTATTTATGAATGCAAAGAGGGGATGGCCGAGGTGATTTATAAATTGGACTTTGCTGGGGATTGGCCTACAAAAAGTTTTTTTGAGAGAAACCGGGACGCACATCCACTAACGTTGTTTAGGAAAATTGAAGAGTCGGGTTATGTAACCGGATTGAATTTTTTGGAAGATGCCTCATACTTGGTGTTGAATTTCCATCATGATGGTTCGCATTACTTATATGTGTATGATAAGAAGATGAAGCGTCAGAAACTTTATCGCGACGAAGCAAGGTGTCTCTATCAACCTGTTTGTTTGGAATCTGGCCGATTGTATGTGGCTCAGGAAAGTGAGGATTCTTTTGTCATCCATATTTATGATTTGTCGTCATGTGTAACCGCAAGAGTATAATTAATATATGTAGATATTTTCATCATTAGAAGCCGTGAATATAATGTGTGTCGTGCCCGTTGGGTGATTATTGTCTATGTTTTTCGGCTGTTTTTTTATGAATAAGTTCCGATTTGTTTGTTATTTGTGTGTTTGTGTTTTATTTCTTGTTTTTTTAATATAAAATTTTGATATTTCAAAAATATATTCTATAATTGCAGATATAATAAAAATTTATTTATGAAAAACAGGATTTTGAAAATTATGTTGGCCACGGTGCTGGTAAGCGGCGGTATTTTTGTGTGCCAAGAGAAGCACGTAGGAGCCGTTTCCGATTTGGCTTTTTCTGAGGTGGAAGCGTTGTCGCATTGCGAGATAACTCGTAAAGGTAAAATCGTTTTGGAGTGCGATGGAGATGGTTCGTGTTCCGATACTTATTTGGGGTACACCTTGAAGTGTGATGGGAAAAGGCTTAGCCGGTAAGTAACTCTTTTAGGAAAAAAGTATGCCCCAATAAACTTAAAGGGGCATACTTAAATAAGAGGTTAATACGATGAAGCAAATTTTGAGATTTTCTGCGGTATGTCTTATATCATTATGGCTTGTATCCTGTGGCCGGACAGAAGAGAATACGGTATCGTTGGATATGTCGGTCAAAAGCGGAGCGACGGCTGTGTCTTCGATAGAGCAGATACCCTTGCCCGAAGAGTTTATAGCCGCCCGAAAGTATTACGTTTATAGAGATTCATTGTTGATCGTATGGAATCGGAAATTGAGCGATGTATATTTTCTTCAATTTTACGATTTGTCGACGGGGAAACTTGTCAGGAATTGTTTCCGTTACGGCAACGGTCCCGAAGAGGCGTTGTGGGTCAGTGCTTATTTAAGAGGAAACACATTGCTGGTCAATGATATGGTGAAGGGGCAGTACTGTGTGATAAACATGGATTCAATCCGTGATAATCGCTATTCCCTCCCCCGGTTCAAGAAGTTGGGCTCCGGAATCTCTACCATCTCCTTGTTTAAAGGAGGCAAGATGCTGATAGAGAACCCTTATTGTTTCGATTCCGACGAAGCGGATATTCATTATAGCGATCCCCGGTTTCTTGTTTCCGAATCTGTCTCCCGATCTCCTATTCCGCATGAAGGGCGTCGGTACAATACGATGAATGTGGCGACGAGCGGACACATACTGCATACGACAGATTGGAGTCGTATTGTATATGCCTCGATGCATGATCCTGTTATAGAATTGTACGACAGTACATTGCAGTTGCGGAAAAGAATCGAAGGTCCCGATGAACTGCCGATCCAATATCATAAGGGAGAAATTTCTGTCTCGTATAAGAAACGTGCTCCTTATACTTATTTGGGTTGTACAGGAGATGATGATGGTTTTTATTTGAGTTATGTCGGAGGCTTTTATCATAAAAAGATGCAGAATTTCGACAGTTATATATTTTATTTCGATTGGTCGGGGAATTTGCAGGGCAGTTATGCGTTGAATCGGTATGTCGATTGTCTTTCTTTGAGTACAGAACCTCGTGTATTATATGGCACAGCCTATGACGAGGAAGATAATCCGATATTGGTAAAAATTAAGTTATGAAAAGAGATATAGAGTCGTGGTATGGAGAAAATTCTTTTCCTGCTGTCTTTGTATGGCAATCGCAACGTTCGGAGTCATTGAGCGATTTGGTTTTGGCTAATGTGGAAGCATTGGCCGGGGGAGAAAATGGAAAATACGATTATGATGATGGATTGGCTATAGTATCTGAATGTGGAGTATCTCTTGGTACAGAAGATTTTTGGGGAAACGTTGAAAAATGTACTGTAACAGTTATATTTTGCCAAGGAGGTGGATCCGGATGTAATGAAGAAGACTGTCCTACCCATAGAAATAGTTGAGTTATACCGAAATGCAACGACAACGATTTGTTTTTGTAATGATTTTTGTGAGTGTTCTTTTCTCCTGCTCAACAGAGAGAAAAGAACACTCTGTTGAAATGTCTCAGAGATTGGAGTTTAATATTCTTGATAATGAGTATATTTCTTCACGAGTACAGCATATCGATTTCGTTCCTTTGGAATTGACCGAGTCGTCCATGTTTCATGATATAGATAAAATTATTTTCAGAAACGGATTGATTTACATCGGCGATTTTTTAATGAATAAAGTCGTGGTATATGATATGTATGGAAAGTTGGCCTTTGTGGTCGACCGTCGAGGAGTAGGTCCCGGCGAGTATCAAGAGCTAAAAAGCTTTACCGTCGATGATGAGAATATCTATATTCTCGACAATTTCCGTCACGGAGTGTATGTTTACGATTGCCATACGGGAGATTATAAAGAAACCCGACGGTTGCCTGTTGTGGCAAGTGATGTGGAGGCTTTGTATAATGGCGATTTTTTATTGACATTTGTTCCTACTTCACATGCCCGTTTAAAACATGCCCAACCGCAATATCGGATATTTGTGGTAGGCAAGGATTTTTCCATAAAGAATGGTCTTTTTGAGTATAGTGATGATGAGAAAGATCCGGTAGGGAAGAGAACCTATTTTACGACTTGTGGCGACAGTATTGTTTTTAGCTCATTTTATTTCGACGGTTATACGATTTTCAGTCGGAGTGACGGTAGCTATCGGCATATAGCCATCGATTTCAAAGATAAGGTACCCGAATATTGTCGGCATGGTGAGATTGAACTTATCAGAGAGGCCGGTTATCAATATATTTCGCAAGTACCGGTACTTTGTGGGGGATATGTGTCTGTTTGGGTCAGTTCGGCGGGTAGCATGATGTCTTATTTTTATGACCCGAATGTTCAGCGTTTTATAACCCATACAAGAAGCAGTGCCGAAAATTTTGTGCTGCCACCCATTGGTAGCTATGACGGTCGGTATGTGAGTCTGTTGTTGAGTTATGATCAATATCAAAATCTTGTAGAACGAGGGTTTGCGAGAGCTGGTGAGGAGGTAGAACATCACCTCGAAACAGAAGGATATGTGCTACTGTTTTATACCATGAAATGATAGATGTGAAACATGTACTGAAATGGCTGGATAGGATATGGACAATCGTCGTCGTGGCGATTATTGTCTATGTCTTGTCGGCTGTTTTGGTCGTAGCTTCATTTCGTGTCCCGACAGGGTCGATGGAACCGGCTATTCTTCCCGGCGATTACATATTGGTGAACAAACTTATATTCGGCCCGCGCATATTCAACCTGTGGGCGGCCGCCGATAAACGGCCTTTTACCGTGTACCGTTTGTGGGGTTGGCGCGAGGTCGATTACAACGACGTGTTGGTCTTCAATCGTCCCAGCCGTTCGAGCCGGGCGGGGGTGGAGTTCGACCTGATGTCCTATTTTGCCAAGCGTTGCGTGGCTTTGCCCGGCGATACGATAGAGATACGCAACTGGCGTTACAAGGTGCGGGGAAAGGACGGCTTTCCGTTGGGAAACGTGTCCGGGCAGGAGCTGGCGGCAACGTTGTATGGCGACTGCGACGAGGCACGGACGTTTTTCGGAAAGGCATATCCGGCCTATCCCAAAGTCGAGCCGTTTGCATGGACGATACAAGACTTCGGCCCCTTGTATGTTCCTGCTGCGGGCAGTAAAGTGGCTCTTACACAAGAAACAGCAGTTTTGTATCGCAAATATATCGAGTGGGAAACAGGACAGGCGTTGCGTCTCGATACGTTGAAAAACGAGATTTTTCTCGGAAAAGAACCGGTAAAAGAGTATATTTTCAAAAAAAATTACTATTTTGCAGCAGGTGATAATGTCATGAACTCGGGCGATTCCCGTTATTGGGGATTGGTGCCCGAGGAGTTTATCGTAGGCGTTGCCGTGTGCGTGTGGAAGTCGTCACGAGGTACGGTGCGATTTATCAATTGAAACAGAATACCATGAACAAGAAACTTTATCTATTCCCGCTTTTAGGATTAGGTGTGTGGGGGCTGACGGCCTGTTCTGCACCGTCGGAAAAACCGAAGCCCGAAGAGAGCGTTTCGACCGTTTTGCAGGAAATGACCAGCGAGGTGAGTGTCATGCCGCTCGAAAAGCGGGTTTTCCGCAATGAGTTGATAAGCAACGGGAAAGTATCGGCAGCGGCTTACTCCGACCTTTATTTTGTTTCGGGCGAGCGTATTGCCCGTATTTATGTACAGAATGGCGACTGGGTGAACCGGGGGCAGAAACTGGCCGAACTCGACCTTTTTACTCTGCAAAACGATTTGTCGCAAGCGGCCAATAGTCTAGAAAAAGCCCGTCTCGACCTGAAAGACGTATTGATAGGGCAAGGATATTCGCCCGACTCTCTGGCCGCTGTACCCGACGATATCATGCGGGTCGCGCTTATACGCAGCGGCTATGCCCAGAGTGAGGCCTCTTATGAGAAAGCCCGGTATCAGCTGGAACGCGCTATCCTCGTATCGCCCTATGACGGAGTGGTGGCCAATCTTTTCCGTAAAGAGAACAATCCGGCCGAGACGGGAAAGGCTTTCTGCCGGGTGATTGCGACCGATAGTATGGAGGTGGATTTTACACTGATGGAAAGTGAACTTTTCGAGGTACGTCGGGGCGATGTGGTGAAAGTCGCCCCTTATGCCGGTCATGCCGAAGAATATACGGGACGCATAACGGCGATAAATCCGCTTGTGGAGTCGGACGGTATGGTGCGGGCCAAAGCCCGTGTGAATGGTTCGCCGCACCTTTATGAAGGTATGAACGTGCGAGTACGCATACAGCAGGAGTCGGGCCGGGAACTGGTCGTTCCTAAAAGTGCCGTGGTATTGCGTTCGGGGCGTCAGGTCGTTTTTACGCTCGAAGAGGGGCTTGCCGTGTGGAATTATGTCCGCACGGGCATGGAGAATCTCGATGAGTACACGATCGAAGAGGGATTGGAAGAAGGGGCGACGGTTATCGTGTCGGGCAATGTCAATCTGGCCCATGAATCCCCGGTTGTCGTAGTGGGAAGCAACGAGTTATGATCAAATTCCTTTTGCAGCGTCCCATCGCCGTGCTTATGGCATTCACGGCTTGCGTCATCGTAGGTGCGGTAACGTATTGCACCCTGCCCGTCTCGTTGTTGCCGCATATCGATATTCCCCGTATTACGGTGCAGGTGTCGGGCGAAAATACATCGGCCCGGGAGCTCGAAAACACGGTCGTGGCACCGGTACGCAGGCAATTGTTGCAGGTTTCGGGGTTGAAGGAAATAGAGAGTGAGACCCGTGATGGGTCGGGCGTGATCCGTCTCGAATTTGAGTTCGGGACCAATACCGACCTCGCTTTTATCGAGGTGAACGAGAAAATCGATGCCGCCATGTCGTCCCTTCCCAAAGAGACCGAGCGTCCGAGGGCTATCAAATCGAGTGCGACCGATATACCGGTTTTCTACCTCAATCTTACCTTGAAAGACGACCGGCCTTATGAAGAGACCGACGAAGCCCGTTTTCTCGAATTGTGTACGGTCGCCGAGACTGTCATCAAGCGACGTATCGAACAGCTTCCGCAAGTGGCTATGGCCGATGTTACGGGTATTCCCGGCCGTATGATACAACTTGTTCCCGATGTGGATAAAATGCGGTCGGTCGGATTGACGATAGATAATATCGAAGCGGCTCTTACTGCAAATAATGTAGAACCCGGCAGCATGTTTGTACGGGACGGGTACTATGAGTACAATGTGCGCGTATCGAATGCGTTGCGTACTGTCGATGATGTTGCTGCCATTTATTTGTCGGTGGGTGGGCGTATCATGCAGTTGCGTGATTTTTGCGAAGTTCGGTATGCTCCTCAGAAGGAGCTGGGGCGTTCTTTGGCCGATGGCAAGCGTGCCGTAACGTTGGCGATCATCAAGCAGGACGAGGAAAATATGTCGTCCTTGAAGTCGTCGTTGAAAAAAACGACAGACTATTTTGCCGCCCGTTATCCCGATATAGAATTCGGTATCACCCGCAACCAGACCGAGTTGCTCGATTATACGATTTCTAACCTGCAACAGAATCTGGGATTGGGATTTCTCTTTATTTTGGTCGTCGCGCTTTTCTTTTTGCACGATTTGCGATCGCCCCTTATCATCGCCATAAACATGGTTGTGGCGGTAATCATCACATTCCTGTTTTTCTATCTGTTCGATGTCTCTCTCAATATTATTTCCCTCTCGGGCTTGATACTTGCTGTGGGTATGATGATCGACAACTCCATCATCGTAACCGAGAATATCTCCCAGTACAAGGAGAGGGGATATACATTGCGCAGGGCTTGTGCGGCAGGGGCAACCGAGATGATAACGCCCATGTTGAGCTCGATGCTTACGACGATAGCCGTTTTTGTACCGCTGATTTTTATGAGCGGTATTGCCGGTGCGCTTTTCAGGGATCAAGCCTTTTCCATTACTGCCGGATTGCTGTGCTCGTATTTTGTGGGTATTCTGCTGTTACCGGTTCTTTATCTCTTGTTTTACAAAGCGGGGATAAGAAATAAGAAAAATATCCTCAATTTTTCTTTTCATCAGTTATTGAGCGATCGTTGGCTCGAGCGTCTCTATGATAGGGGTATCGATTGGACATTCTCCCACAAGACGCTTTGCGTTGTGGGTATGTTGCTTACTTTGCCGTTGTGCGTGCTCATGTTCTACATTATCGAAAAAACGAGAATGCCCGAGATCGAGCAACATGAAGTCGTTGTCCGGTTGGAGTGGAATGAGAATATCCATGTCGATGAGAATAATCGCAGAATAGCCGATTTGTTGCGTTTATCCCGGTCATACGCTGTGGAACATACAGCTTATGTCGGTGTGCAGGATTATTTGTTCGATAGCGGCGAGGAATTGTCGGCGACCGAGGCCGAACTCTATTTCAAAGTACACGTACCGGCCGAAGTCGACAGTTTGCAACATCTTTTACGTCATTATCTGCGAGAGTGTTATCCGTCCGCGATTGTAACATTTTCACCGCCCGAGAATATTTTCGAAAAACTTTTCATTACCGGCGAAGCCGATGTCGTTGCCCAGCTGCGTTCACTTCACGGAAATCCGACACAAGATAAAATAGAACGTGCCGAACAGCTCGTAACCGAGGCCGGAGGGCAAGATCCCGAAGGCGTTCCTTTGCAACGTCAGCTTTGCTTGGTGGTAGATAAGGAAAAGCTGCTTGTATATCAGGTGAAATATGACGATGTGGCGCAGGCTTTACGTTCGGCTTTTAAAGATAATCAGGTCTCGGTGTTACGTTCGTATCAGCAATATCTGCCTATATGTATAGTCGGAAACGACCCGACGGTAACACAAGTCTTGCAGCACACCCATATTGCGAGCAATTATACCGACGAGGATGGAAAGAAATCCGAAGAGCGACGGTATATCCCCCTTTCTGAACTGGTAAAGATAGAATATGCGAACGATTTGAAACAGATTACGGCTGGACGGGACGGTGAGTTTATACCTCTCTATTTCTACGATGTCGAGAATCCGCCGTTGCTTATATCCCAAATACGGGATTCATTTCGAGGGGATAAAGATTGGGAAGTCGATTTTTCGGGAAGTTTTTTTTCCAACGAGCAGATGATGGGCGAGTTGGTCGTCATACTTTTTGTCTCGTTGCTGTTGATGTATTTTATTTTATGTGCACAATTCGAGAGTTTCGTGCAACCCCTTATCGTGTTGATAGAAATTCCTGTCGATACGGCGTTTGCTTTGGTCGCTTTATGGGTATTGGGCCATACGCTGAATCTTATGTCGGCGATAGGTATTATCGTTACCTGCGGTATTATTGTAAATGACTCTATATTGAAGCTCGATGCCATGAATAATCTACGGAAATCGGGTATGCCGCTTTTCGATGCGATACACGAGGCGGGACATCGCCGTTTGCGTCCCATTATAATGACTTCTCTCACGACGATTCTGGCAATGGTTCCATTGTTGTTTACTTCGGATATGGGCTCTGAATTGCAAAAACCGTTGGCTATTGCCATGATAGGAGCTATGGCTGTCGGTACGCTGGTCAGCCTTTTCTTGATACCGTTGGTATATTGGTTTGTATATCGGAAAACAGAAAGCAGATGAAACGTAAATTATTGACTATATTTTGTTTTTTAACCGGCGTCGGATTTGTATCCGCACAAGAAATCACCCTCGATTTGCGCCAAGTCATCGCATTGGCCAATGACAGTTCTTTGCAGGCATTCCGTAACAGGAATCTTTACTTGTCGGGCTTTTGGCAATATCGTGCATATAAGGCCAACCGTCTGCCCAGTCTTACGCTCGATTTGGTACCGGCTCGTTATAATCGCGATATTACCGAACGGTATGATTCCGAAATCGATGCCGATGTTTATCGCGAGCAACAACGGTTTAGTGTTGGAGCCTCGTTGACGATCGAACAGAACGTCGATTTTACCGGAGGTACTTTTTATCTCGAAACAGACCTCGATTATATGCGGAATTTCGGAGCATCGACGTCTACTCAATTTTCGACGGTTCCCATACGGGTAGGGTATTCGCAGAGTCTGATCGGTTATAATGCGTTTCGTTGGGAAAGGAAAATAGAGCCGGTACGTTATGAAAAAGTCCGACGGCAATATGTCTATAATACGGAGCAAGTATCGGAAAATGCTGTAAACTATTTTTTTTCTTTGGCAATGGCTCAAAGCAATTACGATATGGCTTTGAGCGATGTGTCTACGAGCGATACGCTTTACCGTATCGGATTGGAACGTTATAAGATTGCGGCAATCGAAAAATCCGATCTGCTTACGTTGGAGCTCGACATGGTCAATGCCCGCAATTCTTTGGAGAATGCACGGATACAGCTCGATAAGGCCATGTATGCGCTTGTTTCGTTCTTGAATCTACCGAAAGATGTGCATATATCACTCATTTTGCCATCTAATCCGCGTTTGGTCGTAATCCCTGTGGAGAAAGCCATAGTATATGCACGAGAAAATAATCCGGTCTATTATGAGCAGGAACAGACCGTTTTGGAAGCGGAACAAGCTGTCGACCGTACACGGAAACAGTCTCGTTTCAATGCCAGCGTAAATGCCAGTGTGGGGCTCAATCAGGTTTCCGACCGTTTGGGAGATGCCTATCGTAACCCATTGCAACAGGAAGTCGTTTCGCTCAGTCTCTCCATTCCTCTTGTCGATTGGGGAGTAGCCCGGGGCAAGTACAATATGGCAAAGAACGAATTGAATGTGGCTTATATCACTTCGCAACAAGAAAAACAGAGTGTCGAGCAGGAGATCGTCGTTACGGTTCGGGACTTCAATGTACAACAAAAAATGCTCGCCAGTGCGGCGCAGGCGTTACGGCTGGCCGAAGATGCTTATATGCAAACATGCCGGCGCTTTATCATCGGGAAAGCCGATGTCAACAGTTTGAGTTTATCCCTCAATCGTCAACAAACAGCCCAGCGTAACTATATTACGGCGTTGCAAAACTATTGGGGAAATTATTATAAAATACGGCGGCTGACACTTTATGATTTCGAATGGAATGTTTCGTTGTACGAAAAATTCGATTTCGACAATAAGATTGTTCGATGAAAAGTCGTTTGGCGAACATATCGTTTTTTACGTGGATCGTACTCTTTTTATGTCTTTCGTTGATAGGGATTGCGCTTGTTCCACAATTGCCGGTGAAGTTGTCGCCGACAAAGGAGATGCCTACGCTTACGATATCGTTTTCGATGCGTAATGCCTCCGCCCGGATTATCGAGGCCGAAGTAACCAGCCGTCTCGAAGGTATGCTGTCCCGTGTGCGGGGGGTGAGCCGCATCAATTCGGTATCGGATGACGGAAGTGGACGTATTACGGTACGACTTGACAAACACGCTGATATCGATGCCGTGCGTTTTGAGATTTCCACACTCGTACGCCAGATGTGGCCGCAGTTGCCCGAGACGGTAAGTTATCCACTGGTATCGGCGCGTTATTCCGAGAGCCGTTCTTCCCGTCCCTTTATGGTTTATACACTCAATGCTCCGGCAGCTCCTGCTTATATTTTGCAATATGCCGAGGATAATATCGTCCCTGCTGTCGGTCGTCTGCTGGGCGTTTCCAAAGTAGAATTGACCGGTGCCACTCCGATGGAGTGGACATTGAATTATGACAGAGAACGGTTGTCGCATTTGGATGTTTCCGTCTCGGATATTCAAAGAGCGTTGTCGGGACGTGTCGAAAAAGAAGAATTGGGAATATGCCGTTTAGAGAATAATGAAGAGGAAAGCTGGATACGGGTCGTGTTGATGACCGATGAGCCCGATTCTGATTTTGCCCCCGAAGCGGTGAAGGTACAATCTTCGGACGGAAGAATATTCCCTTTGTCGTCTCTTGTGCGTATTTCCCGACAGGAAGCAGAGCCTACAAGCTATTACCGCATCAATGGTTTGAACTCGATTTACCTGAATATCACATCTGAAAAAAGGGTCAATCAGCTGTTGTTGAAAGAAGATATCATGCAGGTTCTAGCACAAGTACAAGAGAAATTCCCGGTCGGGTACGAACTTCATAAAAGCTACGATGCAACCGATTATATAAATGAAGAATTGCAACGGATTTACTTCCGTACAGGACTCACGGTATTGATTCTACTGTTGTTTGTGTTTCTTATTACGCGTAATGTGCGCTATCTGCTTCTCATTACGGTATCTCTTGCTGTAAATATTTCGGTTGCCGTAATTTTTTATTATCTGTTCGACCTTGAAATACAGCTATATTCTCTGGCGGGTATTACGATTTCGTTGAATCTCGTCATCGATAATACCATCGTAATGACCGACCATTATTTACGCCGTAAGGATCTGAAAACATTCCTTTCTATCTTGGCGGCTACGTTGACCACCGTCGGGGCTCTTTCTATCCTCTTTTTTATGGACGAAAAAGTACGCCTGAATTTACAAGATTTTGCAGCGGTTATTATCATCAATTTATTGATATCCTTGTTTGTTGCACTCTTTTTCGTTCCCTCGGTTATTGAAAAAATCGCGCTTGTGCGAAGCCGGGGCTATTCGGGTCGGGGAGCGAAAAGAAAACGTATGACTGTACGCTTTACCCGTTTTTATGGAAAGACGATCGTGTTTGTTTCCCGGTATCGAGGGTGGGTGATTGTGTTTATTGTACTGGCTTTCGGTTTACCGGTTTATCTCTTGCCCGAGAAGATGAAAGGTGAAAGTTGGGGAGTGGATATTTATAATAAGATATTTGACCATGATACCTATCGCGAGCATATACGGCCGGTCGTTGATAAGGTGTTGGGTGGGACGCTCAGGCTTTTTACCCAACATGTAGGGAATAGAGGCAGTTATTATGATCGGGACGAAGAGGGTGAAATTGTCCTTCATGTCAATGCAACGTTACCCAATGGTGCGACTCTCGAACAGATGAATACTTTAATCTCTCGTATGGAGCAGTACTTGACCTCTTTTCCCGAAATACGACAGTTTCAGACTTCGGTTTCGAGCGCTCGGCGGGCAAGTATCAGTATTTATTTTACCCGGGAGGCATTGGATAATGGTTTTCCCTATTTCCTTAATTCCGACATTGTGAGTAAGGCGTTGGAGTTGGGCGGTGGAAGTTGGAGCGTGTATGGTCTGCCTATGGATTCGTTCAACAACGATGTGCGCGAGAGTGCCGGCGATAAAGTCGTTACACTATATGGTTATAATTATGATGAGTTGTATGCTTGGGCCGATACATTACGCAGTCGACTTTTGCAGTATCGCCGTATAAGGGATATAACCATCAATTCCGAACAATCTTATTGGAAAGACGATTATACCGAATATTATCTTTCTTTGGATAAGCGGCGAATGGCAGAGGAAAATGTTTCGACACAACAACTATATGCGGCTTTAAAACCGGTTTTTGGTCAGGATATTTCTTGCGGAACGGTTTTTTACGAGGGTAAAAATGAAAAAGTCCGTTTAGTATCTTCATTAGGGCGAGAGTACGATATTTGGGCATTGGAAAACATTCCGGTTCCGCTGCAAGGGCGCAGTGTGAAACTAAGTTCATTGGCAACAATTACAAGAGAAGATGCACCGCAAAGTATACGGAAGGAAAACCAGCAATATGTACTTGTCGTGCAGTTTACCTACATAGGATCATATCAGCAAGGGAATAAGCGTTTGGAAGAAGAGGTGGAAGCTTTGAACGAAATTTTGCCTCTTGGTTATACAGCCGAGATACCTCGGCGTTCTTGGCGGGGCGATTCCGATGATTATACCCACGTATTGTTGTTATTGCTGGTCGTGGCTATTATATTTTTTATTTCGAGCATACTTTTCAATTCATTGAAACAACCGTTTCTTATCATATTGCTCATACCTATCTCTTACATAGGAGCGTTTCTTACGTTTTATCTTTTCGGCATACGATTCGACCAAGGCGGTTTTGCGGCGTTTGTTTTATTGTGCGGTATAACGGTCAATGCCGGTATCTATCTCCTTAACGAATACAATGCCATTCGTCGTCGACAACCGGGATTATCTGTTTTATCGAGTTATCTCAAAGCTTGGAATACCAAGATCATACCCATTATACTTACGATTGTTTCTACGATATTGGGATTCCTGCCGTTTCTCGTCGGAGCGGAAAGAAACGATTTCTGGTTTTCTTTGGCGATCGGTACAATCGGTGGGCTGATAATGTCGTTATTGGGACTGTTCCTGTTTTTGCCGTTATTTATGGGAGTGGCGAAAACCCGTAATTTGATGAGGCTTTCCAATGCCCGATAAGAAAATTGCTTTCTGGTTCGAGATAAGAAATATGTACGAAAAAGGAAAATGTTTCTATATTGTGGAAAATGAGATATGAGTAGAGTTGGATCGCAAATATTTCGATTTTGATGTTGGAAGGATAGCGTTATGCATATATTCATCAAGTACATATTGTTGCTAGTGTCGGTCAGTGTGTTTTGGGTATCGGAAGCACGCGGTCAGGTAGACGGTTCGATTCTGGCAATGGCGGAGCTGGTGAAAAGTTATAACCATTTCGGGAAGTACAATCCGCAGGAGAAAGTGTATTTGCATTTCGACAACACGG
>URHG01000007.1 GCA_900547555.1 uncultured Porphyromonadaceae bacterium | reverse complement strand
GAACGATTTTCAGTAGTCCGCCGAGGATCAGCATATTGAATGCTTTCTCGTTTTTCATCTCGGTAGCCGCGTCCATCGCATCCACACGATATACACTGACATCGGTCCGTTTCACCGGTGTATGGATTCCGTATCCGTCATAAATAATGATACCGCCTTTTTTCACCTTGTTTTCGAACTTCTCCATCGAAGGTTGGTTCAGGATGATGGCAATGTCATATTCGTTCAATACGGGAGAGCTGATGCGGTCGTCGCTCAGGATGACGGTTACGTTGGCTGTACCGCCTCGTTGTTCTGGGCCGTAAGAAGGCATCCAACTGACTTCCTTTCCTTCCATCAGGCCGGAATAAGCCAGGATCTTACCCATTGACAAAACCCCTTGTCCACCGAAACCTGCTATTATAATTTCTTGCTTCATTGCTTCAAAAATTAATAATTACTTATTATTCCTTATTCTTGAGATCTCCTAACGGATAGAACGGGAACATATTCTCTTCCATCCACTTGTTGGCCTTCTCGGGAGACATTTTCCAACCCGATGCGCAAGTCGATACGATTTCGACGAGCGATGCACCTTTCTTTGCCATGGAATTTTCGAATGCTTGCCGTATGGCTTTTTTCGCTTTTTTTACAGCCGCTGCCGTTTGCACGCTTTGTCGGGTAACATAACATGCCCCGTCGAGTTTGGCAACGAGATCGGATATTTTCAGCGGGTAACCGTAGAGATCGACATTCCGGCCGTAGGGACAGGTCGAAGTTACCATACCTTCGAGGGTTGTGGGGGCCATCTGACCTCCCGTCATACCGTATATTCCGTTGTTGATGAATATGATGACGATATTTTCACCCCGGTTGCAGGCATGAATGGTCTCGGCCGTACCGATGGCTGCCAAGTCTCCGTCGCCCTGGTATGTGAATACCATTTTGTCGGGATTCAATCGTTTGATTGCTGTGGCGATGGCGGGAGCACGACCGTGAGCGGCTTCCTGCCAGTCTATGTCGATGTAGTTATAAGCAAATACGGCGCAGCCGACAGGAGCGACACCGATGGTTTTTTCTTCCATGCCCATTTCATCGATGACCTCGGCAACGAGTTTGTGTACGACGCCGTGGCTGCAACCCGGACAGTAGTGCATAGGATTATCGTTCATCAGACGAGGTTTGCTGTAAACGAGGTTTTCGGGTTTTATAATATCTTTGATGTCCATAGTTGTCGAGATTTTACATGAGTTTCTCTTTGACGGCTTTGAGAATTTCGTCGGGTGTGGGGACGATACCTCCCAGACGTCCGAAATGTTCGACGTTTACCCGTCCGTTTACAGCCAGGCGAACGTCCTCGATCATTTGTCCGGCATTGAGCTCCGGAACCAGTATCCCTTTTACCTTGTCGGCGTAACGGGATATGATGTCCGACGGGAACGGCCACAAGGTGATGGGGCGCAACAAGCCGAGTTTGATGCCCTCGGCTGCGGCCATTTCTTGCGTCTTTTGGCATATACGGGCCATCGAGCCGAAAGCAACCAACAGATAATCGGCGTCGGTACAGTCGAGTTCCTCATAACGGACTTCGTTTTTCTCTATCTCTTGATATTTGGCTTGGAAACGCAGATTGTTTTCCTCCATGAGAGCCGGGTCGAGTTCGAGAGAGGTGATGACATTCCGTGTGCGTCCCGCCGGTTTCCCTTGTGTGGCCCAGGGCCGTGCTTGGCGTATTTCCTCTTCCGTGAGCCGGGGTTGGGGAGAGGGCAGAACGACTTTCTCCATCATTTGCCCGATAACACCGTCGGCGAGAATAATGGAAGGATTGCGGTATTTGAAAGCCAAATCGAATCCTAATTTTACGAAGTCGGCCATTTCCTGCACCGAAGCCGGAGCCAGTGTAATCAGTCTGTAATCGCCGTGCCCGCCGCCTTTTACGGTTTGGAAATAATCGGCCTGACTCGGTTGAATGGTTCCCAGACCGGGACCTCCCCGCATGACGTTTATGATGAGACAGGGCAACTCGGCTCCGGCCATATACGATATTCCTTCCTGTTTCAGGCTCACACCGGGACTCGACGACGAAGTCATGACGGCTTTTCCGCAACCTGCACCGCCGTAAACCATGTTGATGGCGGCTACTTCGCTCTCGGCTTGCAACACAACCATGCCGGTCGTTTCCCACGGTTTTTCTTCCATAAGGGTTTCCATGATTTCCGATTGCGGGGTAATAGGATAGCCGAAATACCCGTCGGCACCGTAGCGTATGGCGGCATGCGCGATCGCCTCGTTGCCCTTCATCAGTTTTACTTCTTCTGCCATATTTGATATATGTTTAATTACAGTTTGACTTTGTATACCGATATGCAACCGTCGGGACATACATATCCGCAACTGGCGCAGCCGATGCAGTTATCGGGGTTTTTCATATAGGCGTAGTGATAACCTTTATCATTCACCTCTTTGGGTTGCAATTCCAAAACGTCGGCCGGACAGGCTACGACGCAGAGGTTGCAACCTTTGCAGCGTTCGTTGTTGACGACAACGGTACCTTTTACTTTTGCCATAACTTAAATTGAGGATTTGAAAGTTTATACAAAGGTAGTTTTTTATTTTGTATTTGTACTTCTTGATACTGTTTTTCTCGTTGTATGTCTCTGCTAATAAATATTACTCTTGCTGATTATCAGAGACATGGGTACGTCGTGCGGAAGTGCGGGAATGTTGTCTGCGATTTGACAGTCGTAGGCAACGCCTATAAAGGGCGCATCGATCTTTTTTAGCAATTTGTCGTAGAAACCTTTCCCGCGTCCCAGACGGTTGCCTTTCGGGTCGAATCCTACTCCGGGAACGATTACCATATCGATGATCGAGAGGTCGGTTATATCTTCTCCTGTCGGTTCGGCGATTCCGAAACTTCCGAGTTCCATTTCTCCGGGAGAATAGGAGCGTATGACCAGTGTTTCACCTTTTACGACCGGAAGAAGTATTCTTTTTTCTCCGTTCCATTGTGCAATCCATTCGTGCGTATTTACTTCATCGGGAAGGGAATAAAAGAGCAGTATGGTATGGGCTTCGGCAAAAAGCGGTAGCGATTCGATACGCTTTTTTATAATAACGGAGGTCTCGGCTTTTTCCTCAGGAGAAAGCCGAGACACAGCATTTTTGATTTGTCGACGCAAAAGTTTTTTTTCCGTCATTCCGTATTTATTTTTCCGGGGCTTGTGGAAATCCCTCGTTGGCATTCAATATGTCGAGCGCTTTTTGGAAAGTTTTGTCTTCTTGGAGGAATATCGGGTAGAATGCGTTATCTCCTATGATGTTTCGGGCAATGTAGCTCTCGATATAGTTGGTGAGTAATTGGCCCGACTCCTTGATTTCTTTGTTATTGCGTTTTACCCCGTGAGACGATGCAAATGCGATGAACTCTTGGAGTAGAGGTTGTCGGTTTAAATACTTTTGCAGACTTGCGTAGTCTTTATATTCCGATAAGAGATTCCGTTTTTCGTCGGAATATTGGAAAGCGTATTGATATAGAAGTCCTTTATTGACAACTTCGTTGAGATAGGGGGTTATGCCCGTTGTGTCGCGCGGTACGAAAATATCGGGCATGATGCCGCCTCCGCCGTATACGGTACGTCCCAAACGTGTTTTATAGACCAGCTCGTCGTTTTGCTTGATACTGTCGGGGTTGTCGAATTCGCCGTGTATGAAGCGGTTCAAAATATCTTTTTCATAATCTTCTCCGTGTCCCATTTCATATTCTTTCTGTATGGAACGCCCCGACGGTGTATAGTAACGGGCGATAGTGAGCCGTATAGCCGAGCCGTCGGCAAACGGTAACTGGTTTTGTACCAGTCCTTTCCCGAAAGACCTCCGTCCGATGATGATACCTCGGTCATTATCTTGTATCGCACCGGCAAAGATTTCGCTTGCCGATGCCGACCATTCATCGATCAAGACGACGATTTGGGCATCTTTGAAAGCACCGCTGCCGTTCGATATCGCTTCGCTGCGCGGGAATGCCTTACCCTCGGTATACACGATAAGTTGTCCTTTGGGTAGGAATTCGTTGATCATGTTGATGGCTATATCCAAGATACCGCCCGAATTGCTTCGCAGGTCGATGATATATTTTTTTGCATTTTTGTTTTTCAATTGGGCGAGACTGTTCATAAACTCGGTGTAGGTCGTACGTCCGAATTTGTTTATCTTTATGTAGCCGGTCTCTGCATTGACCATAAAGGCGACATCTACGCTGTTTACGGGAATGTCGTTGCGGGTTACTTCGTAAGAGAGCATTTCGGGAGAAGTGGCCCGTAAAACGCCCAGTTTTACCTTACTACCTTTGGGCCCGCGTAACTTTTTCAGAACTTTATCGTTCGAAATCACATCTTTACCCACGAAAACGGTATCGTCGACTTCTACAATGCGGTCGCCGGGCATCATGCCTATTTTTTCCGACGGTCCTCCGGGAACTACGGCAACGACCATAATGGTATCGTTCAGTATGCTGAATTGTATGCCGATGCCGCTGAAACTGCCTTCCAACTCTTCATTCACGGCTTGCAGGTCTTTGGCCGGGATATAGGCCGAGTGGGGGTCGAGTTCTCCCACGATTTGGGGCATGACATCTTCTACGAGATTGCCTATATTGACGGTATCGACGTATTGCGATTCGATGATACCGAGCAGATTGCTTATTTTATTACCGGTGTTTCCCGCATGCGGCTGTTTGACGGAGATGTGTCGTGGATAACGGTATCCGATGACGATTCCCAAGACAATGGCGATGGCTATGATAAACGGTAACCAGATGACGGATTTTTTTTTCATCGTATATGAATGTGATTATATATTATATAGTGGAATGATTTACTTTATATCGATAAAGTCGACTTTGATACCGGCCTCTTTTAGCAATTCGATACCGTCGTTAAGCCGGTAATGTTCCGAAAAAACGACCCGGGTGATACCGGCTTGTATAATCAGTTTCGAGCATTCGATACAAGGTGATGTAGTTACATATAAGGTTGCGCCCTCGCTGCTGTTTCCCGAACGGGCGATTTTAGTAATGGCATTGGCTTCGGCATGCAATACATAGGGATAGGTATGACCGTTCTCGTCCTCACAAATATTTTTAAAACCGGCGGGTGTTCCGTTGTATCCGTCCGAAATAATCGTTTTGTTTTTAACCAATAAAGCTCCTACCTGACGGCGTTTACAATACGAGTTCTCGGCCCATATTTGCGCCATGCGTATGTAACGGCAATCGAGAGCCGTCTGTTTATCTTGCATTTCTGATGACATATCCGGTATTCTTTCAAACGAATACAAAAATACGACAATTATCCCAATACACGTTACAATGAAATGTGAAAAACGTTTATTAAAGAATAAGCAGGGAAATGGAAATTCTTCTTTTAAGAATTTTTTTAATAAAAGATTTGTCCGGATTATTTTCTGATCCTACTTTTGTGCAAAATAAAAAAATGTACTGATTATAATGTTTGCTCACGACGGATACGATCATTTGATGGCTCATCACATAAAACCTTCGGTGCAGCGGGTAGCAATTATGAACTATTTGATGCAGCACCGTACACACCCTACGGCCGATTGTATATATTCCGAGTTGAGCGAGAAAATACCTACATTGTCCCGAATGACGGTATATAATACATTGAAAATTTTGGTTGAGCAAGGTGCAGTTCAGCAGTTGTCCATAGACGACAAGCAAGCGCATTACGATGCCGATACGACGCCCCATGCACATTTTCGGTGTAATACCTGCGGGGCGATTTATGATGTTCCCGTACCACCGATGTCGCCTACTGTTGCTGCCGATTTTTTGGTAACGGAAACGCATCTGTATTATCGCGGTATTTGTAAAAAATGTCTACAAAAAAGTTAGAATAAACTCCTATTATTAAACCCTAAAATCCAAACATTATGAAAAAGAAATTTATCTGCACCGTATGCGGTTATGTACACGAAGGCGACCAAGCTCCCGAACGTTGTCCTCAATGCGGAGTTCCTGCATCGAAATTCAAAGAAGTCGTTGATAACGGTGAAGCTCTTCAATTCATTACCGAGCATCATATCGGCGACGGCGTTGTAGAAGATGCCGAAGTCATGGAAGGTCTCAAGGCTCATTTCATGGGCGAATGTACCGAAGTGGGTATGTATTTGGCAATGAGCCGTCAGGCCGATCGCGAAGGTTATCCCGAAATTGCCGAAGCATTCAAACGCTACGCTTGGGAAGAAGCAGAGCATGCATCGAAATTTGCCGAACTTCTCGGTGAAGTAGTTTGGGATACCAAGAAAAATCTCGAAGCCCGTAAAGACGCAGAATGCGGTGCGTGCGCCGATAAAATGCGTATTGCCAAACGTGCCAAAGAACTCGGTTATGACGCTATTCACGATACCGTACATGAAATGGCCAAGGACGAAGCTCGTCATGGCAAAGGCTTTGAAGGTCTCTACAACCGCTATTTCAAAAAATAACCTGAACTTTTTCTTATGAATAAGTCGATAAGGCTGCGCCGGAAAAGCGTAGCCTTATTTTTTGTGGATTGTTTTTTCAATCGGTTGTTGTCTCTGCGATTTGTAAAGGGTAAAGGAGATTTCGATTAGGGGGAGAGTTCTATCTGAGGTTTTCACTACGGAGATAGCGGTTATGGAAATGAAGTATAAGTGTATTTGAGTGTTCGTCGGTTTGAGGTATTACAAGCATGTTTGGACGGTGGGAAATTTCCGTTTCCGGGTGTGTTTATCGCTTTTTTCTTTTCCTCTTGTAAAAGAGTCCGGCAATATGATTTACCGACAATAAGAATCTTATGTATTTGCGTATGTGCCGCCTGATGTGTGGTTTATCGCAGATTTCCGAAAAGAGACTTATGTAAGGGTTGCGTTTGAACTCATACAATGAACACATTTCTTGATAGATAGCCGGTGAAAGAAGACGGGTGAGGCATTCTCGTCTTTCTTGCTCGCATAAGTCTACCGAGGTCGAACTTATACCGTCGGTCATGAATGTAGAGATGAAGAGTGGGATATGTCGGGTCGAATGCGATTCCATGATGATTTTCTTGAAAAGAAATTCCCAATCGGAGACGATTTTTAGAGATTCATTGTAAGCGTACCGTTGGAACAAAGACCGTTTGAAAAATGTGGCCGGGTGGCCTATGGCTTTGAAAAACATATATTCGGTACTGAGTGTGTCGGGGTAGATCATGGGTTGACGTTTGCCGTCTGTCGTTTGGAAAATTATATCGCCGTAAATAATGTCTGTCCCGGTTAATTCATCGAGTGCGGTTACGATGGCTCCGGGTTCTAAAAAATCTCCCGAATTGAGAAATAACAGGTATTCTCCGCTTGCGTGCGCAACACCTTTGTTCATGGCGTGATATATTCCGTTGTCTTTCTCCGAACACCAATAAGAGAAATGTTCTTTATTCTCTTCTATGACATCGGGACTGCCGTCGTTACTGCCTCCATCTATGATGATATGTTCGATATGTTTTTCCGCATTTTGATTTACAACGCTTTTTATCGTTTGTTCTAGACCGCTTTTATTGTTATAGTTGACGGTGATGATAGATAGTTTTTTCATGATTCCCTGCATATCTTCGCCATGCAAAGATATATACTATTTTTGAGTCGAAATCATAATCGATGGAGGAAAAAACAAAGGGCTTTATCCTCACGATAAAGCCCTTTGTTTTATTTAATGCCGTCGCGTCTCATCATAGCTTCGATTTCAGGTTCCCGGCCTCGGAATCGGACGTAAAGAGTCATGGGTTCTTCCGTATCTCCTTTTTCCAAAATGTTTTTGCGGAAAGCGTCTGCGGTTTTTTTATCGAAAATACCGTTTTCCTTGAAGAGCGAAAAAGCGTCGGCATCCAAGACTTCGGCCCATTTGTAGCCGTAATAACCGGCTGCATAGCCTCCGCCGAATACATGGGAGAATTGGCTGCTTATGAGAGTGCCGTCGATGACGGGAAGCAGTTGTGTCGGGGAGATGGCATTTTGTTCGAAAGCTGTAATATCTTCGATTTTTCCTGTTTGAGTATGCCAAGCCATGTCGAGCATTCCGAAAGTAAGTTGTCGCACACACTGATATCCTACATGGTAGCGTTGCGTATTGCGTATCTTTTGAATGAGGCTGTCGGGCAGAACTTCTCCCGTGAGATGGTGGTAGGCGAAGGTTTCGAGAAACTCTTGTTCGGGCAGCCAGTTTTCCATGAGTTGAGAGGGGAGTTCTACGAAGTCACGGTAGACATTGGTACCCGAAAGAGATTCGTATTGGGAATTGGCCATTAATCCGTGCAGAGCATGTCCGAATTCGTGTAGGAATGTTTCTACTTCATTGTAAGTGAGTAAGGCGGGGCTCGATTCGGTAGGACGTGTGAAGTTCATGACCAGTGAGATGTGCGGACGGCTGTTCTTGCCCTCCCGGGTAATCCATTGATCCTTGAAAGAGGTCATCCAAGCTCCCCCTTGTTTGGTCGAGCGGGGGTAGAAATCGGTATAGAGGACTCCCAAATAACTTCCGTCCTCATCGAAAACCTCGAATGTTTCTACTTCGGGGTGATATACAGGTATTTCCGTGTTTTTCTTGAACGTAAGTCCGTATAATCGGGTAGCAAGTCCGAATACGCCTTTTTTTACCTGTTCCAACTCAAAGTACGGTTTCAGCATTTCGTCGTTGAGGTCATACAATTCGTTCTTTTGTAGTGTAGAGTAGTAAGAGTAATCCCAGGGCATAAGCTCTACGGGGTGGCCTTCTTTCTTCTCGGCAAATGCTTGCAGTTGTTTTATTTCTTGAAGGGCTGTCGGTTTGTAGGCTTCGAGCAGTTGGTTCAGCAAGTTATAGACACGGTCGCTGTTTTGGGCCATACGATGTTCGAGTACATATTCGGCATAGTTTTTATATCCCAATAATCGGGCTATCTCGTTACGAATTTCGGCGATGCGAATGACGATATTCCGGTTATCAAATTCACCGCCTACGCAACGGGTGTTGTGTGCCCGATATATTTTTTCACGAAGGTCGCGACGCTCGGCATATTGCAGGAATGCAATCATGCTGGGGTAGGAAAGGTCGAAAAGATAAGCTCCGTCGTGTCCTTTTTCTTTGGCTCTCATTGCGGCAGCATCGAGTGCGCTTTGCGGTAGACCGGCGACTTCATCCTTTTGGGTGAGTACCATTTCGAATGCATTTGTCGCTTTCAATACATTCGATTCGAATTTGAGGCTCAGGCGGCTCAACTCATTGCTCAGTTCCCGGTATCTTTCCCGTGCTTCGCCTTCGAGATTGGCTCCGTTGCGTGCCATGCCGTCGTAGGTTTCCGAGAGCAGTCTTTTTTCTTCGAGAGTAAGAGACAGGGAATCACGTTGCTCATAAACGGTTTTTACCCTTTGGAACAGAGTTTCGTTGAGATTGATATTGTTATGGTGCTCGGTCAATAGCGGAGAAATCCGTTCCGAAGCGGCTATCATTTCATCGTCCCCGTTGGCGTTGAGCAGATTGAAGAATATCGATGTAATGCGACCGAGTTTGCTGCCCGAGAGTTCCAGAGCTTCGATGGTGTTTTTGAAAGTTGGAGCTTCGCTTTGTTGTACGATGGAGTCTATCTCGGCTTGGTGTAATGCGATAGCTTCGGAGATGGCAGGCTCGAAGTCTGTTGTTTTTATCTTATCGAAAGGTGCGGTTTCGTGCAGGTCGGTAAACGGTGTCAGTAAAGGATTTTTCTTTTGGGTCATATCTGTACAGGAAAAGTTAAATATCACAACAAGTATCAAGTAAAAAATGTTTCTCATAGTATAAATGTTTGTGCGAAAATAGCAATAAAAGCAGTGGCTCTTGAATGTAGGCGATTAATTTGTGTTAATTGGAAAAACGGTTTTTAGCAAATATATATCTTTACCCGATAAATATAACAGATTTATGAGTCGGTTGCGTTATCTTGTAGTTATTTATTTTTGGTTTGTTTTGGCTTTTGTCTTGCAAAAACCTCTTTTCATGTTTTGGCAGGGCGATTTATATGCCGGAGCCTCTTTTCTCGATTGGTTGCGGGTCATGTGGCATGGTTTGCCTCTCGATTTGTCGGTCTCGGCCTATATCATGGTATTGCCCATGCTGCTGACGACGGTTTCGATATGGTTGCCCGGTCGGTGGTTGTTACATACATTACGCGGTTATTTCGGAATTATTGTTTTTTTACTCTCTCTTATTTGTGTCGCCGATGCCGAATTGTACGGTTATTGGGGGTTCCGTATCGATGTAACACCGTTGTTTTACCTGCAATCGCCGGCCGATGCAATGGCAAGTGTCCCTGTGGGAATGTTTTTTATGGCGTTTTTGTTTGTGGCTCTGTATATGGTGGTCGTGGGCTATCCGTTGGACCGATGGTTGCTGAGACCGATGATGAATAAAAGTGCAGAACGTCGTCGCGTGCTTACGACAGGCGTGTATCTGTTCCTGACAGCATTTTTGTTTCTTCCCATACGAGGTGGGGTTTCTGCATCTACGATGAATGTGGGGTGGGCTTATTTCAGCGAATGTATAGAGTTGAACCATGCAGCTGTCAATCCGGCATTCAGCCTTATGTCGTCTATGTCGAAAGGGGAGGATTTCTCGAACCAGTACCGTTTTATGACATCGGCCGAGGCCGATGCCGCATTTGCTCCGTTGGCACAGCGACCAGTCGTTTTTCCCGATGACGAGGGCTGCTGGCTTTCTACGCGCCGTCCCAATATCGTGCTGGTAATACTCGAAAGTTTTACCGGACATATTCTCGATATGCCCGATGTTATGCCCCGTCTGAAAGCTCTGTCCGAGGAAGGAATCTATTTCCCCCATTTTTATGCGAATAGTTTCCGGACCGACCGGGGACTGGTTTCTATCCTTAGCGGTTATCCGGCACAGCCTACGGCGTCGATTATGAAATATCCCTCGAAGTCGCAGTCTTTGCCGGCCATTGCACGTTCGTTGCGAAAGGCTGGATATGATACGGAAATGATTTATGGAGGCGATGCCGATTTTACCAATATGCGGTCGTATTTTTATGCGACTGGTTACGGCAGGGTTATGTCGTGCGATGATTTTACAACCGAAGAAAATTCGGCCCGCTGGGGTGTTCCCGATCATATCACATTCCCGCGGGTGGAAAAAGAAATTGCCCGACAGACAGTCCGTCCTTTTATGAAAACTTTTCTGACCCTGAGCAGTCATGAACCTTTCGATGTACCGATGTGCAGGCTCGAACACCCTTATCTCAATTCGGTTGCCTATACCGACAGTTGTCTGGGAGCTTTTGTCGATACGCTCAGGCAGTCTCCTCTATGGAACGACTTGTTGATCGTTTTTGTAGCCGATCATACCATGCGTTATCCGGCCGGGATACAGGAATACGAGGTAAAGAGACACCATATACCTATGATATGGTGTGGCGGAGCCGTGAGAGGACATCGTGTCGTGGAAGACTATGCGTCGCAAATCGATTTGGCGGCGACACTGTTGGCACAGATGCACATCGATTATTCCGATTTTACTTTCAGTAAAAATATCGCCGATACGACCCAACGACATTTTGCATATTATACCTATAAAGACGGGCTCGGCTATGTCGATACCGAGAATCGTGTCGTCTACGATTGCGATTCCGAAAGCTGGCTTTTGAAAGAGGGACCGCAAGCCGATACATGTGCCGAATCGGCACAAGCGTTTTTGCAGAAATTGTATGACGACTTGGGTCGTCGGTGATTACGATATTTGATACAGCAATTGGTCGAGAAGTATGGGAATATCGTTTTCTGCAACCCCGGCTCTGACCAGTTCGGGAATATCTTGTTTGAAATTGTTGACGAACGATTGTGTGTCGTTGTTGTCGTGAGAAATGCTTTGCCGGTATAGTTCCAGTGCCCGGCGTGTGTGTGTGAGGGTTAGCTCCACATGTCCGGCGTTCATGTAATCGAGAGCCGATGGTGCGCTTGACAAGATTTTTTCGTAGTATCGCAGGGCCTGTTCATGCTTGCCAGTGAGGAAAGAGCACCAAGCGATGGGACGCCACGCTTTTCCGCTCTCGGGTTTGAGGTAATCCACTTTGAAGTAATACTTCAAGGCTTCCTCGTAATTTTTTTCTTCCACGTAACAATGTCCGATAAGCAATTCGATCGAGAGATTGTCGGGTTGCAGGGATTCGGCTCTCAGATAGTATTCGAGGGCTTTCTGTGAATTTTTCAGACTGCGGTAACACGCAGCTATACGGCGTACCGTCCAAGTATTGTCGGGTTGTATGATTTCTGCTTGCAGGTAGGCTTCCAGTGCTTTGTCGTATTGTCCTGCCGCTTGCAGGCAGTATCCTATTTTTTGATATAGACCGTTGTCGGTCGCATACCGTTCCGAAAGACGGCGGAATAGAATCAGCGCATCGTCGTAATAGGCTTTTTTGAAATAAAGCTCGCCGATGATGCGCAAGGTCTCATCGCTATCGAGAATAGATTGCAGGCTGTCGACTTGCATCAAATCTATGGGGTGCGCAAACAAGTCATGGAATTCGCTGCGACGATTATGCAATTTGAAGAAGCGGTACAGGTCTTGTATATATTGGTTGGAGATTCCCGTTTTCGTCTCGTCGGCCGATGTTTCTTGGCGTTCTTTTTCTATTTGTGCCATGTCGGCGCCTTCGGCATTGAACTGCATGGTCATCATTTGTCGCTGGGAAGCCGGAACCTGTTTGAGACTGAGGCAAAACGAGTATTTGTCGGAGTTGCAAAGGAATCGGGAATAACCGATTAATTGTAGGAAATTGTTTTTCCCGTTCTCGCCGTCGGGAAAAATATTTTGTATGGCGCTATGTTCGGACGTGAACAGGCGGAACCAGTTTCCCAATTCTTGAAAAAAAGGAAAGCTTTTCAATCCGGAAAATGTCGATAAGAAAACGTCCGAACCTTCCATTTGCAAGTCGTTCAGCTCTTTTATTTTATCAGCGATACCCGACTGTTCGAGCAATTCCTGCCATTCGGGGTTGGGATCGGGAGAGTCGCTCTCGGGGTCGATATCGGCCGGGTTGATTTTGTTGTAGAGCGACGGGCTGAGCTTCATCATTTCGGGAAGCAGCTCTTCGGTAAATTTACGGGAGATACGTTCGGTTTCCCGGCTTTTTATCAGTTGCAGGAAAATATTGCGTACATCGCGGGAAAATCGTTCTTCCTCTTTCAATGCCTCGATGTGGGCTGTAAGAGCAGGGGAGAGGTTAACCCTTTTTCTATAAATGAAGAGCAGGATCAATGCACTGCATAAAGCGCGTTGGCGGATTTCTTCTTCCTCCGATACGGAGTAGACCGTAAGGAGCATGTCGAGTTTTTTTTCATCGTATCGGTGAAGAATGTTCAACGTGAGGGCGGCGATGATGAGAACCACCGTTTCGTTGGGGAAACGTGCGGGCGTCAATCCTTCTTCGAGTGCCGAATAATCCCACTCCGAAGCCGGATAATTGTTCCAGATACGAACAAATAATTCATTTTCGGCCTGCTCTGCTTTTTGTCTGAGAGTTGTTTGTACGTCGGGATTATTGTCAATATCGTTGAGCAGGCTGTTGAGAGACAAGTCTCCCGCAGCCTTGTCTACGTCATCGAGAGCACTCTGTATGGTTTTTTCCGGGTGGGTTTTATAATATCTTTTTTTTTGGTAGTAAAGAGCGGTTGAGTCTTTTTCGAGTAAACTTTCGACCGTTTTATCGGCGAGCGTGTATGCCGATGATAACAAACTGTCATAAAAAGTTTGGCGGTTAGGGTCATTAAGGCCGTCGAGCATATATTGTATCATATACCGGTATGACGACTCCAATTCCGACAATTTGTCCGTGATTTGCCATTCGTCGGGAAGAAGAGCTGCCAACTCTGCTATTTTACAGAATGCTTCTTTCAGCCGTTTTTCCTCTAAGAGAGAGAGTATTGCTCGGTATGAAGTCTGTATTTCGGTATTTGTCATATATGCAGTTGTTTTTTTATATCATAAAATCATTTGTAAAGAAACAAATATTGTGCCAAATGTTTTCTCAAATATAGGGAAAATCGATAATCGATTATACAAAATAGAACTTTTTTTAGCGGCGGCTGTTATATGAACAAAATCGTTTATTAAATTATGTGTATGAAAAAGTTTTTCGTATTTATTCTGACGGCGACGATGGTCGTCGCTTGTCAATCGCGCAAAGAACCTGTTGCCGCAGTGGAGTTACAGGAAGAAGGTATTTCCGGAGATACGCTGGTATCGGTTTATGAAGGTTGGGCCGAGTCTCAGGACGGCTCTTCGGTTCTTTATGATTTGATGATTTTGACGCCCGAAAACGGGGGTGATGTTTCCTATGAGATGATGATGACCTATTACGACCCTGTAACGAAACAGGATACCAGTATTCTCACACCGGCTATGTTGGTGGTAGAAGAAGGGACGATGAGTCAACAACCCGATTCGGTGATCCGGTTTTCCGGAAAAAACGGAGAGAAGGTTTCCTTATGGGTTCGGGGCGATTCTATGCTTGTTGTGAAGGGCCATGAGATAAAGAAGGATTTGAAAAAAATCAAAGACAAGGCCGAACACGTCTTGAAACGAATGAAGTGAAGTTGTAACGTATAAAAAACGACAGCCATAATTTTTTATGGCTGTCGTTTTTTATGATTATATTTTAAATTGTATGTGTTTTATATTCATCAGATTCCCATCTTGTCCACCGTAAAATCGGAGAATAATATTATGCATTCCCGTAATTTTTTCGATAGGACATTCCACTTCTACCCAAGTTTGACCGTTTTCGGCATTGGGGATAGGACAACTTCCGACAATTTTTCCCGAAGTATCGTCGATAACTATTTCTACTCCCGAATTTTCAGAAGTGCTGAGTATGTTTAATCGTATACTGGTTGCACCTTTTTTCCCGAAATCGATATTGGAAAATTGAATATAATCGAAGTTGTTGCAACCTGTAACGTAAGCACCTGCCGAAGTGCTGTCGATCGATGTCCCGATTAGTTTATCTGCATTTACTGCTTCCATTATTTCATAGGGAGACATTTTATTGGGCAAGACAAGGGGCAGGACTTCTTTATCGGGTTTTATGGGGTAGGGAATATGGATATGCTTCGGGATACCACTCAGTTTTATTTCGATTCCCTTATGGGTTATTGTACCATTCCATTCAACAGCAATTTTCTTGGCGTAACCCGATCCGGTTCTTGTATAAGGATATTTTTTCCCGTCGATGGTTACCGTAATATCTCCCGTGAAATGATCGGTTAAATAAAGAGTACTAACGCGCATCTTTTTCTCTGTTTTTACCGATATTTCGATATTTTGGGTATCGTTGTTGTCTTTACGATTATAACTGATATATCCCCAACTTTCCGGTGAGATGAACATGGCATTTTTTAATTCATCCGTACCGGGTAATAAAATGGGTTCTATCCATAACTTTTGAGTCCGGGCGTCCCTATGGAATCCGATTATGTCGTAGTAATTCCTCCATATCGATGGTATACTGATATATTGTTTTTTACTTTTGATATTTGTTGAGATCCATTTAGGTTGTTCGATCGAAGGCAATATGTTCAATGCGTGATCGAATACTCGTTCTCGATTCAGATATTGACGTAAATAAGCGTCTTTTTGCATGACGAGCCATTGTTTCAAGCGTCCTGTTTGGAGCAGTAAACCTCCGTAATGTGTCAATATGTATGGAGTCCATTCATCGTAGGTCCCCTGCGGATAACCGAGTCCGAGATAGTAAGGATAGTAGTAATTTTCCAAAATGTTTAGTATGGTATCGGTATCTTCTGCCGGCCATATTTCTCCTAATTTTAAATGTTGGGATAGCCATTGTCCCGCAAATACCGATTCACAATGTTTTCCGGTTGTAAATAGGCCATCCTTGATATAACGGTTATGGAATGAATTGACAACGGTTTTGTAGGCATAATCGTACTGTTTGATAATTTCGGACTCACCTTTTTCTTGCGCCAGTATCGTCATGATTTTATATGCGACGGCCGATATGTTTGCATTATAGGGGTCGGGATTACCTCCGGCGTCATAAGAATTTTCGGAGCCATCGAATGTATAAGGATATTTTTTACTTCCATATTTTTCTACTTGATCGAGAATTCGTTGAGCAGCTTTTTTTACATACGGCCATAATTTGTCAAATTGTTTTTGATCTCCTGTTGCTTGATATATCTCGAAGACTGATATAATGAAACCGCAATTTAAGTCTACCCACTTTTGAATGTTTCTATAATCCGCATGTTCAGTGTCGTCCCACGAAACAAGTGCCGAACGCTCCCGCTTGTCTTTGACATTCATGATATTGAAATCATGATGTATTTGTCCGTTATTCATTTGAGTCCTTGCCCACTATTCACTAAATATATTCAGTGAAATTCCGTTTTATAGGTTATCTTTGTATATCAGTTATTTGTAGATGTTTTCATTTGGTTTGCATACTCACGAAATTTCACGGTTTTAGAAAATATTGGTACTATTTGATACCATATTTCGGGATATATTTTGTACCTTTGCATCACAGTAACCAAGATATATCGCGTATGGATTTCATCTTCATCAAATCATCCAAGGCCGGAAAGGAGGACTACGGTTCCATCTATGCCCGTGTGCGCACCGGAAAGGCGAACATGAAAGTCGTGACGGGCTTCACCATCAAGCAGCTTGAATGGGAAAAGTACCGCAGCCTGCAATACACCTCGTCAGCCCTGATGTCGAGTATCGGGATAAAGTACGGGCAGTTCGCCCAAGTCCTCGCGAGGATAAAGGCGGCATTCGAGGCGGAAGGCTTCAACCCCAAGGAGGCCAAGAACATCATCGAGAGCGTGAAACACGACGTGCTCAACGGAATGATACAGATTGTGGAGGTCAAGCCCAAAGGCAGGATGCTGTTCGAGGATTTCCTTACCTCTTATATAGAAGACATGGAAACCGGACGGCGCACCAAGAAAGGCCGTACCGTGAAAGTATCACCTGCCTATATAAAAGGTCTGCGCATTATCCAAAAACAGATTCTTAACTACCAAAAGGAAACCCACCGCAAACTCGGACTGGATGACATGACGATGGAGACACGCAACAGCCTTGTCGGTTACTGGAAGGAACGGGGCTTGATGCCCAACGCCATCAACTCGTATATGACCGATGTCCGCACGGTGGCAAAGGCGGCTTACGAGGACAAGCTGACCAAATGCGATGATTTCCGTCATTCCGACTTCGTGCCGAAAAAGGAGGAAGTGGACAACATCTATCTCACGCCGGAACAGATACAGGAAATGCTTGACCTTGACCTTTCCACCAAGGAAGCTGTGAAAAAGAGACTGGAATCACTTGACATCAGCGAGGACGAGAAATTGGCACAACTTTCCAAATGCCGCATCACCCATATCAGGACACTGGAGCACGTGAGGGACATTTTCGTCGTGGGCTGCCTGACCGGGCAGCGTGTTTCCGACTATTCAAGGATATGCGAGGACATGATAACGGAAATCGGCGGCACTGAGTTCATACTCATCACCCAACAGAAGACGGAAAAGAAAGTCTATATCCCCGTTGACAGGCGCGTGAGAGCCATACTTGCCAAGTATGACGGCAAGTTGCCCCCGGTTCATCCCAATGAAATGAACAAGCTGGTGAAGACCATCGGCCTGTTGCTCGGCTGGACACATGACTGCGGTTTTGACGAGAAGCGTCTCAACCCCAAACGGGGAAGGAGGTTCTGCGACATGCTCCTTTCCCATACAGCCCGAAGGAGTTTCGCCACCAACGCGTATAAGGCTGGCGTCCCTCTGCCTTCCATCCAAGCCATCACCGGACACAGCAGCGAGGCGCAACTGCGCCGCTACCTGAAACTGGATGCGGAGGAAAAGGCCGTCATAGCATTAAAGGACTTCAAGGGTATCATCAAAATATAAGAAGGTGCTTATGGAAAAATCAAGATTTGACATCATTAGCGACCTGTTCAAGCTGTCCAACGTAATCAGTGGGAGCCTGAAACTTGCGGAATCGCTTGCCGACAAGTCTTCCGGCAGTGACGAAACGGATTGCAAGGATATTTGCCGGAACATCAGATACAGCCTGAAGCCCCTGCCTTTTCTTTTGGCCGGCATCAGGGAATATGTCACCGAACACGAGGATAAGGATCTGGCACGGAAATTCGTCGGGCTGCACGATGACACGAAAAGGCTTCATGGCATCTGCTCCAAATATGCGGACTTGGACAAGGCGGCTTTCCGTACAGGGGTGGCTTACCTGAGCATGGAAGTCATAAGGCAATACTTCTTTCCCGAAAAAGAACAGGAGCAAGTATCGCCGGAAGGTTCTGATATTTCTCCCAAGCCAATGACACGTACCGAAGCCACCGACTGCATCGACACCATCCGTTCCGCCATACGGAAGTGTGCAAAGGATTCAGACGGGAACAGAGGGAAAGAAATGTATGCCATGCTTGCCAAAGTGGATAAGGCGAAAATCCAAGCCGTCAAGGAGTATATTGTCAATGCCAACGACAAGGATTTGGCACAACTTTTCACGGAATATTTTGCAGAAGCCATCCACCTTTCCATGCTGTCCCAAAATGATGATGTGAAAGCACAGTCTGCCGGAATAAAGATGTTCCATATCGCCATGACGATGGGATATGTCAAGAGGAACGTACTGCATGAAAGCGCATCCAAGTTGGCAACATCCAAAACAATACCCTCTTGTACAGAAGAAGCATCATCCGGTTTTACCGCTACAGATACAATGCAAGGCGGTGCGTTCAGCACGACCGCGCAGGTTCCCGTTTTAAGGCTGTACCGTTTCCTTACCACCTTCACCGTACAGAGCGGCCCCGACAAGGGTAAGTCGCTATTGGACGGCAATGCCGTTTCCGACCGGGACTTTCTCCGTGCCGTCATGCGTGCCGACTATTCCACGATATACGGTAGTTGCGTGAAAGGCAAGATGCGCTGTGTCGCCATCCTGCTGTCCAAAGCCTACTTCAAGGACTGGAAAGGTTACAGGGCATCCGCAGCCCGTTCCATGGGGCTGACACCCGAAAGCCTCGCCAAGTATAACGTGGAGAAAACCTTTATAACGAAGCTCAAAGAGCTGCTTCCCATGATAAAATAGTGACATAACCCACAGGTGGCTACAATTCACCACAACCCACAGACTTCCACAAGCCGTTAAGCACCAGTTGTTTGACGGCTTTTTTCATTCGGTGTCATTTCACAGAATACCACAAATTCACAGGTTTCATTATTGCCCTACCTTTGCCGCCATGAACTTAAAATCAGTGGATTATGACAGATAAGACAGAAATGGTACTGGTATCGCGCGACGAGCTTCAACAGCTTATCGGCGCAAGCGTGAGGTGCGCGTTTGAGGAATACCGGCAGGAACAGACACCACAGGACACATCGGAGTATTACACCATCCGGCAACTGGCGGAGAAATGGGGCGTGAGCATAGCGACCATCTGGCGGCACGAGAAGCTGGGACACATCAAAGGACAGCGGATAGGACGGCGTGTCCTGTTTCCCAAGGAACAGATAGACCGCATCAAGAGCCTGAAAGCCACCAACAGGAAGGCCGACAAGAACGCCAAGGGATAATTTACAAGACGCACAACAAAAAAAATCAAGACTTATGAAGAATTTGAAGCAGCTTGTTTTGCCGTGCTACAAATTGGAGATGGCAATGTCCGTGGAGGCATGGTACTTCCTGCACGGGAGCACGGACGGGATATGCAACCTTACCTATCTTCTTTCCCTTTTGTCGAAGATGACAGTATCGGAAGTGCAGAACACCAAACGTGGATTGGGCTATGCCGTCCATCCCGGACAGGTGGACAGCTCCATGCTGGTACTGGCCAAGGAATGGGGCATCGGGCGCAAGGCGGTGTCCCGCCTGTTGGAGGATTTCTCGGAACGCGGGCTAATCCGTGTTGATTCCAATCCCGTGACTTCCATCATAGACATGGTGTGCGTGAAGTCGTGGATGATAGCAGGGCGGCTCATCGAGAATCCGACATACCGCCAGACAATCAAGGCATACGAAGGGGTACGTGTATTCCTTTTCAACGGGCAACAATTAGAGACCTTGCGCCGCAGTTCGGCAAGGAAGAAGAAAGAAAAACCGATAGAAGAAACGGCAGAGGGAATAGATGGCTTGCCGTCCATGAATCCGACCCATTCCAATCCTATTATAGAAGAAACAGGTACAGCGGAAACCGAAACGGCAGCAACAACCGAAAGCGGAATGGAAAGCACTGCGGAAAATGCAGCCGTGGATGCCGACGACACACCTGTCTTAGAGGATGGCAACACACTGTCCGGTTCACGGGAATGGAAACAGCCACAGGAATGAAGCGGCAGGAATGGCAAGCGACAATGTTTTAGAAGGGATATTTTTTAGGGCTGGCAAGTTAATGTTTTCGTCCACGAAAACCACGCCACAAACGGCGATCCGGCCACACAGGAAACGGCAAGCCGCAAATTCAGCCCTAAAAAACAGAACGGTTTAACGAATAAAAGAAAACGGATATGACATATCAGGAGAACAGGAACAAGGGAGGCCGCCCAAAAACGGTGAAAGGCAAGGCGCGGACAAAGACCATATCCACACGGCTCACGCTTGCCGAATGGAAAGCGGTCATGAAACGGATAACAGATACAGGAAAGAAACCGTCACACTTCCTGCGTGATTTGTTATTATACGGCAAGGTTGTGTCTGCACGGACACAGGAAGACAGGCAGCAGATAAGGATGCTGGAGGGAGGATGCAACAACCTGAACCAACTGACGAAGATGGCGCACCAACAGGGCTTTTCTCTTTTGAAAGGCAAAATCATGGACTTGCTGGACGAGTTCAATAAAATCATCGAGAGGATATGATGGGCGATTTGAAAAAACGGGCGAGTTTCGCCAGAGTGGTGAACTACGTGAACAACCCGAAGAAGGCAAGGCTTATCGACAGTAAGGACGTGAGACAGGATGACAACACCACCATCGCAAGGAGTATGCAGGGACAGGCGGATGACAAGCCGGGACGCAAGCTGAAAAATCCGGTGTACCATATTTCGCTGGACTTCGCACACGAGGATGCACCCAAGCTGACGGATGCCCTGATGGTCGAAATTGCCCGTGAATATATGCGGCGCATGGGCATAACGAACACCCAGTACATCGTGTGCCGTCATACCGACAGGGAACACCAGCATCTGCATATCGTGGCCAACAGGGTGGACAATGACGGGAACACCATCAGTGACAGCAACGATAATGTGCGTAATGTAAAAGTATGCAAAGCTCTCACGAGGGAATACGGACTGCACTTCTCCAAGGGCAAGATGAACGTGAAGCGTGACCGTCTGCGTGGCAAGGACAAGGTGAAATACCAAATCTATGATGCTATCAAGGCGGCATTACCCCATTGCAACTGCTGGTCGGATTTGTGTGACAGGCTGGCAAAACAGGGTATCGGGGTGAATTTCAAATACAATAGAAACGAAGGTAAAATCATCGGAGTATCGTTCACGAAGAATGAAATCTCGTTCAGTGGCTCACAGATAGACCGGAGTATGAGTTTTTATAAGTTGAACAGGCTCTTCGGGAACCAAATCGCAGAGGGCATGGAATGGAAGCCCCGTGTGCAAGAACAGCCACAACCGACCCGGCAGGATGTGGGATTCCACAACAATACGGCTGATACTTTTATAAGAGAGCCGTCACCGGCCAAAGCGGAAGTGGACGGCAACGGAAGCATCCCTGCTGAACCCAGTTCAAACATCGTTCAAGTGACCATCGGCACACTCATGGAGTTGTGCGTGCAACCGCACCAAGCCAAGGTGTCATCCGGCGGCGGAGGTGGAAGAAACGAAAGCGGCTGGGGCGAGAATGACAACGAAAAGGACAAACATAAACCAAGGAGGAGAAAAAGATGAAGGACAACAAGCAGAACTTAACCGACCTTATCGGGGCATTGGCAGTGGACATCGAGGAAATCAAGAAAAAACTGGACGCAAAGGATAGCCCGGACAAGAACGAGGCATTGAAAAGACTGGAAGCGAAGTTGGAGCCTGTTATACGGTTCTTCAATGGCAATGCCCCGGAAAATGTCAATGACATTTTCGGAAGCAAAGAGACCATCGAGGAATACAAGCAATCAATAGGTGATGAAGCGGTAGCAAGTCTGCGGTTATACACCGAAGCCAACGAGAAGGATATGCGTAAGCACGGAGTTCCCACTATCAAGGAACTGCTCAACAAAATATTGGAAATGCTGACTGCCCATGTGGAAAAAGACAAGCAGACTTCGGAACAGGTGCGGCAAAAGCAAAGTGTCATATCGGAACTATGGCAGATAATCCGCTCGGACAAGGCAATAAATGCAATAAGGCTGTTATGGAGCAAAGTTCCCGATGGCTGGCACAAGAACCCATATGTATGGACTGGCATGGGCTGTACGCTCGTATTCTTTGTCCTGTTTGCCGTCAGTTGGGTACAATGGCATGAGTACCGGGAAGAAAACAGGCGGTTGAGAACGGTTGCAGACAAACACCATGTGACCACGGTCATGCTCAACGAACTGTACCCGGAACTGGCAGTAACTGTCGGGGCTTACGAGAAACTGGTGGATGTTGTCGGTGTGGACTCCACGCTGGCCATATTCAACCGGCAAGTCAAGACAGTGAGAGAGGAAGAAAAACAATCCAAACAACAAAAATAAAGTGAATGGCATCCATAAAAGTGAAATTTCGTCCTTCCACCGCGAGCGGCAGGGAGGGCAGCATATATTATCAGGTAATCCACGGGCGCATAGTCCGCCAAGTCAAGACGGACTACCGCATATTTGATACGGAATGGGACAAGAGAACTTCCTCTGTTAAAATCCTGCCCGAAATCGGCGAAAATAGAAAACGGTATCTCCGTGAAGTGGCGGAACATATCGACTGGGACACCGGACGGTTGAAAGCCATAGTCGCCCAATGCGACAGGCAGGGAGGAATTTATTCCGCTGACAGCATCGTCGAGAAGTTCAACGGGCAAACGGGCGAACAATCGCTGTTCCGTTTCATGCAAGGCATCATAGGACAGTTGAAGCAGCTTGGCAAAGTCCGCACATCAGAAACCTATACGGCGGCATTGGGCAGTTTTATGAAGTTCCGTGAGGGGCAGGACATACTCTTGTGCGAGATAGACGGCAACACCATGATGCTTTACGAGGCCTGGCTCAAAGGCAAGGGCATCTGCCCCAACACGGTTTCCTTTTATATGCGCATACTCCGTGCCGTTTACAACCGTGCCGTGGAAAAGGAACTGACGGAACAGAAGCATCCTTTCAAGCACGTTTACACTGGCATCGGGAAGACGGTAAAACGCGCCATTCCATTGAAGTCCATCAAGCACATTAAGGAACTTGATTTGACTCTGAAACCGCATCTGGACTATGCAAGGGATATGTTCCTCTTCTCCTTTTATACCCGTGGCATGTCATTCATTGATATGGCCTATCTGAAAAAATCGGATTTGAAGAACGGAATAATCACGTACCGTAGAAGAAAGACCGGGCAGCAGCTCACAGTCAAATGGGAGAAGTGCATGGAAGACATCATCGCCAAGTACGGCGAGAATACGGCCACCCGCTACCTCCTGCCGATAATCACCAACCCATGCTCCGATGAGCGGACACAATACCGTAACGCCATCTGCCGCATCAATGTGGCGTTGAAGGAAGTCGCTGGTCTGGCAGGATTGAACATACCGCTGACCATGCACGTTGCCCGGCATTGTTGGGCGAGCGTTGCCAAGAGCAAGAACATCCCTCTTTCTGTCATCAGTGAGGGCATGGGACATGATTCGGAAGAGACCACGCGCATCTATCTCGCATCGCTTGACACAAGCGTGGTGGACAAGGCGAACAGCCTTATCCTGAAAGATTTTTGACCGGATATTTATGGTGAAATGTGTTGAGCGAAAAGACGAATCTCTTGATAAGAGATATAGTTTATTTCGCAAAGGTACGCATAATATTTCAAAAACCGTGTTCAATCCTCATTTATAATGATATATGAAAGGTATTTTGCGAGGATCTGTTTTGTAAATCCGTCAAATCGGGTTCTTATAGCACTGATTATTAGTGCTTATTTCTTCGGGATGGCTCTCTTATCAAGAGATACTCATAAACCCGATATAAAATGCCTGTTGAAGTTGATATATTGGAAGATAGTATCTTTCGGCTTTCGCCCGAACTGTTGAATATCCTGCTCAAAGACCATACGACGAGCAAGGAGGATATTCAGCGCAATATCTTTTGGGCTACTTCCGATTATGAATATCTGGGCGAAGGGTATCAATATGATTCGCCAATTCTTCCCTGTCTTATTACTGGAGATAACGGGCATGTCATCATGCCGCGTATTCTCAAAAGTCGTGACACCCAAACCGCACGTTCGCGAGAAATGGCAGAGGTGTTCACTCCGTCATGGATATGCAATGCGCAGAACAACCTGATCGATGAAGCATGGTTTGGAAGAAAGGATGTGTTCAATACGGAGTACACCGACGAACAGGGTTGTCATCGGTGGAGACCCAACTCAGAGAAAATTCAATTTCCGGAAGGTAAGACTTGGAAAGATTATGTACGTGACAACCGATTGGAGATAACCTGCGGGGAAGCCCCGTATATTATAAGCAGATATGACACCACAACGGGGGAGGCTATTCCCTTAGAACAGCGTATCGGGCTGCTTGACCGCAAGTTGCGGATTGTAGGCGAAAATACGGAAACTTCCGGCAAATGGTTGGAATGGGTACAGGAAGCGTATAAGAGCATTTACGCTTACGAATGGCAAGGCGATAACTTGCTGATTGCCCGTGAATCCATGCTTATTTCCTTTATCGAATACTATCAACAAAAGTTCGGCAAGCGACCCTTGTTGAAATCCATCAATTATATCGCCTACATCATTTCATGGAACGTCTGGCAGATGGACGGGCTTAAAGGTGTCATCCCAAACAGTTGCGGTGAACGCCGGACTATTGTAGCCGACTTGTTCGGGACAAGGGAAGAAGTCAGTCAATGCGAAGGCTGTCAGAAAGATGACATCCGCAGGCATAATGGTATCTATTGCCAAATCAAGGACTGGCGGGCCAAAGACCCTGAAGCGGGAAAGATGGGAAAACGAATCCGATTTATCGACCTCATAAAATAGTGCAGTATGAAATTCACATCTTCACTAAAATTAAAACTGATATATGTGTTCCGCATCAATGATGCTGCACACAGGGGATGCCTGAAAGTGGGCGAGGCCACTTGTGACAATGACAATGTCTTCGGTCTTGCTCCGAACAGCAAGGCTCTCAACGAGTCCGCGAAGAAACGTATCAACCAATATACGCAAACGGCAGGCATTGCATACGACCTCTTATATACGGAACTTACGATATACAACAGCAAAAAGGGCTTGTGCTCTTTCAACGACAAGGAAGTACATAGCGTTTTGGAACGTTCCGGCATTAGGAAAAAGATATTCGATACCGAGAACAAAGCCAACGAGTGGTTCATCACCGACCTTGAAACCGTCAAGCGGGCAATAACAGCCGTAAAGGAAGGTCGGGAATCGTTGTCTTCTGCCGAAGTCTCACACGACCAAACACCGATTGTGTTCCGTCCCGAACAACGGGAAGCCATCGAAAAGACCAAGAAGCAATTCAGGAAAAGTAACCAGATGCTTTGGAACGCCAAGATGCGTTTCGGCAAGACATTGTCGGCCTTGCAGGTGGTGAAAGACATGGATTTCAGCCGCACTTTGATTCTTACTCATCGCCCTGTGGTGGATAGCGGCTGGTTCGAGGATTTCGGCAAGATATTCTATGACTGTCCCTGTTTTGCATACGGCTCAAAGAACAATGGTGACAGCCATGCTTCACTTGAAGCGAGAGCAAAACAGGGCAAATGCCAATATGTGTATTTCGCTTCCATGCAGGATTTGCGCGGTTCTGAACTTGTGGGCGGCAACTTCGACAAGAACAATGAAGTGTTTGCCACAGCTTGGGATTGCATCATCGTGGACGAGGCGCACGAAGGGACACAGACGGAACTCGGCAAGGCTGTCATGCAGGAACTGACAAAAGCAAATACAAAGATACTGCGACTTTCCGGCACTCCGTTCAACCTGTTGGACGACTTCAAGGAGGACGAGATTTACACTTGGGACTATGTGATGGAGCAACGGGCAAAGGCTTCATGGGATTTGACCCATTTCGGTGATCCGAATCCATACGCCTCTCTACCTACGATGAACATCTATACCTACGACCTTGGACGCTTACTCCATGAGTTCGTGGATGAAGATGTGGCTTTCAACTTCCGAGAGTTTTTTCGGGTCAATGATAACGGAACTTTCATCCATGAAAAAGATGTGAAGGCATTTTTGAATCTTATCTCCAAGGAGGACAAGGACAGTTGCTATCCGTTTGCCAACGAGGAATACCGCAACATCTTCCGTCATACGCTATGGATGTTGCCGGGTGTGAAGGAGGCTCGTGCCATGAGTGCTTTACTACAATCACATCCTGTATTCCAGCATTTCAAGGTGGTGAATGTGGCAGGAGACGGTGACGAGGACGAAGAGAGCAAGGATGCTCTTGCTGCGGTGGAAGAAGCCATCGGCAAAGACCCTGATGCCACCCGTACCATTACCTTGTCTTGCGGACGATTGACCACGGGTGTCAGTGTCAAGGCGTGGACGGGCGTATTCATGTTGTCCGGCTCTTATAATACCGCCACATCAAGTTATATGCAGACCATCTTCCGTGTGCAGACACCTGCCACCATCAACGGAAGGGTCAAAGAGCAGTGTTATGTGTTTGACTTCGCTCCTGACAGAACACTGAAAGTCATTGCCGAGACAGCAAAGATTTCTGCCAAGGCAGGAAAGACCAGCGGCAACGACCGTAAGATTATGGGCGAGTTCCTGAACTTCTGTCCGATTATCTCCATCGAAGGCTCCAAGATGAGCCAGTTCGATGTACCCAAGATGTTGGAACAGCTTAAACGTGTTTATGTGGAAAGGGTTGTCCGCAACGGTTTCGAGGACAGGAGCCTGTATAATGACGAGTTGATGAAGCTCAACGACTTGGAATTGCAGGAGTTTGACGACCTGAAAAAGATTATCGGCCAAACCAAGGCAATGCCAAAGACCAATCAGGTGGACATCAACAACCAAGGACTGACCGATGAGCAATACGAGGAACTTGAAGACCTTGAAAAGAAATCCAAGAAGAGAGGCAGGGACAAGCAACCATTGACAGAGGAAGAAAAGCAGCGTCTCGCGGAACTAAAGAAGAAAAAGGAGAACCGCGAGGCTGCCATCTCCATTCTTCGGGGTATCTCCATCCGTATGCCGTTGCTTATCTACGGTGCAGAGTTACAAGATGAATCACAAGAGATAACCATTGACAACTTCGCTTCCCTCATTGACTCTCAGTCATGGGAGGAGTTCATGCCCAAAGGCGTAACCAAACAGAAGTTCAACAGCATAAAGAAATATTACGATCCGGAGATATTCTGTGCGGCAGGCAAGCGCATCCGTGCCATGGCTCGTGCCGCGGACAAACTTAGTGTGGAGGAACGCATCGAGCGTATAACGGATATATTCAGCACGTTCCGCAATCCCGACAAGGAAACGGTGCTTACGCCTTGGCGTGTGGTGAACATGCACCTTGGCGATTGTTTGGGAGGATATAACTTCTTTGAAAAGGACTATGAAACCACCTTGTCCGACCCTCGTTTCATTGACCGTGGCGAAGTGACAGCCAATGTGTTTGCCCCAGATTCACGAATCCTTGAAATAAATTCAAAGTCTGGATTATATCCTCTTTATATGGCATATAGCATTTATCGCACAAGGGTCAAGAACTCATTATTTTCGGTGTCAAGTATCGAAGATGAACAACGAATATGGGACAAGGTAGTGGCTGAAAACATCTTTGTCATCTGCAAAACTCCGATGGCAAAGAGCATTACCAAACGCACCCTTATAGGTTTCCGAAAAGCAAAGGTAAACACCCGATACTTCGAGGACTTAATCAATCAAATCAAAAACAAACCGGAACATTTTATCAAGCAGGTAGATAAATTTATTACGGACAGAACAGGAATAAAGAATATGAAAATCAATGCGATAGTGGGGAATCCACCGTATCAGATAATAACAGAACGGACAAGCGACACTCCAGTTTACAACTATTTTATGGATGTCTCATTTAGAATATCAGACAAGGCTACTCTTATTACTCCCGCACGTTATCTGTTTGATGCAGGCAAGACACCCCATGATTGGAATCTTAAAATGCTTAACGATGAGCATTTTAAGATAATATGGTATAAAGCAAAAAGTACAGATGTTTTCCCAAATGTTGATATAAAAGGAGGTGTTGCTGTATGCTATCGTGACGCTAATTACTCTTTTGGAAAGATTGGCTCATTTACAGCATATTCAGAACTTAATGGTATTTACCGAAAGGTGGTCGCTAATAATGAGACCTTTACTCCTTTAAGCAACATTATATATCCGCAAAACAAATTTGATTTAAGCATTCTTTATAAAGAACATCCAGAATTAAAATCGAGAATTGGCAGCAATGGTAATGAACGTCGTTTAACTACTTCCATTTTTGGGCTTAGTGAAATATTCCATGTGCAAAAAATGCAGGCTGAGGATATTGAAATGCTTGGTTTGATAAAGAATGTCAGAGAGATTAGATGGATAAATTCGTCATTCATCGAAGACCATCCTTGTTTAGGTAAATGGAAAGTTATAGTTCCTAAAAGTAATGGTACTGGAGCTATAGGAGAGGTGCTGTCAACTCCGTTAATCGGTGAACCGTTAATCGGTTATACGCAATCCTTTATAGGGATTGGTACATTTAATGAACAAACAGAAGCTATGGCTGCTCTGAAATATGTCAAATCTAAATTTGCCAGAACATTGCTTGGAATATTGAAAGTTACACAAGATAATAGTAAAGAAACGTGGCGTTTTGTTCCGTTGCAAGACTTTACCTCAAAATCCGACATTGATTGGGAAAAGAGTGTTGCCGAAATTGACCGACAACTCTATGCGAAATACGAACTTTCAGAAGAAGAAATTACTTTCATAGAATCAATGATAAAACCGATGTAAAAATAAACGAGGGCAAGCGTCATACTATTGCCCTCGTTAAAACTCATTTGCTTCATAAATAATATAGAGTACATTCCTTGATACAATTTATAGGAAAATCCACAATATTATATTATTCGTTATCCCCTATAATTTTATCTATATAGGTTATAAAATTAGGACTTTTAGCAATACGGCCATCGCCTCCCAATTCCTTGTATTTATGATATACCTTCCATTTTATTGAATCAATAAATTCTTCTGATACTGTATTTAAGTCTATGTTTACAATATCAACAGGTTTAATATCTGTTTTACCTAATAATTTTATAACAACACCATATAGCACATAAAATAGTACATCATTTTTTTCAGATGAGGTCCAATCTGGCGTCTTGCGTAAATTGCCTTGCACCTTCTTTCCGAGTTTGCCAACATTATAATAGACTAATAAATTACCATTCTCAGCATATAATTGATTATATGTTCTATCATCCGTAAGCAATGTTGATGGTCGTGCTCGAGCAAAATCTGGTTTTCTTAATAATAGGGTTATTAGACACTGAGCCAAGAAAGATACACTAATAATATCTGTAGCTTTTTTCTTGAGATTTTTATAATAATTCTTTCTCCTATCATAATATAAACCTCTCGTTTTACAGAACATCTCTATTTGGAGATGTATTGCATCTGTAACTCTGAGTGAAGATTTTGGGATATTGGTTTGATTATTAGTTGCAAATATAATATCATCACGAACCTCTTCTGTATCTGGAACTATAAATCTTACAAGCACATTCCTATTTTCACTATCTAACTTATCTTTGTTTTCTGAAAAATAATTATATATCTCCGTGGACGTTTGAAGTCCATTAACGATTTCAGGATTATCAATAGATAACTGTTTGCTTGTAATTGGCGTGATTTTATCAGACAATATGGTAATACCATTATTTAACCACCAAAAATCCTCTGCGTTTTTATTCTTTAAGGTGTTTGCTATGCATGAATTTACCGAATTATTCCCTTGGTAATCACGAACATTAGATTCAAAAATACCTTTTAATAGATTACCAGAGGAGTCTGTAATGAATTTATAGTAGTTTGCTATATTTATTAGTGTCACATATTCATTCTGTTTACCAAGTGTAATAGCTTGGTCGGCTAAAGTTATAGTTATGTTAACATCAGGTTCACTATTATATAATAACATTAGTTCGTCTGCTGTTACAAACTGTACAGAAATTGTAGCACTAGGGTATTTCTTTCGGACAATATCTTTAAGTTCGTCTGCCTGAGCCAATACATTTGGATGTACTTCAATTCCCAAGGTTACGTAATAATACTTAAAAGAAACTTTAAGTTGCTTAGTGATTAATTTTGTCATTGCGTCGCGAAACAAAACGAAAACATCTCTGATTCCCTCGCTATATCTTTCTTTATATTGGTTTATGTCATTAGACATTTCTAACAAATTATCTGATATTGTTTTCCATTTCATAATAGCATCTTCACCAAAACCCAATGTATTCTTAGACTGGATTATAATAAACTGCAAAGATGAACCCTTGGGACAGTCAAGAGATTCTATTTGGTCAGAAGTAATAATTTCATTATTTAAGAGAACGTAGGCAGTATCACAACCGCCATCATTTCCTCCGCCTGTAAGGCCACTTTCTATTTCTTCATTACTAAATGCGTAATCTTTTAATATTTGACCCGCTGAAAATAATTCAAAAAAAGTATCAAGTGAGGCAAATTGATTGTTGTCTTCATATTCTTGAGATATTATTTCTTTGAGTAGAAGTTGATTATTTGTAAGATTTTTATTTGACATACTTGCTTTTATTTATATGGTGTTAATATTCTATTTAGCATTTATTAGTGAAATATATAATACCTCTTTTACACGTTATTCAACAGATTTATAACCTTATGTACCTCCGAATACGCCTTCAAATCCTCCGGCGATTCCTTGCAGAGTTGGCACAACTTTTCTGAGTTTAACATCGTCCGTTCCAAATTACCATTCTCTGTCAGGTATTTATAGAGGTTGATGCGTATGAAATATCGTTTTGTCTTTTCATATCCCGGCATGTATTTCTGCAATTCGGGAAGCAGTTGGTCGTAACTTTCATATCGCCGACAGGCCACATTAGGCAAGAAATGGAGCAAGAACCAAAATTCCGTGCAAGGATTCGTTTCTATAAACATCACCTTTCCGGCATATTTCTTCTTGCTATACTCTTTCTTTGCCCGCTGATACAACTGCATTTCGGAAGGATATTGATACAGCCTGTCCATATCAAACAGGCATACAATATAATCATATTGCTTGTTCAAATAAGATTCTACCAGTTTCAGTATATGATTGATGTCGCTATGCTGCGGAAAATCCGGAGCGACCTTGAAAGGATAGCGACACGCAATTCTCAGAGAATCGAAATAGAACCATTCCGTTTCTCCTTCGCCTATGATGGCGATACTTTTTGTTACTGTCCGTCCCATATCATTAGTCATTCAGGTTGATATACTGACTACCCAAGAACGGCAACTTTACCAATTTTCCCTGCTTGTAAGCATTGTATGGGGAAAGATTCTTATGCAGTCCCAAAGAAGATAGGCGTACTATTTTAGTTTCGCCAAGTTCGTCTTTGTCGGTGAACCATATCGTATCACGGCGAATGAAATCCTCGTTGAGAAGATTGATGTCGTGTGTGGTCAGAAGCATTTGGGATGTTCCGTTACTGTTTGCCAGAAAGACTTTCAGGAAATAAGCCAACAGTTCATAATGAATACTTGTCTCCACTTCATCAATGGGCACAAACCGATTGGTCTTTAACAAGAAATTCAGTATCACCGCCATTCCCAAGAACCTCATGGTGCCATTGGACTCGTATTCTTCCGACAAATCATATACTTTATCGCCTGCCTTATGCTTGAAGGTCAGTTCCGTATTTGTAATTTTCCCCTTTCTAAGCATTTCAGCCTTTGCATCTTTATCAATAGGGGCATTCTGAATCAGTTGTTCCAATTCAGGTGTAATCAGCTCTTCCTCTTCATGTAATACCACATCTTCTATATTGAAATCGGACGCTTTCAGGAAATTTAAAATGAATTTCTTCAAATCTCCTGCCTCGTCTTTATCCAATCGTGATTTGACATATCCCGAAAGCAACATACCGGGAGCCAATACATCTTTTACCTGCTTGGCAAAATAATCGTACACATCATTCAGCCTTGTCCGTTCCACGTTGCTTTTGCCAAATGCGGCAAGCACACTGCAATTATTGATAGTGTTGCCGGAAATCACATCCTGGCTTTTCTTTGTCATTTTCAGGTTTACGCCAAAGTCAATGGTCGTGGAATCTGTTGCGGCATCATAACTTCGGTTGTACAGCTTGGTCGGGCGAATGGAATCATAAACAATCAATGTCTCGGAATAGATATGCTTTGCATCCAATTCAAAACTAAGAATGTACTTCGACTGATTGATATAGAACACCATTGACATCTTTGTCTTTTCGTTTCTTGAAGTGTCATCTAACATGAAAGGGACAACCCCGGTTTTCTCAGTCCTGTCTTTAGGCATTCTCAAAACCAGCATCTTGAAAAATTCAATGGCATTTAATATATTCGTTTTACCGGAAGCGTTGGCACCATAGATGATGCCCACTTTCAGCAATCTTACACCGTCCTTAACTTCATACGAGTACTCATCAGACATATAAGTATCTGCCGATGGTTCAAAACTGATTTTCTGAACCGACTTAATGGAGAAAAAATTCTCAATGCTGAACTCTGCTATCATAATCGTTGATTTTATCTATTGTATGGTGCAAAGATACAAATAAAATCTCATACAACAAATTATAAACACGATTATTGTAGAAAAACTACGCAATACAAATATAAAATCAGCGAATATCTATTTGTTGTGGCTATAAATTAACCGTCTGATTATCTCCGGAAGGTGTTGACTGATTTGAGGACGGTAAACGAATGTGGATTATGCAGCCAAAGAAGTTAATTGTCCTATGCCATTTGCGCCATCCCTTGATTCTATTTACGATGGCTAAATAGTGATGCTAAAATGGTACTAAATTACAAAACTACTCTTTTATTCACGCCATAAAATATAGTAAATCAGTTTGTTATATAATTTTATATCTTGTTGCCCAGTAGTGGAGTTCTTGCCAGGCATAATAGGGTATCAACATGTTTATGATTTGTCTCGATAACCACATTTGGTCCATTGTTCCAAAACAGGTCCATTGACCTTCTGCGAATGCAACTCTTCCGTCTTTTTTGTACATGGAATTTGTAACGATATTGACCAGTGTGTTCAATGCCTGATTTTTTAACCAATCGGGCAAGTTCGATTCTCGAATACCGTTTACCAATTTTTCGGCATTGTTTTTTAAGGAGGAGAACACCTTCATACCATGTTCTGCTATACCTTTCGGATTTTGGTATTTGTTTTTATAGAATGCTATTTCGGGATCCGTTCGATTGTACCAAGCCAATACAAGATGTATTTTTTGTGTTTCATGTGCATTTAAAGTCGCTTTTACAGCGATTTTTCTTGTCGGAGATGAGGTGTCGGATAGAGAACATTCTCCGTCGGATAAGAAGTGGTTGTCGGTATCATCGCCGATCGATATTTTTGCTTTTCCGATATTGCTTTTCACTAAAATACACCATTCGTCATTGTAAAATCCTTTTTTATGTAGGTTAATGAAAGGCGTTTTATCGTCGTTCCATTGGAAAGCAAATGACGTTGTCGCATCTGTGTTTCCTGTATTGGTGAGGCTGATTTCGTATAGGGCATAGGGCAGATGCATGTTTTCGTAGTTTTGGTTATCCAATGGTGAGATACCGGTCAATGATATTTGTATGCCGTTGATGCAACCGAAATCTACGAAGTGCAAAGGCCAAATCGCATCGTCGTTCGGACGATCATTTGTTTTTGAGGCGGTTAAGATTTTTCTTGTTTCTATTTTTCCGTTTCGTTCGGTGTATAGTTGAAAGTATGTCCCCTTTTTCTCCATAAAATCGTAAGCGTCGGCCGGAGGGGCTGTCATGACTGCAAACGTACCTGTATTGGCATTGAATTTTATTCCGCCACAACCGAATCCACCCAGGGGCGTTCCGGTAGTACCATTGATTATTTTTTCATCAAAAGAGAAAAACTTTTTTCTATCCTGGTCGAATACATTAATACTGAATACGTTGAAAGAAACAAACAGGAAGTACAAAATGAGAATGCAATAAGAATTTTTTTTCATGTTTCGTGGTATTATTAAATTTCAGGAGGCGACGTATATATTGGATGATAGATTCACAAATCTAACGGATGAATTATTTTATACCAAATATTGGATAAAAATTACACGTTTTTGCAACATTTTTGTACAATGTAAACTGTGAGATGTCTTTATGATTCAAAGATGATTTGAAAGGTAGAGGAAATGTATCACTATAAGAGGCGGCTTTGGGAAATACAAAGCCGCCTCTTTGATAATTTTACTATATTATAATATGCGATAGAAAGGCTTCTCCGGTTCGAAGTCGAGCATGAGTTGATCTACGACGACGCCTTCGTCGAGAGCTTTCAACCGAATAGTATGTGTGTTTGTATCTCGTAGTATATGTCGGGTCGATGTGAGAACGAGATTACGGAGTACATTGATTTTCCATTGCTCCGATCGTCCTGTCGTTTTGAAAGAAACGATTTGTGGTGTCCCTCCGTCGACCGATATTTCATAGCGTAAATCGCCACCGTTTACAGGGTGGGTGGGAAGAAGCGATACCCATATTGTTGCGTCGCCTTTTTCTTTGGTTTCGAATGGGTACGAAAGCGTTTTTCCGGCCGGAAGTACAATGGCCCGGCGACTGTATCCCAACCCTTCGATGCTATATGCTCCCCGGGGCGTTTTTCCGCTATGTTCGGCTGCGTCGCAGGAAATATACTTTTCTTTTCCGGCATATTTTGTCGGCGACAGTGGCGAAAAATTTTCCGGAAGTTCGAATTTTTCAAAAACAAGACGGTTGTTTTTCATACTGATGATGCCGTTCCATTTTCCTTTGTTCATGTCGAAGTTGTAGTGGCGGTCGAGCGCTGCGATAGCGTTGTAGGCGTTGATACTGGCTGTTTCATATCGGAGTGCCTCTTCATAAGTATCGGCATGGCGGGCTTTTTGAGCATATAACCATTTATAATTCATGTTGGCTGCTCCACAAACCGGATATTCGACAAGTTGAAAAAATGAATCATGTAATTCTTTGGGAATCTGTTTCTTGATATTTTTTACCCGTTTTTCGAGATTTTGATAAGCAGTAATGCGTTGCTCTATTTCTTCGGGCGAGAACTCGGTATCGGTAACAGGCGTTTTTCCACCTTTGATTTTGGAATATTCTTCTTCGCGACTCCAACCCATGAATTCGGGACGGCGTATGTTTGCCAGATAATAATATTCGTTCATGATGTCGGTCAGTTCTTGTGCCGATTGCGGGGTAAAAGTGCGACTCATGAAATCGTGGAGATGCTGGTAGATGTTATCAGGGCGTATGGCATCTATATTCCATGCCATGTCCATGAAAAATTCTATGTCGTATTCGGCCGGCTTTATATCGCCTACATTGAGCGCCCATATCTTGCGGGCTCCGTAATCCCATGCCCGACGCATTTCGTAATAGATTTGTGCCGGTGCGGTCGTACATAACCAGAGATAGGAGTGAGGACGCCCCCAATAAGATATATGGTAATAAATTCCCGCACCGCCTTTGCGTTGGCGTTCTTCTTTGTTGCTCAGGCGGGTGATGTGTCCGTAATTGTCGTCGCACCACATGAGGGTTACATCATCGGGCAGGTCGATACCCTTGTTGTAAACGTCGAGCAACTCTTTATAGGGGACGAATACTTGTGGAACTTGATCGATCGGCGAGTCTGCATACAAGGAAAGGAGGGAACGCTGGTCTTCGATAACCCGGGGCATGACTTGCGCCATCTCTGCTGTGTTTTTGCACCCCTCCATTTTCCCGTCGTGTTTTCCCCGCATACCGATGGTGTAAATATTTTCGGATTTCCCTATATCTACCAGTCTTTCCCGCCAGTAAGCCAATACCGAGTCTCTGTTGGAGATGTAATTGTATCGGCCGCGTCGGGAGTCGTCCCACTCTCCGACATTGTTGCGCATGAGCGGTTCGCAGTGGGAGGTCGCCATGACGATTTGATATTTTTCTGCCATTTCTTTGTTTCCCTCGACCATATAGAACGGGACACTGCAATCGTGCATGGCTGGCATGAGCATATTGGCGCGTAAACGTAGCAGCAGTTGGAATATCCGTTCATAAGTACGAGGGCCTATTTTTCCCTTGTCCGATTCCGGTTCGTGTGTTTTCCAACTCCACGGATTCAGTCCGTAGTCTTCGTCATTGATGAAAATTCCCCGGTATTGTACCGACGGTTGTTGGCTGTTGTGGTATCCGTCGGGCAAAGTGTAACTGTTGAGCTTTTGCGGAGGAACATCGGCCCACCATACCCAGGGAGATATACCGATGAGGCGTGAGAGTTCCAGTATGCCGTATGCTGTTCCGCGAGGATCGCTGCCTTTTACATAGAGCCGTCCTTGTCGGGAGACGGAGATGTCGAAATGTTCCCAATTGCCGTTTTCACTGCATTCTACGATGATGTCGGCTTTGTCTCGGTTCACTCTTTGTGGAGAATCACCGAAAACGCATTTGTAGTCGTCGCAGAACATGGTGAGAGCGCATTGTACGACCGATGGTGATTCTTCGTCCACATAGATGGTGAGAGGACGACCATCGGGATCGAACGTGAATGTATCGGCTTTTGATGTACCGATGATAAAAATAAGGAGCAGACTTGAAAGGCAAAATGTTTTCATAAAATCGTTTCTATGGAAAATTTTCATTCTTATTCTTTATTGTTTGGTGGAAGGTACATTATTCGTATTTTCCCACCAGCGGTCTGTTGTTTCCGTTGCACCGGTAAGGGGTACGACTTCCCCGATCAATGGGGTAAAAAGACGGTAGGTTTGGTTTCGGGAGGCTTTTTTGATGGACGATAAGGGTTCGTACCAGTTGTGACGGCTTAGAGCAAATTTCGAATGATGTACCGTAAGAACATTGCGGGGAGCGATCTCTTTTATGGCGTTAGGCAGTTCGTCGGGCATCATGTGTATGTATTTCCAATCGGCATTATATTGGCCGTTTTCCATAATCGCCCAGTCTATGTCGGGAAAACGGTTTCCTATTTCGGCAAAATGACTGTCATAACCACCGTCTCCCGACAGATAAATTTTGTGCCGACCCTCGATAAGAAACGATGCCCATAGCGTTTTATTGCGTGAAAGCCACCTTCCCGAAAAATGCCGTGTCGGTAAACAGTAGATCGTAAGGCTGTCGTTAATATGCATATTTTCGTTCCAGTCCATTTCACAGATTTGTTCGGGAGAGAATCCCCAATATTCGAGATGTTCGCCTACACCGAGACCGCAAAAAACTTTCCCCGTGCGGTTTTTCAATTCTTTTACCGTATAATAGTCAAGATGATCCCAATGGTCATGGGTGATTATCAGATAGTCGATGGCCGGAATATCCTCTGGCGTGTACACATTTGTTCCTTCAAAAGGTTTGAACATCAATGACATGGGGAATCGATTGGTCAATACTGGGTCGACAAGGAATCGTTTTCTGCCGTTTTGGATAAAAAGTGATGAATGTCCCAGCCATACGATAATATCATCATTTATGTTCAGAGCGTGCAGATTGGTCTTTACAGCAGGGAGGGCGTATGAGGGTTTCCTGTCCCGATTCTTACCGAAGAAAAGATTCCAGAAATTACGCAGAGGACTTTTTTCGGAAGTCATGGTAGGCGTCGGGAGACGATTCCTGAATTGACCGTTTTTATAATGGGGAGAGCGTTCGATACGGTCTTGCCGGTCGCCGTGCGGTAGTCGGCCGAAAGATGGGTGTCTGAGGAGGGTAAAGAATGTACAGCCCAATATGATGAGCACCAAAATGATAATCATGACCTTTTTGTATTTCTTTTCCATAAATGCAAATCTATGGAAAATTGTTGTTACAAAGGTATATGAATTACGGAATATAGAATATTTATTACAGGTGAAAAACATAAATAAGGGGGAGTCGATAGTGCATTCTTACCCTCTTTGTTTTGTATCGAAGGGGAGATAAAAAGCGGCATTTATGTATGATGTTATGCTGTGTATTTTGCTGTGGAATAGAATCGGTTTTTATGTATAAATATCTATATAAAACGCTGATTATCAAATATTAATTATTCCTATGTGTGGGACAAAATCTATGCTAAAAGTTCTGTGAATAAGTTTCGTGAGAACTGCTTTAAACCGCTATTTTTTGCCTAAGCGGGGAAGAAGAAAAAGCTCTGAAATCCTTGAATTTCAGAGCTTTGCTTTAATTTGTTGTTTGCTTTTGCGGTGCGGACGGGACTCGAACCCGCGACCCCATGCGTGACAGGCATGTATTCTAACCAGCTGAACTACCGCACCTTTTCTGGGTCTGCAACCGGCATCTCTACCGAATTGCGGTGCAAAGATAGTATCATTTTTTATACTTGCAAAGATTGTTGGAGAAAATTTTTTTTCTTCGTTTTTCCAAAAGACGAAATACCCTTTGTCCCGATATTGTTTCAAAGGGTATTTTTCGTAATTTAGCGGCAGATTTTATGATTATGGTTCCTATCCGTGAAATTCCTGTTGAGAAACACCCGTGGCCGCCTTTTTTGCCGGCGAATGCCCGGGTTTTGATGTTAGGCAGTTTTCCTCCGAAGCCGGAGCGTTGGTGTATGGATTTTTTCTATCCGAATTGGCTCAACGATATGTGGCGCATTATGGGGAAAATTTTCTATGCGGATAAGGATTATTTTACAGAGTTGCCCGATCATAAACGTTTTGATAGGAGTCGTATCGAAATCTTTTTGCGGGAAAAAGGCATCGCATTATATGATACGGCAACAGAAGTGCGTCGCCTCAAAGATAATGCATCGGATAAGTTTCTCGAAGTGGTGAGTCCTACCGATTGGCGGGATTTGTTGCGTCGTCTCCCGCAATGTGTTGCAGTTGTTGCGACCGGTCAGAAAGCCACCGATACATTCTGTCTTTCCGCAGGAATCGATGAGCCGCGTATAGGGTATTGCACACCGTTTGACTTTGAGGATAGAGAGGTGCGATTTTATCGTATGCCATCGTCTTCCCGGGCATATCCATTGGCCTTGTCAAAGAAAGCAGAGGTCTATGCTTCTATGTTTGGGCAGGAAGGCTTTTTGTAGGAGACGCAATGTGCCCCTCTGACTCTGTTCCGTCGTTTTTACTGTATTAAATAATTCGGAATAAGGTAGATTAAGTGTTAATATTTTGTCGTTTAACATCTAATCTATGGTTTTTCTCTCTATATTTGCCATGATATGTAATACTTTGACAAAATTTATGCCTATGAAGAAAATACTACTTTTATTAATATTTGCGACCGTTTTTCCGTCGGTGTCGGTTTATGCCGCCGGTAAGGTCTATTATGCTTCCCCTGTGGGGACGGGCGATGGTTCGTCTTATGAGAAACCTTGTTCCTTTACTTCCGGTATCAATAAGATTTCTTCGGGAGATACACTTTATCTATTGGGCGGACAATATGATCTTTCAGCTCGTGTGAATGTAGGAAAAGGTAAATCAGGAACGAGTTCGAAAAGGACTGTTATTGCGGGATATCCGGGTGAAAAAGCGATTCTTGATTACCGTAAACAGCCATACGGAAGTGAAGTATCGGGTACAAACAATATCGGCCTTTGCTTGTCGGAAGGCGGAGTCTATTTTCACTTGAAAGATTTTACGATTCGTTACGCCGGAAAGAACGGTTTACTCAATTATGCCAGTTATTGTCTTGTCGAGAATCTCGAAGTATATGGTTGCGGCGATTCTGGCATACAACATAAGACGGGTGGTGGAAATACGATAAAAAACTGCGATTCTCACCATAATTTCGATTATAAAAACGGGGGAATAGAATCTCCCAATTATGGAGAAAATGCCGATGGTTTTGCCGATAAACAGTATGAAAACTCCGAACCGAATACTTATATCGGTTGCCGCTCTTGGGCGAATGGCGATGACGGCTGGGATTTCTTTCAACGTGTAGGCAATACTGTCATGGAAAATTGTATTTGTTACGACAATGGCCCGAAAGAATATGATATGTATGATCACCCCCGATATGAAGTCGACAAGGAGTGGTTCGATCAATTTACCGAACAGGAATTGACCAGCTATCCTTGTTATGGCAACGGAAACGGCTTCAAGTTGGGCGGAAAAAATACCGAGCATAATGTAACGCTTGTCAACTGTCTGGCGGTTGCTAATCCTTCCAAAGGGTTTGACCAAAACAATAATGCCGGAACCATGAAAATTTATAACTGTACGGCTTATAAAAACAATCGCGATTACGGTTTTTCCAATAAGTCTTATGGTTCCTTGATAATCCGTAACTGCATTTCTTATCGTTCCGAGAATAGTAATGCATTGTCGTGCAAGTCGGTCGATGCAAAAAACAATACTTGGAATTTGGGTATTACGTGTAGCGATGCCGATTTTGTCGGTCTTGATGTAACCGAAGCTATTGCCGCTCGTAACGAAGACGGTTCTCTGCCCGAAACATCGTTGTTGCATTTGTCGAGCGGCAGTCGTCTTATCGATGCCGGTATCGATTGCGGTTATCCGTATAAGGGAACGGCGCCCGATTTGGGTTGTTATGAGTCCTCTTTCTCCTCGGGTGTAACGGCCGAAGAGAAAGAAGAGTGTGAAGTCCGTATTGTTGTAGATTACTCATCTGTCAGAGTATTTGATGCAGGAGAAGGTGTCCGTATGCAACTGTACAGCATATCGGGGCAGTGTATTGCTGATGTGTATGGAGATCGTCTTTCGACAGCGGCTGTTTCTACCGGTCGTTATATCGTGAGGGTGGTCGGTGCGCAAGGACAAGTTATTGCGACGCAAAAAGTTCTTGTGAATTGAGGAATTTATTGATAAAGAAGACCGCAGGGAATTTTCCCTGCGGTCTTCTTTTATCCGATAGCCCGGCTATTGCAAATAGGGATTATGTGTTTTTTCATAACCGATTGTCGTACTCGGCCCGTGTCCCGGATAGGTAACGGTGGAATCGGGTAGGATAAATAGTTTCTCTTGGATACCCGAAATGAGTACTTCGTAATTGCCTCCCCAAAGATCGGTACGACCTATGCTGTTTTGGAAAAGAACATCTCCCGAGAATGCTACACCGGCTTTGGCACAGTAAAATACGAGACTGCCCGGCGAGTGTCCCGGCACATGTATTACCGAGAAATCGTAACGGCCTACCGATAATATATCGCTCTCGGTGAGGTGTCTGTCTACGTGTACGGGAGTTTCTGTCGATTGTAGTCCGAACAAGGCTGTGCATTCTGAAAATTGGTCGAGCATAAATTCATCATCATGATGTGCCGATAGTCCGACTCCGAATGTCTCGGAAACGAACGTATTACCAAATATATGATCGAAATGCAGGTGAGTGGCCAAAAGGTATTTGACTTTCAGATTTTCATGTTCGATGTATTCTTGCAATTCTTTTTTTTCTTCTGTCGAGTAACAACCGGCATCGATGACAGCGCATTCGAGGGACTCGTCGTCCCATACGATATATGTGTTCTCGGCCACCGGATTGAATACGAAACATTTGATTTTCAACATATCGCAGTCGGTTAAATAGGTACGTATACGGCTTTTTTTGTTTGAAAGAATTCTTCGTCGAAAAAATCTTTCAGTTCGAATATCATGGCTGTGCGTCTGACTGGGGCTATTTCACCCTGTATTTCACCTCCTTTAAGACATATCAAGCCGTTGGGCATGGCATTGTGTTGATGGTTGCCCACATTCTTGCGAATCAGTTTCAACAAATCACCCAAAGGCATGACGGCACGGCTTACGATGAAGTCGTATTTGTTCTTGTTTTCTTCGACGCTGCAATGGGCAAACGTAACATTTTGCAATCCGATGGCTTGTGCTATTTCCTGTGCCACTTTGATTTTTTTTCCGATGCGATCGATGAGATGGAACCGGCACTCGGGAAAGAGTATGGCGAGGGGTATGCCGGGAAATCCTCCTCCTGTTCCTACGTCGAGGAGGGTTGTTTCGGGTGTGAACTGTATCACTTTGGCTATACCGAGGGAATGCAATATGTGATGGGGATAAAGGTTATCGATGTCTTTACGTGAAATCACATTGATTTTGGCATTCCAGTCGTTATATAACTCTTGCAGGGCGGCAAACTGGTCGTGTTGCCGACTTGTCAGATTCGGAAAATATTTTTCGATGATCTGCATGGTCGCTTTTCGGTTATTTCGATGCAATACGTTTCAAAGGAGAGTTGGCGATGAGGTAGCCCACGATAGCCCGGTAGGGCAGCGTGATGCGCGTTGTTCCGGTCGAGTATGGTGCAATATCGTAAGGATTGAACAACCAAGTGATGCCTTTGTCGCTTATCATGAAATTGTCATCGGCAATGATATTTTCGGTTTCATAACTTTTCTCACCGAGTTTATCGACACTTGTACCCAGATCGTCGGCAAGTTGTTGACACAGCATGCGGTTTATCAGGTTGTAATCGTTCTCGGCAAATAGGTCTTTTAGCGATAGCGCTTTTCCGCTTTTCAGATCCACAACATTATATGAGGTCGTGGTCATACCGTGTGCTCCACCGGTAAACGTGTATGTCTCGATACTGTATCCCCAAAAAAGATCGGAATTATACAAGTTCTCGCTTTTTACGATTATTTCGTAATTCATCCACCCTTCATCGCGGTGTTTGTGTTTTTTGAGATAGGGTTTTATCTCGGCCTGATAATCGGCGATATAATTTTTTGCGAAGTGTTCGACGGCGGTACGGGGCGAGTTGCTTTCTTGCATACCGTCGGGCAGAGAGGCGAGGAAGAGAGTTTGTAATTTATTTAAGGACATGTTTCCGGTGTTTCCTCCCGAAGGATAAGAGATGTGTATATCTATGGTACAGCCGGGAAGTTTCGTGTTGTCGTCGATATGGCTTTTTTTGAAATAGTTGTATTTCGAGAATGAGAGATTCTCCGCCTGTTTGATCGGTTGCTTCTCGGAAGACGATTTTGTTTCTACGGCGGGAGTTTCTGTTTTTTCCTTGTTTTCGCTGTTCCATTGGCACGATGTTGCCCAAAAGAGGCTACATGCGATAGCAAGGGTTATTTTATAACGTCTCATAAAGATGTAGATTTGAGGTTTGAGTACGGATTATTATCGACAAATGTATAGAAAAAAAACGGTAAACCGAATAGTTGTCGTATATTTGTGCAGGTTAAGATTTTTTTATGGTTAATATCGGAAATTACAATACGTTGCAAGTCCTTCGGGCTGTCGATTTCGGCGTTTATCTCGATGGTGGGGAAAAAGGAGATATACTTTTGCCTTTGCGCTATGTCCCACAGGATTGCAAAATCGGTGATGAAATAGATGTTTTTGTTTATTACGACAGCGAAGATCGCATTATCGCCACGACCGAACGTCCTTACGCGTTGGTGGGCGAGTTTGCCGTACTCAAAGTCAATTCGGTCAATTCCGTAGGCGTTTTTCTCGATTGGGGACTTGCTTCGAAAGAGTTGCTTGTCCCTTTTAGGGAACAACGGGCCGAAATGTTTCCCGGTAAATATTATGCCGTGTATCTCTATCTCGATGAGGTTAGCGGACGTATCGTAGCAACGGCCAAGTTAAATCGTTACTTGCAGCGGAAACCGGTCGATTATACCTTCAATCAGGAAGTTGATATTTTGGTTACGCAGGAAACCGAATTGGGTTTTAAAGTGATTGTCGATAATGCCCATTGGGGTATGATCTATCATAATGAGATTTTTAAGCCGGTACATCGGGGTGATAGGTTGAGAGGATATGTTACCCACATTCGGGCCGATGAAAAAATCGATGTGGCATTGCAGCCGGCCGGTTATCAGGGAGTAGATCCGCTTTCTCGGGAAATTTTCGCTGTTTTGCAGGAGAGAGGAGGGTTTATACCTCTCAATGATAAATCCGATGCCGAAGAGATTATGTCGACGTTCGGTTGCAGCAAGAAAAATTTCAAGAAGGCGATCGGGGCGCTTTATAAAAAGCGGGTAATAGTTATTCTCGACGATGGCATTCGTCTCACCGAACAATGATTATAAAACAACAGCCCCGCTAATTGGTGGGGCTGTTGTTTGTTTCGTGGGTATATTATTATATTTCAAGGCTTTCGCATGCTTGTATCCATGACGTTGCGCAGGCATCGCTGGGCATACGCCAGTCTCCTCTGGGAGAAAGACTTACCGATCCTACTTTGGGGCCGTCGGGTAAGCAAGACCGCTTGAATTGTTGGGCGAAGAATCGACGGAAAAACGTCGTAAGCCATTTTTTTATGGCCTTGCGATCATACTGCGTACCGAAGGCTTCTTGTGCCAAGAAGTAGATTTTCTCGGGTTGGCAGCCATGACGCAGAAAGTAGTAAAGGAAGAAGTCATGCAGTTCATAAGGCCCTACAAGATCTTCGGTTTTCTGTTTGATGTTACCTTGCTCGTCGGCCGGAATCAATTCCGGACTGATGGGAGTATCGACGATGTCGAGTAGTGTGGCGCGGGTTTTTTCATCATTCTCTTGTGAAGCCACCCAATTGACGAGATGGCGTACCAGTGTTTTAGGCACGCCGGCGTTTACACCATACATCGACATGTGGTCGCCGTTATAAGTAGCCCACCCCAAAGCCAGTTCCGATAAATCGCCTGTACCGATCACCAATCCGTTCGATTGGTTGGCTATATCCATCAGTATTTGGGTTCGTTCACGGGCTTGGCTGTTTTCGTAAGTAACATCATGTACGGTAACGTCGTGCCCGATGTCTTTGAAATGTTGAAGACAAGCCTCTTTGATACCGATTTCCTGTATCGTTACTCCCAGTGACCGCATGAGGTCGAGAGCATTATTGTAGGTACGGTCGGTTGTTCCGAAACCCGGCATGGTGATACCCCGTATTTGTTTACGGGAAAGGTTCAATCGGTCGAAAGCCCGTACCGTCACCAGTAAAGCCAGTGTCGAATCGAGTCCTCCCGAGATTCCTACAACGGCGGTTTGGGCGTTTGTGTGTTTAAACCGTTTGACCAGCCCCGAGACTTGTATATTGAAGATTTCTTCGCAACGTTCGTTTAGCAGTTGTTCGATATGGGGAATAAAGGGGTACGGATCTATTTTACGGGAGAGTCGGGTGATCGAATAACAGGGTAGTTCGACCGGTATGGTACGGTACGAATTTTTGTCGATACAATCGGTAAAACCTGTATTTCCGAGCCGTTCGCACATGAGGCGCTCAATATCTATTTCGGAAATGATCAATTGCGAAGAGTCAGAAAATCTGCGGCTTTCAGCCAGTATGAGACCGTTTTCCGCTATGATGCCGTTACCTCCGAATACCACATCTGTCGATGACTCGCCGAGTCCGGCCGATGCGTAAAGATAGGCCGATACCGTACGGGCCGATTGTTGCGCGATGAGTTGGCGCAAGTAATTGTGTTTCCCTACCAATTCGTTGCTGGCCGAGAGATTGGCGATAATATTGGCGCCGTGTAGGGCATGGTATGATGCCGGAGGTATGGCGACCCATAAATCTTCGCATAGCTCTATGGCCAATGCCACTTTTCCCGATGTAAAAAGCAGTCTGGAGCCGAAAGGAACTTCCATGTCGCAGCAGGTGATACTTTCCCTATCGGTTTCATCGGCTTGACAAAACCACCGTTTTTCGTAAAATTCCTTGTAGTTGGGCAGAAAACTTTTGGGTACGATACCGTAAATAGTTCCGTTTCCTATGGCGACAGCCGTGTTGAAGAGCCGGTTGCCTTGTCTCAGCGGACACCCGACGATGGCCAGCGCTTTTGTCTGTTGTGTGGCGTTTACGATGCGGGATAGTGCCGCTTCTGCTTCATCGAGCAGAAGCGATTGCCCGAAAAGGTCTCCGCATGTATATCCGGTGATGCAAAGTTCCGGAAATACGATGATTTCGATTTCCTGCCGGTCGGCTTCCTGCAATAACTCGATGATCTGTCCGCTATTATATAGACAATCGGCCACTTTACAATCGGGTATGGCGGTTGCCGTTTTTATAAATCCGTAATTCATAGTCAATGTATCAAGATGTGCAAAAGTAGAAAAATTCACAGCTTCCTGCCAATTTGCATTCGAAATTTTTCTCTTTGCCGATGATTCGTTACTTTTGTGTAGTGATAATACCATGTAATTATGAAGTTGAATATACCTAAAATTTTGTGGCTTGTCGGTTTGACCATGAGTGTTGTTCCGCTCTCCTCTATGGAAATAGACGATCTCTTTTCGGGAAAATATCGTGTGAAATCGGTTGCGGGAATACGCCCCTCTGCCGACGGTGTGCACTATACATGTTTGTCGCCCGACCGTACATGCATCGTTCGCTATGCCTATGCGACGGGAGAGGCCGTCGATACGTTGTTGAATGTAGGAAAAGTTCCCGGGAGACCGGTAAAAGCAATAGCGGGATATTCGTTCGGCAGTAAAGAAGATCGTATGCTGGTATATACCGATGTGGAGATGATATACCGTCGTTCGTTTCGGGCGGCTTACTATTTTACCTCGGTAGGAAGCAATAAGCTGCAACCCCTTTCGGAGCGATTTCCCAAACAGCAAATCGCAACACTTTCGCCCGATGGTTCCCGGGTGGCGTTTGTGCATGAAAACAATATATATGTAAAGAATTTGCTCGACGGTACAGAAACGCAGGTTACTCGGGACGGAGAAAAAAACAAGATACTCAATGGGGTTACTGACTGGGTATATGAAGAGGAGTTTGCCCAGACCCGGTTGATGGCATGGTCGCCCGATAGTCGGGCGTTGGCTTTTGTGCGTACCGATGAGAGTGGAGTGCAGGAATATCCCATGCAGATGTTTTGTTCGTCTTCGGGGGCATATAGCGAACCGCAAGAGGTATATCCCCGATATGCCGGATTTAAATATCCCGTGGCGGGAGCCGATAACAGTAAGGTCTCTTTTCGAGTATGGAAAGAAGATACCGGAAATTTGGAAACGGTCGTTTTGCCGGTCGATGTTGATACCTATCTGCCGGCGATAACAATTATACCCAAGACGGGAGAATGGGTCGTTACCGCCATAAACCGGCTGCAAAATCACATTCGGTTGTTGGCGGTGGATATACAGGACAATACTTCCCGATTATTGTACGAAGACAAGTCCGACACGTATATCAATGAACAAGATATTACGTCGGCTGTATTTTATCCCGACTGTTTCATGGCTTTCTCTGAGAAAACGGGGTATCGTCATATATATCAATATGGTTATGATGGGAAATTGCAGCGTACGGTTACGGCGGGAAATTGGGAGGTAACCGATTATTACGGTCGTGATGCAAAAGGGAATATTTACTATCAGTCGACCGAAGAAGGCCCGTTATATCGGACCGTGTATTGTGTCGATAAAAAGGGGCGTTGCCGGAAGCTTTCAGTGCGTAAAGGAAATAATTCGGCTTGGTTTAATCCCTCTTGTACTTACTACATCAGTCAATACAGCAATACCTCTACACCGCCGGTGTACGCTCTCAATGATGTAAAAAGGAAACGGGTTGTCCGTGTTCTCGAAGATAATGCAGATTATCCGGTCGAAGATTTTATCGGGAAAGAATTTTTTACGATGACGACAGCCGATAGCATCGTGTTGAACGGTTTTATAATGAAACCTGCCGATTTCGATTCTACACGTCGTTATCCCGTTGTGATGATGCAATATAGCGGCCCCGGTTCTCAACAAGTTCTCGATACGTGGAGTTCGGCCGATTGGCAACAGGTATTGGTGCCTCAGGGATTTATTGTCGCTTGCGTCGATGGCCGGGGAACCGGTGCGCGGGGCACGGCATTCCGTAGTTGTACATACGGTCGATTAGGGGTTTTGGAGGCGCAAGATCAAATCGCCGCTGCCCGATATATGGCATCGCAGTCTTATGTAGATCCGGAGCGTATCGCTATTTGGGGGTGGAGTTTCGGTGGATTTACAACCCTCATGTCGATGTCGATGAGTAAAGATGTGTATAAGGCCGGAGTCGCTATCGCTCCCGTAACCGACTGGCGTTTTTATGATACGGTCTATACCGAACGGTATATGTCTGTCCCGCAAGATAATGCCGAGGGGTATGATGCCGCATCTCCGTTGTGCCGGGCGAAGCATCTTTCAGGCAATCTTTTGATTGTTGCCGGTACGGCCGATGATAATGTGCATTATACCAATATGCTCCGTTATATCGAGGCTTTGGTGGCTGCCGACAAACAATTTGAAATGCAGATGTACACCGATCGTAATCACAGTATTTACGGGAGAAATTCCCGTCCGCATTTGTATAAGCGATTTATCGATTTCTTCCGCTCCCAACTTCTTCGGTAACAACAGATTTTCATGGGAATAGATGTTCAGTTATAAAACAAGAAGGGTAGGCAAAAGCCTACCCTTCTTGTTTTATAGAATTCCCTTGTTTTTATAAAGGCATATTCCCGTGTTTCTTGGGAGGATTGCTCTGATTCTTGTTCGAACACATATTCAAAGCCTGTATAAGTTTCCAACGGGTATCGCGCGGCATAATGATTTCATCGATATATCCGCGTTCGGCCGCCCGATAGGGATTTGAGATTTCCGATTCGTATTCTTTGATTTTTTCGGCTTTTTCTTCCGGAGTAGCTTTCCGATAAAGAATATTGACGGCTCCTTCCGCTCCCATGACGGCAATTTCGGATTGCGGGTAAGCCAGATTGACATCAGCCCCCGTCTGCTTGCTCGACATGACGATATAAGCACCTCCGTATGCTTTTCGAGTGATAAGCGTTACTTTGGGAACAGTCGCCTCGGCATAAGCGTAGACGATTTTGGCTCCGTGGCGTATGATACCGTTATGCTCTTGTATGGTTCCGGGAAGGAATCCGGGAACGTCTTCGAAAGTAATGATAGGAATATTGAAACAGTCGCAGAAACGAATGAAGCGAGCTGCTTTGTCCGATGCGTCGATGTCGAGGACTCCTGCAAGATAAGCCGGTTGATTGGCGACAATACCTACCGTCCGTCCACCCAAACGGGCAAATCCGATAACGATGTTCTTTGCGAAATGCGGCATGATTTCGAAAAAATACTGGTCATCTACTACCGGTTCGATAATGTCTTTAATGTCATAAGGCATGTTCGAGTCTTCGGGTATGACGGTCTGCAACTCTTCGACTTGGCGATGTACATCATCGGTACAAGCGACGATGGGAGCATCTTCCATATTGTTCGATGGGAGAAAGCTGAGCAATTCCTTGATGTGCATGAGCGTTTCTTCCTCGGTTTCGCACATGAAATGGGTAACACCGCTTTTACTGCTGTGTGTATATGCGCCGCCCAACTCTTCTTTACCGACTTCTTCGTGTGTAACGGCCTTTACAACATCAGGGCCGGTGATGAACATGTGGCTCTTCTCTTTTACCATGAAGATGAAGTCGGTGAGGGCGGGAGAGTAGCAAGCACCTCCGGCACAAGGACCGAGAATAGCGGAGATTTGAGGAATAACCCCCGAAGCGATCGTGTTTTGATAGAAAATCGAGGCATATCCCGAGAGACTGTTTACACCTTCTTGTATGCGAGCTCCCCCCGAGTCGTTGAGCGCGATGATGGGTGCTCCGTTTTTCAAGGCCAGTTGTTGGACTTTCACGATTTTGGCGGCATTGCTTTCGCTGAGAGAACCTCCGTGTGCCGTGAAATCATAGGCATAGATGAATACCAGACGTCCGTCGATTTTTCCGTATCCTGTAACCATACCGTCTCCGGGAATTTGTTTTTTCTCCATTCCGAAGTGGGTGCACCGGTGCGTAACGAATTTATCGAGTTCGTTGAACGTCCCTTTATCGAGCAGCATATCGATACGTTCGCGGGCGGTCATACGTCCCGATTCATGCTGTTTTTCTATTTTGTCGAGACCTCCGCCCTGAGAAGCTTTTTTATCGAGGTCCTCGAATTCTTCGTATATTTTTTCTCTTTCCATTGCTTTTAGTCGTTATTTATGATTTCCAATAGAATCAATGTCTGATTTCCGTTTACCGAATCGCCTTCGTTCACCAAAATGTCCTTGACGATACATTCCGAATTCACCTTGTAATTGCTTTGCATTTTCATCGCTTCGAGTACGATGACAATATCGCCGGCTTGCAGATGATCGCCTTTCTGTACCGGTATTTTTACTACTTTACCGGGCATCGGGGCGATGATTTTATCATCTTGGCGGGTATCGTCGCCTTTTTTCATACGCAGATATTTTGCCTGAGTATCGACAATATCTATTCGGTACGAACGGTAGAAAATATTCACATCGTAACTTTTCTTGCTTTCTTTTTGAATGAGTTCTGCATTGTAGGAATTACCCTCGTGCAGAATAGAGCAACTGCCGTTTTCGGCCATGACGATATCGACATCATAAGGTTTTCCGTCGATGGTAAGCTGCACTTTGTTGCCTTCTTTGTTGACCAGCGAAACGTCGGCCACCCGGTTTCCTATATGTATTTCCATTGTTATTTTCTCTTAGATACGTAAAACACCTTTTTGTAGTCCGAATTCGCGCCATCGGCTGATGGGGCGCGCATCGGTCAGTTGCGCAGGAGTATTCTCCTCCAAGTTCATGAGGTAATCGATATAGGCGGCGATCATGGCCAGATTCTCGATTTCTTCATTGTTGCTGTTGTTCCGTTGCAACATGCGGGCATTCTTTTCGATAAAGAGCGTGTTATATTCGCCTCGTACGAAGTCGGGAGTATGCATGATGCGTTTCAGATAACTGAGATTGGTTTTCAATCCGGTGATTTTGTATTCGTACAATACGCGGCGCATACGTTCTATGGCATATTGGCGGGTAGTGGCCCATACGATCAGCTTTCCTATCATCGGATCGTAGTAAATAGGTATTTCGTACCCTTCATATACATAACTGTCGATGCGTACACCGATACCGTTCGGTTCGGTGAGTTGTTTGATGATACCCGGCGACGGAAGGAAATTGTTTTCGGTGTCTTCGGCGCATATACGGCACTCGATAGCATGACCGCGTTGCAGGAGATCCTCTTGTTTGAGATGCAATACTTCATCGTTGGCGACACGTATTTGCTCCTTTACAAGGTCTACACCGCAAACCTCTTCGGTAATGGGGTGTTCGACTTGCAGGCGGGTATTCATTTCGAGGAAGTAGAAATTCCGATGTTTGTCTACGAGGAATTCGATGGTTCCCGCTCCGGAGTAATTCACGGCTTTGGCTGCAGCTACGGCTTTTTCGCCCATCTCTTTCCGCAGTTCGGGAGTGAGGAATGGGGAAGGGCTTTCTTCTACGATTTTTTGGTGTCGACGCTGCACCGAGCATTCCCTGTCGAAAAGGTGTATCACGTTGCCGTGATTGTCTCCTAAAATCTGAAATTCGATATGGTGGGGTTCTTCTACGAATTTTTCGAGATATACCGTATCGTCGCCGAATGACGACATCGACTCCGAACGTGCTGTGTTGTAGGCTTCCAGTACTTCGTCTTCGCTGTGGATAAGGCGCATGCCCTTACCGCCTCCACCCATAGATGCTTTCAGCATCACGGGAAAACCTATCTCTTTGCAGATACGCACGGCTTCCTCTCCGCTTTGCAGCGGTTGTTCGGTTCCCGGGACGACAGGTACTCCCGCCGCAATCATGCGTTTACGGGCCGAAATTTTATCGCCCATTGCTTCCATCGTTTCAGCCGCCGGGCCGATGAATATGATACCTTCTTTTTTACAACGGCGGGCAAATTCGGCATTTTCCGATAGAAAACCGTAGCCCGGGTGTATGGCATCGGCGTGGTGCAGTTTGGCTGCTTTGATGATATTGTCGATGTTCAGGTAACTTTCATGAGAGGCAGCAGGCCCGATCAGGCAAGCTTCGTCGGCGTACATGACGTGTTTCGATGTACGATCGGCTTCCGAAAAGACTGCGACGGTGCGAATGCCCATTTCTTTGCACGAACGCATGATGCGTACGGCAATTTCTCCTCGGTTGGCAATCAAAATTTTCTGAATCATAAAATTTTATTTAAATTGAAATTGACTCTAAATGAATATTGTCCGTATTTCGATATAGGACAATCGGTAAAATTATGACATTCCCTACCCGCCATTTTTCTTTTGGAATTTGGCGGGGATATATGGCTATGCAAGTTCGATAATATTTTTGACAGCTTTCCTAATCCCACGAGTTAAAAGCAGCATTTAATGAATGGCAGGTCTTCTGACTGACTCCTTTTTTCCGAATGCCTTCCCGATTTGATCAGTGGCATGGGGTATTATCTCGGAAAATTCGAGCGGAGCTTCACAGCAGCGGGACTGTTCTGGATTTGCACCCGATTCCCTTTTAATTCGAGAACCCGAATGAATTCCCGAAACCAATTCAGGTGCAAAGGTAGAAAAAACTTTCGAGTCTGTTCTTTTTTTTGATAGAAAGTGATGAAGGCTTGTGTTTTTGTCGTTTTCTTAGGATATACATAAAAAAGCGACACGGCTGATTTATCACAAATGAGCCGTGTCTGGAAAGCAAATGGAGCAATGTAAAAAATTGAAATTATACCATTCGGTAGAAAAAATGAATGAAGTTTGGGTTTATTATTAATAAATTTTTATGATCGAATGAATTGTTGTGTTTTGTCTTCTTCGGCAAAGAGAATTGCCGTATTTACTAAGGCCAAATGGGAATAAGCTTGGGGAAAATTTCCCAATTGCTCTTTTGTATCGAAATCCAAATCTTCACTGAATAGACCTAAATGATTGGAATATTTGAGGATTTCGTCGAATAGGCATCGGGCTTCGGCTTTTTCCCCGATGACGAAGAGTGCCCGTACGAGCCAAAATGTGCAGATGGTAAAAGCCGAAGAGGGTAATCCGAAGTCGTCTTTGCTGTTATATCTGTACATCAAACCTTTGTGCAACAGAGCTTTTTTCACCGCTTTTACCGTTTTATGATAACGTATATCGTCTGCTCCTATAAAACCGTAAGGTTCCATGAGAAGTAAAGAGGCGTCCATAGCTTCGTTGTCGTATGTTTGGGTAAAACTTTGGATATTTTCTTTCCATCCGTTTTCAAATACGTCTTTTCGTATTTTGTCGGCTTCTTGTTGCCATCGTTCTCGAAAACTGCCTTTGTTCAACATTTGGGCAATCTTGGCTCCTCTGTCCAAAGCTACCCAGCACATGACTTTCGATGATACGAAATGGTGCTCTTCTCCGCGTATCTCCCAAATACCTTTGTCGGGCTTGCGCCAATCGTTGGAAACAGTGTACAAAATACTTTTCACCATTTCCCACATATCTTCTATCTCATCGAGCGAACCCGGCATCAATCGGTAATATTGATAAATCAGATCCATCAAATATCCGAAAGAATCATTTTGTTTCTGATGGTAAGCATCGTTTCCGATACGTACGGGTTTGGAATCTTTATATCCCGAAAGATGATCGAGAATCACTTCTGTCAAGTGCCGTTCTCCTCTGATACCGTACATGATTTGGAACGATTCATGCTTGGCGGTAAAAGTCGATTGTATAAATTTCATAAAGCGTCGAGCGGCTCCGGCATGACCTATTTGGAAAAGTGTTTCTATGGACATGGAAGCATCTCTCAACCAACAAAACCGATAATCCCAATTACGTACTTCACCTATTGTTTCGGGAATACTCGTTGTGATAGCTGCTAATTCTGCACCGTTGTAATGCGACATCAATTTGAGAACCAACAGACTTCTTTCTATGACATCGTTGTATAGGGAGTATTTCTTTGTGCGGCTGCTCCAGTTGAGCCAGTGTACCAGCGTACGGCAATATTCGAGTTTTTCCCGTTCGAGGTCGACGGGTATTACTTTTTCATTATAGGATAATAAGAGAAATTCATCTTTTTCAAGAAGAAATTCTTTCTTTTGCTCGATCTCTTTCAGGGGAAGTGAGGAATAAAGATATTGCCGGTCGGCATTATCGAGAGAGCAATAGCTTTCGATAAAATCGGGAGTGATATTATGGATAACTTTCCCTTGTGCATAATTCGGGGCAGGGGAGTAGTTGATTCTGAATCGAGGTTCTCCTTTGATTTTATGGATATAGCGATATAATTCTGCTGGTAAATAATGTTCGTTGTTTTCGGAACGGTAGTACGGCATGAAATCTAAGACGACAAATTCTCCTTCGTCCGATATGAATTGGGTAGAAAGAATATTGGTATGGGGGATATATGATTGTACGGTATGATATTTTTCAGAAACTTCGAACCCGAAACAACCGCCTTTTTCACGGTCGAGCAATGCGGCGAATACCGAGGGAGAGTCGAATTCAGGGAAACACAACCATTCGATATTTCCTTTCTCTGAAATAAGTGCCGCTGTGCGACAATTACCGATAATTCCGTAATTCAGATTGTTCATTTACGATTCTTTTTTATAGGTTTTCAGTAATCCTTTGAAAAAATCCATTGCCGATTTCAGTTGTACCTTAGGCTCTCTATATTGATGAACACTTTTTTCATCAGCCAATGTTTGTAAAAATGGCAATACATCTTTTTGTTCCGGTATGTTATACCGGGCCGTCTCGGAAACATTACCGACTTTTATGGTGAACGCTTTTTGCGGCAGAGCCTCGAACATGTCGTTATCGGTGGTATCGTCGCCCATAGCGATGATGAAGTCGTAGTTCCCGTGTTGTAATTGTCGGGCGACTTCCGATCCTTTATTATAATCGGGTGATTTTATTTCGATAACTTTATTGCCTTGTATGATTTCCAGTTTTTGTTTCAGGCAAATAGAAATAAGAGCATTGGTAAGTTGTTGGGCCCTAAGGGTGCCGAGCCAAGCATCGCATTCCCTGTAATGCCATGCCAACGCCGTATCTTTGATTTCTAAGTGGGAATGGGGTGTTTTTTCGACGAATAATTTCAATATCGACAGTAATCCGGAACTCCACTCGTTCTGGTGTACTTTGTTTATCCACTCCCCGTTTTCTTTATAATAAGCACCATGTTCGGCGGCCAGTGAAATATGTAAATTCCCGAGCCATTTTTCGAGTGTACCGTGATCCCGACCGCTGTTGACAACCACTTTATTAGATGGGTCATCGGTCAGTTGCCGCAGTGTTGCCATGAGTTCGGTTGTAGGTTTTGCCTCTTCAGGTTTATTGCATATCGGAGCCAATGTACCGTCATAGTCTAATAAAATAAGACGTTCTTTCGCTTGGCGGTAGCTTTGCTTGATTGTATTGACGGCCGATTTAGAGAGGCATTTCTCATACAACTCTCTGTTCTTTATGTAAGTTTGTTCCCATTCATCGATAAAATTTCCGGCCCATCGTTCGACCGTTTGCGTAGAGATAAGTTTTTGCATACGATTAAGACGCCATTGTTGTTCTAAATCGGGCATTTCGAGAGCTTGATAAATTGCATTTTCGATTTGATCCGTATCGTTCGGGTTGACCAGCAGGGCATCGGTCATTTCTACAGCAGCACCAGCCATTTCACTCAGTATGAGTACACCGGGATTCCCGTCTTTGACGGCAATATATTCTTTGGCGACGAGGTTCATTCCGTCCCGCAAGGGCGTAACCACCGCAACATCGGCTACGTAATATAACGCTACCAATTCTTCAAAAGGGAATCCGTGATAAAAATAACATACCGGCGTCCAGTCCATTGTCGAATATCGGCCGTTGATAGAGCCTATTTCTTCATCGATTTTGGTTTTTAATTCGGCATAACTGCCGACATGATCCCGGGACGGGACAATAACCATCGATAAAGAGACCTTACCGCGATATTCGGGGTGATGTTCGAGAAATGCGGCGAATCCTTGCAAACGATGCAGAATACCTTTGCTGTAATCCAACCGATCTACCGATAATAGCAATTTTCTATTTCCGAAGAGTTTTCGATATTTTTCGATGGCTTCTCGTACGGTTGTTTTCGATACAGCCTCATGATAAAGATCATAGTTGATTCCCATAGGAAGAGCATCGACTCGGACTACCCGATTGGAAAGCATACATTCGTCGAGTTGAAAGTCGATACGTAATATACGTTGCACGGCACTGATGAAGTGTCGCATATAATCGGGCGTGTGAAATGCTATAAAGTCCGCACCCAAAAGACCCCGCAATATTTCTGCCCGCTCGGGTAAAATGCGGAAGAGTTCGTAAGAGGGGAATGGTATATGATGAAAATATCCTATGCAAAGATGTGGCATCACCTCTCTCAACATACCCGGAAGCAACATGAGTTGGTAATCTTGTACCCATATTTTATCATCGGGTTGGACCAGTTTGCATATCTCCTCGCAGAAACGACGGTTTACTTCCTGATAGGCTTGCCAAAAACTGTTTCTGTATAATGTATAAACGTAAAAATAGTGGCATAAAGGCCATATCGTACTGTTGCTATATCCCTCATAGTAATTCGTAATTTGTGAGTCTGTGAGGAATACGGGGTGAAAATTGAGTTTTTCGAGTTGGGAACCGATTTCGGCTTGTTCCTCTTTTTTTTCGACGCATATTCCCGGCCAACCGATCCAATGTTTTTCGTAAGCTGTATTCAAGGAATCCAGACCGGTGGCCAGTCCTCCTTCACTTCTGGAAAAAATAAATGCTCCGGCTTCTCCTGTTACCTTGACGGGTAGTCTGTTCGATATAATATATAGCTTCATACATTTTGAAAAAAGCAAATTGAATACCAAAAATTTACGTTTTTATAAGTGCCTTATTATTAGGTTTTTATTTCTTCCTATTTATAAATGAGATTTTTTCAAAACGAAAAAGGAGTTTTTCATTTTGGTGAAATTTGGGATAAAATAAGGTCGAGGAGTATATCTTTGAAAAGGGGGAGATTGATAAATCAAAAGCCCCTCTTTTTTGAGAGGGGCTTAGAGCTTTGTCTGGGGTATGGGGCTATTTTATGGAGATTTGGTTATTTCCTCCGTCTTTTACTTGGCTGTCTGTTTCCCGATAAAAAATACTTACCGGTTCTATCTGTACACAGTTGTTGATATATGCGTCGGTTACATGGTCGAATGTGATGACCGGAGTCCCTTCGGTCGGATATTTCGTACGTACATTGTTGAGAATGATTTTTTCACTGTCTTCAAATACCCATGGCGAACCTTTCGTTGCCGAAAATTCCACATTATTAAAGTAAATATCTTTGGCCGTATTGACAATGAATCCTTTCTCGGCTTCCATGTTGAGATTGTTGAACGAAAGATTTTGTACCGGCATTTCTTCGATACCGCTGATGTAGCCGATTTGTTTGATTTCTCGTCCGGTAATGTTGCTCAGATGTATGTTTCTGAAAATGGGTGTACGTTCGCTGACAGGCTCGACTTTTGATGTTTTGTCGTAGAAAAGGTCAAAGATGAAAGCATTACGTTGGATATTCCGCATGACAATGTTATCGACACGGATTTGCTCTACCACACCGCCGCGGCCGCGAGATGCTTTCAGTCTGATACCGGCATCGGTACCGTCGAAGACGCAGTTAGAAATGGTAACACGTTTTACCCCTCCGGACATTTCGCTTCCTATGACTACACCGCCGTGCCCTGAGAGCATGACACAGTTGGTAATCGTGATGTTTTCGCAGGCTTTCCCGTATTTACGTCCGTCGGCATCTCGACCCGATTTGATGGTGATGCAATCGTCTCCTACACTGATAAAGCAATCGGAGATGCGTACATTACGGCAGGAGGTGGGGTTGATGCCGTCGGTGTTGGGGCCTTTGGGATTTTTATCAGGGTTTTTAATGGTAACACCGTGAACTACGACATTATCGCAAAATGCAGGATTGACGGTCCAAAATGGAGAGTTGATGATTTTTACGTTTTCGATGAGAATATTGCTACACTCGAAAAATTGAATGAAAGGAGGGCGGAACATACGGCGTTCCAGCGACCCTTTGTAATAATCCGAAACTTCCAGTCCTACGTTGGCATCTTCCCACATACGTTGCAATTTGCTTTTTTTGTTGTCGGGGAGTCTCCCGCCGTTATCTTTTATGATCTTCTTGGTTTCACCTTCCCAAGCCCACCATTTAAAGCCGTTCCCGTCGAGTGTTCCGCGACCGGTGATGGTCAGGTTATCGGCATCGTGAGCGTAAATAAGCGGAGAGAGTGTATTCATGACAGTGCCTTCCCATCGAATTTTTACGAAAGGAAGATAATCCTCGAAGTTATCGGAGAAACGTATGGTCGCACCCGATTCGATATGTAACGTGATATTGCTTTTCATTTCGATGGTGGCGGTAAGATAAGTTCCGGCCGGAAAATAAATCGTACCTCCCCCTTCTTGGGCAGCTTTGTCAATGGTTTTGTTTATTAATTCCGTACACGCCTTTTTACCTGTTGCATCGGCTCCCAGTTTTTTTATGTCATACGTTTTTGCCCAGGAGAGATGTGTAAGGGTGAGGCATAGAGCAAACAGAAAAAGTTTTTTCATGATTTGTGGGTTATGGGTTAAAAATGTTTCCAAAGATAGACATAAATTACATCCTAAAAGTGCAAAATTGTTTCATATAAGTGTAGAAATAGGTATAAATGGGTATTATTCGTTCATTTCATCGCAGGTATAGTTCAGAAATCGGTTGAACGGGTATAGGATCGATAATTCTTCGGCCGTTTGGTACAACCAGTCATCGTTTTCAAAAAAAGATTCCTTTTTAGAAGCGTATGTCAGATAATCCCGTTGTTTGAGCAGTTCGGGATAAGGAAAATCTTTGGGAAAGGGGCGCGGCATGACTTTCAGCGCCCGTTCGTTATCGAGTCCGTGATAAAGTTTTTTAAATGCCGGTTCTTCCAATATTTCTCTGAATTCGTCGCAGTTGTCGTATATCGATTGGCGAAGCGCTTTCAACAACGGTGGGTCGGGACACCAAATTCCTCCGCAAAGGAGACAGTTGTCGGGTTCGATATGTAAGTAGTATCCGGCACGCGGACTGTTTTTCCCGCCCCGGGCCATATATGCGGCAAAATGGGTTTTATAAGGAGTCTTATCGGGAGAAAAACGGATATCACGATATATCCGGTAAAGGCAGGCCGATGCTTCAAGACCGTGCAGTTCCTCGTCTTTTTCGCCGATTAAGGCAATGAGTTGGTTGACGTATGTTTCAAAAGTCTTGCGTAATTGGGTGTATTCGTTTTTGTGTGCATTGAACCATTCCCGATTATTATGCATACGCAATTCTCTCAAAAAATGTAAAATTTCTTTCATGCTAAAAAAGGCTTATTTCTCTCTACGAATGTATATATTTTTTTTGATATTCCCGGCTTTATGCGGTAGATTTCTATAAAAATGGCTATCTTGCGCACTATTTTAGGATTTTAATAGAAAAATTTGAAATAATACGATGAAAGAAAACGAGAAAGAGCCGGTAGATTTGCCGGAAAATGCTTTTCGCGAGTTGGAGGAAGGTGAGGAGTATAACCCCATAATGTCGCCCGGGAAGGAGTATCGGGAGGTTACTCCGTGGTCGGTTTCATGGGGTATCGTCATGGCCGTACTTTTTTCTGCTGCTGCGGCTTATTTGGGATTGAAAGTCGGTCAGGTATTCGAAGCGGCCATACCTATCGCCATTATAGCGGTAGGACTTTCTACTGGGTTCAAGCGGAAAAATGCATTGGGTGAAAATGTGATTATACAATCTATCGGGGCCTGTTCGGGAACGGTCGTTGCGGGTGTGATATTCACGTTACCGGCATTGTATATTATTCCCGGTTTGTCGGCCGGTTTTTTACAAGTATTTTTAAGTTCGTTGCTCGGAGGTGTTTTGGGCATATTGTTTTTGATTCCTTTCCGCAAATATTTTGTTTCGGATATGCACGGTAAGTATCCTTTCCCCGAAGCGACTGCGACGACGCAGATTCTCGTATCGGGGCACAAAGGAGGAAGTCAGGCGCGTCCGCTTATTTTTGCCGGCCTTGTGGGTGGAATTTATGATTTTTTGTTGTCGACATTCGGCTGGTGGAGTGAAGTATTGACGACTCGTATATTGCCTTTGGGAGATATGGTGGCCGAAAAGGCGAAACTCGTTTTCAAGGTCAATACCGGAGCAGCGGTTTTGGGACTCGGTTATATCGTAGGATTGAAATATAGTCTTATCATTTGTGCCGGTTCTATTTTTGTTTGGTTTTTGATTATACCGGGTTTCGATCTTTTTTGGGGGGATACGGTATTACAACTTAATAGTGGCGATACGGCTTTGACGGTTTCCCAAATGAGCCCCGAGCAAATATTTACGACCTATGCCCGATATATAGGTATCGGTGGTATTGCGATGGCCGGTATTATAGGTATTGTCCGTTCGTGGGGAGTGATACGCAGTGCCGTAGGCTTGGCATCGAAAGAATTGAAAGGGAAAACCTCGGCTGTACGGTCGGGGGTAAAGCGTACACAGAGGGACATCAGTATGAAAATACTTTTCTTCTCTATCGTGGTAACGCTTATCGCCATATTCCTCTTTTTCTATTTCGGTGTCATTCATAACTTCATGCAGGCCCTTATTGCGTTTGTTGTAGTGTCGGTTATCGCTTTTCTGTTTACGACGGTTGCAGCCAATGCGATTGCGATAGTGGGAACCAATCCTGTTTCGGGTATGACACTGATGACGTTGATTTTGGCGTCGGTTATTTTGGTGGCTTCTGGTCTGTCTGGTAAAGAAGGTATGGTTGCGGCGTTGATTATAGGCGGTGTCGTGTGTACAGCGTTGTCGATTGCCGGAGGTCTGGTTACCGACCTGAAAATCGGGTATTGGCTGGGTACGACGCCGGCCAAGCAGGAAACATGGAAGTTTGTCGGAACATTGGTTGCGGCAGCGACAGTGGGGGGTGTCATGATCATTTTGAATAAGACTTACGGCTTTACAGGCGAAAATGCGTTGGCTGCCCCGCAAGCCAATGCTATGGCGGCAGTTATACAGCCCCTTATGTCGGGGCAAGGAGCACCGTGGTTGCTTTATGGCGTGGGGGCTTTGATTGCGTTGGTGCTGACCTTCCTGAAAGTTCCGGCTTTGGCATTTGCTTTGGGTATGTTCATTCCTTTGGAGTTGAATACTCCGTTGGTCATCGGCGGGCTTATCAGTTGGTATGTATCGACCCGTTCTACCGATAAGGCTCTCAATAAGGCGCGTCTCGAAAAAGGTACGTTGCTGGCCTCGGGATTTATTGCGGGGGGAGCATTGATGGGTGTTGTGAGTGCTGCTATCCGGTTTGCCGGATTCGAATATTCCTATACCACGAACGAGACCGTATCCCAGTCGCTTGGACTGCTTCTTTATTTGTCGCTTATCATTTATTTGGCAAGAACCAGTTTGAAGGCGAAAAAAGAATGATTGAAAGTTATATTATAGATAGGAAAAGGACGGGAATTTCCCGTCCTTTTCCTATCTATAACCTTAAAATAAATATATAACATTTTGGTTTTTTATTTCAATATATTTACATTTGCGAGGTTAGGATTGGAAATATTTGACCTAAAATTTATTTAATAGTTTTTTTATGAAAATCAACCATCTATTATGCTCATTGATTGCCACGACGGGTTTGTTGGCATTGTCGGGCTGTGATCCCGAGCAGTCGGAGTTAAGTCTCGATTCTATTACCGAAAAAGCTGTTGTTTCGGGAACATTTGTTTACGATGCCGGAGTCGATATCTCCGGTACCGATTATACGGTAAATAAATATGCACCTGTTGCGGGACAGAAAGTATATCTCGAAATCCCTTACAGCGAATATTTGGGAAGCGATGGAAGTTCTGTATCTGTAATAAGTGCACCGGGGAATACCAGTGGTAATGCTAGCACGCCTGATGCAGAAAAAAATAAGGGGAATAAGGTATATGAAACTGTAACTGATGCCGAAGGACATTGGGCATTTGAAGTCCCGACGAAATCGGAAGGGATTAATGCAACGGTACGTATTCAGGATTTCAGAGCGCTTAAATCGGAATATGTGAAGATGGACGGTGCTACTCCCGTATTTAAGACCACATTATATGAATATACATATAGTTCAAATAACCTGACATTGAAGCCCGGAACCGTCGAGATCCTGGATGAAAGTCTTACGGGAAATGAAGTGTCGGGTTTCGATGGTTTCGATGAGCGCATTACATTGAAAGGTAATGTACAACAGGCATACGAATCGGGATACCGTCAGGGGGCTTATATGCCGGCAGCTAATATGGCGATCGACTTCAAAGTTACATATAAAGATGAAGATATAACGGAGGATATTACATTTGGTGCGACGACCGATGAACAAGGAAATTATGTTATAGCTTTACCATTGCGTTCTTATGAAGAGGGTTTTGAAAAGTTGGAAATAACGCCTCGGGAGGTAGTTTCATCGTATGAGCATTTTACTGCTTCCGGAAAATCTGTGCAATTGACAGGTAAATATGAAATAGAGGAAAATATAAGCAAGGGTCCCTTGAAAAATTTTGCTGAGCAGGAATATACGATGCAAAATATGTACATGATGTTCAATCCCGAGTATAACGACGGCTTCAATCCTACAACTAAACCGGCTACTTGGCCCGAAGATGGAGCGACTTTGGCAGGCTGGCTGCATACCGATGCCGACTACCCGCAAAAAGTAACGGTAACAGGAAAATGTCTGTTTGCCGTGGAAACCGGTTTTTGTGAAGGAACTTATTCCAATCCTTATCAAGAGGCCTATTTGAATGTGCAGTATTCATCGGGGTTGAAGGCTGTATATGTGAATACCGATGCCGAGGGTAATTTCTCGTTTGAATTGCCGGTAAAAAATGGTGAAAATCCGAAAATAACTATCGGAACTCTTAAAAAGAATATCACTCATTATTTAAGTAATGGCAAAACCGAAGCCCGGGCAGGTAAATATGAGGAAAGAGCAAGTACGGGAGGTGTTTCTTGGAACGAACTGGGTACTGTTTATAATAAATTTACCCTGACCGATAATACCGATTGGTTTGAAGATTTAGCCGGTTGGGTTGTCGATGAAAATCTTACCCAGAAAAATACAATTACGGGAACTATTTATAAAGCTGTTGAGACAGGATTCCGTAACGGTACATATCAAGGAGCTGCTTATGAGCCGGTAATGATAACGATTACTGAGAGTGGCAAGGCGACTTCTTTTGTCGGAGCAACAGATGCTAATGGTGCATACAGTATCGATGTGCGTATGCGTTATGCCGATGAGGAGCCAAGCAGCTTGGTTGTCAGACCCGCATTTGCTATTCCAAGGAATGGAGAAAAAGAGCCTTTGTCAAATCTAACTCATTATCGTAAGCCGGGCAGCACTTCGACAGAAGAGATAGAGGTATCTTACGGAGACGGACCGGCTTTTACTTCTTATGTAGAAGGTATCAGTCGTTGGAACAACAGAGGAGCCGATTATTATACTGTTAAATCGGTTTCTGATGAAGAAAGTGTTTCAAATTGGTCTCGTAATCTTGCCGGTTGGATAAATGACAGTTTACGTGTGGCAGGTAGATGTACCGAAACATTGACAGTCGGTGGATATGTAAAACGGGCTGTGGAGAAAAAGGTCGGTATGGTATGGGCTCCCAAGTGGGAAAATGACCCCAATCGCATGGTAAGCGTGGTGGTAGATGGTCGGACTTATGATGTTGTAACATCGAGCAACGGGCAATTTATATTCCATGTTCAGGTTGCAGAAATAGTCCCCAATTATAGAATTTCTGTACAACCTACCGACGATCCCAAAAATGTATCGTTTGTACATTATTCCGATATAACAAGCGATATACAGACTGTTATTACAGGTAAGTATAAGTCTTCTAAAAATATCAGTAACCGATATTTTTCTCCCGATGTGTCGTCAATAAATATAATTGCTCCGTGTGCCAAAATGGAGTTTGTGCCGGAAATTGAGCCCGATGGTTGGGGTAATTATCTGTGGGATAAGAATATTGACGAGTAATAATCCGATAAAAATTGAGTTATGAAATATAAAATAATGGCTTTTATGCTGCTGTTTACCGTTATGGGAGAGGGATTGTCGGCACAAGAAGAAAAGCCTGCTAAGAAAAGAAGGACGGTAGAATTACCTAAGGCCGGAGACATAGGGCTCGGTATCGATGTCGTCCCGATGTTTAAATATATGGGTAATTTATTTAATGGGAATACCGATAACAGTTATAACTCTTTCGGGGGGGAACCTGTTATAGCTCCCCATGAGAACGCCATAAACAATCCGACCGTTTCGATAATGGGAAAATACATGATTACCGATAATCTGGCTGCACGCATGAATGTAGGTATTCTTTATAGGCATGAGAATGAACGTACTTATAATATCGATGATGCGGCTCGTATGGCCAATCCGCTTTCCGAGGCCAAAGTTACCGATGAGAATGTAACAAATAATACCGGAGCCGCGTTCTCGGCCGGTGTGGAGTATCGGCGCGGATATCGGCGTATACAAGGCTTTGTGGGCGGTAACCTTATTTATGCTTTCGGAGAAAGTAATCGCCATGTGTCTTACGGCAATGCCATTACCGAAATAAACCAAACACCGACCCGTATTTCCGGAAATGAGATTGCAGTAACAACTCCGGCTCCTCCTTCGTATTGGACAAGAGCATATCTGCTTGATTCTTATAATTCCGGTTCGACCCAATATTTGGGTTTTGGAGCCCATATCGGAGTCGAGGTCTTTTTGGCGTCGCATTTTTCGTTGGGAGGGGAGGTTAGTATCAATGCTATTTGGCATTGGAGTCCTGAATCATACCGTAAGATCGAGGGGTTCAATACATTGAACAATCAGGTGGAGACCCGTACCGATCTTATTTCTCCCGGGAATAAAGGTTTTTCTTTCGGTACAGAAAATTTGGGAGGAAAACTTTATCTGATGTTTTATTTCTGATCGGTTAGAATACTACACCCAGAAAGGTATCAAATGAATAAGGGCGGAACACAAAGAGTTTCGCCCTTATTGTTCATCGAAATAGTTTGGGATTGCAGATGGTTACTCTTCCAAATGTCCGAATTTTCCTTTATTGAAATCGTCGAAAGCTTGTAATATTTCTTGGCGGGTATTCATTACAAACGGTCCGTGTGCGGCTATCGGTTCATCAATTGGCTCACCGCTTAATACCAATACAATAGCATCTTCTGTCGCTTTTACCGAAAATTTTTCTCCGTCATTGGCCATCAATACAAAATTGTCGGTAGGAACATCGGTGTCGCCGTTTACACGTATTTTCCCTTCGATAATGAGCATTCCGGTATTATAGTTTTCGGGAAATGCAAAATCTATTTCCGCTCCGTTTTTCAATTTGGCATTCAGCAGATGTATGGGTGTAAAGGTGAATGCAGGCCCTTTTACTCCGTGGTATTCGCCGGCAATGACATCTATTTCTCCTTTTCCTTCCGGGAGGGGAAATTTTCCCATCATGTCGTTTGTAATGGCTTGATATTTCGGTTTGGACATTTTGTCTTTGGCCGGCAGGTTTACCCAGAGTTGCACTACGTGGAAATCACCGCCCTTACGGCTCCACGCTTTCTCGTGATATTCTTTGTGCAATACACCCGAGGCAGCCGTCATCCATTGCACATCGCCTTCTCCTATGATACCTCCACCTCCGTGACTGTCATGATGTTCGACTTTTCCTTTGTAAGCGATGGTTACCGTTTCGAAACCTCGGTGCGGATGGACACCTACTCCTTGCGGTGTTTCGGAGGGCGGAAAATAATATTTGGAATTATAGTCCAGTAAGATAAAAGGTGTCATGCGTTCCATTTCCAGATGATAACCGCCCGGAATAAAGTTGTGTACCCTGAAACCGTTTCCTACCCAGTGGGCTTCCGGCGGAAGTGCTACCAGTTCTACGTTTCTTTTTTTCATGTTTGTTTTCTTTCTTTTAGTGGGACAGTAAGATGAGTATCTGTCCGATAGTTCCGCCTTTATTGTAGGAACTATTATATTATAAACAGGGAAAGAGCATTTTTGGTTGTATATCAAATGGGAAATATTCTTGAAGAAAGAACTAATGGACTGTAAAATAGGGATTTCATAATTTTTATGGTACGGAATTGGAAAAACTATTTTGAAAAAAATGGTGGTTGATAATTGCTTTTTGAAATAAAATCTGTTTCTTTATGGAGAATAATCGAAACAACGAAGAGGGTTATTTGTTTATATAAAACGATATAAGAATAATTATTATGAAACGAAATTTTGAAGAAGCCTTACGACATCGACGGAGTTATTATGCGATAGGAAATGAATCGCCTGTGTCGCACGATGTTGTAAAAAAAATACTTGATGATGCCTTGACTTATGTTCCTTCGGCATTCAATACCCAGTCTACCCGTTTGGTGTTGTTGATAGACGATGCTCATCGTCGTTTTTGGAATATAACCAAAGAGACGTTGCGGGAGATCGTTCCGCCGGAAAGTTTTAGGAAAACCGAGCAGAAAATCGATAAGTCTTTTGCTGCCGGTTGCGGGACTGTCTTGTTTTTTGAGGATTCGGAAGTTATAGAGCAGATGCAGAAATCTTTTCCGACTTATGCCGAGCGTTTTCCCGTTTGGTCGCAACAAACCGCTGCTATGCACCAACTGGCAGTGTGGACGATGTTGGAAGATGTAGGTTTCGGGGCATCATTGCAACATTATAATCCGTTGGTAGATGAGGCGGTTCGTAAAGAATGGGGGCTGCCGCAAACGTGGTTGTTGAATGCGCAAATGCCGTTTGGCAATCCGTTGCAAGAACCCGGAGAAAAAGAAGTTTCTCCGCTGGATTACCGATTGAAAATATTCCGTTGAAGATTGCTCTGATAGGGAACCGGCCCGATAGAAATGTTTCTATCGGGCCGGTTGTTTATTTATTTATTTATTTCAATGCTTTGACAGCTGCATCGTAGTCGGGTTCATGAGTAATTTCGGGAACAAGTTCTTCATAGATGATTTGACCCGATTCGTCGAGAACGACAACGGCGCGGGAAAGAAGTCCTGCGAGAGGGCCGTCGATAAGTTCCACACCGTAACCTGTACCGAATTCCGCAGAACGGAAAGCCGATACGGGAATTACATTGTCGATACCTTCGGTCGTACAGAAGCGGCCTTGTGCAAAAGGCAGGTCTTTCGATACGGCCAGTACGACCGTATTTTCCATTTTTGCGGCCAGTTGATTGAATTTGCGTACCGAGGTGGCGCATACACTCGTATCGAGACTCGGGAAGATATTCAGAACAACACGTTTGCCCGCTAAATCATCGTTTTTGAGAGTGGAAAGATCGCCTTTGACCAATTCGAATTTCGGAGCTTTTGTTCCGACTTTGGGTAATTCTCCGGCGGTGTGTACCGGTGTGCTTTTGAAAGTTACAGTAGCCATAATTTGTCTGATTTGAAGTTAGTTAATATTTTACTTATTATAAGTAAACAGAATGATCGGATTTTTGGTTCATGAGACAGAGAGCCATTTGAAAGAATCCTCGATCGCATATCCGCGTTCCCGGCAATATGCCTTTCGTTGTGTTTCATCGATACTCCCGATATGGAAATAGGTCGATTGTGGGTGTGCAATGAGAATTCCCGAGACGGTAGAGGTGGGGTACATGGCTCCGTTCTCGGTTATAGAAACACCTATTTTTTTGAAATCGAGAATTTCATCAAGTACGAAACTGAGCGACTGGTCGGGTAAGGAAGGGTATCCTATGGCCGGACGTATGCCTTGATAGTGCTGGGAAAGCAACGACGGGATATGCGGTTTTTCCATAGGGTTATATCCCCAGTGACGGGTTCGGATACGATAATGCAGCCATTCTGTTGCGGCTTCGACCATTCTGTCGCAGAGTGATTGCAGCATCAAGGTCTCGTAATGGTCATCGCACCGTTTGAGATGTTCGATTCTTGCAGCTAATTCCGGACTTATCGTTACAACGAATGCGCCGACATAGTCGGTATGGTTTTCGCTTTGTGGCATAACGAAGTCCGACAAAGCAAGAAATTTCCCCTCCGGTTTTTGTTTTTGTTGTCGTAAACAAGGAATTTTTATCTCTCCTTCGGAGGTCTGAAAAATAATTCGGTTTCCCTCGCTGTTAGCTCGATAGATTCCGAAACGGGCTTGCAGGAACATCGAATCCTTCTCTTTTTCAAGTTGGTCGAGCCGCGATTCCGCATCGGTTATGAGACGATGCGTTTCATAAGATTTGTCAGTTTCTCCGGCCGTCTTTGTTATGGGGAGTTGAGCCTTGCAGTGTTCGCAACTGCAATCGTCCGGGAGTTGATTTCCGGTTAGCTTCCATGTGTGTAGAAAATATTTCCAGTTGATGTAAGGCCGTATCTCTTGTATCGAAATCCTTTCTTCCTTTGTTATTCCGGGATATTGAGGTTCTGTCGGTTTGTAATTTTTCCACTCGGCGACAAATGCGTTTGCATTGGCCTCCGGATAAGAAACCAACGCTTCTTGCCGGTTTTCGATAGAGTGGCGTAATTCGGCTTGTTCACGTCGCAATTCCAATAAGAATTTTTCTCGTGTTTGCCGATTGAGCCATTGGGCCGCAACAGTAGGAATTTGTGCGGCATCGCGTGTATGGATTACAGGGCCGCTGTAACATGGGGCTATTTTTACGGCGGTGTGTAATTTCGAGGTTGTTGCGCCTCCGACCATAAGCGGAATTTGCAGCCCCGCTTTTTCCATGGCTTCGGCAATGCGGCACATCTCTTCAAGAGACGGAGTAATAAGACCGCTTACACCTATTATATCTACTTTTTCCCGTATGGCGGTTTCTATGATTGTTTCGGCAGGAACCATGACGCCGAGATCTATAATGTCGTAGTTGTTGCAACCGAGTACGACGGCGACGATGTTTTTTCCTATGTCATGCACATCTCCTTTGACGGTAGCCAAGAGAAATTTACCGTTTTTCCGGGAACTCTCTTTTTGTATGGGAATATAGGGTTGCAAAATAGCAACGGCCTGTTTCATGGTACGAGCAGTTTTTACCACTTGCGGAAGAAACATTTTTCCTTCACCGAAAAGTTTCCCCACTCGGTTCATTCCGTTCATCAACGGCCCTTCGATGATTTTTACGGCATTACCGTATACCGACAGGGCTTCATGCAGGTCGGCGTCGAGTCGGTCTGTCGAGCCTTTGACGAGAGCGTATTCGAGCCGTTCGTCGAGAGACATTTCGTCGCGTATGTCGGTTTGTGGGGTATGGGTGCTTTGTACCGATTCGTTTTTAAGAGATTCCGCAGCCTCTATTAGCCGTTCAGTCGCGTCGGGGCGTCGGTTGAAGATGACATCTTCGATGCAGGCGAGCAGTTCCCGGGGAATATCGGCGTATGCGACTGTCGTTGCGGGATTGACGATGGCTATATCCATTCCTGCGCGTATGGCATGGAACAAAAAGACTGCGTGCATGGCTTCGCGTATGTAATTGTTGCCTCGGAATGAAAAAGACAAGTTGCTGATACCCCCGCTTACTTTTGCTCCCGGGAGGTTTTCTTTTATCCATTTTACGGCTCGTATAAAGTCCGTGCCGTAATTGAGGTGCTCTTCGATACCGGTGGCGAGAGCCAGAACATTGGGGTCGAAAATAATATCATTGGGGTTGATTCCATTGTGTACGAGCAAGTCGTAAGCTCTTTTACAAACGGCAATTTTACGGTCGTAACTGTCGGCCTGACCTGTTTCGTCAAAAGCCATTACGACCATAGCGGCTCCGAGCCTGTGTATGATGCGGGCATGAGCGAGGAATGTTTCTTCACCTTCTTTCAGACTGATGGAATTGACGATACCTTTTCCTTGTATGCATTTCAGTCCGGCGAGAATGACTGGCCATTTCGAAGAATCTATCATGATCGGAACACGGCAAATTTCGGGTTCCGAAGCAATGAGATTCAGGAACGTTACCATTTCGTTTTGTGCATCGAGCATGGCGTCGTCCATATTGATGTCGATGATTTGTGCTCCGTCTTCCACTTGTTTGCGGGCTATCCCCAGAGCTTCATCGTATTTTTTCTCCGAAATCAGTCGTAAGAATTTACGAGAACCGGCCACGTTGCACCGTTCACCGACATTGATAAAATTATTCTCGGGAATAATTTTCAATTCCTCCAAGCCCGATAAGCAGAGTATGTTTTCCTTTATATGCGGACGATGGGGAGTGGCGTCTGTTACCAGTTGAGCGATGGCGGAGATATGTTCGGGTGTCGTTCCGCAACAGCCTCCGATGATATTGACCAGACCTTCATCTATGAACTCCTTGATTTGAGCAGCCATTGTTTCGGGTGTTTCATCGTATTGCCCGAAACGGTTGGGCAATCCTGCATTGGGGTAGGCCGAGATGTAGTATGGTGCTGTTTCTGCCAGTTGTTTCAGGAAAGGTTTCATGTCTCGGGCACCGAAAGAACAATTCAGTCCTATCGATAAAATATCTGCATGTCGTACCGAGGCGAGAAATGCGTCCAGCGTTTGCCCCGATAAAGTACGTCCACCTATATCGGAGAGAGTAACCGAGAGCATGATGGGGATATTTTTCTTTCTTTCTTGCATGGATTCGGCGGCTGCGTACAATGCGGCTTTGGCATTAAGGGTATCGAAAATCGTTTCGATGAGGAGTAAATCTACGCCGCCATCGATAAGTGCCGTTATTTGTTCCCGATATGCCTCGGCGAGATCGTCGAATGTCAATGCGCGGAAAGCCGGATTGTTGACGTCGGGAGACATGGAACAAGTCTTGTTGGTCGGGCCAACCGAGCCTGCAACGAATCGGGGTTTGTCAGGAGTTTTTCTTGTATAGTCGTCTGCGATATTTCGGGCAATTCGAGCCGCTTCGAAATTTATTTCTGCAATATGCTCTTGCATTCCGTAGTCGTCCATCGATATGCGTGTGGAGTTGAAAGAGTTGGTTTCGATGATGTCTGCTCCGGCATCGAGATATGCCTTGTGTATTGCTGTGATGATTTGCGGTTGGGTGAGGCAAAGCAGGTCGTTGTTCCCTTTTTGCAAAATGCCGGTATCGGAAAATCTTTCTCCTCTGAAATCTTTTTCGGTAAGGCCGTATTGCTGGATCATGGTTCCCATGGCTCCGTCGAGAACCATAATTCTGTTGTCGAGAATTTCTTTAACGTGCATTATCGGAATAAAATATTTAAGAAGACAAAGGTAATAAAAAAGAGAAAATAGGGGTGAATAAAGGCGAAATATTGAGTAGAGGGTAAATATTATTGCTATATTTACACACGAAAATAAATTTGTAAATTTAGGAAGGTTATGGCTTTTTATTCGAGAGCGATATATCTGTGTATGCTGGCACTGCTTTTGTCTGTGTGCGGAATAAATCTGTCGGCACAGGAAAAGTCATCGAATTATGTTCACATATCGAAATCGGATATGGAACTTACGGTTTATAGTGTCGGCGGGCAAGTATTGTTGCGTTGTATGATAGGTTGTGGCAAGGAACTGGGAAACAAGCAGAAGAAAGGCGACAATCGTACTCCCGAAGGCTGTTTCCCGATTACTCAGATACAGAACTCTTCCCGTTGGGCTCATGATTTCTGTGATGGTAAAGGTCTTATCGAAAAAGCTTATGGCCCTTATTTTATCAGATTAGGTGTGAGAGGGTTTACAGGAATAGGGATACACGGTACTTGTTTTCCCGAGTCGATCGGGACTCGTTGTAGCGAAGGTTGCATACGTCTTCACAACAGAGATGTAGAAAAGTTGGTAGACCTTGTTACGGTAGGTTGTTTGGTTACAATCGAGAAAGATACGGTACAATGAGATGAGTCGGAGTTTTATTATATACTCTTTTACAACTGATTACGGGATAAAATCGTTATAAAGAAAAACGAAACCGATATGAATGAAAAAGTGGCGTTAAACGTTTTAGGCATTACATATAATCGAACGCACCCCGAAACCTATATTTTGATAATGATAGAGGAGGGCGGTGTACGGCAGCTGCCTATTGCCATTAGGCTGGCCGAGGCTCAATCTATTATGGCGTTCATACAGCGGGTTGTCCCTCAACGACCTCTTACGCATGATTTGTTTTCTTCGTTTTCCAAGGCTTTCGGTATACAGTTGCAAGAGATATTTATATATCATTACGAGGACGGACTATTCTCGACCGAAATGATTTTTAATGATGGAGACAGAGAAGTACATATCGATGCTCGCGCGTCCGATGCGATAGCATTGGCCATGCGTATGCATGCGCCTATATTTACGACACGTTCTATATTGGATAGTGCGGGAATTACCCCCGATCCCATAGAAATATCGTCGGGAAAAAATACAGATACGGAGACAGATATTCCGGTAAAAAAATTTTCTATCGAGTCGTATAGTACGGAAGAATTGAAAAGGCGTTTACAACAAGCCGTCGATAAAGAAGAATATGAGCAGGCTTCTCGCATACAGCAGGAACTGAAACGGCGCTCGGGAGAGGATTCGCTTCCATCATGAGTGAAGAGAGGGAGTATGATTTGTACTTGTTGGAAAATCTCTTTCCCGATAAGGGGTAGGGTGTATCCCGTGAAAGATCACTCTGTATTTCTGAAAATAATCGGTACTATTTCGTATCTTTGCGCAGTAAGCATTATCGGAGCTTGCTCGGTTTGGAAAGCCGGAATAGCATATCTCAAAAAATAGAAAGATGCATATATTTTATACCCCGGATATTGCCATTGTCCGTGAATTGCCCGAAGAAGAATCCCATCACTGCGTAAAAGTGTTGCGGTTGCCCGAAGGAGCGGAAATATTACTGGCCGATGGCATGGGAACTTTTTATAAAGCGGTTATATCTTTGGCTCACCCGAAGCGTTGTGCCGTAGAAATTGTCGAGACGATTCCGACGCCTCCGTCATGGAAATTTAAGGTGCATATCGCTATTGCCCCAACCAAGAATATCGATCGTATGGAATGGTTTGCCGAGAAATGTACCGAGGTAGGTATCGACTCGATAACGCCGTTGCTTTGTCGTTTTTCCGAGAGGAAGGAACTGAAAACCGATCGGTTGCGGAAAATACTCGTTTCGGCGATGAAGCAATCGCTCAAAGCCGTATGCCCCCGTCTCGATGAAATGACCGATTTTCGACATTTTGTCGAACGTCCGTTCGATGGCGAAAAATATATCGCTCATTGCCGGGACGATGAACGGGTATTGTTGACCGATTGTTACAAGCCGGGGCACGATGCCGTGATATTGATAGGACCCGAGGGCGATTTCAGTCCCGAAGAAGTTGATTTGGCCGTGACAAACGGTTTTCGCCCCATATCGTTGGGCGATACCCGTTTACGTACCGAAACAGCAGGATTGGTTGCTTGCCATACGTTACATGTGATGAATATGATGAAAAATAACATAGTTAAATAAAAAACGATGTATCCCCAAATCGAACAACTGAAACATACCGGTTCCGGAATGTTTTTTCTATTGGCCGGTCCTTGCGTTATCGAAGGAGAAGAAATGGCTATGCATATAGCCGAGACTATCGTAAAAATTACCGATAAGTGGAAGATTCCCTATATATTCAAAGGTTCATACCGTAAAGCCAATCGCTCCCGTATCGATTCATTCACGGGTATTGGCGATGAAAAGGCGTTGCGCATATTGCGTAAGATACGTGAGACATTCGGTATTCCGGTGGTAACCGATATTCATACGGCCGATGAAGCTGCTATGGCAGCCGAATATGTCGATGTGTTGCAAATACCCGCATTTTTATGCAGACAGACCGATTTGTTGCTGGCTGCGGCTCGAACGGGGAAAATAGTGAATATAAAAAAAGGACAGTTCCTTTCGCCCGAAGCCATGCAGTTTGCAGCAGATAAAGTCGTCGAAGCCGGCAATAATCATGTCATGCTTACCGAACGAGGTACGACATTCGGTTATCAGGATTTGATTGTCGATTACCGAGGTATTCCCGAAATGCAGGCGAGCGGTTTCCCCGTAGTGCTTGATGTAACGCACTCTTTGCAGCAACCCAATCAGACGTGCGGGGTAACCGGCGGAATGCCCCGTCTTATCGAGACGATAGCCCGGGCCGGTGTGGCGGTCGGGGTAGATGGTCTTTTTATGGAAACGCACCCGGAGCCTGAAAAAGCGAAATCCGATGGCGCCAATATGCTACCTCTTCATCGATTGGATTCCTTGCTGAGTCGCTTGGTTGCCTTGCGGAAGGTTGTGAATACTTTTGCTATCGAGTAGTTATGGTCTTTTATTTTTCGGCAACAGGAAATTCTTTGTGGGTCGCCCGGCAGTTGGCCGATGCTTTCGGCATGTCGTTACATTCGGTGGTATCTCGGAAAGAAGAGGGGAGTCGCTTATCTGTTTTTTCGGATAAAGAACCGTTGTTTCTTGTTTTCCCCGTCCATTCATGGGGGCCGGCTGTCCCAATGTTTGATTTTATCGATGGATTTGTTACCGATGATTATACCGGTCAACCGATATATATAGTATGCGTATGTGGGGACGATTGTGGTCGGACAGATAAAATCGTCGATAAAATGTTGCATCGTAAAGGTTTGCGGCTGACATCCGCTTTTTCTGTACAGATGCCGAATAATTATATTTTACTGCCCGGGTTCGATGTCGACGCACCGTCTGTTGCAGAGGAAAAGTTAAATGCGGCTTCTGCCCGTGTACAAGCCATAGTCGAAGCAGTAAGACGAGGGGGAGCGCATCGGTTGTACGGTTCGGGAAAGTTACCGGGATTGAAAAGTCTCGTATATCCATTGTTCAGGAAATACGTTTGTTCGGGAAATTCGTTTCGTGTAACCGATGCTTGTACGGCATGTGGAAAATGTATCCGAATATGCCCTACAAAAACGATTTCGGGAGATCGGGAAGGTCGTCCCCGATGGAAGAAGAAAGGGTGCGTTCAATGCTTGGCTTGTATACACCGTTGTCCCGTGAGGGCTATTGAATATGGCCGTATTTCAGAAAAGAAAGGTCGTTATCATCACCCCGATTGTCCGTGATTTTTGAGTGGTGAAGAATTTTCCCGGATAAACAGGAGAAACGTTATACTAAAATTTCCTGAGGAGATATTCCTGTAAAATCATTGATGACGCGATCGGCGAGGGGTATTATTTCATCGGCAGAGAGGGTGGTTGCTACGCCGATGACCGTCATGCCGCCTGCGCGACCAGCCTGCAATCCGGCTCGGGAATCTTCGAAAACGAAAGCTTTTTCAGGTTTCACTCCCAATCTGTGTGCGGCCAAAAGATAACCTTCGGGATCGGGTTTCGAACGGGTAATGTCATCGGCCGATATAATTGTATCGAAATATCCTTTAAGTTCGGGGTGTGCCTGCCACAGGCTGTCTAATTTTTCGTTGTCCGAACTGGTAACAATCGCAGTGCGGATATGATTATCACGTAATGCTTTTAAAAATTCGAGAATTCCCGGTATCAGGTCGAAATGCATGGATTTCTCCCATTTCAGAAGATCCGAGGCTATTTGTTTTTGCCAATCTTCATGCCCGGCAAAAAAAAGGTCGAAAATCTGGCGCAACGTATTTCCTTTGATTTTCATGCCGAAATGGTCGGTGTCGTGTAAATATTCGGCACCGGTCTTATCCCAAAAAACACTGTATTGAGGCTCGGTGTCGATAATGACTCCGTCTAAATCGAAAAGGGCGGCGATAGTCGTATCCATCGGACTTTATTGTATTTGTTTAACGCTGCAAAGGAAATAAAAATCGCCCGACTACACAAATAATTTGTACCTTTGCGGCCGTTAAAGGATTTAAAGAAAAAGATGATTTATGTCGAATAAACAGTCTCCTCAAATATTGGGTACGGCTCCTATCGGAAAATTATTGGTAGAGTATTCTTTACCGGCTATCATCGCCATGACCGTAGTGTCGTTGTATAATGTTATCGACAGTATTTTTATCGGGCATGGCGTGGGGGCGATGGCTATCGCCGGTCTTGCCATTACTTTTCCTTTGATGAATCTCATTATTGCATTTTGTACCCTTGTGGGGGTAGGAGCTGCAACGATAAGTTCCATATATATGGGACAGAAAGATATTCAAAGGGCGACCTTTGTTTTGCATAATGCGGCTATTTTGTTGCTTGCGAACGGGTTGCTTGTTACAATTGTAACCCTTATTTTTCTTGACCCTATTTTGCTGTTTTTTGGGGCGAGCCACGAAACATTGCCTTATGCTCGGGATTTTATGCAGGTTATACTGATAGCCAATCCTATTGCGTATTTGTTTGTCGGACTGAATAACCTGATGCGTGCGACAGGTTATCCTAAGAAAGCGATGCTTTCGTCCTTTCTTACAGTTGCGGTCAATGTGATTGTTGCGCCTATATTCATTTTTGTCATGGATTGGGGAATTCGCGGTGCAGCTATGGCGACGGCCATAGCGCAATTGACAGGTTTGGTTTGGGTTTTGGCGCATTTTTTGAATAAAAAGAGTTTCATTTCCTTTAAAAAAGGTTGTTTCAAACTTCACCGTCGTATTATAGCCTCTATTTTGAGTATCGGAATGTCGCCCTTTCTCATGAATTCTTGCGCATGTATCGTGGTAATAATCATCAATACGACATTACAGAATTATGGTGGAGATATGGCGATTGGAGCCTACGGTATTGTCAATCGTATGCTTACTCTTTTCGTCATGGTCGTTATGGGGTTGACGCAAGGTATGCAACCTATTATCGGTTATAATTATGGGGCCAACCGTTTTGACAGAGTAAGGCAGACATTGCATTATGGATTGATTTTCGGCGGTTGTATTACAACAATCGGTTTTTTGGCAAATGAGTTGATTCCCGGCGTGATCGTAGGTTTCTTTACCGACAGCCCCGAGTTGTTGGTCGTTTCCCGCAACGGTTTGCGTATAATGAGTGCTGCATTTGCTATTGTCGGTTTGCAGATCGTAATAACACAGTTTTTCCAATCGATCGGAAAATCGCAGATTTCTATTTTCTTGTCTCTTTCGAGGCAGTTGTTGTTTTTGATACCTTGTCTGTTGATATTACCCCGTTTTTATGGGACCAACGGTGTTTGGTGGAGTATTCCTGCAGCCGATACAGTTGCATTTATTATAGCCGTTGTTGCTTTGTTGTACCATATACGCAAAATGACTCGTCAGCATTTGTCGGTACAATAATAAGGGATAATAAAAAATGATAAAGGAGGGCAGTATAAAATACTGCCCTCCTTTATCGTTTTATTTTTATTGTGCTTCTTATTTGATATGAAACATATAGGAGATGGCTGCCGATATTTGTTGGTGCGCCGAAGCGGAAAAATAGGCGTCTTTGCCTTTACTGTTCTCGAAAAAGTCGTTCAGCCCGTAATAGTAACGGCCTTCAAGAATGATACTGTGTTTTTTCAGTTTTAGTTCGAGGCCGATACCTGCGGTTATACCGTAATCGAATTTTGTTTGAATCGGTTCGTAATATTGTCCCGTTTCCCAACTTTCGGAAAAATTCGGTAACTCGTAAATATCGAAATTGGAAGAATAGTTGTCGGATACGTATACACCGATTTGCGGTCCCATATTGATGAACCCCCGAATGGGTTCATTTCCGAAAAAGATATGAGAGAGCATGGCGGCGGTAATATAGTTCATCGTATGACTGTATTCGTAAGTATTCGGAATTTGTTTGGAAAAGTCTTCTTGCCAGCCGAACTGACAGAAATTTACTTCCCCTATGATACCGAAAAACTTTTCTTCGATATATCGTACCGATACGCCAGCGGTCATGCCGGGAAGAAAACTTTCCCGTACCGATGGTCTGAAATTGACTTTCGAAAAAGTTGCACCGCCTTTGACACCGACCGATAACGAACGGTAGTTGTTGTATCGTCTCTGGGCATGAGACTGTGCACAGAGAGACAGGAATAAGATGAGAAGGAATCCGATGCTGGATAGTCGTTTCATGAGTGGATATTATTCGGTGATCGTTTCTCGTACGATTTCGAGTGAAGGTTTGAAGCGTATGAAGTAGATATTGTTGTTGTTGAATCCGCTCCAATTATTGATACGTTGGAAGTGATATCCCGTTTGTATTCCGGGATATGCCAATGTCTGTATCTCCCGATCGAAACAGCGGCCGAGCTGTTGCAGGGCCGTCATAAAGAAAAGTCCCGTATCGTAGCCCAACAAGACATGTTGGGGATTGGCCGGCAACATATCCCTGTGAAACCAAAACAAGAACTTGTCTTGTATTTCCATCGAAGCCGAGTCGGTAGGTAGGGTATAGAAACGGGAGAAGAAAGTGGTATTCAGTTGGTGGAACTGGTTGATATATTCTTTGGTATAGAGTTGCCATTCGGGATATCCATAAAGCGAAATATTCAGGTAAGGCTTTTCTTCTTTCAGTTTACTTAAAGGTGCCAATACTTTTCCTACCGAACTACGACTTGATGCGTTGGTGAGGAACATGATGTCGGTTGCACCCGGAACCATTTCGCTGAAAGTCTCCATATATGGGTCTTGTCCCAGGGAGATTTCGACAAAATCTCGTTCTTGTTGCAAGAGGCTTTTTTTGATGAGGTCGAGGTAACTGTTTTTACTGTTTTCTTTTCCGCTGTCGTCGATAATGAAGACGACATATCGGCCGTTTATTTCTTCGATGATTTTTTCTCGGCTTTGCGTATATAGGTTCTCATGCGGTATGTTGCATTGGAATACTTTGTCATTGCGTTCTGCTTCTATATTTTTTACGGCAAACGGATTTACCATATTGATATCGTGCTTTTTTGCAAATTGTGCGACGGAAGAGATGTCGTCATCTTCGACCGGGCCGATAATCAGATCGAGATCTTTATCGGCCAGCAAGTCAAGTTGCGATTTGACATATTGATGATTGCCACGGGTGTCTATGGCGTAGATATTGAGAGACATACCGGCTCTTTTCATACTGTCGGCTGCCAGAAGGAAACCCTGATAAAATTCGGTATAGAGTGTTGATCTTGTATCGAGAGGCTTATCTGTCATGAATGGCAGGATAAGAGCTATATTATAAGGCGCTCCTTCGGCTTTTTCTTTTCTTTTGAGTTGGACAGGGGGCGTTTGAGAAACTTCGGTTTGGGTATTTTTCTTGGGAATGGCGATCGTATTTCCTCGTTGTACTTTGTTCTTTCCATTGTTTACAGCGAGTATTTCATCGACCGTTACATTGAATTCTTCGGCAATGCTTTCGATGGTTTCTTTGCGGCCTTTTATCTTGTAATAAAAGATTTCCGGTTTAGGTTGAGGTTTTGTCAATTCTTTATTGTCGGAGGCAATGCGTATTACTTCTCCTACCGGTAGAGTTTGCGGTGTGATACCGGGATTTTCTTTCAGTATGTTATTTACCGTAGTACGGTATCTCTTTGACAGGGAGTAGAGAGTTTCCCCTTGTGCTACGGTGTGATAGACATAGGCATCTTGCGATTGTATGGGATTGCCGACAATGGCATTTTGGGGAATTCTCAGTGTATCGCCTATTTTTATGACTTCATCTGCTCCCGGATTGAGCGCTGTGATACGGTTTATCGATATGCCATACATACGGGAGAGCGAATAAAGCGTTTCCCCGCTAGCGACGACATGATTGAATGTCTTTTGGGCATTGGCTATCTGCGCCGTATTGTACCGTACGGGAATAATCAACAAGTGCCCCTCGGTGAGTGGTGCTTGTTTTATTTCGGGGTTGTATTGCCTGATGACATCGGGAGTAACATCGAATTTCAACCCGATGCTGTCGAGAACGTCGTTTTCTTCGATACGATAAAAGTAATACTCTTTTCCTTC